>NZ_JABMIJ010000004.1 GCF_014885015.1 Spirabiliibacterium falconis | reverse complement strand
TTTTGCATGATCATTAACACTCTCATTCAAATCAATAATGATCAATCAGATAGATAAGGATAAAATGATGACAACTTATTCAGCACATTTACAGCAGATTACCCGCGAGCGCCGTTCTATCTACGCTTTAGGTAACGCCTTACCCGTTTCGCCGCAGTTCTTCAAATATAGAATTATGATTAAGTTATAAATTTATTTGCTATAGCTGAGTTGATTTAGCTGCAGAATGTACCTGCTTATAAATTATTTTCGCTAGTCTCTGACTGACTTTTCTTTTAATCTGCGGATTATTTAAGATTTTTGTTGCGCTTTCGCCAAACTTTTCGAATAAATTGATACATAAATCATCCATTCTTTCATTAAAATAATCCATAAAAGAGGCTAGCGGATTATTAGTAGCAGCAGCCATAATATCCGGATTTTCTTGAGCAAACTTTTCAATAGATTCAAAAAATAGTAAATCAGCAATCGTAAATTCTGTAGTAAAGGAATCGTTTAAATCTTGAATGAGTTTATCCAATTCTTCCGTGAGGTTTGCTTGCCCTGTTCCGACATCGGTGGAACCTTTGAGCGCGTTGGCATCACCCTCATTTAAATGAATGGAGCCTTCGCTGATCTGTTGCAAACGATAATATTGCAAAACTGCCATTTTTGATAAATCCAGTTTTTCACTTTGAGTACCGCGCGGCAGTTTCATCATTAGCGATTTCAAATAGATATAACGTTTTTCATGAATGGAATCGGCATAAGGCAAAATTTGTGAGACAAATAAATACAAATTTAAATAGCTTTGTAGTTGGCTTTTAAACAGTTTTTGTTGCGCTTCGTTGTGTTCTTTATTATCTGAAAGATAGAGATATTTGTTTACTGCTCTATCAATAATAGCATTGAGCTTTTTATGCTCGCCGTTTGTTGGTGTAGTCCGTCTGCTAAACCACACCTCAGCAAAATCATCAATGTCATTTTGTGAATAGATATTCCATTCATCTAATGTATTACCTAAGCTAGCTAACTTATCATCATCAGGAATATCACCCAATTCTGTACGTTGATAATAAGGCTTAAATGCTGCATAAATCTCTTCAGGCGTATTCACAAAGTCTAAGACAAATGTATCTTCTTTGCCTTTTGCCGTACGGTTTAAGCGAGAAAGCGTTTGCACTGCTTGGACACCTGATAGGACTTTATCCACAAACATGGTATGCAGAAGTGGTTGATCAAAGCCTGTTTGGTATTTATCTGCAACTAAAAGCACCTGATAGTTATTACTGTCAAATTGCTCAGGCAATTCAGTTTCTTTGATGCCACCATTCATGCTAGGTTCTGTGTATTCTTTTTCGCTTTGTTCGGGTAAAATCACTTTGCCTGAAAATGCCACCAATGATTTGATGCCTTGATAGCCTTTTTCGGCAATATATTCATCAAATGCCAATTTATAATGCACGGCGTGTTCTCGTGAACCGGTCACCACCATTGCTTTAGCCTTGCCACCAATTTTATGACGAGTAACCGTATAAAAATGCTCAATAATAATTTCGACTTTTTGGCTAATCACACTGGGATGCAAATTCACAAAGCGCAGTAAGGCTTTTTTGGCTTTATGTTTTGGTAATTCTATATGTTCATCTGCTGTTCGTAATAAGCGAAAGTATTGTTTATAAGTCGTGTAATTGGCTAATACATCTAAAATAAAGCCTTCTTCAATCGCCTGTTTCATGGTGTAGCTGTGAAAAGGCGTTGTGCCGTATTCATTTGGCTCATCAAATAACGCCAGTGTTTTCCATTTTGGTGTTGCCGTAAATGCAAAAAAGCTCAAATTATCCTGACGCTTGCGTTTAAACTGTTCACGCAACATCTGTTTTTGCGTTTCAATGTCTTCAGGCTCTTCGTCTAAACCCATAAACTCTGCCGCAATCGCTGCTTCAATACCGCTTGTATTTAATACCCGGCGTAATTCGCTTGCTGTTTCGCCACTTTGCGAGCTGTGTGCTTCATCCACGATGACTGCAAAGCGTTTACCCTCAGTATCCAATACCATCTGTTCGCCGTGTTTTGCCTTAGTTTGGATACTATGCATCACATAAGGGAATTTCTGAATAGTGGTAATGATAATCGGAGTATTGGCAGCAATCGCGGCAGTGAGCTGATGCGTATCTTTATCAATTTTTTTCACCACACCATCAGTCTGCTCAAATTGAGCGACCGTTTCTTGCAATTGCCTGTCTAATACCACACGATCGGTCACAATAATCACGGAATGAAAGATTTTTTCATCATCCGCGTTATGCAAAGAAGATAAGTGATGCGCTAACCACGCAATCGTATTTGATTTACCTGATCCTGCTGAATGCTGAATTAAATAATTTTTTCCCGCCCCGTGTTGTTTAGCGTGGCTGACTAACTTTCTCACCGCATCCAGCTGATGAAAGCGCGGAAAAATCATCGTTTCCGTGGTGATATAGCGAAAGCCCGCGTCTAACCGCACTTTGTGTTCTTCGTGCTTTAGATGCAGAAAACGCCCAAGCAACGCCATCAGGCTATCTTTTTGCAAAATGTCCCGCCACAAATACGCGGTTTTCACATCGCCTTCAACAGGCGGATTACCTTTGCCATCATTAAAACCGCGGTTAAATGGTAAGAAATAGGTTCCATCGCCATCTAATTTCGTGGTCATATAGACTTCATTGGTATCAACGGCAAAATGCACCAACGTCCGTTTTTTAAATTCAAATAACTTGCCCTGAGGATTGCGTTCCTTACGATATTGCATCATTGCATCTTGAACATTCCAGCGTGTTGCCGACAACTCATTTTTCAGCTCAATAGTGCTCACAGGAATACCGTTGACCGCAATCACCATATCAATGCGCTCATTAAATTCCGTAATCACTTGGCGGATAATTTTCACCCTATTCGCGTCATATTGCGCCTGCGACGTATCATTTAGCCGGGAATTTGGTGCAAAATAAGCCATTTTTGCCGTACGGTTTGCCACGCGAAAACCCTCACGCAATACTTTCAGGCAGCCTTTAATATTCAATTCCTGATTTAATGCTTTGAGTAACTCATCTTGTGCTTGTTCTTTAAACAACATCTCCAAGCGCGTCCACAATTTTGGTTGAGTGGTCTGAATAAATGCCACCACATCATCAGGAAAAAGTGCGGTTGACTTATCATAAGATCGTGCCTGCCCTTGTAAATAGCCACCTTCAGTCAATAAACTCTGTTCAATTTCATTTTCAAAATCATATTCGGTGTGCATCAGTTAACTCCTTTGGCTCAAACTATTTTCCAATGCTTCTAATTCACGCAAATCTTGCTCTATTGCTTGCCATCATCGGCAGTTATCAAAGAATCCTTGATAACTTAATTTTCATTTAATTCACTGTCTTTAATAATATTTTTAATATGTTCAGATATATTTTGCACAGAGGTGGCAAAAAGTTCTGCAAGCTGACTTTGAGTTAGCCAAACTTCATTTTCCCGCACCAGAAGTGATATCTTACTTTTACCGTCATCTGTATTATAGATAATAAGATCATTCATTTTTATTCCTCATACCACCTTAATTTTCCCTGTAACCACCTGCGTAATCAACGCGCTGCGGTATTCTTTCAGACGGCCTATGGTTTGATTCACCGTTTCACATAAGCGGTCAATTTTGGCGGTTTCTTGGTCTAGGTAGTCAGCGATGGCGGTTTGTTCTTCATAGTTTGGTAATGGTAATTTCAGTTTTCTTAAATCATCTTGGCTTAAATTAGGTTGTCCACCACCATTCGATAAAGAAACTAAAATTGGTCTTCTATACCATAACCAATAAAATAAAAATTTATAATGTAGAGTTTCTGAATTTTCAAATACACAACATGCTTGATTAAAAGTTGCGTTTTTACCTAATATTCCTAATCTTCCAATAGTAGCCCCATACATAGCAATAGCTACACTATTTTTAGGATAGATTTTTAATGCAGAATAATCTTTTATAGCACTAGTAGTTACTTTTTGCTTAGTATCAAAAATAACATTTTCTCTTAATTCTGATGTAGTTACCCAAAGAATATTTCCATTATAGTATTCTTCATTATCGCTTTTAGGAGTTGTTCCACTTCCTATCAAATTAATTGAGTGAGTGATTTTCCAAGATTCCCAATGCTCAGGCACGTCGCCCAGCCATTCCACACCGCTCGCTTTCATTGGAGCGTTGGGGTTTAAGCCTTTGGTAACGGCTTGAGTGATAATGGCGCTACGTTGCTCAGCAAGTTTTTCTAACAAGATTTGCTGTTTATCAATTAAGGTATCAATTTCATCTAGTTTAGTATCTAAGTAGTCAGCGATGGCGGTTTGTTCGGTTAGAGGGGGAAGCCAAACAAAAGTATTTTTTAGAAATGCTTGTGTAATGCTAAAAACTTTCACTCCTTTAACTCTAGCTCTAATTTGATTGCGATAATTATTACTATCAAATACGTAAGCCAAAAATTTTGGGAAAACCACTTTTGAATTTGGGCGTGCAATAATTGTATGATAACCAGCAAAGACAGGTAACTCACTATTTAAATGAGTAAAATTACCTGAACCTTTAATATCTTCTGATGTATCAGCAAAAATGAAATCTCCATTTTTAAGTAAAGCATTTTGATGGTTTATCAGATACTCTTCAGGAACACATTTTAAAAGATGCTTGGCAGGATTTACCTCAAACCCATATTTAGAGTGAATTTCACCATAATTTACACATGGAATACCATTTTCAGTTAAATGCTCTCTGGTAATAGTCAATCCTTTTGAAAATTCAAGAATATATTTATTCTTTATCATATTCCAATGGCTTGGCACTTCTCCCAGCCACGGAATACCGCTATCTTTGTATGTGTCGTATCTGTTCATTTTTTATTTCATTAATCGCGGTAGGTAGGGTTTTTCCCATCCTACAAATCATATAATTATTGCAAGTTTCCTAGCATCTGCATAATTTCTCGCTCTAGCGCGACAATTTCGGCTTTGATGACGGCGAGATCGCGTGGTGGTTCGTATTCATAAAAATGACGGTTAATCGGAATTTCATAGCCAAGTTTGGTTTTGCTCTCATCTACCCACGCATCAGGCACATGCGGTAAAACTTCTGCCTGCATATAAGCGGACACGGTTGGACGAAGTGCAGTCAATAATTCATCTAGATTGGTTTCGTTGTCATAACCCAAACTAAGTGGAAACGCTATTTCAGACGGCATCGGCACCAATTCACTATCACGCAACTGCGGATCAGCTTCTTTATTGCCTTTGTTATCCAAGCAGATATCCGCATCAGAATCCCGTTCACTTAGGGCTTCTAAAATGGCTTTTTTTAGCGGTGCACCAATACTGAAATCCAATTTTTTTAATACTGGATTGAGCACTTTTAAAAAGGCATCGCGATTTTTATAAAGGGTATCTTCCATGCCGTTTAATGCTTGAATAATGGCTTCTTGCTGTGCTTTACCTTTTGCTTCATCGGCTTTAATTTGAGCCTCATCTTTAATTTTTTTACTTTTAGTCAGATTATTAAAAGCGGTTTGTTCCCAGAGTTTGTCAATACGCTCACGGCTTGCTTGAAAGTTTAGTCGCAATGGTCGTTCGACAATCACTTTTAAATAAGCAAAATCTTGATTATTGAAAATTTTACTGTCTTTGGTTTCTTTAAAGTCGGTATAAAGCTGAGTGATGTCAGCGATGTGTTGTTCGGATAATTCATTACGTTTGTTGCCGAGTGATTTTTGCATTTTTTGAAAATACTGTGTCGCATTAATCAGCTGGACTTTCCCTTGTCGTTTGGCACTTTTTTTATTGGATAATACCCAGATATAAGTATAAATGCCGGTGTTATAAAACATTTGGTCGGGCAGTGCGATAACAGCTTCGAGTAAATCGTTTTCAATCACATAACGGCGGATATTACTTTCACCGCTTCCTGCATCGCCGGTAAAGAGCGGTGAGCCATTGAAGACAACGGCAATGCGTGAGCCTTGTTCATCTGTTTCAGGTTGTTTCATTTTGCTGAGCATGTGTTGTAAGAAAAGCAGAGAACCATCGTTAATACGCGGTAGACCTGCACCAAAACGCCCTTGAAATCCTTGGTCTTTATATTCTTTTTTGATGTAATTTTCTTGAATTTTCCACTCCACCCCATAAGGCGGATTAGCAAACATATAGTCGAAACGTTTACCAATATGACCATCACAAGCGATAAAGCCATTATTTTTATCTTTTGCGTTTTGTATTCCCAAGGTATCACCAAAAATAATGTGTTCGGCTGGCTCGTCTTTAATCAGCAAATCAGCACAACAAATGGCATACGCTTCAGCATTATATTCTTGTCCGTATAAACCCAGGCTAATCGCCTGATTAAAGCTTTTAAGCTCTTTTTCAGATTCAGAAAGCATTCCGCCTGTGCCGCAGGTTGGGTCGTAAATCGTGCGGTATACACCGGCTTTTTTCAACTCTTGATGATCTTCGGCAAAAGCGATATTAACCATCAGGCCGATGACTTCACGCGGGGTGAAGTGATCGCCTGCTTCTTCGTTGGCTTGTTCGTTAAATTTACGAATCAGTTCTTCAAATAAATAGCCCATTTGGGTATTAGAAATTGCATCCGGTGATAAAGTCAGTCCTTGCGTTTGTAAGTCACCGACAAAGGTTTGCAGAATTTTAAATAAGCGGTTGGCCTCATCGAGTTTGTCAATTTCTTCTTCAAACTTAAATTTATCAAAAATATCTTTGGCTTTCGCTGAAAAACCACCAATATATTTAATCAGATTAATTCGAATATGATCAGGGTCATCAAGCAAACGGGCAAGGTTAAATCCACTGGTGTTGTAAAGCGTTTGTTTACGCGCTTCTCCTACAATATGGGTGAGTTTTTTATCCAGCAATACGCGCGGCAAACGTTTTTTTTCTGGTTTCTTTTGTTCTTCATCAAATAGGACTTTCATCGCATCGGTGTGCGGACTCAAAATCGCATCAAAGCGCGCCAACACAATCAGCGGCAACATCACGCGGCGATACTGTGGCGGACGGTAAGGGCCGCGCAAGCCGTTAGCAATATTCCATAAAATAGAAACCAGTGTGCTGTGATGCGGATGATATGGGGTGTTTTTAATATTCATGTTCATGTTCATTCCTTAGTTTGCGTTTAAAAGGTGTTCTGCCATGGCGGCGTTATATTCCTGACGCAATTGAATCAGCCGCTCAAAGCATTTTTGTTCGGCTAAGGCTTGTGAATGCTGCCCGATAATGTGTTGCTGAACGGCAAGTGGCGGTATGTTGACGGGTAATTCTTTCACAACGGCAAGCGTAATGATTTGAAATGAGCTCCCACGCGAAGCCGATGAGAAATAGTTTTTTGCCGTCATTGAGTGGTTGAGATACCAAACTAGATATTCCGGTAATAATTCTTCATTGACTAAATTAATGACAATAAATGGGTTGCTTGCCACGACTTTATCTTCAATGCTGCCTGAAAAAAGATAAGCAGTTGGTTCACCGCGCGCAACCAATAAAATAGCGTTATGCGGTAAAAACTGTGGCTTGGAATCATATTTCCACTCAATACCGGTTAAAAGCGCCGTATCAATCTGATGCGAATCTTTGGGCAAATCTTTAATTTGCACCGCATTGACTTCGCCATATTCGAGATAATCAATGGATTCCCGGATAGTAAACCCCGTATAAAGTTGGGCTAAATGTTTGAGAAGTACGGTTTTCACGACTCACCTTCCTATTTTGGGTGATTGAGAATAAAAACACTGTTTTTTATGCAGTAGATTGATAAATGCAAATAGATTGATGTGCATTATATTCTTTATCAGCCACTTTATCAAATATTTTTCATTATTTTTTTTACTGCATATATGAGCCATTCTGTTTATAAGGATTATCCAATTCTTAATTCCAAATATTAATATTTGATACCGTTGGCTTATCTGATGAGTAGACACGGTTGTCGGCGTGCCAGTTGCCGTGTTGCTACAAGGGGAAGCACCACCTGAAAGCCTGCTATTAGGTGCCGTGTTGATCGCACTGGACGTGGCGTGGGTAACGTGGGGTGGGAAAATGCTCTCTCATTCAAGTCAATGATGATCAATCAGATAAATAAGGATAAAATGATGACAAACCATTCAGCACACTTACAGCAGATTATCAGCGAGCGCCGTTCTATCTACGCTTTGGGTAAAGCCTTATCAGTTTCGCCGCAAACGGTGATTGATGTTGCCAAGCGCACCTTGCTTAATACGCCGTCTGCATTTAATTCGCAGACCACACGCCTTGTTATCTTGTTTGATGAGCATCATCACAAACTGTGGGATATCACTCAAGCGCAACTCATGCAGCTTGCCCCAACGGCAGACTTTGCACGCATTAAACAACGCATGGACAGCTTGTGCGCGGCGGCTGGCACCGTGCTTTTTTATGAAGATCAAGCGGCGATTGAGGCAGTGCAGAAAGCCTTTGCTTTATACGCCGACGGGATGCCGAATTGGTCGCAACACACCTCAGCCATGCACCAATACGTCCTATGGCTTGAGCTGACCGCACTTGGCATCGGCGCCAATCTTCAGCATTACAATCCTCTGATTGATAGCGAAGTGGCGCACGAGTTTGACATTCCCGCGTAGTGGAAGCTCATCGCACAAATGCCGTTTGGTCATATCCTCACGCCAGCAGCTGAAAAATCATTTTCACCTATGGATGAGCGTTTGAGGGTGTTGGGAGCAAGATGATTGACAGTCCTTTGGCAAGTAAACAGAAAGTAATAGCATCTATGATTACCATTTTGTATGGAAATGAAGAGCAGTTGAGTAAATTTCAAGAAAACATGAATGTTGTAACAGCGCGCCAATTTGTGTAAAAGGCTAAAATGCGTATAATGAGAGCAATTTAACCAAGGAGATAATGATGAGTAGAAAGAAACAAAACGATGTATACGAGCATCAACGTGGTGTCATCACTGACAATGCACTTAAAGCATTAGTGACCGACAAACTCTTTCGTGTGAGAGTCAAGAAAGAGAAAAAAGGCAAAGGGAGTTATCAGCGTAAAGGGCGATACGGTAACCATTATGATAAAAGCCCAGTTGTAACCGTTTGGAAAAATAGTTACAACTGGGCTTTTTGCTAGATTCTTGACCGCACTTTGTTATTTGCCAAGAATTTTTTTGAGTTCGTTGCTCACATCTTCCACCCGTTGTGTGCCATCAAGGCGGAAGTATTGGGTATTACCATCGTGCGCTTCTTGCTGATAGTACTCCACCAGCGGTTTGGTAGTATTGTGATAGATTTTTAGGCGATCAAGCACGGTTTCTGGTTTGTCGTCGGCGCGGATAATCAATTCTTCACCTGTTATATCATCTTTTCCCTCAACTTTAGGCGGATTATATATCACATGATACACACGCCCAGAAGGTTGATGTACGCGTCGCCCACTCATGCGTTCCACAATAACCTCGTCAGCGACATCAAACTCTAAAACATAATCAATTTTAATATTGGCTTCTTTTAATGCGTCAGCTTGCGGGATCGTGCGTGGAAAGCCGTCAAGCAAAAAGCCATTTTTAGCATCATCTTGCGCCACTCGCTCTTTGACTAAAGCAATAATGAGATCATCAGGCACCAATTTGCCGGCATCCATTAACACTTTCGCTTGCTTGCCAAGATCGCTACCGGCTTTAATTGCGGCACGTAGCATATCGCCAGTAGAAATTTGGGGAATGTGGTATTCATTCATAATGAATTGAGCTTGAGTGCCTTTGCCTGCACCCGGTGCACCAAGTAAGATAATGTTCATATGCGTTCTCTTGTGTAAATAAAATAGAATTATAACATACCGCTGCCACTATATAAACTCAAGCATTGATTGTCTAAATTGTGCGTAAGCGCAAGCTCTTGGTAAGATTTTTGTATGAGTTGCACAAACTTTGTCATAAATCATAATGGCTGTTTGCACCGCATTTTATAATAAATAAGAATTGATCATTGAGGACTACTGTGAACGATCCATTATTAACGCGTTTTTTTCGTTATTTAACATTTGATTGCCAGACGAAAAGCCGTCGCCAAACATCCCCGAGCAATGCGGGACAACGTGCGCTTGCCGTCTCTTTGGAAGCCGAGCTGCATTCACTGGGCATGGCGGAAATAACCCTGAATGACGACGGTGTACTAAGTGCGGTTTTACCTGCAACGGGTGAGAATAAGCCAACGATGGGGTGGCTGGTGAATTTGGCGACATCATCTGAGTTGAGCACAAAAGGGGTAACGCCTGAAATTATCCCGTGCTATCGTGGGGGCGATATTGCATTGGGTGATGGAAAACGCTATATAAGCCCCGTGCAGTTTCCCTTTTTGCATCAATTACACGAGCATACGTTAATCATCGGGGATGGTAAACACGGCTTAGGGGCGGAAAGCAAAGCTGCCATTGCTCTCGTAATGACCGCACTTGCTCATTTACAGACGCAAACCGAGCGTCATTGTCATCTTCGTGTTGCGTTTGTCCCTGATAATGCCGCACAACTTTCTGCAACGTTTTTTAATCAATTTTACTGTGATGTGCTTTATAGTGTGCAAGCCGAAGGCATTGGGCGGCTTGCAGTGGAGAATATGAATACACAAAATCTTGCACTACAGCTCACAGGTAATGATGACGGCAATGTGTTGGAATACGGTTGTGTATTACAACACCATTTTTCTACCCACATCCCACATGGCTTAACCTTACTTGAACTGCAAGGCAATACGCAGCAAGTGAAAATGCGTTATCGGCTCTCTGCACAGGATAAAACGGCATTGAATACAATTAAAAGTGCGGTTCACCGTGCTGTTGAGCATACACGTTCGGCGGGTCTGAATGTCATCGCTACTTTTTCACATGAGATTGACAATATGGCAGCATGTGTGCAGCAAGCACCTTTAGCGATAGAGTTGGTAAAAAGTGCGGTCTCTCAGGTGGGTGTGGCGTTTGCTCCCCATTGTATGTATACCACGCCAATCGGGGCGTATTTGTCAAGATTCGATATTGCCTGCCCGAGTTTATCCATTGGAGGCTTTAATTTTGGCACGGTAAACGAAATCATGAGCTTACAAGGCATGCAGACATCGGTACAAATTTTGGTGAAATTGGTAACGCAAGCCTAAAGTGCGGTTGACCGCACTTTAGAGAAAGTATTATTGGGCGGCACCTTGATTCCAGTATTTGGCGTTATCAGGTAATTGTTGTTGCAACAAAAAACGCTGATTTGGTTTTGCCATTGGTTGCACAATCTGCCCTGATGGAGTGCCGAATGTAATACCGCCTTTTAAGAATTGTTGCATACTGCCTGTTTCAAATGCAAAACCTTTTAAGCCGACATCAAAACTATACCCTGATGAAATCCAAAATTGGGAATTATTACGCACGAGATGTTTATATTGATTGCCAATAATAACATCGACCAATACGCGATCACCCAGTTGGCTAAGGCGCATTTTTTTCACAATGCCCACTTCAACGCCACGGTATTGCACTGGAGAGCCTTCTGACAGGTTGAATGCACTGGTGGTTTCTAAAATCAACGGCAAGCCTGTGGTAAATTTGGTTGCAATACTTTGTTTTTGCTGAAGTGCAAAGGTTTTGGTGCTAGCCCCTTGCCCTATTTGTACATCAATATAAGGTTGTAGGAGGCTGTCGATATTTTCGATAGCCCCTGCGGAAATTTCAGGGGATACCACATTAAAGCTGCTCCCTTTTTTGCTGATAAGGGCATAATATTGTCCTTGAATTAATGCCCGTGCTTGAATGCGGTTATTTTTACTGTCTAATGTTAAGGCACTCAATTCACCGATGGTTAACCCTTTATAGCGCACAGGCATACCTACACTGAGATTTTTGGCATCTTGGGCGTGAAAAATGAGTTCATTGCCTGCCGATTGTGCGGCCGTTTCGTTATTAAATAATGTATTGGATTGTGTGGCAGAGCCGATATTATCAAAGCTAATAGCCCCTTTTAAGGTTCGCATAATAGGGCTGGCTTGTACGCTCACGCCATTAGGGGAAAGATCCACTTTTGCTGCACTATTGATCCAAAACTTACTGCGTTTAGTCAGTAAAGTGCGGTAAGGAGTGTTAATAAAGACATCAACATCAAATGCACTTTGCGTTGGACGAACTTGCAATATATGCCCGACGGGAAATTGTTTATAAAGTACCACAGAACCTTTATCAATGCCTGATAATTGTTGTGCTTTGAGTGTGATTGTTGGCTTTAAATTGCCGCTATCAATACCCGCATTGGCATCCGTTATATCTTTATAGAGCGGATACGTTTTAAGCGGATCTCCTTGTCCTTTACCCTCGGGCATCGCCACAATCCGAATGCCACCTTGTAGCCATTTTTCAGGCGAGGCAGCATTGAATTCAATGCCATCAACACCAATTTTAACATCAAGGTTAGAGGCCGCAACAAATTTGCTGTTAGCATGAATTAAATGGCGATATTCTTCAGCGATTGCAAGCTGAAATTCAACCCCTTCGACAGACACATCACGTTTGGCAATTTCGCCAATGCGAATGCCGTTGTAATAAACGCCTTGCCCTACATTAATGTTGTATGTTTCCGCCGATTTTAAATTGAGAACGAGCGTATTAGGCAGACTTAATAGTAGCTCAGATTGGGTGAGCACCTTGAAGCTGTCTTGCTCATCGCCTCCTTCACCTTGTATCAGGGTAAATGACGGACCAGAGAGGAGTTTATCTAGGCTACTAAAACTGTCAGAACTGAGCGAGTTTTCATTAAGCACAATTTTAGTGGAGCTTTTGAGTAGTGATTTCATATTTTGATTAAGCAATAATTGCCCCGCGACATAGTGGCTTGGCTTGTCGCTCGTATTGCTATCCAGTGTTAATAAAGATCCGACTTTAAAGTTTTGATAATACACAGGTGTTGTATTGGCTTTAAGCCCGGGAATATTAGGGATTTGCACATTCACAATAATGCCACGCTGTGCCGCTTTTTGATCGGCGTAAAGCGTAAAGGTAGC
Organism: Spirabiliibacterium falconis; assembly: GCF_014885015.1. Classification (GTDB taxonomy): domain Bacteria; phylum Pseudomonadota; class Gammaproteobacteria; order Enterobacterales; family Pasteurellaceae; genus Spirabiliibacterium; species Spirabiliibacterium falconis. Next base: position 271,384 of record NZ_JABMIJ010000004.1, on the reverse strand, counting down.
CCCTGTTTCGACGGATGTTGAATCTTGAGGAGAATCAAATGAGATTCCGCCCATCATCATCGAAGTGAGGCTATCCATATTCAAATTAATGCCTGAGAGACTAACATCTGCTTGAATGCCAGAGCTGTTCCAAAAACGAGAATTTTCTTTTACTAAATGGACATAGGGTTTTTGAATGACAACATCAATTTCCACTTTTTGCTTGTCTTGCAAAAAACGGTAATCAGCAATAGTACCGACAGGGATTTTTCGGTAATAAACGGACGCACCTGATGAAATTGAGCCTAAACTATCAGCAAGGAGATGAATTAAAATATCGCCTTGATCAAGTTGTGCCATGGGGCCTTCTGATTCTGCAACAAACTCGTCGGCACTTTCGCCATCACCAGGTGAGAGGGTAATGTAATTACCAGAGACCAATGCGTCCAAACCAGACACACCCGCAAGGGAAGCACTCGGTTGCACCAGCCAAAATTTGGTATTTTCACGCAAAATGGTTTTGGCCTCTGTGTCAATATTTGCGGTTACTTCAATTTGTTTTAAGTCATCAGTGAACCGCACTTTTTTGACCAGACCAATTTGCAAACCTTGATAGCGAATAGGAGTCTTATTTGCCGTGATACCTGCGCCGTTGGTGAAATAAATGGTAATACTTTCACCACGCTCATCAAGAATGCGAGCAAAAAGTGCAATACCAATCAAGAGGGCGACAATCGGAAGCAACCAAAATGGTGAAATGCTACGCAAACGACGAATCGTTGCATTGTGCGGTTTGTCTTGTTGCTGCATATCAGCATGTTTAGGGTTAAGGTTGTTGTCTGTCATATATTTTCCACAAAATTCGGCTATCAAATTGTTCGGCGGCAATCATTGTTAGAAATACCGCTGCCCCAAAATAAAAGGCAGCAGGTCCTACTGAAAAGTTAATGATTTGTCCACGGGCAACCAACGACATCATTAATGATAATACAAATAAATCTAGCATAGACCAACGTCCAACGAAATGCACAAAATGCAATACTTTCATTTTAAAATGAATATGGCTAGCATTGCGCTGATGAGCACTGATCAAGAGATAAATTAAGGCAAAGACTTTACTAAATGGCACAAAAATACTGGCGGTGAAAACGACAAAGGCAACAAAATAGCTACCTGATTGCAAAAATGACCATACGCCTGATATCAGCGTATCGCCACTGGCAACGCCATTGAGATAAATAAAGGAAATAGGCAGTAAATTGGCAGGAATAAGCATAATAATCCCAGCAATTAAAGCCGCCCATGTGCGTTGTAGTTTTATTTTCTCATTAATATCCAGTAGCGATTCGCAGCGAGGGCAATACAAACGCCCCCGAGTGTCTTTAACCCCTAAATGTGCTTCAAATGCAAATTCACAGCAATGACATTGGCGAATCGTATCACGAACCGCACTTTTATTGTCTGGATAGTGAAAGTGCGGGTAGAATTCATGCCATAACGCAAGCGGGTTTAGCTTGATAAATAACAATGTTGTCAAAAGTGCGGTGAACACAAACGCAGTAAAATAAATATCAATATGCAAATCGGCATATTCACGCACTTTAAACGCTGCCACACCTAGGCTGACAAGATACACATCAAGCATAACCCACGGTTTGATATAGCCCAACATTAATAGCAAATTACGAGGGCGGTGGGCAAAACGCTTAGCAAGCCATAAAAACAGCACTAACGTGGCGAAGCAGAGCGGCATAATAATGGCACACAATAGCACCATAAACCCCGTGTAAATATCTCCGTTGACAGCAATATTCCATGCCCCTCCCCACACTGATGCGTGAATAGGTACGCCGAGTAAGTCAATGCTCAATAAGGGAAAGGTAAATGCAAACGGCATTAAAATCAGAATAGAGAGCGCAATAATGGCACAGCGATTTAAACTCCAGCGGCTACCAGAACGCAGCAAATGACCGCAACGAGGGCAATCCGCACTTTGTTTGCCGTGTAAGCGGGGAATATCCACCAACAGATTGCACTCTTCGCAACGCAATAGGTGGTCATTTTCGGTTCGGTAAAATCGTGCGCTAATGGCTTTATCTCCCTTAATATAGTTGGGCTGTAGTATAATATAAACTTGTTTTAATGACTATGTTGAATATAAAAGTGCGGTTTATGCGGGAAAACGCCACTTTATATTGTCATTCAAGCCTAATTTAGGCTAGACTATTGCACTATATTTGTCCTTTTATTCATGAAAAAATTTATTTTCGACCATTGCACAGGAAGCCGTAATGTCTGACGAAATTCAAAATGCACAAGCAAATGCTAAGCCACAAGGTGAAGCGGAAACCCATTCTAAATTTGCTAATCAAAAAGCCGTGTTGGCGTATCTTAATGAAAAATTTCCACGTTGCTTTACGCTAGAAGGGGAAGCGCGTCCACTCAAAATTGGGATTTTTCAAGATCTCGCTGCCGCCCTTGAGGGAGATGAAACGGTAAGCAAAACCCAAATTCGCCATGCACTGCGTCATTACACTTCTAGCTGGCGTTATCTCTATGGCTGTAAAGTCGGTGCGGTGCGTGTGGATTTAGATGGCAATGATGCAGGTGAGCTTGAGCAAGAACATATTGATCACGCCCAAGCTGAGCTAAAACAAGCCAAAGCACGGCTTGCAGAGCGACGCGCGAAACAAAACGCCAACAAAAAAGATGAACGAAAAGGTAAAAGTGCGGTCAAACCGGTGAAAAAAGCACGCCCTCAGGTTATGCGTAAGCCAGCAAAAACGCAGGTCAACCTCAGTGCAGTGGATGCAAACGCGTTGCAAAAAGGCGATGCAGTAAAAGTGAAAGTAGCAGAGAAAATTAATGCAGCGGTGGTGTTAGATGTAATGAAAGATTCCGCCAAAGTGCAGTTAAATGGCGGCATTACATTAAACGTGCCATTTGCGCATTTATATCGTGCTTAATTTTACACATTAACATCGCACTTGAATTATCATAAAGTGCGGTGTTTTGTTATAAAACGTTTGAAAAGTCATGACAAGGTAGTCGTAATGAAATTGAAAAAACTACATGGGTTAAGTGCCCTATTGTTAGTTTCTTTTTTTGCTTTTTCTCAGGCAAGTGTTGCGCTTAAGCCGTCGATCAAGTATGAGCAAATTAAAATGCCTGAAATGGGTGAAAGCCAGTCGATTGCAGCTAAGCGTGTAACGGCTCGCCTTACGCAATCACACTATCGCAAATTTACATTAGATGATGCGTTTGCAGAGAAAATTTTTACCCGTTATCTAAATTTCTTGGATTTTAGCCATAATACGTTTTTACAAAGCGATGTGGATAAGTTACGCCAACAGGCAGATGAGCAACTGACGCAAGGGCTCTATAATGGTGACCTAACCTTAGCACGACATGCGTATCAATTAATGGCACAGCGTCGTTATGAGCGTTATAAATATATGTTGTCGCTACTGGATAAAGAACCTGACTTGAATGGCAGTGATCAAATTGAGATTGATCGTTCTAAAATGACAACATGGCCGAAAGATGAAGCGGAACTTGATAAATTATGGTTGCAACGCTTTAAAAATGACGTCATTTCTGAGCGACTGAAAAATAAAAAATGGTCAGAGATAAAAAAACGCCTGACTAAACGCTATAACTTAGCGATTAAGCGTTTAACACAAACCAAAGCAGATGATATTTCACAACTCTTTTTGAATGCGTTTGCCCGTGAAATTGACCCGCATACGAGTTATCTTTCGCCACGCAGTGCAAAAAGTTTTACGGAGGATATGAATTTATCCCTTGAAGGCATTGGTGCGACCTTGCAATCAGAAGATGATGAAACGGTCATTCGTTCACTGGTGCCAGGTGCGCCTGCTGAGAAGAGTAAAAAGATTGCCCCGGGCGATAAGATTCTCGGTGTAGGGCAAGCCAAAGGCGAAATTGAAGATGTGATTGGCTGGCGTCTTGATGATGTGGTCGATAAAATTAAGGGCAAAAAAGGCACAAAAGTGCGGTTGGAAATTCAGCCTGCGAAAGGTGGTCGTACCAAAATTGTCACCCTTGTCCGCGATAAAATTCGCATAGAAGATAATGCAGCAAAACTGGAAATTAATAAAATTGATGGCAAAAATATTGGTGTCATCAAAATTAAAAGTTTTTATATCGGTTTGACTGACGATGTGCGTAAATTGTTACTCGATGCAGAGAAAAAGAAAATTGCGGCATTGGTCATAGATCTGCGTAATAATGGTGGTGGCGCACTGACTGAAGCAGTGGGTATGAGTGGGCTCTTTATCTCAGATGGTCCAATTGTACAGGTGCGTGATGCCTATAATCGTATTCGTATTCATCAAGATCCTGATAGTACCCAAGTGTATGGCGGCCCGTTGGTGGTGATGATTAACCGTTATAGTGCCTCTGCGAGTGAAATTTTTGCGGCTGCCATGCAGGATTATCATCGAGCGTTGATTTTGGGGCAAAAAACGTTCGGTAAAGGCACGGTACAGCAAAGCCGGCCACTTAATTTTGTGTATGACGTGAATGAGTTACCGCTTGGATTTATTCAATACACTATCCAGAAATTTTATCGTATTAACGGCGGCAGTACGCAAATTAAAGGCGTTGAACCTGAAATTACATTCCCTGAGCGGATTGATACCCAAGAAAATGGGGAAAGCAGTGAAGATAACGCACTACCTTGGGATAAAATTCCAGCAGCAAATTATACGGCATTGCCAAGTGATAAAAGTGCGGTTGAGTACCTTATTCCTCGACATGAAAAGCGGATGGCACAAGAGCGTGAATTTATTGAGTTGAATAAAGAGTTGGCGATCCAAAAAGCGCGTGCAGAGCGTAAATTCCTCTCGTTAAATTTAAAAGAACGTAAGGAAGAAAATGATCAAGATGATGCACGTCGTTTGGCGGCACTTAATGCGCGCTTTAAAGCTGAAGGTAAAAAGCCGCTAAAATCACTAGATGATTTGCCTAAAGACTATGAGGCACCTGATTTCTACGCCACAGAAGCAGAACATATTGCCGCAGATTATGCACAGTATCTCAGTGAGCAGAAAAAGCACTGAGTTAACAGACAAAAAGCCTGCAAATTGCAGGCTTTTTTTATACGCAAAGTAAAATAAAGTGCGGTTACGCTTGGCGTTTGAAGAGTGACAGTGCAAACAGCGTTGCAGCCCCGATCACAATAGATGGACCTGCGGGCGTGTCGTAAAAGGCAGAGAGCATAAGTCCTAAGGTTATATCAAGCATACTAATGACAAAGGCAATGAACGCCATTTGCTCGGGGGTTTGGGCAAAGCGCCGTGCCGTGGCGGCAGGAATGATCAACAATGAAGTGATAATTAATGCGCCAACAAATTTCATACTTAGTGCGATAGTCAGTGCGGTTATTAGCACAATGAATAAGCGGGCACGTTTGACATTTATGCCTTCCACTTGGGCTAACTCTGGGCTGATAGTGCTGGAGAGGAATGCTTTCCATTGCCAGCATAGCACGCTAAGCACCACCAATGCACCTGAGCCAACCCAAATGAGATCAGCGTAATCGACCGAGAGAATATCCCCAAAAAGGTAAGACATTAAGTCCACGCGCACATTATGCATTAAAGCAATCGCAACCACCCCGAGAGAAAGTGCACTGTGTGCAATAGTACCCAGAATGGTATCAAGCGAAAATGTAGTATGATTTTCAAGCCAAACCAGCGCAATAGCAATAAGTAATACCATAATAACCACAGCAACATAAGGATTAAGCGAGAAAAATAACCCCAATGCCACACCTAATAGTGAGGCATGGGAAAGTGTATCGCCAAAATAAGACATTTTGCGCCATACCACAAAAGATCCTAATGGGGCAGTAATGGTAGAAAGTACCATGCCACATAACCATGCGGGAAATAAAATATCAAACATTGCATTAGTCCTTATGTTGGCATATCACATCGGTGTTGGCTGGCTGATTATGCGCACAGCAAACATCGCCGTGAAGATTGTGTTTGTGGTTGTGATGATGCGTATAAAGCGCAAAGGTTTGTGTAAATTGATCACCAAAATAGTGAATAAACTGCGGGTGTTCTGAGACCGCTTGTGGCGTGCCTGCACAGCATAAATGCTGATTAATACAAAGCACATGATCGGTATTTGCCATCACAATATGTAAATCGTGCGATACCATTAACACTGCGCAATTAAATTTTGATTTACTTTGATTAATGAGCTGATACAGCTCGGCTTGCCCTGTAATATCCACACCTTGTACGGGTTCGTCTAACACCAATAACGTTGGACGATTTAGCAACGCGCGAGCAAGCAGCACACGTTGCATTTCGCCACCAGAGAGCTTATGCATACTTTGATGTTTCAGGTGGGTAATTTTCAGTTCAGTTAAAATCTCATCCCGTGCATTTTTATGACAAAAGCGATTAAGCGAGAGAAATTTTTTCACAGTGATAGGCAATGTTGGATCTAAATGAATTTTTTGAGGCACATAACCAATGCGTAACCCCACGGCATGTTTTACCTGCCCAGAGCTTGGTGACATAAGTTTAAGCAACACTTTCAATAACGTGGATTTGCCACCACCATTGGGGCCTACAATCGTGGTGACCGTATTGGGAAAAAGAGTGAGATTAATGTGGCTTAAAATGGTTTTTTCACCAACATTCACCGTAATATCATCAAGCTCAATTAAAGGGGAGGGTTGTATTGTCACCGCACTTTGCCTTTTTATAAAAAGTGAAGAATAGCGGATTTTTAGACCACAGACAATATGTGTGTTTATTCTTTCGCCACTATTGGGTGATAAATCAACAATTGTGTCGATTTGACGAACTTTTCGCATTTATTTGCTGTCATAACTCTATCTTTGATTAGGCACTGGCACGACTTTACCGTAAAATAGCGGTGAATTTTTAAGAGAATATGCAGTGAAAAACGTTATTTTAGCCCGAGATCGTAAACGCCGACAACGTAACCGCAAAATTGCTTTTGTGGCGTTGTTTGTTTTACTATGGGCTGTGGCACTTTATTTTCTCTATCCCTCTCTTTTTCCTCATAATGAAAGTGCGGTTAACCCCCATCAGCCAACAGAATATGTTGCAACAGATGATCTTGTGCCGAAAACCGTGCAAAATCATCCTGAAAATGTCCAGTCGCAATCAGAGGAGTCTTCTCCAGCGGATGCGTTAGCGCAGCATAATGAAGAAAGTGCGGTCAGCGAGCAGGCGCAAACAGCAGGCCAAGCGCAAGAGGCAGAAGATTTAGACGATGGCTTGAGTGAGGATAAAGATGATGAGGTTGAGCCAGGTTCGCAAACCTCAACAGAGGATACCGATTTCTTGCCAGAAGAGGCACAAAATGCGATTGATACGTTAATTGATGCCGCAGACCAAGCATGGCGGATCAATAATCAGTTTAGCGAAACGGTAGTTGGAGGAGAAACCTTACAGGATATTTTAGAACAATCAGGCCAATCCCCTGATGTGGCCAATGCCTTGATTAAACAATATCCTGAGCTTAAAAAGTTAAAAGCAGGGCAACAGTTTTATTGGATTTTAGATAAAAATGATCAGGTTGATTACATCAACTGGCTGGTGTCAGATAGGCAAGAGCAAATTTTCCAGCGGCAAAGTGATGGCACGTTTAAACGGCAAATTTTAGAAAAGAAAAGCGTGTGGAAAACGGAAGTCATCAAAGGCGAAATTTCAGGCAGCTTTTCGAGTAGTCTTAATCGTAAAGGGCTATCATTACGCCAAATCAAACTGTTATCTAATGCACTTCAGTGGCAGGTCAAAATGCGGGAATTGCACAAAGGGGATAAGTTTGCCATTTTGATGACTCGCGAGTATTTAGGGGATAAATTAACAGGGCAAGGCAAGGTTGATGCCATTCACGTGTTGCACAATGGTAAAAGTTATTATGCCATTCAAGCAGCGAATGGGGCGTATTTTAATGTGAATGGGGAAACACTTGGGCGTGGCTTTGCACGTTATCCATTAACGCGTCAACCGCGGATTTCATCGCCATTTAATCCTTATCGCCGCCACCCGATTACAAAACGTGTGTCGCCACATAAAGGTGTGGATTTCTCGGTGCCAATAGGTACGCCGATAATTGCCCCAGCGGATGGTCAAGTGGTAAAAGTGGCATATCAAGCACGCGGCGCTGGGCGTTATTTGGTGTTACAACACGGGCGAAATTATAAAACAGTCTATATGCATTTAAGCCGTACCTTAGTGAAACCAGGGCAGCAAATTAAGCGTGGGCAACGCATTGCGCTCTCAGGAAACACGGGGCGTTCCACTGGACCGCACTTACATTATGAGTTTCATATCAATGATCGTCCTGTTAATCCTATGACGGTGAAATTACCAGGAAATAATGCAGGTCTGCCAGCGAAAGAGCGTAAAGCGTTTTTGGCAAAGGCGAAAAAAGTGGTGCAACAGTTAAAACTTTAAATTGGGGTATAAAAAAGTGCGGTCAAATGACCGCACTTTGTGTTTTGCAAACTAAGCGAGTAATTTGTTCATTCGTTTAATAAATGCCGCTGGATTTTCGAGTGCGCCACGCTCTGAAAGTAGAGCCTGATCAAGCAATAATTCAATCCACTCGGCAAATTCGGTTTCATCACTCATATCTGCTGTGCGTTTGACTAAGCTATGCTCAGGATTCAACTCAAAGGTGTATTTCACATCGGGTACGGTTTGACCTGCTGCAGCAAACAGTTTTGCCATTTGTGTGGTCATTTGATCGTTATCCGTTGAGACAAGTGCAGGACTGTCGCTTAAGCGATGGGTTAGGCGCACATCTTTGACACGATCACCTAAATAGCTTTTCACGCGTTCAATGAAAGAGGCAAATTCTTCATCTTTCGCTTTTTGTTCAGCTTCTTCTGCTTTATCGGCTAAATCCCCAAGATCTAAATCGGATTTTGTGATGGATTGCAGTGGTTTGCCATCAAATTCGGTCAAATAGCCTAACATAAACTCATCGATCCGATCAGATAACAACAACACCTCGATCCCTTTTTTATTAAAGAGTTCTAAGTGCGGGCTGTTTTTCGCGGCAATATAGCTGTCGGCAGTGAGATAGTAAATGGCTTTTTGCCCTTCTTTCATGCGTGCGATGTAGTCATCAAGGGAAACATTCTGTTCGCTGGAGTCAGTCTGAGTGCTAGCAAAGCGTAATAATTTTGCGATAGTTTCTTTATTCGCAAAATCTTCTGCTACCCCTTCTTTTAGAACAAGACCAAATTCTTTCCAAAATCCGCTGTATTTTTCTGCGTCTTGGCTGAGTTTTTCAATCATACCTAAGGCACGTTTAGTGAGGGCTTTTCGTAAGGCTTGAGTAACTTTGTTATCTTGCAAAATTTCACGAGAAACATTCAGTGGTAAGTCATTTGAATCAACTAACCCTTTGATAAACCGCAGATAATTTGGCATAAATTGTTCTGCATCGTCCATAATAAATACGCGTTGCACATACAATTTTAAGCCATGCTTGTATTCACGATTAAATAGATCCCAAGGGGCTTTTTCTGGCAGATACAACAGGCTGGTGTATTCTTGTTTGCCTTCTACACGATTGTGTGCCCAACGGAGAGGATCATTGAAGTCGTGCGATAAATGTTTATAAAATTCTTTGTATTCTTCCTCTGAAATATCCGCTTTGTTGCGTGTCCAAAGGGCTTGAGCTTTATTCACTTTTTCCCATTTTACGCCTGTTTCTTTGCCTTCATCGTCAAATTCTGGCACTAATAACTCTACTGGTAAGTCAATGTGATCAGAGTATTTCCCGATAATTTCACGCAACCGCCAAGCGTCTAAGAATTCTTTTTCATCTTCACGCAAATGCAGGGTAATTTCTGTACCGCGTTCAGTTTTTTCAATATCTGCTACGCTATATTCCCCTTCGCCGTTGGACTCCCACAGCACACCTTGAACCGCACTTTCACCAGCCATACGGCTTTTTACACTGACTTTGTCAGCCACAATAAACGCAGAATAAAAGCCAACCCCAAATTGACCAATTAGGTTGGAATCTTTGGCTTGATCCGCACCTAATTCACTTAAAAAGGCTTTGGTGCCTGATTTGGCAATGGTGCCGAGATTATCAATTATCTGCTCACGATTCATACCGATACCATTATCGCTGATCGTCAGGGTACCTTTGTCTTTATCCGCACTGATCCGCACCCGAAGTTCACCATCGCCTTCATACAGTTCAGGTGCACTTAATGCTTTAAAACGCAGTTTATCCGCAGCATCTGAGGCATTGGAGATAAGTTCACGCAAAAAGATTTCTTTGTTGGAATAAAGCGAGTGGATCATCAATTGCAGTAACTGTTTGACTTCTGATTGAAATCCACGTGTTTCTTGATTTTGACTCATAGTTTATCCTTCTATTAAAAACATAACGCAATAACATATGAGGCTTAAAATCAGAATTTCAAGGGCAAAAAGAAACCCACCAAGTAGTGGGTTCGAAACGTTAAAGTGCGGTTAGTGATTTAACAAATACAGCACACTTTGTGCATAATGGTCTGCAAATTGGTTAATGCCTTGTGCATCACTTAAATCAAATTTAAAGCCTTCAACACGCAATTTGTGGTTGCCGTTGACAAAAAATGCGGGCACGCCTTCAATATTTTCTTTGTATTGTTCAAAGGTTTGAGTTTGTTGATTTAGCCAACCATTAACGGCAAAACTGTTAATGCCGCTATCAAAACTTTCCGCACTCACGCCTGCGTCAATAAATACTTGACGAATGTCGTCCATAGAGTTGATTTTTCCTGCTTGGGTTGCTTTAAAAAGTGGGTCTTCCACTTTATCAGCCGTATTTGATACGTTTGCAAATGCCCATGCACGGCTTAAATTTTCTGATTGACGACCTAAAAATTTAACGTGGTATTTGATAAATTGTGCATCACTAGGCAAGCCTGCTTGCACTTTTTGCGGAATATGATAATCCAACTGAAATGCCGCACAGTGTGGGCAATAAAATGAGAAAAATTCAATCACTTGCTTATTTGGACTACGCGTGAGATTGACAGTTTCATACTGTTTTCCTTGCTCTGGCGTGAAATCAGCCGCAAAACTTGGGAGAGAAAACACAAACGCGAATGCCATTAAGATCCATTTTTTCATCGTTTAATTTCCTTATTATTTTGATCAATCATTATTAAGAATACCACGTGCTTTTAAAAGTGCGGTTTTGAAATCGTCTTCGTAATCTTTTTTAATGCCTGGGATTGGTTCATGCTTATCGGTGCCTGCCATTTTGAGGTGATAAATAATCACTTCATCGGTTAGCTCAGCAACGGGTTTATCAAAACCAGCCTCATTGGCAATTTTTTGCAAGATTTGTGTTAGGTGTAAATCAGGATCTTGCGACCAATAAGGTTGTAGCAATTCCAATACTTCGTTTAAGCGATGACATTTCATAAATTGCCTTAGAATAATCATTTGGTGAACAATGGGGGGAATGATACCATTGTATGAACCATTTCTAAAGAGAGATTGATAAAAATGGACCCAATTGATGCTGTAATTCTCTGTGGCGGTCTGTCAAGACGAATGCAAGGCGAAGACAAAGGTTTGCAATTATTGCAGCAAAAGCCGCTGTTTTCATGGGTGTATGCACGCCTAAAAGGGCAAGTGCGGTCGGTGATGGTTAATGCAAATCGCCATTTTGATCGCTATGCCCAAAGTGGTTTGCCTGTGGTAAAAGACGAACTGGACGGCTTCCTTGGACCACTCAGTGGTATGCTGACGGGCTTGTTACACACGCAATCTGAATATGTGTTATTTGTGCCTTGTGATGCACCGTTTTTACCCGATGATCTCTGCATGCGACTGTATGCGCAATTACAGCAAAAACATGCTGATATTGCCTATGTAAGTGATGGTGAACGTGAGCATCCTACCTTTGTATTAATGCGTCGCACGTTAATTCCATATTTACAAGATTATCTATTCGGTGGTGGGCGAAAAGTGCGTGATTTTATGCAGCGTCATCCTTATACGGTGGTTGATTTTTCGGATAAAGCGAGCAGTTTTGCTAATATTAATTACCCTGAACAGTTGTCTGAACTTGACCGCACTTTGCTGTTTTCACAACCCGCCCTGCCGATGTTAGGTATTAGTGGCTATAGTGGTAGCGGTAAAACCACACTGTTAGAAAAACTTTTACCCGCACTGGCGGCTCGGCAGCTACGGGTGAGCGTGATCAAGCACACGCATCATCATATTCAAACGGACAAACCTGGCAAAGATAGCTTTCGTATGACCCAAGCAGGTGCTAAACAAGTGGCTGTTACGTGCGATCAACGCTGGGCGATCATGACCGAAACGGCGCAGCCCGTTACACTTCCACAATTAGCCGCACAATTTGACCGCACGTTATCCGATTTAATTTTGGTGGAGGGCTTTAAGCATGAGCCTATTGATAAAATTATGGTACATCGTCGCACCTTAGACAAAACGCCTCCTGAACAAGATGCACATGTGGTAGCGATTGCCAGTGATGGCGTGTGGGAGACGACGCAAAATGCCCTTTGGCTTGACCTTAATGACATTGAGGGCATTGCCGATTTCATCGTGGCGTGGTGGCAGGCGAAAACGCAGAGGTAGCCTATGCAGCGAAATTATCGTGGCTTAGCGTGGGTTGCTTCAACCGCACTTTTTATGCAAACCCTTGATGCAACAATTTTAAACACTGCGTTGCCAGCCATTGCGCAAGATTTACAGCAATCGCCGCTGCAAATGCAACTGGCGGTAATCAGTTATGCCTTGACCGTGGCGTTATTTATTCCGTTGAGTGGCTGGCTGGCGGATCGTTTTGGCACATTAAAAATGTTTCGTTTAGCCATTATGCTATTTATGTTAGGCTCAGTGTGCTGTGCGATGGCTCAGAATTTGAATATACTGGTTGTCTCTCGTGTGTTACAAGGCTTAGGCGGTGCATTATTAATGCCCACAGCACGCTTGTCTATCATCAAATCCGTGCCACGCAGTGATGTATTGGGCGTGTGGAATATGATGGTTATGGCGGGGTTAATCGGTCCGATTATGGGGCCTGTGCTAGGTGGGTGGCTGGTTACCTATGCAACATGGCACTGGATTTTTCTCATTAATATTCCTATTGGCGTGCTTGGCTTGTGGTTGAGTGGGCGATTTATGCCGAATATGCAAAGTGTGGTCGCACGTCTTGATTGGCGCGGATTCGTTTTGTTTGGTAGTGCACTGGTTGGTATCACGTTTGGATTAGATATGCTAGCCTCACATGCTTATGACATTTTTTGGGCAGTGGTGGTGCTAGGGAGCGGTTTAATATTATTTATGGTGTATTATGTTTATGCCATGCGGATAGAAAAGCCATTGTTGGGCTTTTCGTTATTTCGGTACCGCACGTTTGCTATCGGCACACAGGTGAATATGATGTTGCGATTGTGCGGCTCAGGCGTGCCGTTTTTGCTGCCGTTGATGCTGCAAGTTGCCCTTGGTTATTCTGCACAGATGGCAGGCTGGTTGCTGGTGCCGATTGCTGTGAGTTCGATTTTATCTAAGCCATTAATGCGCCCATTATTAGTGCGTTTAGGCTATCGAATGGTGCTGATGCTTGCTACCCTATTACTTGCGGTGAGCCTGATTTTATTTGCATTAGTGCATACTCACATTGCGCTAGATTGGATAGTAATACCATTAGTGCTATATGGCATAGCGATGTCAACCTTATTTACTGCCACCAATACATTAACCATCAGTGAATTTTCGGATGCCCAAAATAGCGAAGGCTCAACCTTTTTAAGTGTTACGCAACAAGTGGGATTAAGTCTTGGCATTGCATTTGCGGCGGTGGTATTGAATGGTTATCTTGCATTTTATGGGCAAAGTGCGGTGCTGGGCGCATTCCAAGCGACATTTTTTACTGTGGCGGGGCTAAGTGTGGTGCAATTAGGGATTATTTCACGTCTTAGACGGGACGATGGCGCAAATATGAATCAATAAAAGATGAAATCATCGGCTATTGCGTAATAAGGTAAGCTGTATTACATTGTTAGAACATTTAGTTATAATCAATATCAATTCGGTATTTTCACATAGCCGTGATTAACGTTATCTTGTTTCACACAATCTATGTATTCACATTGCTGAATTCCAAGGAGGAATAATGAAACTTAGAGCAACTCTTTCTTTGACCGCACTTTTAGTGGCTGTTAGCACAGGTGCGCAGGCGTTAGATAAAGATACATTTATAAACTGCACCAGCCGTGCGCCAGGTGGTTTTAGCCCTGCGTTAGAAATGGATGGCATTTCGTATAATGCCAGTTCACAGCAAGTTTATGATCGTTTGATAGGTTTCGTGCGAGGTACAACAGATCTTGAGCCCGCGTTGGCAGAAAGTTGGGATATTAGTGATGATGGGCTGGAATACACATTTCATCTCAGAAAAGGGGTGAAGTTCCACTCAAATAAAGTGTTCAAACCAAGTCGTGATTTTAACGCTGATGATGTGTTGTTCTCATTCAATCGTCAATGGAAAGAAGATAATCCGTACCATAATGTCTCTAAAGGGACATATCCGTACTTTAACGCCATGAAAATGGGGCAATTATTGAAATCCATTGAGAAAATCGATGATTATACGGTGAAATTTACCCTGCAATATCCGTTTTCTCCGTTTTTATCCACCATTGCGATGGATTTTGCCTCAATCTATTCCAAAGAGTACGCTGACAAAATGCTGGAGGCAGGTAAACCTGAAACGATTGATCGTGAGCCAATCGGAACCGGTCCATTTGTCTTTGAAGGATACAAATTGGATCAAGCAATTCGTTATGCCGCAAATGAAGCATACTGGCGTGAAGTTGCTCCGATCAAACGTTTAATTTTCAGCATCACGCCTGATGCCACGGCACGTTATGCGAAATTGCAAACAGGGCGATGCGATATGATGGATTTCCCGAACAGTGCGGATTTAGAAAAAATGAAGCGTGATCCTAAAATCCAGATGCTCGAAAAAGAGGGCATGAATGTTGCATATATAGCAATGAATGTGGAAAAAGCACCATTTGATAATCAAAAAGTGCGCCAAGCATTAAATTATGCAACTGATAAAGAATCGATCATTAAAGTGGTCTATCAAGGTGCGGGTAAGCCTGCGAAAAACCCACTGCCACCGACGGTGTGGAGCTATAATGATGAGATCAAAGATTATCCATTTGATCTCGAAAAGGCAAAACAATTACTCGCTGAAGCGGGCTATCCTGATGGCTTTGAAAGTGAGTTATGGGTGCAACCAGTGGTGCGTGCCTCTAACCCGAATCCACGCCGCTTAGCAGAAATTTTGCAAAACGACTGGGCGAAAATTGGCGTGAAGGTTAAACTGGTCAGTTATGAGTGGGGCGATTATGTTAAACGCTCAAAAGAAGGGTTATTGACTGCGGGTATTTATGGCTGGTCAGGCGATAATGGTGATCCTGATAACTTCTTTACACCATTGTTAAGTTGCGCCAGCGTAGGCTATAGTAATTACGCACGCTGGTGTGATAAACCGTTCGATCAGCTCTTAGAGCAAGCAACGAAGATTTTTGAACAAGATAAACGCGCAAAACTCTATGAACAAGCTCAAGTGATTGTAAAAGAGCAAGCACCGTGGATTCCAATTGCACACTCAATCACGTCAACACCGTTGAGTTTACGCGTGCGTGACTATAAACAAAGCCCATTTGGCTATACCTATCTTTATGGTACACGCCTAGCGGACTAATTGACCGCACTTTAATCATGGCAGGATTTCCCTGCCATTTTTTTTGAAATATAACAAAAAATTAACCAAATAAAGGTTGGCTATTGTTTGATTATTTGACCTCCTTTGTTGTTTTTATATGAAAAGTGCGGTATGTTTTTAATAAAAACGCTGTTTTGGAGGCAAAAAATTTGACGAACCTTCAATTTTTAACAATTACTTTTGTTTGTATATTGTTAAATTAGTAAATTAATGTTATCAATGAAAGCAAGCGAGGGCGGAGTCCTGACGCTTATTGACTAACTTTGATTCTTTTGATTGAAATATGGAGTGCATTAATGAAGAAACTAACCACATTATCTTTAACCGCGATTGCATTTGCAATGGCGATGAATGCCCATGCGGAGAATAAAACACTCGTTTATTGTTCGGAAGCCTCTCCTTCTTCTTTTAACCCGCAATTAGTGACTGATGGTGCATCCATTGATGCTAGCGGACAGGCGATATTTAATCGTTTGACGGAATTTAAACGCGGTACAACAGAAGTACAACCGTCACTGGCAGAAAGCTGGGAAATCAGTGATGATGGTTTAGTATATACGTTCCATTTACGCAAAGGTGTGAAATTCCAATCAAATAAAGACTTCAAACCAAGCCGCGATATGAATGCAGATGATGTTGTGTTTTCTTTTGAGCGTCAAATGAACGAAAAACACCCATACCATAATGTGTCTAATTTAGGCTATGAATATTTTGTTGGTATGGATATGCAAAATATTTTAGACCATATTGAAAAAGTCGATGATTACACGGTACGTTTCCACCTAAAACAGCCTAACGCCCCATTTTTGGCGAATTTAGGCATGGATTTTGCGTCGATTTTGTCAAAAGAATATGCAGATGCTATGCTGAAAGCAGGTACGCCTGAAAAAGTTGATAATAATCCGATTGGCACAGGGCCGTTTGAGTTTGTTAGCTATAAAAAAGATGCGACCATTCGTTATAAAGCATTTGATGACTATTGGAAAGGGCGTTCTAAAATTGATCGCTTAGTATTTGCGATTACACCAGATGCGTCAGTACGCTACGCCAAATTGCAAAAAGGCGAGTGTCAAATTATGCCTTATCCAAATCCTGCAGATATTGAGCAAATGAAAAAAGAAAGCAATATCAACGTGATGGAAGAGGCAGGCTTGAATATTGGGTATTTGTCATTCAATACCCAAAAAGCCCCATTTGATAATGTGAAAGTGCGTCAAGCCTTGAATTATGCGGTCAATAAAGATGCGATTATTGACGCTGTATTTTTAGGCGCGGCAGATAAAGCGAAAAATCCAATTCCACCAACAATGTGGAGTTATAACGACAATATCAAAGATTATCCATATGATGTGGAAAAAGCCAAGGCATTGTTAAAAGAAGCGGGCTTTGAGAAAGGCTTTGATACAGAAATTTGGGCAATGCCTGTATCACGTCCATATAATCCGAATGCGCGTCGTATGGCTGAGCTTATTCAAGCTGACTGGGCAGCCGTTGGCGTGAAAGCAAAAATTGTCAGTTTTGAGTGGGGTGAATACCTCCAACGTATGAAAAAAGGAGAAGATCCAACCGGCTTGATGGGTTGGACGGGAGATAATGGCGATCCTGATAACTTCTTTGGTACATTATTAAGCTGTGCTTCTGCAGAGCAAGGTTCAAACTATGCAAAATTCTGCTATCAGCCGTTTAATGAGTTAGTCACTAAAGCAGTGCAGGTGACAGACCAAGCAGAGCGGACTAAGCTCTACGAACAAGCGCAAGAAATCTTCAAAGAGCAAGCCCCATGGATTACCATCGCTCACTCAAAAACATTCTTGCCATTACGCAGCAATGTGAAAAATTATGTGATCGATCCATTTGGCTTACATAACTTTTATTATGTAGAATTAGAATAATATTTGAATTTAACCGCACTTTTATGGTAAAAGTGCGGTTCTTCCTCTTCATTGTCATTAATTTTTATTTTAACCAATGACAAATTTCGAGAAAAACGAGCTATGTTGCAATTTATTTTAAAACGTATTTTGATGATTATTCCTACTTTTATTGGAATAACATTATTTACATTTGCGTTGATTCATTTTATCCCAGGTGATCCTGTGGAAATTCGCATGGGTGAACGTGGGTTATCACCTGAAATGCATGCGCAAATGTTGCATCAGATGGGGTTAGACTTACCGTTATATCAACAATATTTGAATTATTTAACCGACCTATTACACGGGGATTTAGGGGTTTCATTTAAAAATAGCCAACCTGTTATTGACGAATTTTTAAGCCTTTTTCCAGCAACGATTGAATTGGCGACCTGTGCGATTTTATTCGCCGTGTTACTCGGTATTCCCATCGGGATTTTGGCTGCGGTAAAACGTGGCTCGGTATTTGATCACAGCGTCATGGCCGTATCGTTAACGGGCTATTCTATGCCTATTTTTTGGTGGGGCTTATTATTAATGCTGGTGATGTCTGTACAATTGGATTTAACGCCAGTTTCAGGGCGAATTGGGGCAGAATATTGGATAGATGATGTGACAGGTTTTATGTTGGTGGACAGTTGGTTATCAGGCGAATCAGGTGCTTTTGCATCCGCACTTTCCCATTTAGTGCTGCCGTCTATTGTACTTGGTACCATTCCACTGGCGGTAATTTCGCGGATGACGCGTTCATCTATGTTGGAAGTGCTCGGAGAAGATTATATTCGTACTGCACGAGCAAAAGGATTATCAAAAATGCGTGTCATTATTGTACACGCTTTGCGCAATGCGTTAATTCCTGTTGTTACTGTTGTTGGGCTAATCGTCGGGCAGCTACTGTCAGGGGCGATTTTAACTGAAACGATTTTTGCATGGCCAGGTATTGGAAAGTGGGTTATTGAAGCGATTCGTGCGCGTGATTATCCTGTGGTGCAAGGTGCTGTGCTAATTATCGCCACCATCATTATTTTAGTTAATCTTTTTGTTGATTTGCTATATGGTATTTTGAATCCACGGATTAGCCATCGCAAATAATTTTATCTGGAGTGAGCAACAAATTTATGTCAGAAAATGTGATTGAGGCAAAATCAGCCGCACCAGCACCTAAAGGTCCTATTGCTGAGTTTTGGGAACACTTTAGCCATAGCAAAGGTGCAGTAGTGGGTTTGAGCTATATTGTTTTTATTTTTCTTATTAGTGTCTTTGCTAATGTTGTCGCACCACATGATCCCATTGTACAAGCGCGTGACGCATTATTACTACCGCCAGCGTGGCTTGACGGAGGAAATTGGAGCTATATTTTGGGTACTGATGACGTTGGGCGGGATATTCTCTCTCGTCTGATTTATGGTGCACGCTTATCGCTTTTCATTGGATTGTTGGTTGTGGGGCTATCGCTGGTTTTTGGTGTGATTTTGGGGCTGATAGCGGGCTATTTTGGTGGTATCGTTGATGTCATCATTATGCGCATCATTGATATTATGCTTGCGTTGCCAAGTTTATTACTAGCTATTGCGATCGTGGCTGTCTTAGGTCCATCGCTCATTAACGCCTCTTTTGCCATAGCATTTGTGTCCTTGCCAAGTTATGTGCGCTTAACGCGAGCCTCCGTGTTGAATGAGATCAATCGTGATTATGTTACGGCTTCACGTGTAGCTGGTGCGAGTTCATTACGTTTGATGTTTATCACTATCTTGCCAAATTGTTTAGCACCTTTGATTGTGCAAACTACACTTGGTTTTTCGAATGCGATTCTAGATATGGCGGCGCTAGGATTTTTAGGTATTGGTGCACAGCCTCCGACACCAGAGTGGGGTGCGATGTTGGCGGAAGCATTACAATTTGTGCAACGAGCGTGGTGGGTGGTAACCTTTCCAGGGCTGGCTATTTTGTTAACTGTATTAGCGTTTAACTTGATGGGTGATGGTTTGCGCGATGCACTTGATCCAAAATTAAAACAATAATTGGAGTGTATGATGTCATTACTTGAAGTTAACGAATTATCTGTGCATTTTGGTGATGAAAAAACACCATTTAAGGCAGTCGATCGTGTTAGTTATAACATTAAACAAGGCGAAGTTCTTGGTATTGTAGGAGAGTCAGGCTCGGGGAAATCAGTTAGTTCTTTAGCCGTAATGGGCTTAATTGATTTCCCAGGTAGAGTGTCGGCACGTTCATTGAATTTTGTAGATAATGATCTACTTTCAATTAGTCCAGAGAAAAAGCGAGAGTTGATCGGGGCAGAAATTGCAATGATTTTCCAAGATCCAATGACTAGCCTTAATCCTGCTTATACAGTTGGCTTTCAAATTATGGAAGCACTTAAAGTACATGAGGGAGGAACAAAGCAAAGCCGACGAGAGCGAGCATTAGAGTTATTAACGTTAGTGGGTATCCCTGATCCTGAATCTCGCTTAGCAGTATATCCTCATCAATTATCTGGGGGCATGAGTCAACGCGTAATGATTGCTATGGCGATCGCATGTCGTCCGAAATTATTGATCGCTGATGAACCAACAACCGCACTTGATGTGACTATCCAAGCACAAATTATTGATTTGCTTTTGGAATTACAGAAAAAAGAGAATATGGCTCTGGTGCTTATCACACATGATCTTGCATTAGTCGCAGAAGCAGCTGAGCGAATTTTGGTGATGTATGCAGGTCAAGTCGTGGAAGAGGGAACGGCAAAAGACATTTTTACACAACCGATGCATCCATATACTCAGGCACTTTTACAGTCATTACCAGAATTTGCGGTAGGAAAATCACGTTTGCATTCATTGCCAGGCGTTGTGCCGGGTAAATATGATCGACCACAAGGCTGTCTATTGAATCCACGCTGTCCTTATGCCACTGACGAATGTCGTGCCAAAGAGCCTGAGATGCGTCATATAGGGGAAAGAAGAGTTAAATGTTTCACGCCGCTAAATACGCAAGGAGAGCCGGTTCATGTCTGATGTTCAATTAACACAAACCACTGAGCAAGCGACTTTATTGCAAGGTGTTGATCTAAAAAAATACTATCCAGTAAAAAAAGGCTTATTTTCGCCTCCTAAATTAGTGAAAGCATTAGACGGTGTCTCGTTTTCGCTTGAACGTGGTAAAACGCTTGCCGTTGTAGGGGAATCGGGTTGTGGTAAATCAACGCTTGCACGATTACTCACGATGATTGAAAATCCGACGGAAGGTGAGCTTTATTATAATGGGCAAAATTTTTTGGTAAACGATACCAAAGTGAAAAAGCTCCGCCGTGAGAAGATTCAAATTGTATTCCAAAATCCATATGCGTCATTAAATCCACGACAAAAAGTGGGGAAAATTTTAGAAGAACCGTTATTGATCAATACTCGCCTTTCTGCGCAAGAGCGGAAAGCACGCGTGTTGGAGATTATGGCAAAAGTTGGACTTCGTGCTGAGTTCTATGATCGTTTTCCACATATGTTTTCAGGGGGACAACGTCAACGGATTGCGATTGCGCGTGGCTTAGTGCTCAATCCAGATATTGTCGTAGCAGATGAACCAGTTTCGGCACTTGATGTATCAGTGCGTGCACAAGTTTTAAACTTGATGATGGATTTGCAAACTGAGCTTGGTCTATCTTATATTTTTATTTCCCATGATTTATCGGTTGTTGAACATATTGCTGATGAAGTGATTGTGATGTATCTTGGACGCTGTGTTGAGCAAGGGACTGCGGAGCAGATTTTCTCGAATCCTCGCCATCCATACACACAAGCGTTACTTTCCGCAACACCGCGGCTTTCTCCTGAAAAGCGTAGAGAACGGATTAAACTGAAAGGAGAATTACCAAGCCCACTTAATCCACCGAAAGGATGTGCTTTCAGTGGACGTTGCAGATTAGCACAGCCGCAGTGCTTTGAGTCTAAACCACCTCTTCGCACGCATGCAGATGGCAGTAAAATTGCCTGTTTTGTCGTGGAGTAAACTAGCAAACCGCACTTTAAAGTGCGGTTTTTTTGATATGAACTTACGGTTGCTTATTTATTGAGCCGTCAGCATTTTTAATATATCTTGGTTTTGTATATTATTTAGCTTATCAGCGTTTGACGGAAAATGAATAATTAAAAGCGATACGAGTATACTCAAAGTAATAAAATAAAATAAAGTACCCGATTGATGGACTAAAAATCCCTGAGGCAAGCAATAGCTCATTACTTCAAGAATGTGTATAACGCCAAGTAATCTAATTAATTTTATATCATTAGTATGAATTGCATTTTTTGTCTTTTTTAGGAAAATTATCAGTGGGACAATGAAAATGCCCAATAAACCAATTAATCCGATTATACCTCGCACCATCGTCGCTTCAAGATATTGATTGTGTGGTTGGTTAAAATGTCCTGCATAGTCGCTAATAAGTCCCGCTTGAGCCTGCTCTTGACGCTTTTTATTCGCTCCATCTTTTCCCCAGCCCGTTATTGGCTTTTCTTTTATAGCGAATAGAGCACCTTTCCACATATCGAAGCGAGCACCTACTGAGGTAGAGCCATTTCCCTGTTCAAAATAAATTTGAATTTCATTTTTAGCACTATCAAGCCTTTCAACTAATTTGAATTGCGGCATTAGTGACATACTTATAATTGCAATAAGTAACGAGATGATTGTGATCAGATAAAAACGCTTTGAGATACAGTGCCGATAATAGTAAAAAATGATAGGTAAAATAATGGGTAATCCTAACCAAGCTCCGCGTGATGTCGATAAAATGCTTGCACTAATGCCTAAGATAGAAGCTAAAAAGCTTATTATGGCTATCTTTTGCTTGTGTTGTTGCAAATAATAGAATCCAATACATAGTGAAAACACGCCTAGACTCATGCTGATCCCTCCCCCTTGAATTTGCATCATATCGCTAAATGCTGCGGGTTTGGATAATATAAAAGCGTCAATAAAAGCAATCATGCCTGCAATAATAGCTCCTGAAATAATTGCCAGGAAAACGGTAGATTGTTTTAATTGATATTTAACCAATAAATAGACAAGAGGAATACATAACAAGGCGCGCGATACGGCGTCAAGTTCTCGGAGTTTATCGTTATGAATAAGCAAAGAGAAAAAAAACGTACCAAAATAGAATAAGATGGACAAACTAAATAGTTTAATAACCGCACTTTGTGTATTTTGCATGTGTTGTTTAATATTCCGAGGAAATGTAAAAAAACCGAGCAAAAGCAGAATAGAGGCGGCATATTGGTACCCTTTAGAACCGATCAGTGATGTTGTAAAAAACAACACCACTAATAGAGCGATCATTTTATTTAAAGAAATATGCCACATTTGAGACATCGTTAAACATCCACATTCGCTTTTAATGCGTTGCTTTCGATGAACTCGCGGCGAGGTTCGACTTCGTCGCCCATGAGTGTGGTGAAGAGTTGATCGGCGGCTACCGCATCTTTGATTGATACTTGTAACATATGGCGTGCAGTTGGATCCATCGTTGTTTCCCAAAGCTGTTCGGGATTCATTTCACCAAGCCCTTTATAGCGTTGCACACTCAAGCCACGTCGTGATTCTTTCACGAGCCATTCGACAGCCTGCTCAAAGCTTTTAACAGCTTGTTTGCGCTCCCCGCGTGTAACATAAGCATCATCTTGTAATAGATCGCGCAATTGTTCACCAAGTGCGGTTAGACGATGATATTCTGCACCTGAGATAAATTGATAGTCAAGATGGTAGTCTGTATCGATACCATGCGTGCGAACAGTCAGCACCACTTCATTGATGTTACGCTCGCTATTATGCATCAATTTAATCGCATAATGATTTCCACCCACGTCTTTACGTTGTAAATTTTGTAGTATGTTATCAGCCCAGTGTTGTAACCGCACTTTATCTGTGAGCAGCGTGTTATCAAGTGTTGGGGCATAGATGAGCTCTTCTAAAAGTGCGGTTGGATAATTGCGCGCAAGGCGTGCAATCATTTTATGTACACCATTGTATTCAGTTATGAGTTTTTCCAGAGCTAAGCCATTCATAACAGGCGCACCTTCAGCAACATATAAACCCGCACCATCAAGGGCGATCGCGAGTTCATATTCTGTCATGGCATCATCGTCTTTAATATATTGTTCTTGCTTACCTTTTTTCACCTTATACAATGGTGGCTGTGCAATGTACACATAACCTTTTTCAATCAGCTCAGGCATTTGACGATAGAAAAATGTCAGTAGCAGTGTACGAATATGAGCACCATCCACATCCGCATCGGTCATAATAATGATTTTATGGTAGCGTAATTTTTCTGGGTTATATTCATCACGCCCGATGCCACATCCTAGTGCGGTGATAAGTGTTGCAACTTCTTGAGAGGAGAGCATTTTGTCAAAGCGGGCTTTTTCAACGTTAAGAATTTTCCCTTTAAGGGGGAGAATGGCCTGATTTTTACGGTTTCGCCCTTGTTTTGCTGAGCCGCCTGCAGAATCTCCCTCCACAATATATAGTTCAGAGAGTGCGGGGTCGCGTTCTTGACAATCAGCTAACTTACCAGGAAGACCACCTAAATCAAGTGCACCTTTCCGACGGGTCATCTCCCGAGCCTTACGTGCAGCTTCACGAGCGCGTGCGGCATCAATAATTTTGCCTACAATGATTTTGGCATCTGTTGGATTTTCCAATAGGTATGTTTGCAGTCGCTCACCCATGGCTGACTCAACCGCACCTTTCACTTCAGAAGATACTAGCTTATCTTTCGTTTGTGATGAAAATTTCGGATCAGGTACCTTGACAGAAATGACAGCCACGAGTCCTTCGCGTGCATCATCACCCGAGGCACTGACTTTGGATTTTTTACTAAAACCTTCTGCATCCATATAATTATTCAACGTACGGGTTAATGCGGCACGAAAACCTGCTAAGTGTGTCCCGCCGTCGCGTTGTGGAATATTATTGGTAAAGCAATAGAGATTTTCTTGGAAGCCGTCATTCCATTGTAGTGCGACTTCTACGCCGATGCCGTCATCTTTTTCAATAGAGAAATAAAACGGTTGATTATGAATTGGATTTTTATTTTTGTTTAAATATTCAACAAAAGCACGAATACCGCCTTCATAGTGGAAGTGATCTGATTTGTCACTGCGTTTGTCGATTAATTTAATAGAGACACCGGAATTTAAAAATGACAATTCACGCAAACGTTTGGCGAGCAGTTCATATTCAAATTCAATATTGGTAAATGTCGCTGGGCTTGGCCAAAAGCGTACTGTTGTACCAGTTTGTTGTGTTTCACCGATGACTGCTAGTGGTGCTTGTGGGACACCAAGACTATAAAATTGCTCGTGGACTTTCCCTTCACGGCGAATGGTTAATTGTAATTTGTCTGAGAGTGCGTTGACAACAGATACGCCCACGCCGTGCAATCCGCCAGAGACTTTATAGGAATTATCATCGAATTTACCACCCGCATGCAGTACTGTCATAATGACTTCGGCAGCAGATACTCCTTCTTCAGGATGAATGCCAACAGGGATACCACGCCCGTCATCTTGGACGGAAACCGAATTATCGGTATGAATAGTAACGATAATATCGCGACAAAAACCAGCCAATGCTTCATCGATTGCATTATCCACCACCTCAAAAACCATATGGTGCAAGCCGCTGCCATCATCGGTATCGCCAATGTACATGCCAGGGCGTTTACGTACAGCGTCTAGTCCTTTCAAGACTTTAATGCTAGAGGAATCATAAGCAGTTGAATGTGTGTTTTCTGACATAATTTTTAAGCTCATTTTTGTCTGCGAAAATTTTAGAAATGATAGCAAATTTTGTGCTTTTTAGCACGCACTATCTTGAATTTTATTGCGTTATCAGGTCAGCGGAGCTGTGAAATATTGCCATTTTCTATCGTGAAAACCGCACTTTGTGTTATGGGCATTTGTTGTAGTTGATTTAAATGAATTGCACTGATAAATACTTGTGATTGGCAGGCTTGTAGGCGTTGAGCAAGTAATTCACGCTTGTTTTGATCAAGCTCAGAGGCGAAATCATCTAGGAGAAAAATACAGTGACGCTGCTTACTTTGCATTAAATGCTCGCCTTGGGCTAGGCGCAATGCACACATCATTAATTTTAATTGTCCGCGTGAAAGTACATCATCAAGTGGAATACCGTTGACTTTCAGGCGTAAATCGGCTTTTTGTGGGCCTGCAAAGGTGTAACCCAGTTGTTTATCACGTATAAAACCAGATTTTAGCACATCAGCAAAATCGTGCGTGTTATCCCAGCCATAATAAAACCGTTGTTGAATAGTGAGCTCGGGTAAAAAAAGTTGACACGTTTGTGTAATATTGTTAGCAAGTGTTTGTGCATAATTTTCACGCCACTGGCTAATTTGCAATGCCAGCGGAATCAGTTCGTTGTCCCATACACTGAGATCGGCGTAACATTTTGCCTGAAGAAGGGCAGCGTTACGTTGACGCAGCAGGCGACGCAGGCGATTCCATAAGGCAAAAAAATGGTGATGCTGGTGGAATAGTCCCCAATCTAAAAAGGCACGTCGAAAACTTGGACCATCACTGAGCAAACTTAAACCTTCAGGGGAAATCATCTGAATCGGGAGAAGCTGGGCGAGATCAGCAATTTTATTGCCATCTTCACCGTTGATTTTAACATGCGTTTGCCCTTGCCGATACTTTTGCAACCCAACTGACCAATGGGTGTTGGCTTGGTGAATATCAGCGAAAAGTGTAAAGTGCGGTTGATAATAATGAATAATGCGTTGGCTGACCGCACTTTTAAATGAACGACCGTGTCCAAGATAATAAATGGCTTCCAAAAGGCTGGTTTTGCCGCTGCCATTATTGCCCACAATAAAGTTAAAGCCGTGATTTAATTCTAAATCAACGGCTTGTAAATTGCGGAAATGATTAATCACCAGCCTTGAGAGAGCCATAATTATAAACGCATTGGCATAATGACATATTCAGCATAGCTATCGTTGCAGTCTTCTAGTAGGCAGCTAGAATTGGCATCACTGAAACGAAACCGCACTTTATCGCATTTAAGTGCATTTAACACATCCAGTAAGTAGTTGACATTAAAGCTAATTTCCATATCTTCGTTATCGTATTGAATGTCAATAACTTCTTCAACCACATCTTTTTCGGCATTGCTCGAGTTAATCGCCATTTGATTGGTTGAGAGTGTTAAGCGTACGCCGTGCATTCGTTCGTTAGACAAAATTGCAGCACGTGTGAAAGCTTGCTTTAATGCCGTCCAATCGGCTTCAATAATATGATCTGCATTGCGTGGTAATACCCGACGATAATCAGGGAACCGTCCATCAATCAATTTAGAGGTAAATACCGTATGTTCAAATTGCACACGAATATTACTTGTGCCAATTTGGATACGCACTACATCATCAGGCTCATTGAGTAGGCGTTTAAGCTCTAATACGCCTTTGCGTGGTACGATCACTGCATGATTTGGCAATGATTGTTCCAAGGCAATGGTACATACTGCAAGACGGTGTCCGTCAGTTGCAATGGTACGCAGTAAATTGCCCTCAGTTTCAAATTTCATGCCGTTTAAAAAATAACGCGCATCCTGATTTGCCATTGAAAATTGGGTGGCATCAATTAAACGGACTAAGGTATCTTGAGGGACTGTAAAATCCACTTCAGCTTGCCAATCGGTTAGGCTTGGATAGTCTTGTGCTGGCAAGGTAGAGAGTGTAAATCGGCTTCGTCCAGATTGAACAACGGCACGATCATCTTCAAAATGGACGTCGATGAGCGCGTCGTCGGGAAAGCTGCGGCAAATATCCAAAAATTTCTTGCCAGGAATGGTGCAAAAGCCGTCCTGCGTGGCATGTTGTAGTTGTGATTGGGTTGAGAGCTCGACCTCTAAATCTGTGCCCGTCATGATTAAACGTTGCCCGTCAATTTGCAACAATAAATT
Organism: Spirabiliibacterium falconis; assembly: GCF_014885015.1. Taxonomy (GTDB): domain Bacteria; phylum Pseudomonadota; class Gammaproteobacteria; order Enterobacterales; family Pasteurellaceae; genus Spirabiliibacterium; species Spirabiliibacterium falconis. The sequence continues at coordinate 243,701 of NZ_JABMIJ010000004.1, read as the reverse complement.
ATGCAATACTGCTGTTGGCGGACGGGAGTTTAACACGCCACATACTTGTTGTAATGGTTTAATCAAATTTTCACGGCTTATTGAAAATTGCATAGTGTCCCCTTAGGCAGACAATGTACGAATTAAATTAGAAAAATCTTCTTGGATATTATTATCTTTTTCGCGTAATTCTTCAATCTTCCGACACGCATGTAATACGGTGGTGTGATCACGATCGCCAAATGACTTCCCGATTTCAGGTAAGCTGCGGTTGGTTAACTCTTTGCATAATGCCATTGCTAGTTGGCGTGGGCGTGCAATAGAGCGAAATTTGCGCTTGGATGTGAGGTCAGACACTTTGATTTTATAATATTCTGCCACGGTTTTTTGAATATTTTCGATGGTGACCATTTTATCTTGTAATGCCAGCATATCTTTTAGGGCTTCGCGGACAAAATCAATGGTAATTGGCTTACCTGTGAATTGGGCGTATGCTGCAACACGATTTAATGCCCCTTCCAGTTCACGCACATTGGTACGCAATTTCTGCCCAATAAAAAATGCAACTTCTTCAGGCAAACTAAGGCGGCTTTCTTCCGCTTTTTTCATTAAAATTGCCACTCGCGTTTCTAAATCGGGCGGTTCAATGGCGATACTCAACCCCCACCCAAAACGTGAGCGAAGCCGATCTTCAATTTTTTCAATTTCGCGTGGATAGCGATCTGAGGTGAGAATAATTTGATGATTACGCTCAAATAGGGCATTAAAGGTGTGGAAAAATTCTTCTTGTGAGCCTTCTTTATTTGAGAAAAACTGAATGTCATCGATCAACAATGCATCAAGGCTGCGGTAAAAACGCTTGAAATGATCCATTTTGTCATTGCGTAGTGCTTTAACCATTTCTTGCACAAATCGCTCGGAGTGCATATATACCACTTTTGCTTGCGGATTGCGGGCAAGAATTTCGTTACCAATAGCGTGTAATAAATGCGTTTTCCCAAGCCCAGTTCCGCCGTAAAGATAAAGTGGATTAGCATTGGCTTCCCCTGGGTTGTCTGCGACTTTTTGCGCCACGGCACGCGCCATTTGATTAGATTTCCCCTCGACAAAATTGTCAAAAGTTTGCTTACTATTTAAGCCTGAACGATATTGCTCTTCAACGGGCTTGCTTGCTACCATAGGCTGCGGAGGAAGCTCACTACTAGGTTTAGAGGCTTGTGGCTTATTGCCTAACACAAATTTAATTTTGCAGACCGCACTTTGCGTAAGCTCAGTGATGATGTCAATAATGAGACTGTAAAATTTATCTTGCACCCATTGCACAATAAATTTATTCGGCGCATATAATAGCAACGTATCATGTTGGACATCAGCTTGTAGCGGTTTGAGCCAAGTGCTGAAATCATTTGATGAAACTTTATCTTGTAGTTGAGAAAGACAATCTTGCCATAAATCTTTCTGGTAAGAAGACGACATTTAGCACTCCATCAGGGGTTATCCCCATTTTCTTCATGTTTGCGCACAGTATTTGTTAATAATACCCAATTACAAATTAAAAATCCCTACTTTACGCACAAAAAAACACAAAAAAAGTACTTGCATTTTTGACGTAAACATTTTAGTAGTGCGAATATGGGGTAGCTGCGGTTTCCATAGTGAAAAGTGCGGTTGGAAAAATTACCGCACTTTTGTGTAATCTTATTTGACTATTGACGCGTTTCCGATTAAAATTCGATTCCTTATTTTTGGGCTAACCTTCGATTACCTGTTTTGGGTGATCAGCCTTAACTTTTAAAACTTTAGATTTTACCGATAAGTAGAGATTAATTATGAAACGTACATTTCAACCATCCGTATTAAAACGTAGCCGTACTCACGGTTTCCGTGCTCGTATGGCAACAAAAAACGGTCGTCAAGTGCTAGCGCGTCGCCGTGCCAAAGGCCGTAAACGTCTATCAGCTTAATTCACACTTTGAGTGGAGTTAAGTATCCTTTTTCTCGGGAGTTACGTCTGTTAACTCCCGAACAATTCACATTTGTTTTTCAACAGCCTGTCAAAGCGTCTCGTCCTGAAATTAGCATTATTGCCCGCGCCAATCATCTTGGTTTTCCTCGGCTCGGTTTAACGATTGCGAAAAAGCATGTTAAGCGTGCGGTGGTGCGTAATCGTATCAAACGCGTGTGTCGTGAATATTTTCGATTACATCAGCATAATTTGCCTGCAATGGATTTTATTGTGATCGCACGCAAAGGGCTGGCTGAACTAGACAATGCACAACTTATAGACATATTGGATATATTATGCAATCGTCATCGTCGTTTGGCGCAAAAGGCTTAATTTTTGTGATTAAAGTCTATCGATTAGTGATAAGTCCGTTGTTTGGGCCACGTTGTCGTTTCACGCCGACCTGTTCGCAATATGGCTTAGATGCCATAAAACGCTTTGGGGCATTAAAAGGTGGTTGGCTTACGCTTAAACGTGTATTAAAATGTCATCCTTTAAGTGCTGGCGGATACGATCCGGTACCTGAAAAACAAAGTGAACCGTTAACCTCTAACCAACGCAGAGAAAAATAATGAATTCAAAACGTAGTTTATTAGTTATTGCACTCGTCTTTCTTTCGTTCTTGGTGTATCAACAATGGCAAATTGATTATCATTCGCCAAAGGCTGACACGCCAACAGCCAGTGCAACAGCCACCACGGTTGATGCCGAAAGTGATACGCCTGTTAGCACAAGTCAAACAGAAAGTGCGGTTGATTCAGATAGCACAGGCAATGTGATTACCGTTGAAAGTGATGTTTTACGCCTTAAAATTGCCACCAATGGTGGGGACATTGTTGACTCTGAGTTGTTGAAATACAACGCTGAGCTTAACTCTGATAAACCATTCTCGTTGTTACAAAATGATAAAAACTTGGTTTATGTCGCACAAAGCGGCTTGGTAGGTAAAGATGGCGTGGATACCCGTGCAGGGCGTGCGCAATATAGTGTTGACGGTGATAACTTCATTTTAGCTGATGGTCAAGACGAACTGCGTATTCCGCTTGTGTTAGAAAAAGATGGCGTGAAAGTGGTAAAAACCTTTATTATCAAGCGTGGAAGCTATGTTGTTGATGTTGATTACACCATCACGAATAACCGTGCTGAGCCAATTGAAGTTCAGCCGTATGCGCAAATTAAGCACACGTTGATTGAACACTCGACTAACTTAGCAATGCCTACTTATACGGGTGGAGCGTACTCATCTGCTGAGACCAATTATAAAAAATACAGTTTTGAAGACATGGAAAAAGCCAATCTTTCCATTGCGACGAAACAAGGTTGGGTTGCCATTTTACAGCACTACTTTGCGACAGCCTGGATTCCCAATCAGCATGAAGAGAATCAACTTTATACTAGTACCAATAAAAACTTTGCCTTTATTGGCTTTCGTGCGCCAACCATGACTGTGCCAGCAGGTAGCAGCCAAACTGTTGAGAGCAAATTGTGGACAGGCCCTAAACTGCAAAACCAAATGGAAGCCGTTGCACCGCACTTGGATTTGACTGTGGATTACGGCTGGGCATGGTTTATTTCTAAACCATTGTTCAAATTGTTACAATTTATCCAAAGCATTGTGTCTAATTGGGGCTTGGCCATTATCTGTGTGACTATTATCGTGAAAGCGATTTTGTACCCACTGACTAAAGCGCAATATACATCAATGGCGAAAATGCGTATGTTGCAGCCACGTATTCAAGAATTGCGTGAGCGTTTTGGCGATGATAAACAACGCATGAGCCAAGAAATGATGCGTTTATATAAAGAAGAAAAAGTCAATCCATTGGGTGGTTGTTTACCTATCTTGTTACAAATGCCAATTTTCATTGCCCTCTACTGGATGTTTATGGAAGCGGTACAATTGCGCCATGCGCCATTTTTTGGCTGGATTCAAGACTTATCTGCACAAGATCCTTATTACATCCTGCCATTGTTAATGGGGGGCTCAATGTACTTATTACAGAAAATGTCGCCAACACCTGTGGCGGATCCAATGCAACAGAAGATTATGACATTTATGCCGGTGGCATTTACGTTCTTCTTCTTGTGGTTCCCATCAGGCTTAGTGCTTTACTGGTTAACCTCAAACTTGATTACCATTGCACAGCAACAATGGATTTATCGTGGGCTTGAGAAGCGCGGGCTACATTCTCGTAAAAAATAATCGCAAGGCACTCAAGAGAGTGCCTTTTTCATACTAATCAAAGTGCGGTCAAGATGATGATAAAAGAAACTATTGTTGCACAGGCAACCGCCCCAGGGCGTGGCGGCATCGGCATTTTACGCGTTTCAGGTCCGCAAGCCTGTACTGTCGCAAATGCTATTTTGGGAAAATGTCCTAAAGTGCGGTTGGCGGAATATTTGCCATTTAAAACCCTTGATGGGCAAGTGCTTGATCAAGGAATCGCCTTGTATTTTAAAGCACCACACTCATTTACAGGCGAAGATGTGCTTGAATTACAAGGTCATGGTGGACAAGTTGTATTGGATATGCTGCTTGAGCAAATTTTAAAACTGGATGATGTACGCCTTGCTCGCCCAGGTGAGTTTTCTGAACAGGCTTTTTTGAATGATAAACTCGACCTTGCACAAGCTGAGGCAATTGCCGATTTAATTGATGCCAGCTCTGCACAGGCAGCACGCAGTGCGCTAAATTCCTTACAAGGAGAGTTCTCTCATAAAGTCAACACGCTAGTGGATATGTTAATTTATCTGCGTACCTACGTTGAAGCTGCGATCGATTTTCCCGATGAAGAAATCGATTTTCTTGCCGATGGTATGGTGGAGAACAAACTCAATGAAATTATGGCGCAACTCGCTAAAGTGCGGTCGCAAGCGCGTCAAGGGGCAATTTTGCGTGAGGGGATGAAAGTCGTGATTGCAGGTCGCCCAAATGCAGGTAAATCGAGCTTGCTAAATGCCCTAGCGGGGCGAGAAGCGGCGATTGTTACTGACATTGCAGGCACAACCCGAGATGTGTTGCGTGAGCATATTCACATCGATGGAATGCCATTGCACATCATCGACACTGCGGGGCTACGAGAGGCGAGTGACGAGGTGGAAAAAATTGGCATTACACGTGCATGGGCAGAAATTGAGCAAGCCGATCACGTTTTGTTGATGATTGATGCTGCGGCACCGCAAGCGGAACAAATGGATTTTGCAAGCCAAGAATTTATTGCCCGTTTGCCTGATCATATGCCATTAACCATTATTCGTAATAAAGCGGATATTAGCGGTGAGGCAGAGCAGTTATTCATTGAAAATGGGCGTACGATTATCTCATTATCCGCGAAAACACGGGCAGGGATAGCGTTATTACGCGAACATTTGAAAAAGGCAATGGGGTATCAGGCAAGCCCTGAAGGGGGATTTTTAGCACGTCGTCGCCATTTAGAAGCGTTGGCGAAAGCGGCGGAATGTCTCGAACGTGGACATACTCAGCTGGTGGAATTTCGGGCAGGTGAATTATTAGCTGAAGAGTTGCGTTTAGCACAAGATGCGTTAAGCACAATTACGGGGCAATTTACGTCTGACGATCTACTCACGAGCATATTTAGTTCATTTTGTATTGGTAAGTAACCACTTATATGATATAAAAGTGCGGTTTGATGCTATGTTAGCGTGAATTTACTTTTAATTTTCATACGTTAATTTACTTAATTTTGTTGAGAGAATCTATGCAGTTATTAGTAAAAATGAGTCAATTTGCTGGCAAAACGTTTGCCATTTGGGTTTTGTTATTTGCCTTTCTGGCTTTTCAATTTCCTGAAGTGTTTAAACCATTATTAGGCTATGTGCCTTATCTGTTGGGCATTGTGATGTTTGGGATGGGCATCACCTTAACATTTCACGATTTCAGTGAGGTGGCACGTCATCCTAAATCTGTTTTTGTTGGTGTGGTTGGGCAATTTGTGATTATGCCCGCCATTGCGTTTGCATTGGCGAAAGGATTTTCGTTACCTGCTGAGCTGGCTGTGGGCGTGATTTTGGTGGGATCTTGCCCTGGCGGAACGTCATCAAATGTGATGACCTATCTGGCACGTGGCAATACCGCACTTTCAGTGGCGTGTACGACCATTTCAACTTTACTGGCACCGCTTTTAACGCCAGTGGTATTTTATGTTTTAGCCAGCCAATGGATTGACATCAATGCCATGGCAATGTTCATTTCTGTGTTAAAAATGGTGTTGTTGCCGATTTTCTTAGGGCTTGTGGTGCGGACATTGTTAAAACAAAAAGCCACGCAATTGAGTCATGCGATGCCATTGGTATCGGTGATTTCTATTGTGCTGATTTTGGCGGCTGTGGTTGCGGTAAGCAAAGATAAATTACTACAACTTGACGCCTTTGGACTGATTTTTGCGGTCGTGGTATTGCATAACTGCCTAGGTTATTTGGTGGGCTTTTTAGCGGCAAAACTCTTCCGCTTAAGCACATTTGATAGTAAAGCGGTAGCCATTGAGGTGGGCATGCAAAACTCAGGATTGGGGGCGGCATTAGCAGCGGCACATTTAAACCCAGTGGCAGCGATTCCAAGTGCGGTATTTAGTTTTTGGCATAATGTGTCAGGACCTATATTGGCAACGTTTTTTGCCTCAATGAAAGAAAAGAACCGCACTTAATGAAGCTATATATATCTAACCAGCATGGTGCCATCGTGATGGCACTTTTGCCTTTTTTCTATGGTATGTTGATTAGTCATCCACTGTGGTGGCACCTACCATTGCTACTCGCATGGTTTTGCTTATATCTCTTTACCTATCCGTTTTTTAATTTATTTAAACAGCGCAATCTTGATGTGAACCGCCGTTGGTGTATACGCTATGCTTTAAGTGCGGTAATTTTTGTGTTGCCAGCACTTTACTATAATCCATATATCATATTTTTTGTGCTTGCGATGTTGCCATTTGCGTTAGTGAATATCCATTATGTGAAAATAAAGCAAGAGCGTGCACTAGGCAATGATATTGCTGCGATTATCATTTTTGGCATTGCGGGTATGGCGGCATATTATTTCCCTGACCGCACTTTTGATCCGCAAATTGGGTGGGTGTTTATACTGCCAACGCTCTTTTTTATTGGCACGACATTGTATGTGAAAACGATGCTAAGGGAGCGGAAAAACGTGCACTATTTATACGCCTCTTATGGTTATCATATTCTATTGATCGTCATATTAGGTACGTGGATTAATATTCCAACCGCACTTTGCTTTTTGCCCGCAGTATTGCGTGCAGTCATAGCCCCACATTTTCGCCTAACGGTCAAACAAGTGGGGATCGTGGAATTTATCATAAGTGCACAATTTTTATTGTGTTTGCTTGCCGTAAATTGGCTTTTCTATCCATTAAATTTTGCTTAAATGCGCACTAAGCCGTGCGACAATTTCGGCAAGCCCTTGTTCATCGTTTGCCGTGAAATGGTCTAGGTGTGGGCTGTCAATATCTAGTACACCGATAATCTGATCTTGGCAAAAAATGGGTAGTACAATTTCCGACTGACTGGCACTGTCGCAGGCAATGTGGTCTGCAAATGTATGCACATTTGCCACGCGCAAAATAGTGCGTTGTGCAACCGCACTTCCACATACACCTCTGCCAACGGGAATGCGAGTGCAAGCCACTTTGCCTTGAAAAGGTCCTAGTGTTAGTACGTTACCTTTTAGTAAGTAAAAGCCCACCCAGTTTATATGCGGTAAATGTTCATTAAGTAGCGCAGCCGTATTGGCAAGCACGCTGATTTTATCGTCATCATCAGCAATAACCGCACTTAATGTTTTGGTAAGCAGAGTATAGTCCGTCATAATTGCTCCATAAAAAAGCCGAAAGCGAACTTTCGGCTTGCATTAACACGTTAAAGTGCGGTTATTACCAGCCTTTGACAACAGAATCTTTAAACTCTTCCATGGCTTTTTGATACACAGGTTCTGAGTTGTAAGCTTTGACAAAGTTTTTAACATCTTCGTCATCTTTGTTGTCTTCACGGGCAACAATAATGTTCACATACGGTGAGTCTTTATCTTCAACAAAAATAGCATCTTTGCTTGGGTAAAGCCCTGCTTGACCTGCGAACGTATTGTTAATGATCGCTAAATCCACTTCAGGCAACACTTGCGTAATCAATGCAGCATCTAGCGAGCGGATTTTCAAGTTTTTCGGATTCTCAACAATATCTAATTCTGTTGGAGTTAAGCCAGTGCCATCTTTTAATTTGAGCAACCCTTGTGCTTGTAGTAATAAAAGTGAGCGTCCACCATTGGTTGGATCGTTTGGAATCGCAATAACTGCACCGTCTTTTAACTCATCAAGATTTTTGATTTTTTGTGAGTATGCTGCAATTGGATAAACAAAAGTGTTACCCACGATCACTAAGTCGGTCCAGCCACGGGCTTTAGATTGAGAATCTAAGTAAGGTTTGTGTTGGAAGGCGTTAGCGTCGATGGATTTTTCTTCCAACGCGGCATTTGGGGTAACATAATCTGAAAACGGCACTAATTCTACTTCAAGGCCGAACTGATCTTTTGCGACTTGTTTTGCCGTTTCTGCAACGGTCATTTCTGGACCATTTTGTACACCGATTCTAACTTTGCCGTCTTTGGCAAAAGCAGAGGTTGATAACGCGAGTGTTGCAGCGACCGCACTTAGAGTAAAAAGTGTTTTGAGTTTCATAATTAACTTCCTTTTAGACATTGTTGTGTTTAACGATGATCAACGTAGCGAACAAGGCTGTCCCCTACAAATTGAATGATTTGTACCATAATGACCAGAATGATAACAACGGTGGTCAAAATTTCAGGCACGTGGGTTTGATAGCCATAGCGAATAGCCACATCACCTAAGCCACCGCCGCCTACGATACCTGCCATAGCAGAGTAGTTGACCAATGCCACCAAGGTAATGGTGATGCCGTTGATGAGCCCTGGCAGAGCTTCAGGTAATAAAAACTTCGTGATAATTTGTAGATTACTTGCACCCATTGCACGTGCCGCTTCGGTCAATCCACTTGGAATCTCGATTAGCGAGCCTTCTACCAAGCGTGCAATAAATGGCACAGCAGAGACTGTTAATGGTACAATGGCTGCGGTCGTTCCAATACTTGTGCCGACAACAGCACGCGTAAATGGGATAATCCAAAATAATAAAATCACAAATGGGATAGCACGCCCAATATTGACAGCCATACTCAATGTGCGGTAGAGCTTGGTATTTTGGCGAATTTGTCCTTTGCGTGAAATAAATAAGAGCACGCCTAATGGAATGGCAAGTACAGTGGCAATAAGCCCCGAGACGAAAACCATATACAACGTTTCGAGGGTTGCTTGCCCAATCATGTTCCAAACTTGTGGTGTTAATCGATCAAACATAGCCTAGCACCTCAACACGGACATTATGTTCCATTAAATAAATTTTGGTTTGTTCAATAGCATCTTCAGGGCCTTCGACTTCAGCAATCGTAAAGCCAAATTTTACGCCACCAATATAATCAATTTGTGAGACTAAAATACTTAACTCTACACCAAATTTTTTCGAGGCTTGCGAAAGCAATGGCGCGTCTACCGAACGACCTGTAAATTCAAATTTGATGATTGGCCATGAGTTTGCTCCTTTGGGTGAGCTAGACAGTTGCTCGATATATTCTTTGGGCAAATTAATGCGAACTGTTGATTTAATAAAGCGTTTTGCCAGTTCAGTTTTAGGATTAGAGAAGATCTCGCTTACACTTCCTTGTTCCACTAATTGCCCTTTATCAATAACAACGACCTGATGGCAAATCTGTTTTACGACTTCCATTTCATGGGTGATCAATAAAATGGTTAATCCCAATTTTTGATTGATTTCCTGCAATAAATCCAAAATGGAGTGAGTGGTTGCGGGATCAAGCGCACTGGTTGCTTCATCACATAATAAGACTTTGGGATTGGACGCTAATGCACGCGCAATCGCGACACGCTGTTTTTGCCCACCAGACAGATTACTGGGATATGCCTCTTTTTTATCTGCCAAGCCAACGAGTGTGAGCAGATCATCTACTTTCTGTTTGATATTCGCTTTGCTTTCACCTAATAATTCTAAAGGCAACGCGACATTACCGAAGACGGTGCGTCCACTTAATAAATTAAAGTGTTGAAAAATCATACCAATGTGGCGTCGGGCTTTAATTAGCGCACTATTTGACATAGCAGTTAGCTCCTGTCCGTCCACAAACACCTGTCCGCTAGTTGGCGTTTCCAGTAGATTCGCACAGCGAATTAATGTGCTTTTCCCAGCACCTGATGCCCCGATCACGCCACAGATTTGCCCTTTAGGAATATCAAGATTGATATTATCAAGTGCGGTCAGTGTACGTCCGTCCACATTAAATATTTTATTAATATTTTTTAGCTTAATCATAAAGCCCTATATGACTCAATTTTGCATTTTTGTCATTTTAGACGTCTAGACAGCTATGTCAATCACTATTTTTCATCTAAAGCAAAAAATTTACGCAAATACAGCAGAAAATGCCGCATAATAAGGCAAACGGAGAAAATAGAGTAGGACAACGATGAATAAAGCAATTTTTTTAGATCGCGATGGCACACTGAACATTGATTACGGCTATGTTCACACGATTGATGATTTCACGTTTATTGATGGTAGCATTGAGGCATTACTTGAATTAAAAAAAATGGGCTATTTGTTAGTGTTAGTGACGAATCAATCAGGTATTGCGCGAGGGTTGTTTTCCGAACAGGCATTTTTAACATTAACCGAATGGATGGATTGGTCGCTTGCGGATCGCGGAGTGGATTTAGATGGGATTTATTATTGCCCGCACTTGCCAGATGGCGAGGGAGAGTATGCCATTCAGTGTGACTGTCGCAAACCTGCTGCGGGGATGCTATTACAGGCAATCACAGAATTGCAAATTGATCCTCAGCACTCCATTATGGTGGGCGATAAGATTGCAGATATTCAAGCTGGCATTAACGCAGGCGTAGGATGCAATATTTTGGTTCGCACTGGCAAAGCCATTACCCCAGAAGGCGAGCGGCTTGCCGATGCTGTGCTTGATTCGATTACAGCGTTACCGCACTTTTTAAAACAACGCTAGATACAAAGTGCGGTTTGGCGAAAAACGTATTCAATCCATACATAAATTCAGCTATAATTGACAAATTAACCCGATTGCAAAATAAAGGATAAAAATATGATGAGAACACATTATTGTGGTGACTTGAACGCCACAAATGTTGGACAGGAAGTGATCTTAAGTGGCTGGGTGCATCGTCGTCGCGACTTGGGTGGATTAATTTTTTTAGATATGCGCGATCGCCAAGGCATTGTCCAAGTGTTTGTTGACCCGGCTAATAAAGAGGCATTTGAAAGTGCTTCTCGCTTGCGTGGTGAGTTTTGTATTCAAGTAGTTGGTGAAGTCCAAGCACGCCCAGAAAATCAAATAAATATCACTATGGCAACAGGAGAAGTGGAAGTATCTGCCAAAGCGGTGCGTGTTTTTAACAGTTCAGAGGTATTGCCACTAGACTTCAATCAAAACAACAGCGAAGAGCAACGTTTAAAATACCGCTATCTTGATCTACGCCGCCCTGAAATGGCACAACGCATTAAAACGCGGGCACGCATCACGAGCTTTGTTCGTCACTTTATGGACAGCCATGGCTTTTTGGATATTGAGACCCCAATGCTGACCAAAGCTACGCCTGAAGGTGCGCGAGATTACCTTGTGCCAAGCCGTGTGCATAAAGGTAAATTTTATGCGTTACCGCAATCGCCACAGTTGTTCAAACAGTTGCTGATGATGTCGGGTTTTGATCGTTACTACCAGATAGTGAAATGTTTTCGTGATGAGGATTTACGGGCTGATCGTCAACCAGAATTCACGCAAATTGATGTTGAAACCTCATTTATGAGTGCACAAGAAGTGCGTGATGTGATGGAAGAGATGATTGTAGGATTGTGGCAGTCGATTTTACAAGTTGATTTGGGCAAGTTTCCTGTTATGACCTTTGCGGAAGCGATGCGTCGCTTTGGCTCGGATAAGCCTGATTTACGTAACCCACTAGAAATGGTTGATGTTGCTGATTTAGTCAAATCAGTTGATTTTAAGGTGTTCAGTGCTCCAGCTAATGATCTTAAAGGGCGTGTTGCTGCTATTCGAGTACCAAATGGTAACACCATTACACGCAAACAAATTGATGAATACACCCAATTTGTCGGGATTTATGGGGCAAAAGGCTTAGCGTGGCTGAAAGTCAACGACATTAATGCAGGTATGGATGGCGTGCAAAGTCCGATTGCCAAATTCTTAACGCCAGAGGTGTTAAGTGCAGTATTAAAACGTCTGAATGCACAAACAGGCGATATTATCTTCTTTGGCGCAGATAATTATAAAATTGTTACTGACGCAATGGGTGCGTTACGCTTGAAGCTTGGTCGTGATTGCAATTTGACCGCACTTGATGAATGGAAACCACTGTGGGTGATTGACTTCCCGATGTTTGAGCGTGATGATGAGGGTAACCTTGCGGCAATGCACCATCCATTCACTTCACCAGCCAACGCAACCCCAGAACAACTTGAGCAAGATCCAACGCAAGCCGTGGCAAATGCGTATGATATGGTGATTAACGGCTACGAAGTCGGTGGTGGTTCTGTGCGGATTTTTGATCCCGTGATGCAACAAACCGTGTTCCGTATTTTAGGCATCAACGAGCAAGAGCAACGTGAAAAATTCGGCTTCTTGTTGGATGCGTTGAAATTTGGTACACCGCCTCATGCAGGCTTAGCATTCGGTCTAGATCGTTTAACTATGTTACTAACTGGCACGGATAATATTCGCGATGTTATTGCATTCCCGAAAACCACAGCAGCTGCCTGTTTGCTTACTGATGCACCAAGTGTCGGCAATGCTCAAGCATTAAATGAGCTCGCTATTAGTGTTGTAAAACAAAAGGATTAACCATGAAAATGTCATCAAAATTAACGGCACTGACCGCACTTTTACTTTCAGCCAGTGCAGTGCAAGCGCAAACCCCATTACTTGAGGTGAAACCTGTACAATTGACATCAGAACAAGGGTGTATGATAAAACCCGATCGCCACTGTTATGCGTTGCAAGTGATAACCCTTAAGACAGGGCAAGAGTGGCTGAATAAGTATTTTGAGCAGAATGCGAGAGTGTATCTTGATCCAGTGCTTCCATTTGATCTTGATGAGAAAGCCCAGGAAGAAAAAGAAGCAGAATTTGATAAATTGGATATTGAGGCATTAGCAAAAGCGCAATTAGACAGTGCCAAAAAAGTCTTAGCAGATGAGGATAATGGCCCTATAGGTTGGCAGAGCTATTACGCACCGCACTTTTTAGGACAACGTGGTAACATTGCGATGTTTAGTGAAGAATTTTATACCTATCAAGGCGGAGCTCATGGTTTTGGCTCAACGGTATTTACAAATTTTAATTTAGACACGCAAGAAAAATTGAGCATTGATAACCTTGTCGAGGCAGGTAAACGAGAAGCGTTAATCGCGTTACTTAAAGCAGCCTATGTCGACTATATTAAAAGCGATAATCAAGACCCAACTGGTGCGACTGATGTCGAGGCAATTGCTCAAGAGCGATTGAACGATTATAAAGACACATTTGAAGGGAAAGAGTTTAACTTCACATTCACCTATCGCGGAATTGAGTTCAAATTTCCACCGTATGCACTGGGTCCATATGCCGAAGGTGAAATTGATCTTCTGTTGCCATATCAACAGTTATTTGGCGTCGTGAAACAAGAATTCTTAGCAAACAGTGTGAAATCGCTTGACATCGACTTTTAATCTTAAGCGGCCTGAAAGTGTATTGGTAGTGGTCTATGACCCTACCAGCTTTAATGTGCTTATGCTACAACGCCAAGATGACCGCACTTTTTGGCAGTCAGTTACAGGTTCTTTAGAATTCGGGGAAACGCCACACCAAGCTGCGGTGCGTGAGGTGCAAGAAGAGCTTGGACTTGATGCCCGAACGGTGGATAAAGCACTGATGAATTGCAATAAAAGTGTGGTGTTTGAGATTTTTCCCCAATTTCGACATCGTTATGCACCAGGTATAACCCATTGTCGAGAACACTGGTTTTTAATGGCATTGAGTGCACAGCAGCCGATCACATTAAGTGAGCATAGCGCATATCAGTGGCTTACTGCCCAACGTGCGGTCGAATGCACCAAATCGTGGAATAATGCGCAGGCAATCGAAGAATTTATTTTAAAACGTAACAATAAAGAGGATTTATAATGGCAGGTCACAGTAAGTGGGCAAATATTAAACACCGTAAAGCGGCACAAGATGCCAAACGAGGTAAAATTTTTACAAAACTTATTCGTGAGTTGGTAACCGCAGCGAAAATTGGTGGTGCGGATGTAAGTGCCAATCCACGCCTACGTACCGCAGTGGATAAAGCGCTGGCGAGTAATATGACACGAGATACGATTAATCGAGCGATCCAACGAGGAGCTGGCGGAGAAGATGATTCTAATATGGAAACCATCATCTATGAAGGCTATGGGCCAGCAGGCACCGCAGTGTATGTTGAGTGCTTGAGCGATAACCGCAACCGCACAGTATCGGAAGTACGCCACGCATTTACCAAAACAGGTGGCAATCTTGGCACCGATGGTTCCGTTGCGTATCTTTTCAGCAAAAAAGGACTTATTTTAGTTGAAAGTAGCGATGAAGAAGCCTTAATGGAAGCTGCATTAGACGCAGGGGCAGAGGATATTCAAGGACAAGACGACGGCAGTTTTGAAGTTTATACCGCATGGGAAGAGCTAAGTGCGGTTCGTGATGCAATTGAAGCGGCAGGCTTTAAAATTAGCGAAGCAGATGTGTCTATGATCCCATCAACCAGTGTTGAACTCGATGCTGATAGCGCACCAAAATTAATGCGTTTAGTCGATATGCTCGAAGATTGTGACGATGTACAAAACGTTTACCACAACGGCGACATCAGCGACGAAGTGGCAGCTTTGCTATAAAATTTATTCATAGTAGCCCTAGGAATAGGGCTATTCATCATTTTCTTGAGGTTTTAATGTGAACATTTTAAATGCAATATTATCTCTTATCGCTTCTCCTAACTTTGAGCTTATGAATAGTACAAATTCGCACAACCGTGCTAACAATATGGGAGAAGCGTTAGAAGAGTATATTAAAGATCTATTTGCAGACACGGTCGAAGAAAATGATAGTTCAATTAGACTCAAGAAGTTATCGGAAATATTTAGCTATTTAGGTAATCAAAATAATCCACCTGATGCTATGCTAAAAGATGGTGATGCAATTGAAATTAAAAAGATAGAACGTATTAACTCCCCCATAGCATTAAATAGTAGTTATCCTAAAAAGAAATTATTTATTGATAATTCTATGATAAGTAATGCGTGCAGAGAAGCTGAAGATTGGGCTGTGAAAGATATGCTTTATGTGATAGGTTGTGTTGATAATAATCAGTTACGGGCATTGTGTTTTGTTTATGGTGATGAATATTGTGCTGATAAAGAAATTTATAAACGTATTAGTTCTGTGATAAAAAACGGTGTTGAGCAAATTCCTGGTGTTGAGTTTGCTAAAACAAATGAATTAGGACGGATTAATCGAGTGGATCCATTAGGGATTACATATTTACGAGTTAGAGGAATGTGGGGGATAGAAAATCCATTTAGGGTATTTTCTTACATTTATAAACCACAGAACAAAAAATTTAATTTTATGGCTTTGATTAGCGATGAAAAATTTTCAACATTTAAAAATCGACAGGATTTTTTAGAGAAAATAAGAAATGAGACTGCTGTAATAATAGAAAATGTTGAGATTAAAGATCCGGATAATCCAGTGAAATTAAAAAAAGCAAAATTGATTACGTTTTCTCGATAGGTTTTGGATGAAAGTTGTTAGTTTATTTTCAGGAGCTGGTGGATTGGATTTAGGATTCATTCAGCAAGGATTTGAAGTGGTTTTTGCTAATGAATATGATAAAACCATTTGGGATACTTATAAAAAAAATCATTCTGCTTATCTTGATACAAGAGATATTAGAAATATATTGTCCTCAGAAGTACCTGACTGTGATGGAATTATAGGTGGACCGCCTTGTCAATCTTGGTCAGAAGCTGGCGCATTAAAAGGTATTGATGATGAGCGAGGGAAACTTTTTTTTGACTATATTCGTATTTTAAAGGATAAACAACCTAAATTTTTTCTTGCAGAAAATGTGGTTGGAATGCTTTCTACGAGACATAAAGATGCAGTAGAGTCCATTAAAAAGATGTTTATTGATTGTGGCTATAATTTAGATGTTACGCTAGTTAACGTATCCGACTATGGGATTCCTCAAGATAGAAAACGTGTTTTTTATATAGGATTTAGAAAAGATTTAAATAGAAAATTTATTTTTCCAGCGAAAAAAAAGATAAAAAAGACATTAAAACAAAGTATCTATGATTTAAAAGATTCTGCTGTGCCCGCCTTAGATAAAAATATGGCAAATCTTAATTTGGAGATATTGAATCATGAATATTTTATTGGTGGTTTTTCCTCGATTTTTATGAGTAGAAATAGAGTTAGATCGTGGAATGAAGCTGGGTTTACTGTGCAAGCAAGTGGACGGCAAGCACAGTTACATCCTCAGGCTCCTATTATGCCAAAAGTTGGAAAAAATAAGCATATTTTTGTTCAAGGATACGAACATCTTTATCGCCGCATGACAGTAAGAGAATGTGCTAGAATACAGACATTTCCTGATGATTTTGAATTTGTTTATGATAAAGTCGATAATGGATATAAAATGGTTGGAAATGCAGTGCCGGTGGAGATGGCAAGTATAATTGCACAAAGTATAAAAGAACAGCTACAGCAATGATCATTCTTGGTATCGATCCTGGTTCACGCGTGACGGGCTATGGGGTGATTCGCCAAACAGGTAAGCAATTAGCTTATCTTGGCAGTGGTGCGATTCGCACGAATGTGGATGACTTACCGAATCGTTTAAAGCGTATTTATGCGGGGGTGAGTGAAATTATTACACAATTTCAGCCTGATATATTCGCTATTGAGCAAGTGTTTATGGCGCGTAATGCGGATTCAGCATTGAAGTTAGGGCAAGCCCGCGGGGTCGCCATTGTTGCCGCAATGAACGGTAATTTGCCAGTATTTGAATATGCCGCACGTTTTGTGAAACAAACCGTTGTAGGCATTGGTTCAGCAGATAAGGTGCAAGTGCAGCATATGGTGAGTGCAATGTTGAAACTTTCATCTCCGCCACAAGCGGATGCTGCGGATGCACTTGCGATCGCCATTACTCACGCCCATAGCACACTGCATTCACAACATATCAATCAAGCATTGCAAGCACAAACTTCAAGTGCGGTTAGTTTAAAAGCACGTTATAGCCGTGGTCGTTTTCGTTTAAAAGCAGAAAAATAACTGGATATTTATACAGTTTTTATTTATGCTATAAGCATGCAAATAGAGTAAAGGAAGAGGATGATAGGGCGTTTACAAGGCGTGTTAATTGAAAAGCAACCGCCAGAGATCTTGCTGGATGTTCATGGTGTGGGCTATGAATTGTTATTGCCGATGACCAGTTTTTATCAGTTACCAGACACGGGTAATCATGTCAGCGTATTTACCCATCTAGTGGTTCGTGAAGATGCACATCTCTTGTTTGGTTTTGTGCAAAAGCGTGACCGCACTTTATTTCGTGAACTGATTAAAACAAATGGTGTTGGTCCAAAATTAGCGTTGGCAATTTTGTCAGCGATGTCGGTTGATGACTTTTCTTATGCGATTGAACGTGAAGAACTTTCTAAGCTAGTTAAAATTCCTGGTGTCGGGAAAAAAACAGCTGAAAGGCTGTTAGTTGAACTTAAGGGCAAGTTTAAAGACGTAAAACATCATTTTGATACTGCCAATATCACTGATATGCAAAGTGCGGTGCCAATGGAGGATCCAAGCAGCGAAGCCGTAGCAGCATTAATTGCGCTAGGGTACAAGGCACAAGAGGCTGAGAAAATGGTTAAGCGTGTAGCGAAAGATGATTTTAGCTGTGAAATGTTGATTCGTGAGGCATTAAAAAGCGCACTATAGGTGAGAGATGATAGAGGCAGATAGAATTATTAGCGCAGTTGACCTCGGGGGAGAGGATACCATTGATCGTGCTATTCGTCCGAAATTATTGCAAGATTATATTGGGCAAAGTGCGGTGCGAGAACAGATGGAAATTTTTATCCAAGCTGCCAAATTACGCCGTGATGCGCTCGACCATCTTTTAATTTTTGGTCCCCCAGGGCTTGGCAAAACCACGCTGGCAAATATTATCGCCAATGAAATGGGGGTGAATATTCGCACGACATCAGGTCCCGTTCTTGAAAAGGCAGGGGATTTAGCCGCAATGCTAACAAATCTTGAGGAGCATGATGTTCTGTTCATTGATGAAATTCATCGGCTTTCACCAGCGATTGAGGAAGTTCTTTACCCTGCAATGGAAGACTATCAGCTCGATATTATGATTGGTGAAGGTCCTGCCGCTCGCTCAATAAAATTAGATTTGCCGCCGTTCACATTGGTTGGAGCAACAACGCGGGCTGGCTCATTAACGTCACCTTTGCGTGATCGTTTCGGGATTGTACAACGCTTAGAATTTTATTCGATTGACGATCTTACTGCTATTGTGAAACGCAGCAGCCAGTGTTTACAACTTAAACTGCAAGAAAATGCTGCATTTGAAGTGGCGAAGCGATCACGTGGCACGCCTCGTATTGCTAATCGGTTATTACGACGCGTGCGTGATTTTGCCGATGTGAAAAATCAAGGCGTGATTACGGTTGATGTTGCGAAAGATGCGTTGAAAATGCTCGATATTGACCACCAAGGTTTTGACTATTTAGATCGAAAATTACTGCTCGCATTGGTTCAACAATTTTCAGGCGGTCCCGTTGGATTGGATAGTCTGGCTGCAGCCATTGGGGAAGAGCGAGAAACCATCGAAGATGTACTAGAGCCGTTTTTAATTCAGCAGGGATTTTTACAGCGTACACCTCGTGGTCGAATTGCCACAGCGCAGACGTATCTACATCTAGGGCTAGATTATCCAGAAAATAGACGCTATTAATTATTGCTAATATCTTTATTTTTCAAATTATTAAGTGCGGTTAAGCCTTTATCACAACTTTTAATTTGAACGTCGCGATCTAGTGCAAGAATTTGTTTTTTACTTTGTGAAAGTTTATTTTTAATTGATGCGAATTGGGTATGGGTTCCTGGTTGTTGTTCAGCTTCCTTAATCAATTGCTCTGTTTCATTAAATAGCTTTTTGCATTGTGTTGGCAATTGCTCTGCTTGTGCATTCAAAGAAACCGCACTGAATCCAACGATTACCCCGAGTATTAATGTTATTTTCTGTCCCATATTCGCCCTTTCCAAAGTTTATTAGGATGATTTGCAATATCTGTTCAAAAGTAACAAATTAATGCGGTAATGTCTATTTTTTCTCATTAAAATAACGTAAATTTTTGAATAAATAACCAAGTAATTTAATAAGGTATATGTTTAAAAAGTAAGATATTTTTCATAAAGTTGATTTATATCAATTTTTGACTCCAGTTTGGTTTCGTGATTTTTTGATCTTTGTAATAAAATGTGAAAGAAATATTAAAATTTCTGTTTTTTATACCTGATTACAGGTATGATAAATAGGGTTATTTACTTATTCTCACTTTTCTTACTAACTAATTGATTTTCAGCTCTTTGTAAGAAAAGTGCGGTGAGTTTTATGTGGCATTTCGTTTGAAATGTCTGGGGTGATTACATTATGTAATCAAACACTAAAACTTGTAGTGTTTACAAGGAGTTGAGATGTTAGATATTGTTGAACTCTCTCGATTGCAGTTCGCATTAACCGCACTTTATCACTTTTTGTTTGTGCCTCTCACATTAGGGCTTTCTTTTATCCTGGTGATTATGGAAACACTTTATGTGGTGACTGGCAAAGAAGTGTATAAAGATATGACCAAATTTTGGGGTAAACTATTTGGTATCAACTTTGCCTTAGGGGTTACCACAGGGATAACAATGGAGTTCCAATTTGGCACGAACTGGTCATACTATTCTCACTATGTTGGGGATATTTTTGGTGCGCCATTGGCGGTTGAGGCGTTGCTTGCTTTCTTTATGGAATCAACATTTGTTGGTTTGTTCTTCTTTGGTTGGGATCGTTTATCAAAAGGTAAACATTTACTTTCAACCTATCTTGTGGCGATTGGTTCAAATCTATCAGCAATGTGGATTTTGGTGGCGAATGGTTGGATGCAAAAACCAGTGGGATCAGAATTCAATTTTGAAACAATGCGCATGGAAATGACCAGTTTCTTAGATCTTTGGTTAAGTCCAATTGCACAGACTAAATTTATGCATACGTTATCAGCAGGTTATGTCTGTGGTGCAATTTTTGTATTAAGTATTAGTTCTTATTACTTATTAAAAGGACGTGATATTGGCTTTGCGAAACGTTCATTCTCCGTTGCTGCACCATTTGGTTTAATTGCGATTATTTCTGTAATGATTATGGGAGACGAGTCTGGTTACTATATTGGTAAAGCTCAGCCTGTAAAATTAGCGGCAATGGAAGGCGAGTGGCACACTGAGCCAGCACCAGCAGCATGGAATTTATTTGTAATTCCAAATGAAAAAGAAATGGAAAATGATTTTGCGATTTCTATTCCTTATGCAGCAGGGATTATTGCAACGCGTTCATTGACTGAACAAATTACGGGGTTACGTGATTTAAAAGTGGAAAATGAGCAACGTGTTCGTAACGGTATGATTGCCTACGAGTTGTTACATAAATTGCGTAGTGGGGATTATTCTGAGGCAGATAAGGCACAATTTAAAGAATATGAAAAAGATCTTGGCTTTGGATTGTTGCTAAAACGTTATACTGATAATGTACTTGATGCGACTGATGAGCAAATTAAGCAAGCCGCCGCGGATACTATTCCTAAAGTAGGTCCAACCTTTTATGCTTTCCGTGTAATGATGGCTGTGGGTGGTTTGCTGTTGCTGTTATTAATTGCTGCATTTGCAACGACTATCAGTAAAAAAATTGGACAACGTCGCTGGGTGCACCGAGTGTTATTGTGGAGTTTACCACTACCTTGGATTGCGATTGAAAGCGGCTGGTTCTTAACAGAATATGGTCGTCAACCTTGGGCTATTTATAATATGTTACCAGTGGGTGTGGCACATTCTGATCTAACAACTGGCGATCTTTGGTTCTCTATTATTACTATCTGTACGATCTACAGTATTTTCTTGGTAGCAGAGATGTATTTAATGTTTAAATATGGTCGTTTAGGGCCAAGTGCATTAAAAACAGGTCGTTACTATTTTGAACAAACAGCGAAATAAGCAGGAGACAAAAGATGATTGATTACGAAATTCTCCGTTTTATCTGGTGGCTGCTGGTTGGCGTATTGCTGTTAGGATTTGCAGTAACAGACGGTTTTGATATGGGGGTGTTAACCTTACTTCCTTTTGCAGGAAAAAAAGAGGTTGAACGCCGTGTGATGATCAATACTATTGCACCGCACTGGGATGGTAACCAAGTATGGTTACTTACTGCAGGTGGTGCAATGTTTGCAGCTTGGCCGATGGTTTATGCAACCTCTTTCTCAGGTTTCTTTATTGCCATGATTTTGGTGCTAGCAGCACTATTCTTCCGTCCAGTAGGGTTAGAATATCGTGCTAAAATTGATAGTCCAAAATGGCGTACCGCATGGGATTGGGGGCTCTGTATTAGTGGCTTAGTACCTTCATTAGTATTTGGTGTGGCATTTGGTAATTTGCTCCAAGGCGTACCTTTTGAGTTTAATGATATTTTACAAGTAAAATATACAGGTTCATTCTGGGAATTATTAAATCCATTTGCATTACTGTGTGGATTAATTAGCCTGTCTATGTTAACGACTCAAGGTGCAGCGTGGCTACAAATGAAAACAACTGGCGATTTGCGTGATCGTGCAAGAATGGTAACGCAAGTTGGTGCATTTGCAACATTGATCACTTTTGCATTAGCGGGCGTATGGTTATTATTCAAAGATGGCTTTGTTATCACCAGCGTTATGGATCATAATGCTGCTTCAACACCGTTAGGCAAAGAAGTTGTACTTGAAACGGGAGCATGGTTCAATAATTATAAAGCAATGCCAATTTTATGGGCAATTCCAGCATTGGGGCTTGTAAGTGCATTGTTGAATATTGTGTTTTCCAAAGCGAATCGTTCAGGTTTTGCATTTTTATTTTCGTCATTAACGATGGCGGGTATCATTTTTACCTGTGGCGTAGCAATGTTCCCATTCATTATGCCATCTATTACACAACCTAATACAAGTTTAACTATGTGGGATGCAACTTCAAGTCAATTAACATTAACCTTAATGCTTGGTTTTGCATTAGTTTTTGTTGTGATTTTGCTTGCATATACCATCTGGGCTTATATCAAAATGTTCGGACGTATTGATAGTAACTTCATTGAAAACAACAAAAGCTCACTTTACTAGGAGGACATAATGTATTACGTTGTATGGATTTTAGGGGTTATGCTTGCTGTTATGTTTTCAGCTATTGTAACCATTAGTGCTGAAAAAACAGGCACATTTGATGATGAAAGTAATGTTAAATAAACTTTATCAATCGGTAAATAAGGGCTCGTGGCGAGCCCTTTCACTTATATTGGCTGCCGTTTTAATGGTAACAATGTTTTTGAACGCCAAGCGTTTTGCCCTTGATTTTGGTGGACCATCACCATTATTTACCTCATTTTTAATCTGGGGAACATCTATTTTATGGATTCATGGTATGGGGCTTGATCTTATCAAAACGCGATGGAAGCTCATCTTTAATCCCCTAATAGGCTATATTGCTGCTATATCAGGGCTTATTTTTTTATATTTATAGTAATGTTGAAAGCATCTCAAAAGAGGTGCTTTTTTACAGAACAATCTGATAAAAGTGCGGTCTAATAGCGTAATATATTGGATAGTGCTAGACAATCGCATAGCAATTCTTGATAATATCACATTTTAAATAGCGAGGATTCGCACGGTGCTGTGTTTTAAATTGCGAGTTTATTATGAAGATACGGATGCAGGTGGCGTAGTCTATCACGCCCGTTATCTACACTTTTTTGAACGTGCGAGAACAGAGTTTTTACGTCAACTTGGCTTTGAGCAAAAAATCTTGCTTGAAAAAATGCAACTTGCGTTTGTGGTCAAAAAATTAGCGTTGGATTATCGCTTTCCAGCTAAACTTGATGATGAATTAATCGTACAAAGTGCGGTTAGCCAAATTAAAGGCGCAAGTTTAGTTTTTACGCAAAGCCTATGGCGGGATGATTGCTGCTTATCACAAGCTAATGTGGTAATTGCAGCAGTCGATATAAGCAAAATGAAACCTATGGCACTGCCGAGCGATATTCGTAGTGCTTTTATTTTACACAGTAGTGATATTGACGATTGAGGTTTTGAATGTCAAATGAGTTAAACTTTCTACAATTATTTTTAGATGCGAGTATCGTAGTGCAAATTGTAATCGGTATTCTTATCTTATTTTCCATTATTTCATGGGCGATTATGATTCAGCGTAGTGCTATTTTGCGTCAGGCACTCAAATCATCAGCGACGTTTGAAGATCGGTTCTGGTCAGGTGAAGATTTACATAAGCTGTATGATGGACTTGAAAATCGTCGTGACGGATTAAGTGGAAGTGAGCAGATTTTCTATGTCGGTTTTAAAGAATTTTTACGTTTACAGTCAACGCACAGTTCTCCAGAAGCGGTGATTCAAGGTACAACGCGCGCTATGAACTTAACGCTCAATCGCGAAATTGAAGATGTTGAAAATCGCATTCCCTTTTTGGCAACGGTAGCGTCAATTAGCCCATATATTGGGTTATTTGGTACTGTATGGGGAATTATGCACGCATTTATGGCATTAAGTAATGTGAAACAAGCTACATTACAAATGGTTGCCCCTGGTATCGCAGAAGCTTTGATTGCAACAGCGATAGGGCTTTTTGCGGCAATTCCAGCTGTTATGGCTTACAACCGCTTAAGCCTAAGAGTGAGTAAACTTGAGCAAAATTATAGTAATTTTATTGATGAGTTTACGACGATTTTACATCGCCAAGCATTTGCTAAACAGCATACAGCATAATCGGAGGCGTTATGGCATATAGACGTCAAAGACGAAATGTCAAATCAGAAATCAATATTGTGCCTTTTTTAGACGTATTACTGGTGCTGTTGCTTATTTTCATGGCAACTGCACCGATTATTAGCCAAAGTGTTGAAGTTGAGTTACCTGATTCAGCTGATAGCAAAAGCGTGTCTAATGAAGATAAAACACCCGTAATACTAGAGGTAACAGGGGTTGGAGAATATACGTTGGTCATTGATGGACAACGCAATGAAAATTTAAGTGAAAGTGCGGTCACAGAGATGACAAAGGCGATTTTTGATAAGGATAAAGAAACGACGTTTTTAGTCGGTGGAGCAAAAGAAGCACCTTATGAAGAAATTATTAAAGGATTGAGTTTGTTGCATTTGGCTGGTGTTGATAAAGCAGGCTTAATGACCAATCCGCTCTAACTAAAGGATGCAGTGTGCGAAGTGATAAAAATAAGAAGTTAAGTCGTGCTGTTTTTGTTTCAGTTTTCTTGCATGCACTACTCTTTCTTGCGTTGATTTTAGGATCACTTTGGTATCACTATATGCCCGCAATGGGTGGCGGCGAAGGTGATGGTGAGACTATGGGTGTTGTTATGGTTGATACAGGACAAGTAGCACGAGAGCTTGGTCGTGTCAAACAACAGCAAAAAGGCGATATTGAACGAGCAAAACAAGAACAAGAAAAACGTGAAATAGCGCAGCGTGAGCAACAAAAGCAACGTGAGTTAGAAGAAAAAGCAGCCGAGCAAGCACGTGAAGAGCAACGTCAAAAAATGCTTGAGCAGGAAAAATTACAGCAGCAAAAAGCGAAAGCTGAAGCTAAAGCCAAAGCGGCAGAAGAAGCTAGGGTGAAAGCGGAAGCTGAAACCAAAGCCAAAGCGGCAGCAGAAGCCAAGGCGAAAGCAGAGGCTGAAGCCAAAGCCAAAGCGGCAGCAGAAGCTAAGGCAAAAGCAGAGGCTGAAGCCAAAGCTAAAGCGGCAGCAGAAGCTAAGACAAAAGCAGAGGCTGAAGCTAAAGCCAAAGCGGTAGCAGAAGCTAAGGCAAAAGCAGAGGCTGAAGCCAAAGCCAAAGCGGCAGCAGAAGCTAAGGCAAAAGCAGCAGCGAAAGCAAAAGAGCAAAAAGCAGCTCAGCAAGCTGCACTGGATGATTTGATCAATAATGGCACCATAGGTGGTGGTTCGGCAAATCGTGGTTCTAATCAAAATGGTAAGGGAACACAAGGACAGGGTGCTGCTGCGGGCAATGGAAATGGTGATAAAGTCGGTGATCAGTATGCTGGTGTCATTAAACGGGTGATACAGCGTCGATTTATTCGCGATCCGAGCTTTGCGGGTAAAGTGTGTAGTGTTCGTATTTCACTTGCGCGTGACGGAACGATTTTGGGCTATGATAAGGTATCTGGTCCTAATGATATTTGTAATTCAGCACTCAGAGCAATTAAGGGAACACGTAAAGTCCCTGCGGCACCTTCTGATGCGGTTTACAATAAGTATAAAAATCCAACCATTGAGTTTGATTTAAAATAAACACAATTGATTAACAGGTGGTTTGAATGAAACAACTTAAACAAATTTTGACCGCACTTGGCTTTTTGTTTGTGCTGGTAGCCAGCGTGAAAGCCGAAGAAGTGCGTATTGTGATTGATGAAGGGGTCGACGGTGCACAACCTATGGCAGTCGTGCCTTTTAAATGGAATGGTCCGGGCAGTGCACCAGTGGATATTGCAGATATTGTATCCGCAGATTTACGTAATAGCGGTAAATTTAACCCAATCGCTCCTGCTCGTATGCCGCAAAAACCAGCATCTGCTGCTGAAGTAAATCCTGAAGCGTGGTCTGCGCTAGGTATTAGTGAAATTATTGTTGGGCAAATTACGCCAGACGGTTCAGGTTATAACATAGCGTATCAACTAGTTGATACAATTGGTGGTGCAGGTGCCGCGGGTTCTGTATTGATGCAAAATAGCTACCATATTCCAAATAATAAACAACTTCGCTATGGTGCACATACTGTAAGTGATGAAGTATTTGAAAAACTTACTGGTATTCGTGGCGCATTTCGCACGCGTATTGCTTATGTTGTACAACATAATGGTGGATCAAAACCGTATGAATTACGTGTAGCCGATTATGATGGACATAACCAATTTATCGTTAATCGTAGCTCACAACCTATCATGTCACCAAGCTGGTCAGCAGATGGCAAAAAATTAGCCTACGTGAGCTTTGAGAATAAAAAATCACAAATTGTGACCCAAGATCTCAATTCTGGTGCTCGCAAGGTCGTTGCATCCGCACCACGTCATAATGGAGCACCCGCTTTCTCACCTGATGGTTCACGCTTAGCGTATGCTTCATCTCGTGATGGTAAACTGAATATTTATGTGAAAAATATTAATGGCGGTGGTGAAGTGCAACTTACGCGTGATGCAGGTAACAACACAGAACCAAGCTGGTCTCCAGATGGCCGCTCAATTGTATTCACTTCTGATAGAAGTGGTAGCCCACAAGTGTATATGATGAGCTCAAATGGCGGCGGAGCAAGCTATGTTGGTAGTGGTGGTCGCAGTTATAGTGGACAAATTACAGCAGATGGTAAAAATTTAATTATGATCGATTCTGATCATATTGTGAAAAAAGATCTCGCAACAGGAAAGGTTGAAGTGTTAGGTTCAACATTCTTAGACGAGAGTCCAAGTGTGTCACCAAATGGAATTATGATTATTTATAGCTCTACCCAAGGGCTAGGTAAAGTGCTACAATTGGTGTCTACCGATGGACGCTTTAAAGCGCGGTTGCCAGGTGTGGACGGTCAAATTAAGTTCCCTGCTTGGTCTCCATTTCTTACTAAAAACTAAGGAGTAATCTTAATGAAAAAACTTGCAAAAGTGCTTATGATCGCAGCCCCTGCGCTTGTTTTAACAGCGTGTGGAAGCTCATCTGATGAGTCTGCATCTCAAGGTCAAAACAACGGTCAAATGTTTGGTAATTATAGTGCTGCAGATTTGCAACAACGCTATAACACTGTATATTTCGGCTTTGATCAATACTCAATTGAAGGTCAATACCAACAATTATTAGATGCACACGCATTATACTTAACTGCAACTCCAACTAGCAAAGTATTAGTTGAAGGAAATACTGATGAGCGTGGTACACCTGAGTACAATATTGCACTTGGTCAACGCCGTGCTGATGCAGTTGTGAACTACCTTGTCAATAAAGGCGTAAATGGTAACCAACTTTCAACAGTTTCTTACGGTGAAGAAAAACCAGCAGTACTTGGTCATTCAGAAGCTGATTATGCTAAAAACCGTCGTGCGGTGTTAGCATACTAATCCAAAATGAAGTGATTAAAACCTCAGCACATAGCTGAGGTTTTTTATTTTTAAGCCATTTTCTGTGCGAATTGTTGACAAATCAGACAATCAAGCAAAAAAATGCAATTTTTGATTGATATGTTCTGTGAAATAAGTATCATAGTGGCTCGTTACAGTGATGTAGCAAAAGTGGGTCGTTAGCTCAGTCGGTAGAGCAGCGGACTTTTAATCCGTTGGTCGAAGGTTCGAATCCTTCACGACCCACCACTTAAGTTCCTTGATGGGTCGTTAGCTCAGCCGGTAGAGCAGCGGACTTTTAATCCGTTGGTCGAAGGTTCGAATCCTTCACGACCCACCACTTAAGCTCCCTGATGGGTCGTTAGCTCAGCCGGTAGAGCAGCGGACTTTTAATCCGTTGGTCGAAGGTTCGAATCCTTCACGACCCACCACTTCAAACTCCTTATAGGGGTCGTTAGCTCAGTCGGTAGAGCAGCGGACTTTTAATCCGTTGGTCGAAGGTTCGAATCCTTCACGACCCACCAAATTACCTCAATATTAATTTACCGAACTTATCTGATTTTTATTGATCTAGTTTATCGATAAAAAAACCGCACATTAAAGTGCGGTTGGTGAGAAAAATGATTACCCTTAGTCGAACATCGCAGAAATGGATTCTTCATTGCTAATGCGACGAATAGCTTCAGCCAGCATACCAGATAATGTCAGTACTCGGACTTTACCCAGTGCTTCAATACGAGGTGTGAGTGGGATAGTGTCAGTTACGACGATTTCGTCTAATTCAGTGCCAGCGATATTTTCTGCAGCGTTGCCTGAAAATACAGCATGGGTTGCATAAGCAAAGACACGTCGTGCGCCGCGTTCTTTTAATGCTGCTGCGGCTTTACATAATGTTCCCCCTGTGTCGATCATATCATCTACTAAAATACAGTCACGATCTGCAACTTCCCCGATGATATGCATGACTTGGGATACGTTTGCACGTGGACGACGTTTATCAATGATTGCCATATCGGTATCATTTAAGAGTTTGGCAACCGCTCGAGCACGCACCACGCCTCCAATATCAGGAGAAACTACGATTGGATTGACCAAATCTTGTTTTTTAATAATATCATTGAGAAGAACAGGTGAGCCGAAAACGTTATCTACGGGTACATCGAAAAAGCCTTGAATTTGTTCTGCGTGTAAGTCACAAGTCAGAACGCGGTCAACACCGACGCTGGATAAGAAATCAGCCACAACTTTTGCGGTAATTGGCACACGCGCTGAGCGTACACGGCGATCTTGTCGAGCGTAACCAAAATAAGGAACGACAGCCGTAATCCGTCCAGCAGAGGCGCGGCGTAAGGCATCGACCATTACGATGAGCTCCATTAAATTGTCGTTAGTGGGCGCGCAGGTGGATTGAATGATAAAAGTATCGCTTCCACGTACATTTTCATTAATTTGAACATTGATTTCTCCGTCGCTAAAGCGCCCTACGGTAGCTTTACCTAGAGAGGTGTATAAACGTTCAGAAATTTTTTGTGCTAGTGCAGGCGTTGCATTACCAGCGAAAAGCTTCATATCAGGCATTGTGTTACCCCAAGTCGATGAAAGTTTATGATTGAATGAACAATCGGCAAATTTTACGGCATAAATCGTTGTGCTAACAGTGTATGTAACGGTGAGCGGTTACAACTTTGGGCAACAAATCCAGAAAAATCCGATGGTAATTGCGCCAATACCGTGTGTGCCGCCATTTCATTTTCAAATGGGGCGAACACGCATGCCCCAGTTCCTGTTAATCGCGCTGTGCTATATTTTAGCAACCAGTGTAGTAGTTGTTCAACCTCTGGCGTGTGAAAGCAGACAACTTTTTCACAATCATTACTAAATGATAAATTTAAGCAGGCTTGCATTGTTCTTTTGGGCGTATTGCGTGGCAAATGAGGATCGGCAAAAATGGCTGCTGTAGCAATACTGACATGCTTCGGTTTGGCAACTAAAAATGTGTGTTCTGGTGCTTGGCAAGGGGTGATAATCTCGCCCACGCCCTCTGCGAATGCAGTATGTCCATGGATAAAAATGGGGACATCCGCACCGAGTTGCAAGCCTAATTGTGCTAATTCATTAAGTGGTAAATGTAATCCCCAGAGCTGATTTAGCACTAAAAGTGCGGTTGCTGCATTCGATGATCCGCCACCAATACCACCGCCCATCGGTAGATTTTTTTGTAAGGTTATTTCTGCGCCTTGGCGACAATGCGTATGGCGTTGGAGTAATGCTGCGGCTTTCGTAATCAAATTCTGTTCATTCGGAACACCAGCAAGTGCGGGAGAAACTAAAATTTGGGCATCAGTGCGTGGTGTGATTTTTAACCAGTCGCCATAATTTAAGAATTGAAATAAGGTCTGTAATTCGTGATAGCCATCAGCACGTTTGGCGGTAATATATAAAAATAAATTAAGCTTGGCCGGGCTTGGGTACCAATCATGCGGAGCGGCGTTTAGATCAAAGTGCGGTGCTAGAATGTCCACTTATCTACCCGCACTTTAAGTTGTTTTGCATCACCTTGAATAACAATATTTTGCGGCAATGGTGGCGTGCCCGCATGATATTCACCATAGTTTGCAATCCAACGCTGACCGTTAACAGTGTAATCAAATTCATTTAGTAGATGGTCTGTTGACCGCACTTTATAGTTTTGTGTGCCTTTAGGCTCACCTTTGAGCCAGTAACTAAATAGCTCGATTGGAAAATCCATACCGACAATCTCTTGCAGCAAAATGTGTGCATCTTTTTCGGTGCGTTGGTTTCCTTTGTTATCGCTGACCACCAGCCCCATTGGAGTCATTTTTAAGGTTAAAGTCTCACGACTTAAACCCGATGATAAAAACAGTTGGTAGTTACTATCATTCACATACTGCCAGTCAAATTGTGTGGAGAACCGCTCTTTAGCACTGATATATCCAAGCTGCCCCTGTGCTTGATATTGCTTGATATTATGCAATTGTATCAAGTGTTGTTGCCATTGGGCATCGTTTTGCGATACAGTTTTAACTGGCGTTTGCACGATTGTATCGCCAGCACAGCCAGCAATAATTAGTGAAAGTGCGGTTATTCCGAAAAATGTCAGTATGCGTAATGGCATAAATCACCTTAAAAGGGCTATTAGTGCTTAATTAATATAAGAAAAGACTTTTACGACTTTTTTCACGCCAGCAATATGGCGTGCAACGTCCACAGCAGCATTGGCTTGTGCTGGGGTAACATTCCCCATTAAAAACACTTCACCGTTTTCTGTTACTACTTTAATATGGGTTGATTTTACTTCAGAATTAACCAACAGTTTAGATTTAATTTGCGTTGTGATCCAAGTATCTGTGCTATTTTGTCCGATACCGATATTTTGTCCAACGCGAATTTCATTATAAACATCAGTAACACCATCTACGCCGCTGGCAAGATTTTTTGCTGTTTCACGCAAGCTATCATTTGGTACTTGCCCGATTAACAATACGCGTGAGTTATAAGATACGGCATTCACATTCGCATCCTGTTTAATTTCAGCATCTTTATTCATCGCTGAAACCACTTTTACTTCTAATGTTTCGTCATCAATTTGGGTGCCAGTGGTGCGAGGATCAGTTGCGACTTTAGTGGCAACGGCAGCACCTGTTCCCACTACCGCAGCTGTTACGCAGGCTTGTAGGCTGGCTAAAGCGAAAAGTGCGGTTGCAAGTTTAAGCCTTTTCATCAAAACTGGTTTTAACATAAACATCTCCCTTGAGAATTGATTGATACTATATTAATGGGAAAATAGCTGGTGTTCAATTAATTCACACAGAATATTGATAACTAAAAGATGATTTTCCAAAATGCGCGCTTCTTTTTGCGCAGGTATTGCTAAATCGAGATCATACTCACCCAGTGCACCGTGAAGATGATCATTTTGCCGTCCAGTGAGGGCAATAATAGGAATTTCACGGCTATTGGCAGTGTGGATTAAATTTAATATGCTCTCATCGATGCTAAAAGGGGCGAGGATAACCAACATATCACCCGTTTGAGCAAGGCTTTCAAGTTGGCGTGTAAATAGTTGAGCAGGGTTATGATCAGCAAAAATTGCAGAGCCAACCGCACCGTCTAACCCTAACAAAACTGCAGGCAAGCTAGGGCGTTCGAGATGATAACGATGTAATAAGTTCGCCACTAAAAATTGCCCATTTGCGTAGGCGCGTCCTTGTCCACAGACCATAATTTTATTGCCTGACAATAGGCAAGTTACCATTTTCTGGGCCGCAGAAACTAACGATACTGACAACTCTTGGTCAGTCGCAATTTGAATTTGAATACTTTCGTTAAAGATACTTTTGACTTTCTCAAGTAATGGCGTTGCAGTTATATCAGCATTCATGAATTAAACTCAATAAAGTGAGGAAACCATGTCGGAGTAACTTGGTTTGCATCAAAGGTGACTAAATCAAAGCGGCAAAGTGCGGTTTCTAAGCTCTGATTTTGTTCAAGTAACCACATTTCAGCGGCGTGAATCCAACGTGCTTGCTTACTGCTTGAAACGCTTTCTAATGCACTGCCAAAGCGACTGTTGTTACGTAACCGCACTTCAACAAACACGATCGTTTGACCTGCTTGCATCACTAAATCTAGCTCACCGCCCTTAAAAGTGCGGTTGGCTTCAATAAAGCGCAAGCCTTGTCGCTCAAGAAAGCGGCGTGCGAGTTGTTCGTACGCCGCACCAGTTGCACGGGAATTACGCATTAATTTAAGGCGCGAATTTGACCGCCGCGGTATTCCAACCAGCTCATATCTCGGTCAATGGTACAGCCATTACCAGCGCTCAATTTTCCTGTTAAGCCGTTAATGCTAAAGCCTGGAACTTGGCGTAATTCATTGAATTTGTTGATTAATAACCACGCATCAGCCCCCATTGCATAAAGGCGCATCATGGTGTAGTCGCCACCAGTTAAGCTGTTAGCTTGTGCATATTGACTGGAATGCGCATCACTTAAAAATGGAATTTCACTAAATTTCAAGCCGTCCATCGTGAGGCGATAGTCAGCTCCATTATTAGGGCTATTACTACGTGAGCTCGCGTAAAGTGGTAAATTCGTGTTGTAGCCAGCATTATTAATTGCGTTTTTAATATCGAGTAATTCTTGGCTATTCGCAACGATATACACCGCAGGTTGCTCACCATTTACACTATTGGCAAGCCCACTTTGCAGCGCAGATAAAATATCCGCCGAGGTGTTATAAAATTGTGTTTGAGCATCCAAGCCTGAAAGCTGTTGCCAGCGTAGGTTAAAGGCTGCCGCCGTGCGTTGCCCTAGATCATTTTGTGGCACGACTAAGAGCGGTGCGCGAATATTATCCGACCACATTTTATTGGCAGCCGAGCGTGCTTCTGCCTCAGGGGAAAGCCCGTAATAACAAATGTTGACAGCAGGGCGATTGTTTGCGGTACTGTTTAACGCTAACACTTGTAAACCAGCGGTGTTGGCACTGAGCATGCCGTCCACATTCGGCTTGAGTAATGGTCCAACTACGGCTTCAACACCGTTGAGTTTGGCTTGTTCAATTAAGTCGGATACAGGCGTACCAGAGGCGGTATCAAGCGTAGTAACACTCACCGCACTTTCTGCCCCTTTAGCATCATTAAATCCTTTCAAAATAATATCGCCAAAGGCTTGACCATTTCCACTTAATGGTAAAAGTAACGCCACATGATTGAGTGCAACGTGTTGGTAGTTTAATGCGTTTTGTAGCTCAGACGGCAACATATAAGCTGCACTGTGATTTGCGTATTGTGCTCGCCAATTTTCGACCGCACTTTTCATATTCTCAGGCTGAGAAATATGGCTGTTGTAAGTGTTGATTAACGCCAGCCAACCAGCAAGTGCGGTTTCACCAGCTTGTGGCTGAGTTGCATTAAGTTTGCCCGCATTAGCGGATCGCAATAATTGCCAGATTTGATTAATATTTTGTTGTTTTCGCTCGCTATCCGTGATTAAGCTGTCAGCATGAATTAATGCACGCGCGGCATCGATCGTATGATGTTGATTACGTTCAATACGAGCTTGAATTTGCCAGTAACGTGCTTTTTGCGAGGCACTCAATTTGTCTAATGGCAACGCTTTTAGCATTTGGCTAGCGTTGCTATTTTTCTTTTTAATCGCAGCAATGTGCGCACTGACTAAGTTTTTATCCAATAATTGCTCTTCGCTTAAATCTTTATCATTTATTTCATTTAATAACACTTCCGCTTGACGCACTTTATTTTCACTTAATAACACACGAGCGGCGAGCAATTGGAAATTTTGCTTTTCGACCACATCTTGTGCTTGTTCGGCACGGTTAAGATAAAATTCTGAATTGCCATTGGCATCGTGTAATAAAATGGCAGATGGATTATTAAATAGCGATGTGCCACATGCAGATAGCAATAATGCCATCGCCGTCGTGGCAACAAAATGTTTAATTTTATTGCGATGAGTAAAATTAGTCGGCATAGTAGCTCCAAATTGGTTAGAATAGCTTGCATGATCTTACTTATCTCACGCATGAAAATCAATCAAAGAGCGTAAATTATGGCGATTGAATCTGGAAATTTATATATTGTGGCAACCCCGATCGGGAATTTGCAAGACATTAGCGCACGTGCACTAGAAACCTTAAGTGCGGTTGATCTCATTGCAGCGGAAGATACACGCCACAGTGCAGGGCTGTTAAACCACTTCGGCATTAAAAAACCGCTCTTTGCCCTACACGATCATAATGAACGCGAAAAAATGGCACAGTTATTAGCACGTTTAAAACGGGGCGAAAATATTGCCCTCATTTCGGATGCAGGGACACCGCTGATCAGTGACCCAGGCTTTCATCTCGTGCGTTTTTGTCGCCAAGCTGGCATTCGAATTGTGCCTATACCGGGTGCCTGCGCATTGATAACCGCACTTTGTGCGGCGGGAATTGCTTCAGATCGCTTCTGTTTTGAAGGTTTTTTACCTGCTAAAGCGAAAGCCCGTTGTGATAAGCTCAACGCATTGCGTGACGAGGCGCGAACGCTGATTTTTTATGAATCCACACATCGCATAGCAGATACTTTGGCGGATATGTGCGCCATTTTTGGCGAGGATCGCTATGTGGTCCTTGCTCGTGAGTTGACCAAAACGTGGGAGACAATTTATGGCGATCACATAAAGGCGTTATGTGAATGGGTCAATGCGGATGCCAATCGAAGTAAGGGGGAAATGGTCGTGATTGTAGAAGGTAAAAGTGCGGTTGAGCAAGACGAGTTACCGACGCAAGCGATCCACGCTCTCACACTACTCAGCCGTGAACTGCCCCTCAAAAAAGCTGCCGCTATCGCCGCTGAACTCTTCGACGTGAAAAAAAATGCACTCTACCAATATGGCATTGTGCATTTGAAAGGTTGAAAGTGCGGTTGACCGCACTTTCTGTGCTATAGCAATAAAAACGCTAGCACTGCCACGATGGCAATGGTGACTAAGCCTTGCACCAGTGTCGCGATAGTGTGAGATTTATAAGCGGTTGCTACATCCATTTCACTAAATTCTGCGACCACCCAGAAAAAGCTATCGTTGGCGTGTGATACGGTCATGGCACCTGCCCCTATTGCCATTATCGTGAGAATGGAGCCAACAGTGCTGTCAAGCCCTAATGGTTGTAGCAATGGATAGATAATGGTTGAGGTAACAACAAGTGCGGTGGTGCTTGAGCCTTGTGCCGTTTTGAGTGCTGCGGCAATAATAAAGGGAACAAAAATACCTAAACTCATAGATTGCAATGTTGTGCCGAGATAATCTCCAATACCACTGGCTTTCAATACGCTGCCAAGTGCACCACCTGCGGCGGTGATGATCAAAATGCTACCCGCATCTTTCACGCCTTTGCCAATCCATTCATTGAGTGTTTCTTGATTCCAAGCAGGGAGTAGGCGAAGGGCAAAGAATAGTCCGACTAAAAGTGCGGTTGCAGGTTGCCCTAAGAAATAAATGGTGGTGAGTACGATATGTTCGCTGTCGCCTAACACCAGTTTGAAGATCGATGCCAGAGCAATTAATGCAATGGGTACGATGATTGGCAAAAAGGCATTTAATGTTGAGGGTAATGTGCCATATTGCGTGCGTACATCGTCGTGTTCACGCAATTGAATCGTTTTATCTTCGCCTGATACGACACGTTTGCCAACCCATTGTGCGTAAGCAAAACCCGCAAGTGCGGTAAAAATAGAGATACCAAGCCCGAATAAAATCACAAGCCCTAAATTATCCACATGCAGATTGCCCGCTGCAGCGATAGGACCAGGCGTTGGTGGCACGAGGGTGTGTGTGGCGTAAAGTCCCGTTGCAAGTGCGACGGTGAGCGTAACGGCTGATTTTCCTGTCTGTTTTGCCAGCGATTTTTTCAATGCGGATAAAATGACAAAACCTGAATCACAAAATACAGGAATAGAGACAATATAGCCGATAATGGTCATTGCTAAGGCTGGGCGTTGACGACCAACTGTACGCAAAACAAAGTCTGCCATGGCAATCGCAGCCCCCGTTTTTTCTAAAATCGTACCAATGATTGTCCCCAACACGATCACAATGCCAATATAGGCTAAAATTCCACCAAAACCTGACGTGATGGTTTTTACGGTATCGTTAAGGGGAATGCCTGATCCTAGTGCAATGCCATAAGCGGCAATTAACAATGCGATAAATGGATGTAGCTTAAATTTTGCCGTGGAAACCACAATAAATGCAATGCCAAAGAGTAATAGAATAACCAAACCTAAACCACTCATACGCCCTCCTTTTGATGATTTTACAGTCTATTAACATACTGGCTTTATCTGTGTTTGAATAGCGTTAATGCATAAAATTGCGAATAAGATCAAATAATTTAAATGTAAGCTAGCTCACAAAATAGTATTTTTTCGCTAGAAATTTTCTTTCATTGTGCCACAGTAAAGAAAAAGGAGGGGGTACGGTGGAAAATATTCGACAACTAACGACGGAAGGTCGGTTGGCTAAATCCCGAGAGATAGACACATTAACTAGCCTTGAGATCGTCAACATGATCAATGATGAAGATCAAACCGTCGCCATGGCGGTGAAAAAAACACTTCCTGCAGTCGCAAGTGCGGTGGATGCTATTGTGGATGCGTTTGCTCAAGGCGGACGTTTGATTTACCTTGGCGCAGGCACATCAGGGCGGTTAGGCATTTTAGATGCGAGTGAATGTCCGCCAACGTTCGGTACAGCCCCCGAACAAGTTCAAGCCCTGATTGCGGGGGGTAAAAGTGCGGTTTTTCAGGCGGTGGAAAATGCAGAAGATGACGCTAATGCTGGGCAAGCAGATTTAGAGGCGATACATGTTAGTGCGCGCGATGTGGTTGTTGGTATCGCCGCCAGTGGTCGCACTCCTTATGTGCTAGGCGGGATTCAATACGCTAAAGAGTTCGGCTGTGTGACGGTGGGCGTGGCGTGTAACCGCACTTCGCCTTTATTGAGTATGGTTGAAATTGCTATTGCGCCGATTGTTGGCGCGGAGGTCATCAGTGGTTCATCGCGTATGAAAGCAGGCACTGCACAAAAATTGGTGTTAAATATGCTTTCAACGGGGGCGATGATTTTATCTGGTAAAGTTTATGGCAATTTAATGGTGGATGTGCAGCCGAGTAATAAAAAATTGCTTGCACGCCAAATTAACATTGTTATGCAGGCAACGGATTGTGATGAAACGCAAGCCGAGCAGGCACTCAATGCCTGTGGACGGCATTGCAAAACGGCTATTTTGATGATCTTGACCGCACTTGATGCCCAAGCGGCGAGTGCACTACTGCAAGCGCATAATGGCTTTATTAGACAAGCACTTGCGACACATTTTAAGCAATAAGGAGCACATTATGGCAGAGATAACACAAACATTTGTCGCGCAAATTGTAGCGTATTTAGGGGGAAGTGAAAATATTGTCAGTGTGGGTAATTGTATGACACGCTTGCGTGTCAAGTTGCATGATGCAAGTCGCGTCGATAACGCAGCTTTGCGCAAACTTGACGGTGTAATGGGCGTGGTTGACTTACAAGAGCAGGTGCAGATTATTCTCGGGCCAGGCAAAGCGGGCAAGGCAGCAAGTTTATGCCAGACGCTGCTTGAAAACAATGGCGCAAGCCTCACGCACATTGCTAACGAAAAAAAACAGCAGATTAAGCAGAAACACACGACCGCAGTACATCAATTTTTTACGCAATTTGCCACGATTTTTACACCATTAATTCCTGGATTTATTGGTGCAGGATTATTACTCGGGATTGCTACCGTGTTGCAACAATCTTTTGTTGCAGGAGTGGATAATCCGAATGCAATCTTGGTGGATTTCATTGCTTATTTGAAAATTTTCAGCAAAGGTTTGTTTAGTTTTTTGAGTATTATGATTGGTTATAATGCCGCTAAAGCCTTTGGTGGGACAGGAGTCAATGGCGCAATTATTGCAAGTCTCTTTATTTTGGGCTACAACCCTGAGGCGACCAAAGGGATTTACTCTGGCATGAGTGACTTTTTTGGCATGACAATCGATCCTCGGGGCAATGTTATTGGCGTATTGATTGCCGCTATCTTAGGGGCGAAGGTTGAGCAATGGGTGCGTAAGTTTATCCCTGAAAATCTGGATATGTTGCTGACCTCAACTATAACATTATTGATTATGGGCATGTTTACCTTCTTGGTCATTATGCCTGTTGGCGTGGTGTTATTTAATGGTATGTCCTATCTTTTCACCCATTTAAACGGTAACCCGATTGGAAGTGCGGTGCTGGCTGGGCTATTTTTGATTTCTGTGATGCTGGGTATTCATCAAGGCTTTGTGCCAGTGTATTTTGCCTTAGTGGAAACGCAAGGTTTTAATGCCTTGTTCCCTATTTTGGCAATGGCAGGTGCTGGACAAGTAGGGGCAGCTATTGCGTTGTATGTCATGGCAGACAAACAGGCACAGTTACGTAATCAGATTAAAGGTGCAATCATTCCAGGTT
Source organism: Spirabiliibacterium falconis (assembly GCF_014885015.1). Lineage (GTDB taxonomy): Bacteria > Pseudomonadota > Gammaproteobacteria > Enterobacterales > Pasteurellaceae > Spirabiliibacterium > Spirabiliibacterium falconis. The sequence goes on along the minus strand of NZ_JABMIJ010000004.1, from coordinate 205,029 downwards.
TTCTGGGCATAGGTGAACCATTAATTTATGGAGTAACATTGCCACGCGTGAAACCATTTATTACGGCCTGTATTGGCGGTGCGGCAGGGGGATTTGTAATTGGACTTATCGCTTATTTTGGCTTACCAATGGGACTAAATAGCGTATTTGGACCATCTGGATTATTAGCCATTCCATTGCTTACCTCAAATGATGGTGTCTTCACAGCGATTGCTATCTACCTTGCAGGCACAGCAACGGCATATATCACAGGTTTTGTTGTAACCTATCTTTTTGCCAAAGACGTAGATTTACGTTAATACGATGACTAAGGGGCGGAAATCAGCCCCTTTTTCGATCCTGATCGTAAAACCGCACTTTGACTCTTGCTAGCCGATGTCACTTTGCTACTCTTCGCCAAAAGGAGCGAGTATGGCAAAGGGATTTACCTTTTTTGAAGTCTTATTGGCGATGACATTGCTGAGTATTATTGCACTAGTTGCGGTGCCGAGTGTGCAGCACATCTCGGCGCATTATGCTTTAACCCTTGAACAGCAAGGATTGTTACAATTTCTACGCTATGGGCAAATTAAAGCCCAAAATAGTGCTCAGATTTGGTTTATTTTGATTCAGCGTCAGGCGGATAAAAAACAGTGGTGTGTCAGTATGCAGAAAAAAGATGATTATCTCTGTGATTGTTTTGCCCCAGAACAGTGCCCAGCACAGCTGCAAGCACAATTTTATTACCCCAAATTTAGTCAAACTCGCATTGTTAGTAAAAAATATTATCCAGAGGAGATTTCGCGTATTAACGGCATTCGAGATACGTTTTCATCGGCGTGTTTTGTGTTGCAGGCAGGCAAAGTGCGGTCAATTTTTTCACTGTTTAATGTGGGCAGTTTGCGGATAAAAGATAATCAATCGTTAAGTGCGTGTGTGTATGATAATTAGTGCATCACATTTTCGCCCCGCACGTGGATTTGGTTTGCTTGAAACAATGCTAACAATAGCCCTAATGGCAGTGCTTTTGATGATTATGATCCACTTTTTCAACCGCACTTTGTACTTACAACAAAGCCACAATAAACGCTTGCAACTGCAAGGTGAAATCCATCGTGTGCTGAATTTAATGGCGAAAGACATTGCCCGCAGCGGCTATGCGGCATATGAGCAGGTATTGGTTTCTAATGCAGGGTTAATGACCGATAGCCGGTCGCCTGCGGGCATTATTACAGCCGCTAATCGTGCACCTGCGAACAGTTGTTTTCTATTTTGGTATGATCTCGACCAAAGCGGCTGTGTCGGTACTCGTCACGATAATATTTGCCAAAAAGAGGGGCGAAACCGCACGTTAGAGATTCAAACAGAGCTTTTAGGTTATCGTTTAAACAGCAAAATGGTAGAAACACGCATTATGTATAAACGGGGAACCCCACAAGATTGCAAGGGGACAGCGTGCCAAATTTTTTTATCAGAGAAGGGGTGTGATACGAAAGGATGGGGGGATTTAATGGACAGCAGTGTTTACGAAATAACAACATTGCAATTTGAATGGCTTGTGAAAAATAAAGCGTTGCAAGTCATGCTGCGCGGGCGTTTTAAAGAAAAAGCCTGGCGGCATATTGACTATGAAAGTGCGGTTGTCATTACACTACAAAATCAATGGCTATGATGATACGACAAGGCAGCGCGGAGCTTGGCGTATTAGCCGTGATTTGCCTATTATTAACAACGGTATTTTTCTTTCAAGAATTCCGTTTAACGCAATTTCGGCAACACCTTGCACAACAACAGGGCTATTTCGCACTAGATTATACATTGAACACTCAAGATCGCCGCACACTTGAAACACAATGTGCCACATCGCCAGTGGCGGTTAAACCGCACTTTAAGCTAAGCTGGCAAGCTGACAACGCCTACGCGACTTTGAGGCAATCGGTAGTTTGTGTGTATCTGCCTTATTTGGATTTGACTACACTCAAACAAGCACACTTGACCACATTAGAAACCTTGATACCGAAGCGGCATTGGCAACAACTCGGTGAAAAATTTATGCCCAATCCCGACTCTCTAGCAAAGAAAGTCCATATTTGGTGGTTGAAAGATGGGGAGCAATGGCAAGTGGATGAGGATATTTACGGCGTGGTGTTTGCACAAGCTAATAGCCGTATTAGTGGGACTGGCAAAGTGCATGGTGTGGTCATTTCACAGGGGAAAATATCTGTTGACGTAGCTGTAGAATTGAATCCTTCTGTAGTTAAACACGCCCTTGATGCAAACGGATTTTGGCAGATTCAAGCAGAAAGTTGGCATGATTTTAGTGCGTTATAAACACGGCAGCAGTATTTTTAGTGTGTTGCTCGCTATCGTACTGTTTTCGGGCATCATACTGAGCATTAGCCGCTGGCAACAGGCGCAAAATAGACAAAGTGCGGTTATTTTTCAACGCCAACAAGCACTGTTAATTGCGCATAATCAAGGTGTGCGAACGCAGCTTGGTTTGGGGTGTTTAGGAAAGCAACAACGCAATGGAATCACATTTCAGATCCGTTGCACGCAAGGTAAAATTGAAGTGGTGTATCCGTTGGGGCAAGTGGCATTAACGGCGAACTAATCAGTTGCATAGCGTGTTATATTCGCTCACAATAGAGCAAAGCTAAGGAGCGAAGCGTGTTATATCTCTATTTTTCCAATGATCTGAATTGCCATAAAGATAAACTTCTGTCGATTTTGCGTCAGCCACTTGGGGGTGTTTTTCAAAGTGAACGTATTTTGGTGCAAAGCCAAGGTATGGCGCAGTGGCTGAAATTAAATATTGCGCAGGCACAAGGTATCTCAGCGAATGTGAGTTTCCCTCTGCCAGCCAGTTTTATTTGGAATCAATATCACCGTGCCTTGGATAATATTCCTGAGCATAACGCATTCACACGTGATGCAATGTTGTGGCATATCATGGCGTTATTACCTGATTTGCTCGGAAAACCCGAGTTTGCTCAGCTTAAACATTATTTGGAACAGGATGACAATGACCAAAAACGCTTCCAGTTGTGCAACACCTTAGCAGGGCTGTTTGACCAATATTTGGTTTATCGTATGGATTGGATTGAGGCGTGGGAGAGTGGTCATGAGGATGTTGTTTTCGAACAATTGCATCAAGGATTGCGTGCACAGGGAATTGAAAACGCGTCATTATTGGCTGAAATTAGACGTGCGGTACAGGCACAAGGCACGTTGTGGCGTACATTATTTAAACGCATTCAACAAGGTAATAACGGCAATGCGTGGCATCGTGCGGCCTTGCATAAACAGTATTTAATCCAACTGCAACAAGGGAAAGTGCGGTATTTTCCACCACGATTATTTGTGTTTGGCATTGCGGCACTGCCTGAGAGTTTTTGGCAAATGCTACAAGCGATTGCTGAGCATTGCGATGTGCATGTGTTTTATAATAATCCCTGTCAGCATTTTTGGGGCGATATTATTGATGAAGCGCACTTTTCTCGCATACAACTGCGTGAAACACGCAATATGGAAGCAAAAAGTGCGGTGCAGTATTTTGATATAGGTAATCCGTTGCTGGCAAGTTGGGGCAAAATGGGGCGTGATTTTTTCAATTTACTGAGCGAGCATCCGAATAGTGATGATCTGGGGTATCTTGAACACAGTAAAACCACCTTGCTAGGGCAAATTCAAAATGCGATTTTGCACCTTGAGCAAACACCCAAGTTTACTGTCGGTGATGATAGTGTCATTATTAATTCGTGCCACAGCCCAATGCGTGAAGTGGAGGTGCTACAACAGCAATTATTGCGTTATTTTGAGCAAGACAGCAGTCTCACACCTAAGGACATTGTGGTGATGTTGCCAGATGTGGAGCAGTATGTGCCTTATATTCATGCAGTGTTTTCGCGTTATGAAAAAGAGGACGAACGCTATATTCCTTATGCGATTGCTGACCGCACTTTAAGTCATAGCGATCATATCGTTGCCACATTTTTAAATATATTACGGCTAAATGATAGCCAATTTAGTGCTGAGCAAGTGCTTGCACTGCTTGATGTGAGTGCTGTGCGAGAACGTTTTGGTATTAGTGAAAATGAACTTGCGCAGCTTCGTCAATGGGTGATTGCCGTTGATATTCGCTATGGACTGGATGATCAATCTAACCAAGGCGTGGAGAAAAATTGGAATGCGTGGCAAAGCGGGCTTAATCGAATGTTGCTTGGCAGCACGATGCGCCCTGAGGATGGCGCATGGCTTGATATTATGCCGTTTGGGTTAAGTTATGGTTTACACGCGCAACTTTGTGGGAAATTAGGCGAGTTTTTAGATACACTGAGCCAATGGTTGGCAAGATTAAATGAACGCTATAGTTTAGCGCAATGGCAGGCACAATTAATGGCACTATTAGATGATTTTTTTGTGCAAAATGCGCAAACACAGCCAACATTGCATTGGATTTATAAACAACTTGATGAGGTGTTCGCACAAATTCAACACAGTCACTGCCAACAGGCAATTAGTGCCACTGTGATGGCAGATTATTTACAAGAAAAACTTGATGAGCGAGATCTCGCATTTAATTTCTTAACGGGCAAGCTCAATTTTTGTACGTTACTGCCCATGCGAGCGATTCCATTTAAAGTTGTGGCATTATTGGGCATGAATGAGGGGCAATATCCACGTGTAAGCACGCCAACCAGTTTTGATTTAATGCAATATGCAACACGTGCTGGGGATCGCGTACGGCGTGATGATGATCGTTATCTCTTTTTAGAAGCATTGCTTTCAGCACAGCAACACATGTATTTAAGTTATGTTGGGCGTTCGATGATCAAACATGAGCTGCGTCAACCCTCAGTGCTGATTAGCCAATTAATCGATTATATTGTGGAATGTGCTGATGACGATCGGGTCTCAGCAGAAAGCCTTATTTGTGAGCAACCGATGACGGCGTTTAGTATGCGAAATTTCCAAGGCGAAAAACGTTCGTATGCCAAGGAATGGTTACTTACAGGTGAGGTGCAACTGCGTGATTTTATTCAGCCATTGCCGAATTGTATTGAGCAAGAAAATCAACGTGTTAGCCTTGATCAGTTAATCAAATTTATTACCGATCCAGTAACATTTTTCTTTGAGCAACAATTAGGGGTGTACTGGGCTGATCGATCGCAACAATTCCTTGATAGTGAAAATTTTACATTAGATTCTCTTGGGCAATTTCATGTGAGCGATACCTTACTTGAGCATCCCTATAATGAATGGCAAAGTGCGGTTGAGCATATCAGGTTGCAAGGCAAACTGCCGCGCGCGCATTTTGCGCAGTTAGTTGCCCAAGAACAAATGGCAAAAACCGAGCCGCTGGCTCAGCAGATCGCACCTTATCTACCCCAAACGCCAAGTCAGCATGTTTTCACATTAGACAGCGACGGCTGGCAGTTAGACGGCGTGGTGGGGCATCTTTATGCACAACAATATGTCAACTGGCGTGCAGGCAAATTACGCAGTAAAGATTATATTACTGTTTGGTTGCACCACTTGGCATTGTGTACACAAAGTGCGGTCAGTCAGCCATCATGTTTCTGGGCAATCAATGATAAACTGGAATTTGCACTGCTTGAGCCTACGCAGGCGAAACATCAGCTTCAGGTTTATCTTCATGCCTACCAACAGGCATTAAAGCAGATTATACCTATGCCAAGTGAAGCATTGGTGAGTCATTTTATGACGGTTAAAAACTTGCCAGAAACACCTGAGGAGATAGAGGACGTCATGACAAAGGTATTGACACAACAAGGTGAAAATCGGTATTGGGCACGCTTATTTTCTCAGCAATGTATCACCGTAGACGAAAAAACCGCACTTTATACGCTGGCGCAGAATTGGTTTGCTTTACTGGTGGCAAGCCAACGATAAAAGTGCGGTTTCGCTTGCTTAAGACAATCGGGCAGATTAAACTGTGGGGCTGATTTCAATAAGGTGAAAAAATGCGAGTTTCTGATTTTGATTTTTCATTACCCGATGACCTGATTGCACGCTATCCAAAGCCCGAGCGTACGAGTAGTCGGTTGATGTGTTTAAATGGCATAACAGGTGCCGTGCAACACCGCCATTTTGCTGATGTGCTAGATGAAATTAACACCGGCGATTTGCTAGTGTTTAACAATACACGCGTGATCCCTGCACGGCTTTATGGGCGTAAAGAAAGTGGCGGTAAGATTGAAATATTACTGGAGCGATTGCTTTCGCCAACGCAATGTTTAGCCCATGTGCGAGCGTCTAAATCGCCGAAAGAAGGCACAACATTGATTGTTGGGGAAGACAAATTAGGGCAGAGCAATGGCATTGCTTTACGGATGATCGGGCGAGAGGGGGCGTTATTTATGCTCGAAAGTGATGCCCCGTTATTGGAGATTTTACAGCAGGCTGGGCATATCCCATTGCCGCCGTATATTGATCGCCCTGATGAGGCGTTGGATCAAGAACGCTATCAAACCGTTTATAATAAAGTGCCAGGGGCCGTAGCTGCGCCAACAGCAGGCTTACATTTTGATGACGCCTTGTTAGAAAAATTGCGGGAAAAAGGCGTGAATATGGCATTTGTTACGTTGCATGTAGGGGCTGGAACATTTCAGCCTGTGCGTGTGGAAAATATTGAAGATCATCATATGCACGCCGAATATGTAGAAGTGTCACAATGTGCGGTTGACGCTATTCTTGCAACGAAAGCTGCAGGCAAACGTGTTATTGCCGTCGGTACAACCTCGGTGCGTTCCATTGAAAGTGCCGCACGTGCGGCGAAAGAGTGTGGTTCAACGCAACTGCTCGAGCCGTTTTTTTCAGATACGGCTATTTTTCTTTACCCAGGAAAGCCATTTTATGTAACCGATGCGTTGATTACGAATTTCCACTTGCCGCAATCGACCTTAGTAATGTTGGTCAGTGCGTTTGCGGGCTTTCGCCACACGATGGCAGCATACCAAAGTGCGGTTCGTGAACGGTATCGCTTTTTTAGTTATGGTGATGCGATGTTCATTACCAAAAATCCAGATGTTCGTGGGCTAGAATAACTGGCTCACATTGTCTTTCGAACTGTTTATTCGTTGGAGTCAAAATGAAATACACATTAGATAAAACAGACGGGCGGGCGCGCCGTGGACGTTTAACGTTTTCCCGCCCGCATGGGGAATATACGGTGGAAACCCCCGCATTTATGCCCGTGGGCACCTATGGTACCGTTAAAGGAATGACCCCCGAAGAGGTTGCAGCTACAGGTGCACAGATTTTACTTGGCAATACGTTCCATCTATGGTTGCGTCCAGGGCAAGAAATCATGCGCAAGCATGGCGATTTACACGATTTTATGCAATGGCATGGGCCGATTTTAACCGATTCTGGTGGGTTTCAAGTATTTAGCTTAGCAGATATCCGCAATATCAAAGAAGATGGCGTGCATTTTCGTCATCCAATTAATGGCGACAAAATTTTCTTATCGCCTGAAAAATCAATGGAAATCCAATATGATCTCGGCTCAGACATCGTGATGATTTTTGATGAGTGTACGCCTTATCCTGCCGATTTTGACTACGCAAAAACCTCAATGGAGCTTTCATTGCGGTGGGCAAAACGTTGCCGAGAACGTTTTGATGAATTAGGTAATAAAAATGCACTCTTTGGCATTATTCAAGGTAGCATTTATGAACCATTGCGTAAAAAATCGCTTGAAGGGCTACTTGAGATAGGTTTTGATGGCTATGCCGTGGGCGGTTTGGCGGTAGGAGAACCAAAACCTGATATGCACCGTATTTTGGAATACATTTGCCCTCAAATCCCAGCCGATAAACCTCGCTATCTGATGGGGGTGGGCAAACCTGAGGATTTGGTGGAAGGGGTGCGTCGTGGTATTGATATGTTTGATTGCGTAATGCCAACGCGTAACGCACGTAATGGACACTTATTTGTGACCGACGGCGTGGTGAAAATTCGCAACGCAAAATACCGTGATGATACCACCGCACTTGATCCTGAGTGTGATTGTTATACCTGTAAAAATTATACGAAATCTTACCTGCATCATCTAGACAAGTGCGGTGAGATTTTGGGGGCAAGGCTGAATACTATCCATAATTTGCGTTATTACCAACGTCTAATGGCACAATTGCGTGCGGCTATTGAGCGCAGTGAGTTAGAGCAATTTGTGCAGGAATTCTATGCCCGAATAGGGAAGGCAGTGCCACCGTTAACGCCACTAGATGAATAATTTTTAGGCAAAAAGTGCGGTTTGACCGCACTTGATGATTTTTCCGTAAGATTTTTTCACTTTATCGTGATTTTGTGCTATTTTTAGCTATCTGACAATTTTGATTCACAAACAATAAGGACTAGTTATGGAACAACAAGCAGGCGGCGGCATTCAGATGATTTTTATTTTGGTCATCTTCGCATTGATTTTCTATTTTATGATCTATCGCCCACAAGCGAAACGTAATAAAGAGCATCGTAACTTGATGAATTCATTGGCAAAAGGCGAAGAAGTGCTCACATCAGGTGGTCTGCTTGGCAAAGTGACAAAAGTGTCTGCTGAAAATGATTATATCGTGATTGCCTTAAATGACAGCACGGAAGTCACCATCAAAAAAGATTTTGTTGTGGCAGTTTTACCAAAAGGCTCAATGAAATCACTTTAATTCAATACACACTGGAGTAACATTGTGTTAAATCGTTTTCCTTTATGGAAGAATCTAATGGTGATCATTTTGGTCGCCATTGGCGTTTTATATGCCCTTCCAAATCTTTATGGTGAAGATCCTGCGGTGCAAGTTTCAGGTACCCGCGGACATCAAGCCACTGAACAAACTTACAAAGATGTTGAAGCCATCCTCGCTCAAAATAATTTACCAGCAAAATCTGTTGCATTAAAAGAAGGCTCTGTGTTGGCAAAATTTGATAGCACAGATGATCAGCTATTGGCAAAAGACAAGCTCGCTGAGGGATTGGGCGATGGCTATTCTGTGGCACTTAACCTTGCACCCGCGACACCAAAATGGTTGACTGATATTGGTGGTAGCCCAATGAAATTGGGGCTGGATTTGCGTGGTGGCGTGCGGTTTTTAATGCAGGTAGATATGAGTTCTGCATTGGAAAAAATGGAAACCCAGCGTGAAGACAATCTACGAACTGACTTGCGTAAAGCTAAAGTGCGGTATAGCAATATTCGTGCGGCAGACGGCTACGCCACAATGATTACCCTTGCCGATGAAAATCAGGTAGGGGAAGCGAGACGTATTGTACAAAAAATTGATCCAACGTTAGAAATACACCAAGACGGTAATGTGCTAACGGTAGGGATGTCTGAAGCTGAGCTGGCTAAAGTGCGTGAACATGCGATCGAGCAAAACTTGACCATTTTACGTAAGCGGGTGGAAGAGCTTGGCGTGGCGGAGCCTGTTGTACAGCGTCAAGGGGCTGAACGCATTGTGATTGAGTTGCCGGGGGTGCAAGACACCGCGCGAGCGAAAGAAATTCTGGGCGCAACAGCAACACTAGAATTTCGCATGGTAAATCAAAGTGCGGATCTTAGTGCTGCTGCAAAAGGCCTAGTGCCATCAGATTCTGAAGTGAAATTGGATCGTAACGGTAATCCTGTGGTGCTGTATCGTCGTGTGATTTTAGGCGGCGAACATATTACGGGTGCAACATCTGGCAGTGATGGCAACACAGGGCGTCCAGAGGTTAATATCTCCCTTGATAGTGAGGGGGGAAATATGATGGCAGCAGCAACGCGTGATGCGATTGGCAAACCGATGGCGACATTGTATAGCGAATATAAAGATAGTGGTAAAGTTGATGAGAAAGGTCATCCTATCTTAGAAAAGCACGATGAAGTCATCAATATTGCGACTATTCAGGATCGCCTTGGCAATCATTTCCGAATCAGTGGCATTGATAGTCCTGCTGAAGCCTTGAATTTATCTGTCTTATTACGGGCTGGCGCATTGATTGCACCGATTCAAATCGTGGAAGAGCGCACGATTGGGCCGTCTTTAGGAAAGCAAAATATCGAGCAAGGAATGGACGCCAGCATTTGGGGATTAGCGATTGTTGTTCTTTTCATGGTCGTGGTTTATCGCAAATTTGGCTTGATTGCCGATGTTGCATTGGTACTGAATATTGTCTTATTAATCGGGGTGATGTCTTTATTACCAGGTGCGACCTTAACGATGCCAGGTATTGCTGGGATTGTATTAGCGGTTGGGATGTCGGTGGATGCTAATGTTTTGATCTTTGAGCGAATAAAAGAAGAGATCCGTAATGGGCGTACAGTGCAACAAGCGATTGATGAAGGGTATAAAGGCGCATTTTCCAGTATTTTTGATGCCAATTTAACCACAATCTTGACCGCACTTATCCTTTATGCGGTGGGGACAGGTCCTGTGAAAGGCTTTGCGATAACCTTATCACTGGGGGTCGCTATTTCGATGTTTACGGCTATCACAGGAACGCGGGCAATCGTGAATTTCCTTTATGGCGGCAAACGCATTAATAAACTATCCATTTAGGGGGCGGAAATGGTAACAGCAAAACGCAATGAAACCGAAGGTAGCGTAAAATTGGCGCGTCGGTTAATCCCATTTATGAAATTCCGCCTTATTGGCTATGTTTTTTCTGTGCTAGTTGTGGCGGTATCGCTCTTTTTTATCGTCTCCAAAGGTTTTAACTGGGGGCTTGATTTCACGGGTGGTACAGTAATTGAAACCTCATTCTCACAACCTGCAGATTTACCAAAAGTGCGGTCAACATTGGCAGATAGCGGTTTTGGTAGTGCAATTGTTCAAGCCTCAGGCGGTACGCGCGATGTGATGATCCGCCTTTCCACTGCGGAAGGGGATACTAAAATTGGCACGAAGGTGATTGATGTGCTTAAAGACCTCGATCGTGGTATCACCGTACACAGCGTGGAATACGTTGGTCCAAATGTGGGTAAAGAGCTGACAGAAGCGGCGATTTATGCGACATTAGCGACCTTAATTATGTTGCTTGCCTATGTGAGTTTTCGTTTTGAATGGCGTTTGGCAACAGGGGCGATTTTAGCACTTGCGCATGACGTGATTGTAACGCTAGGTGTGTTTGCCATGCTGCAAATTGAGATTGATTTAACCTTTGTTGCTGCAATTTTGTCGGTGATTGGTTATTCTCTAAATGATAGTATCGTGGTGTTTGACCGAGTGCGTGAGAATTTCCGTAAAATTCGCCGTACTGAAACGGAAGAGATCATTAATATTTCGTTGACACAAACATTATCAAGAACCTTAATGACCTCGTTTACGACCTTAATTGTGGTATTGGCGTTGTTTATTTTTGGTGGACCAAGTATCCATAATTTCTCACTCGCATTGTTGATTGGGATTGGATTTGGAACATATTCATCCATCTATATTGCCATTGCGCTAGCCTATGATATTGGACTCAGCCGTGAGCATATGTTACCGCCTAAAATTGAAAAAGAAGGCGCAGACAGTGAACCACTTATGCCATAGGGGAAACAAAAACCGCACGTTAATGTGCGGTTTTTTATGCTGTGTTTAAAGTGCGGTCAACACCGCACTTTTATATTTTATTGTGCGGGCGTTAGTACATTAGGGACTTGTAAATCAACATCGCGCTCAGGCACAGGGATTTTTGGAAATGTTTTATCTTTATTTTGTGCAATTACAGTTGCAATTTGTTTTGCAGGCTCTGGCAAATTCATTGCAAGATACGATTTTTCTAACAACGGCAGAGCTTGGTACATTGCCTGCGTGTCTGGATAGTGATCGACAAGCGCAAGAACACGATTTACAACCGCAACATGTGCATCACGTTTGAAATAAAAGCGGGCAACTTCCAACTCGTGGCGTGCAAGCGCATTGTGCAAGTATAAAATACGCGCTTTTGCATCGGCTGCATAACGACTATTTGGGAAATTTTGGACTAAGGTGTCGAAATTATTCAACGCATTGGTCATTGGCAGAGGATCACGCAACGCCTGATCGGCTCCAAAGGTATCTAACATAAAATGACGACCCAGTTCTGAGTTAATCAAACCCGCCACATAAAGTACAAAATCAAGGTGTTGACTTGTGCTGTGCATACGCAAAAAGCGTTCAGCGTCGGCAAGTGCTAGCGTGTATTCTCCCGCCTTGTAGTTGGCATAGATCAAACTTAACTGTGCTTGCTCAGAGTATGCACCGAATGGATAACGGCTATCCACTGCATCAAAATAACGGATCGCTTGTGAATAATTTTCGTCTTGCAAATAGGTGTTTGCTTTGGCGTAGAGTTGTTCAACACTGCCTTCTTCAACTTTTTTATCACTGCTAGAGCAGGCAGAAAGTGAAAGTGCGGTCATAAGTGCTAGGGCAATTGTGTTTAATTTCATAAATCGATCCTACATATTTTAATTAACAATTTAATGTGCCTTGATGTTGCAAAAGGTTACACAATAGCAAACTTCAGCTACAATATTGGACAACACATTGTATGATTTAGTATTGTAACGATCATTAGCAAATAAGCAAATCAGAATTAAGTGAAATAATCAAATTATGACAAAACAATTAACCTTAGCGGTAGATGTAACACCACAACAACTTGGGCTACGCCTTGATCAGGTGTTAGCGGAATTATTGCCAGATTATTCACGCTCGCGGCTGAAAACGTGGATTGAGCAAGATTTAGTGCGCGTCAACGGTGTCGTGGTCAATAAACCACGCGAAAAAATGATGGGCGATGAGCATATTGAAATTTGCGTTGAGGTGGAGGACGAAAATCGCTTTGTGGCGCAAAATATTCCATTGGATATTGTGTATGAAGATGATGATTTGATTGTGATAAACAAGCCTGCGGGTCTTGTGGTGCATCCAGGTGCAGGTAACCCTGATGGCACCGTGCTTAACGCACTGCTTTATCACTATCCGCCGATTGCGCAAGTGCCAAGGGCTGGCATTATTCATCGTTTAGACAAAGATACCACGGGGTTGATGGTGGTAGCGAAAACCATCCCAGCACAAACACGCTTGGTTAGTGCATTACAAAAGCGCAAGATTACGCGTGAGTATGAAGCCATTGCGTTTGGGATTATGACCAAAGGGGGGACGGTGGACGAGCCTATGGCACGTCATTCAACGAAACGGACACAAATGGCGGTGCACCCGATGGGTAAACCAGCGGTGACCCATTACCGTATTATGGCGCGTTTTCGTAATTACACCCGCTTGCGATTGCGTCTCGAAACAGGGCGTACGCATCAAATTCGGGTGCATATGGCGCACATAGCCCACCCTTTGTTAGGCGATCCTGTCTATGGCGGCAGACCGCGCCCACCGAAAAATGCCAGTGAGGATTTTTTGCATGTATTGCGTGGGTTTAAACGTCAAGCGTTGCATGCCGTGATGCTACGACTCGAACACCCCATAACAGGCGAAACAATGCAGTGGTTCGCCCCCTTACCCGAGGATTTTATCCAGTTGGTGGACGCATTGAAAGCGGATTATGAGCAACATAAAGATGAGTTGGATTATTGATGATTTTACAACCTGATTTTAATATCGCTGGCATTTATGCTGGCATCACGACACGGCAAGGTGGCGTTAGTCAACCACCGTTTGATAGCTTTAACCTTGCCACACATGTAGGTGATGAGCAAAGTGCGGTCGAGCAAAACCGCACTTTATTGGTGCAGCGTGCGAATTTGCCACACATGCCGACGTTTTTAAACCAAACGCACAGTATTGATGTTGTACACTTGCCCAGTATTGAGACTATTCCTAATGCTGATGCGGCTTATACAAATCAAGCAGGTATGGTGTGTGCCGTGTTAACCGCGGATTGCTTACCTGTGTTATTTGCTGCTAAAAATGCCCAAGAGGTTGCAGCCGCACATGCAGGCTGGCGTGGATTATGCAATGGCATTTTGGAAAATACTGTTGCACAATTTGTCAGCCCAGCCAGTGATATTGTTGCCTATCTTGGGCCGGCAATTGGCTCGAGTGCATTTCAAGTTGGGGAAGAGGTGCGAGAGGCGTTTATATGCGCTAATGCAGAGGCAGCGAGTGCTTTTGTTATAGATCCTAGTGCCCAAGATAAATATGTGGCAGATATTTATCAACTTGCGCGTCAACGGTTGCAAAAGTGCGGTATAACAGACATTCGAGGCGGTACATATTGCACAGTAAATGACGCACGTTTTTTCTCTTATCGTCGTGCCAAACAAACAGGGCGAATGGCGAGCTTTATTTATTTTAACCATCGATAATGATTGACATTTTTTATCATTATCGCTACCTTTAAAAGGTGATTGACTAAAGGAGAAATTGAATGCAACCACGTATCGTAACCGATGTTCGAACTCATGATTCCATTCTGGCAACCCACAAGGTGTTGCGTAATACCTATTTCTTATTGGCGTTAAGTGTCGCGTTTTCGGCATTAACGGCATATCTTTCAATGAGCATGAACTTGCCACGTCCTGGACTGATTGTGATGCTAGTTGGATTTTATGGCTTGCTCTTTTTGACTCACCGCCTTGCAAATAGTGCTTGGGGGATTTTGTCCACGTTTGCTTTTACTGGCTTTTTGGGTTATACGCTAGGGCCGATTTTAAATGTGTATATTGGTAACGGCTTAGGTGATACAGTCGTGCTAGCGTTTGCGGGCACAGCGGCGGTATTTTTCGCGTGTTCTGCTTATGTATTAACCACGAAAAAAGACATGTCATTTTTAAGTGGTATGTTGTTTTCGTTGTTTATCGTACTTGTTATTGGTGTCGTTGCTAGCCTCTTTTTCAATTTTCAAGGGCTACATCTAGCACTGAGTGCACTGTTTGTCTTGTTCTCAACAGGGGCAATTTTGTATGAAACAAGCAACATCATTCATGGTGGTGAAACAAATTATATCCGTGCCACAATTAGCATTTATGTGTCGTTGTATAATCTTTTCATCAGCCTATTGAATTTGTTATCCGCTGCGAGAGATTAAGCCGATAACAATGATTGTTAAAAACAAATTTGTTATGCCCCTATTTAGGGGCATACTTTTATCAAAAATAAAAGTGCGGTAAATATGGAGTTAGCAACAGATAAAGAGGGCTATTTGCGAGATGCCAGCCAGTGGAATGCTGAAGTGGCCCAAGTGATTGCCGAAAAAGAAGGAATTGTGCTCAATGAGGCACATTGGGAAGTCATTTATTTTGTGCGTGATTTTTATCAAGAGTATGGCACATCTCCAGCTATCCGTATGTTAGTGAAAGCAATGGCAGCTAAGTTTGGGGCAGAAAAGGGCAACAGTCGCTATTTACAGCGGTTATTTCCAGAAGGCCCTGCCAAACAAGCCAGCAAGTTGGCAGGACTTCCGAAACCTGCAAAATGTTTATAAATAATAATAATTATCATTTGCAAAATTGAGTGGTATTGGTTAAGATAACGCCATGACTGATAACCATATAAAAAAGGAGCTATTATGCAACTGAAAAAAAGCATCTTGTTGGCATCTGCTTTAGCCTTGACCGCACTTTCCGTGCAAGCGAAGGAATTGAAAGTGCTTACCACCTTTACCATTATCCAAGATATTGCACAAAATGTGGCAGGGGATAAAGCGAAAGTGGAATCCATTACCAAGCCTGGGGCGGAAATCCATGACTATCAACCTACGCCAAAAGATATTGTAAAAGCACAATCTGCTGATTTGGTGTTGTATAATGGCATGAATCTTGAGCGTTGGTTTGAGCGTTTCTTGTCAAACGTGAAAAATGTGCCCTCTGTGGTGGTGACAGAAGGAATTGAGCCACTGTCAATTTATGAGGGGCCTTATACAGGCAAACCGAATCCACATGCGTGGATGTCAACGCAAAATGCGTTGATTTATATTGATAATATCGAAAAAGCGTTGAGCAAATATGACCCAGAGAATGCCCAAACGTATCGCCAAAATGCGCAAGCCTACGCTGAAAAAGTGAAAGCAATGGATGCTCCATTGCGTGAACAATTGGCAAAAGTGCCAGAAAATAAACGCTATTTAGTCACTAGTGAGGGCGCATTTAGTTATTTAGCCAAGGATTATGGCTTTAATGAGCTTTATCTGTGGCCAATTAACGCAGACGAAGAAGGCACACCACAACAAGTACGCCACTTAATTGAACAGGTGCGTACGCATCATATTCCCGTTGTCTTTAGTGAAAGTACGGTATCGGATAAGCCTGCCAAACAGGTGGCGAAAGAAAGTGGTGCGAAGTATGGCGGTGTGCTCTATGTTGATTCGCTTTCCGCCAAAGACGGCCCAGTACCGACATATTTAGATTTGTTGAACACAACGGTTTCGACCATAGTAAAAGGATTTGAAAATTAAATGAGGCAAATCACGCCCAGTATCGTTGTTGATCATTTAGCTGTTCGCTACAACAACGGGCATACCGCACTTTATGATGTTTCATTCACATTAGGCGCAGGCACCACCTGCGCTTTAGTGGGTGTGAATGGCAGCGGAAAATCTACGCTATTTAAAAGTATTATGGGGCTGGTGAAGCCATTGACAGGCTCCGTCAGCTTATGCCAAATGCCGGTAAAAACCGCACTTAAACAGAATTTAGTTGCATATGTGCCACAAACCGAGGAGGTGGATTGGCAATTTCCTGTTTCTGTTTATGATGTTGTGATGATGGGACGTTATGGCTATATGAATGTGCTGCGTCGACCATCTGCCCAAGATAAAGAAAAAGTATCGCAAGCAATGGCGCGTGTGGGCATTAGCCATCTAACAGATCGCCAAATTGGTGAGCTGTCAGGTGGGCAGAAAAAGCGTGTCTTTTTGGCGCGCGCATTGGCGCAGGAAAGTCGCATCATTTTGTTGGATGAACCGTTTACAGGGGTGGATGTAAAAACCGAAAATGCCATCATTGATTTACTTGGTGAACTGCGTGCAGAAGGGCATTTGATATTGGTGTCCACCCATAATTTGGGCAGCGTACCGCACTTTTGTGATCAGGTGGTGATGATTAATCGCACATTAATCGCCAAGGGCGATACGCCAAGCACCTTTACGCAACGCAACTTGGAGCGTGCTTTTGGTGGCGTATTGCGTCATTTAACACTGGCAGGATCGGACTTGCATGATGATGAAGATAAACGCGCTTTAACAGTGCTTACTGACGACGAGCACGCACTGGTTTTTTATGGTGAAGATGGCAAAGAATTGCCGCCTAAATCCCCTAAAGTGCGGTCAGTGCAGGGCGATAAATGATGTTTGATCTTCTACTAGAACCCTTTCACTATGACTATATGACCAAAGCGATTGTGGTGAGTAGCTTGGTAGGGGGCGTGTGTGCATTTTTATCGTGCTATTTGATGCTAAAAGGCTGGTCGCTGATTGGTGATGCACTTTCTCATGCGGTAGTGCCAGGTGTGGCGATTGCTTATGCGCTTTCCTTGCCGTATGCACTTGGTGCCTTTATTTCAGGACTGTTAGCTGCATTGGCGATTTTGTGGGTGAAAGCGATTACCAAATTGCGTGAAGATGCGATTATCGGCTTTATTTTTTCAACTTTTTTTGCCCTAGGGCTTTTTATTGTGTCGCTGAATCCGACATCGGTTAATGTGCAATCTATTGTGTTGGGTAACATTCTAGGCATTGATGATAATGATATTCTTCAAGTGGGTATCATCATTGCGGTGAGTTTGGCGTTTTTAATCCTATTTTGGAAAGATTTGTTATTGGTCTTTTTTGATGAAAGCCATGCCGTTTCGGTTGGTATTTCACCACTGCGTTTGAAAGTGTTATTTTTTACCTTACTCAGTGCTTGCGTTGTCGCTGCGTTGCAAACGGTAGGGGCAATTTTAGTGATTGCCATGGTAATCACTCCTGGTGCGACCGCCTATCTACTAACCGATCGCTTTCCTCGTTTGATTGCCATTGCGGTATCGCTGGGGGTTGGCACAAGTGCGGTTGGGGCATATATCAGTTATTTCTTCAATGGCGCAACAGGTGGTTTGATCGTGTTTTTGCAAACGTGTTTATTTTTGCTGGCATTTTTATTTTCGCCGAAATATGGCTTGTTGACACAACGCAATCTAAAAGGAAAAACCAATGCTTGATGCGATGTTTAATTGGTTTTATGAACCGCTATCATATCCGTTTATGCAACAAGCATTGCTGACCGCACTTTTAGTGGCATTTGTGTGCGCGGTATTATCATGTTATTTGGTGCTCAAAGGTTGGTCATTGATGGGGGATGCGATTTCTCATGCGGTGTTGCCAGGCATTGTGTTGGCATTCGTCTTGGGGCTGCCATTAGCGTTAGGGGCGTTTTTTTCAGGCATTTTGTGTGCCGTTTTGACAGGCTATTTAAAACATAATTCAAGATTAAAAGAAGATACGGTGATGGGCATCGTTTTTTCAGGGATGTTTGCCTTAGGATTGATTTTATTTGTCAAAGTTGAAACGGATCAGCACTTACTGCATATTTTATTTGGTAATTTGCTTGGCGTACCTAAAGATGACTTTATCTTGATTTTGTTGATTTCCGTGATAACTAGTGTGATTATGTTAGCCAAACGCAAAGATTTTTTGCTGTATTGCTTTGATCCGATTCAGGCAAAAATTGTTGGGTTATCCGTGAAATTCCTGCATTACACACTATTAACGTTGCTTGCGCTGACTATCATTGCTGCGATGCAAGTTGTGGGGGTGATTTTAGTGGTTGCGTTATTGATAGCACCAGGCATTACCGCTTTTTGCTTAACAACGCGTTTTGATATGATGTTGCGCATTGCCATCCTCGTTTCTGTGCTTTCGACATTCATTGGTACATTATTGAGCTATCATCTTGATGCTGCCACAGGCCCCACTATTGTATTGGTACAGTCATTGCTCTTCATAACCGCACTTTGCATGCGAGCTATACGACGAGGATATGCTCAACAGCGTCGAAGTGCACAATAGATCGATATTACGTAATTTTAAACGTTTGAAAAGGAAATTCGCCCGTAAAGGGGTGTTCTTGTAGAGTATCTATGCGGGCTGAACGAGGTCCACCAGCCTTTAGCCACTGTGAGAGTGTGTCAAGTTGGGTTTGCGTGCCACGCGCAATAATTAAGACACTGCCATCACTGAGGTTACGCACAGTGCCAAGTAGACCCAATTGCATTGCTTTTTGCCAAGTAAAATACCGAAATCCAACACCTTGTACTCGCCCAAAAACGGTAAATTGTGTGGTTAACGTCATATTTTCTCCTGATTTTTGTTAATTGCTATTTTATTTTATAATGATTTAGCATAGGATAGTCAAAGGTTTGTTGACTTGATGGCAGTGCTTTAAAGCCATTTGATTTGTTAATTATTGAGGAAAAATTATGAAATTAACCCGATTAGCGTTAGCTGTGGTTGCTGTGGCAACAGGTGTAAGTGCGGTTGCAGCAGATATTAGTACATCATCTAATGTGACACTATTGGCGTTTGATGGTCAGAAAATCAGCAAAGGACTTTTTCAAAAAGACAAAAGTATTAAGGCATCTGATAATGCCGTACACCAAGTGGTTGTGAAAGTGGAAGAAATTGTACGTGTTGGTTCTGATCGCCGTTTTTATGAATCGTCTCCTATTGTGGTTAAATTCAACACAGGTACTGAAAATGTGGTGATCAAGGCTGAAAATTTAGGTACTGATGATGCCGCTGCGCGTTTTGATCGCAATCCTAAAGTGAGTGTGGTCACTCAATCAGGGCAAGTCTTAGCCAGCTCTCAAGAACTGCTTGATCAAGAAGGGCTGTTCCCAAATCGAAATTTACAAGAAAATTTAAGCAATTATAATAGCAGCAACAAAACAGCATCGGTGTCTAGCTTTGCGGTGGCGAATATGCCTGTGATGGCAGGTATGTCTGGCGTGGGCAAAGCACAGAAAGGAAAAGTGACGGTGCAAGGTGAAAATGTTGCCGAACAACAATTGCAATATTGGTTCCAGCAAGCAGATAAAGAAACACAAAAACGTTTTTTAAATTGGGCTAAAAAACAATAAGTTCAGGCTCACAATAACGTAATACAAAAAAGTGAGCGTTTGTGCTCGCTTTTTTTATGGAGAAGCATATGAATCAGATTCACAGAACAGTTGGGGTAAGAAAAAATATTGCCCTAGTAGCACATGACCATTGCAAGGCATTGTTGGTTCGTTGGTGTTTAACACATCGAGAACAGTTGCGACCGCACTTTTTATGGGGAACGGGAACGACTGGGCGATTGATCAATGAAAAAACAGGGCTTGAGGTTACTGCATTATTAAGTGGACCGATGGGCGGTGATCAACAGCTTGGTGCAAAAATTGCGGAAGGTGAAATTGATTTGCTTATTTTCTTTTGGGACCCGTTGAATGCGGTGCCGCATGATCCTGATGTCAAAGCATTATTGCGTATTTCAACGGTGTGGAATATTCCTGTTGCCACCAACGAAGCCACTGCGGATTTCTTAATTTCTTCACCGCACTTTAGTCAAGCGATTGACATTGCGATTCCTGATTATGCGGGCTATATTGCTGAACGTACAAAATCATAGGATAGCGTGATGAGTTTACTTTTAAATATTTTTAATTTTGTTTTTTTCGGCTTCAGTACTGTCATCGGTTGGTTGTTGGCAACAGTGTTGAGTGTCTGTTTAGTCATAACGCTCCCTTATACACGCAGCTGTTGGGAAATCACTAAAATGGCGTTAGTGCCATTTGGTCATCAAATTGTGCATGTGAAGTATTTAGAACCGACCAGTGCTGTGGGTAATGGCATTGGCGGTGTATTGAATATTGTGTGGTTTATTTTATTTGGCTGGTGGTTGTGTTTAATGCATATTTTTACTGGCATCGCGCAATGTTTGACGATTATTGGTATTCCAAGTGGTATCGCACACTTTAAACTCGCTAGTATCGCGCTATTTCCTGTCGGAATGCGAGTGGTGGATAGCGATGTGGCAGAGAATATCAAGCTTCAATACGCTCGTGATCAATTTGATAGTCGCAAATAAAAAAGGTTTAGGTTCGCTGTGAAAAGATTAGGCTGGTTGAATAACAAAGTGATTTCAGTTATTCCAGTATTTATCGCCTTAAATATCGCCTCTATTTTTATCTATTGGTTAGATATTTCAACAGGTGCCATGCCGTTTGTGTTGGGGATTATTGCCGCAGCTTTGGTGGATCTGGATCATAACTTAACAGGAAAACTACAAAATATCATCATCACGCTCATTGCATTCACGCTTTGCACGTTTGGCGCACAATATGCGTTAAGTGATCCGTTGTTATATTCTTTAATGATCACCGTATTTACCTTTATGCTGGTTATGATGGGGGCATTTGGGCAGCGGTATAGCACAATTGCATTTGGCACACTGGCCGTGGCACTTTATACCGCACTGACATATTTGCCTGAAACGCCATGGTATCTAAATCCATTTATGATCATCACTGGCACGTTACTATACAGTTTGTCCAGCATTGTGGTTTACCTCTTTTTCCCGCGTTATAAGGTGGACGAAAGCCTTGCCAATGCGTTCTTGGCGTTAGCGGACTATCTTGATGGTAAAGCGAATTGTTTTGATCCAGATAATCCTGATGAGATAGAGGCGTTACAACTTGAATTAGCACGGTTAAATGGTGCCGTGATCGTGGCATTTAGTGTCTGTCAACAGTCTTTATTTGTGCGATTAGGGCGACAGCACCCTCAAAGTAAAATGGCAAAATTAATCCGCTATTATTATGCCGCACAAGATATTTTAGAACGGGCGAGTTCATCGCATTTCGACTATGCCAAATTAGTCAATGAATTGCAAAATAATGCGTTACTGTTTCGCATTCAGCGAATGATTGAATTGCAAGCAGATGCTTGTCGTAATATTGCCAACGCAATTTTACATCAACAACCATACACGCCTAAAGTGCGGTTAGCACGTGCGGCAGCGGGATTGAAGCACTCTTTTACATTGTTTGAGCAGCAACACCCACATAATGCACAATTAAATAATCTCTCCACGGTTATGGATAATCTTAATTCCATTCAGTGGCAGATTTTGTTTTTAGGCAAAAATGACGGACAAATTCAAGACAGTTATAGCCATATTATCAGCATCGATCGCATTCGTGGCTTGCGTGCAATGTGGCTAGCGTTAAAAAATAATCTCACGTTTGAATCACAATTGTTCCGTCATGCCGTGCGTTTATCTATCGTTGTGTTGGCGTGTAGTTTAATTGTGGTTAATATTGATCTTGAACGAGGTTATTGGATTTTACTTACCGCAGTGTTTGTATGCCAGCCAAATTATTCGGCAACTAAGAAACGGTTGCGTGAACGCATTATCGGTACGCTTGCAGGCGTATTAATTGGCTCGCTGATTCCCTTTTTTACCGCGACATTAGCGGCAAAATTGGGATTGTTGGCTGCAAGCAGCACGTTATTTTTCTTCTTTAAGAATAATAATTATAGCTTCTCAACCTGTTTTATCACCATTCAAGTACTGATTAGCTTTGACATCAGCGGCTTTGATATTTATGCCGCAATGTGGCCAAGAATGATTGACACCATCGTGGGGGCGTTTATTGCAGGCATAGCAGTATCCTATCTATGGCCCGATTGGAAATATATGAAAATCGGGCGACTTATTGGTTTGAGCATTAAAAATAATGCTCGCTATTTACTCTATGTGATGACTCAACTGTTATTTGGTGAGCAAAATCATGTCAATTATCGTAGCGTTCGCCTAGCAGCAAACAAAAGTGCGGCGGAGCTGAGCACCTTGATTGCGGATATGAACAGTGAGCCACAAAAATACCATGTGTATTTGCAAAATGGCTTTCAGCTACTGAAAGAAAATTATGGCTTATTGGGGTATATATCGTCCCTCGGAGCATTGCGTTATACGATGAGTCAGCGTGGCGATGACAAATATTTCTTACTCGATCTGTATCCAGCATCTCGTCAAATTATTGATTTATTGGAGCAAATTCAGAGTCTGAATGATGAACAATTACAGGCAAAAGTGAGTGAGATTCAACGGCGTTTATCTCATACCTTAGAGAGTGATACGCAGGAAAAATCTGTCTTACAAGATAAAGTTATTAGCCAGCAGTTACTGATGATTACCCATCTCATTATGCCATTAAAGCAGAGCATTGTACGGCAAGCCAAATTGGAAAGTGCGGTTTAAACCGCACTTTCACTTTCTTCATCTAATTCGTCAGCCATTGCACTGAGACTATCGCGGCATAATTGTGCTAATGCCTGATAGTATCCCTGATCGTGTGCTTCTACTTTGCCTAAAAAGGGCTTGAGTATTGGTAATAAAAATTGGGAAAACAACTGTCGTTGTGCCTCAAGGCTGTCAACGTTATCTTCCAGCCACGATGCACTTAGCAATAGATGCGCAATATGGTCAGGTTCTGCAATATCAGGCAGACCACGCTCACGGCGAAATTGAATAAAATCGTCTAACGTGTCGCTATAATCACTGATTTTGCACGAAACAGAGCCATTTTCAGCAAATAGCTGCTGGTAGGCAGATTGCATTGCCGTTTTATCAATATGGGTTAACCGTTTAAGGGCTTGCTCGCTTTGTGCATCAAGACTTAGTGCCCAAAGTGCGGTGAGTTGCCCTGTATTGAGCCAGTCTAGCACACCCGCTAGCACAGGATCTTGCGGTGCACGATAAAATAAATTGCCAAATAAACGGGTTAGCATGGAAAAATCATTCATTCAGATAATGCCCTCAAGTTGGTCAGTGAGATATTTTTTGATAGTATCACAACATCATATAAACGAGTAAGGATAGCATATGAAATACATTGGTGCACATGTCAGTGCCGCAGGCGGTGTAGAAAATGCCGTTAGCAATGCAAAATTGATTGGTGCAAATGCCTTTGCATTATTTACGAAAAATCAGCGTCAGTGGGTTGCAAAGCCATTGAGTGAGCAGAGTATTCGGGCATTCAAAGTGCGGTTGGAAGAGGCTGGCATTAGTGCGCGCCATGTGCTGCCACATGATAGTTATTTGATTAATTTGGGGCATCCAGATCCTGATGCGCTGGCGAAATCTCGCAACGCCTTTTTAGATGAACTGCAACGTTGTCAGCAACTAGGATTGCATTTATTGAACTTTCATCCTGGTAGCCACTTGCGCCAGATTAGCGAACAAGAATGCCTTGCCAAGGTTGCTCAGTCTATTAATTGGGCACACCAACGGGTGGAGAGTGTCATCGCTGTGATTGAAAACACCGCAGGACAAGGCTCGAACGTGGGCTGTCGCTTCGAGCATTTAGCTGAGATTATCGAGCAAGTTGATGATAAAACACGGGTGGGCGTTTGTCTTGATACCTGTCATTTATTTGCCAGTGGCTATGATATTTCAACCCCTGAGGGCTGTGAGCAGGTATTTTCGGCGTTTGATCGTCTGGTTGGCTTTACCTATTTAAAAGGCATGCACCTCAATGGGAGCAAAACCGAACTAGGTAGCCGTGTTGATCGCCACCATTGTTTACAACAAGGATTACTCGGCACAGCAGTATTTGACTATATTATGAATCAACCGCACTTTGATGATATGCCATTGATTTTAGAAACGATTGAGCCTGAAAATTGGGCAGCAGAAATTGCATGGTTACGCAGTTTAGAAACGAAAAATGCGGTTTGTGGCTGACAACGGAAGGCTAATGGTTATACAATGCCAACGTTATAACCTTAACATCAGAAGAGAACAACTATGTGGCAAAATTGGTTGATGATTGTGTTAGCCAGCGTGATTTTGAAACGACATGACGCCCAAGCGAGACGGGTGGTGTATTGATGGCTATTTTATTGGGAGTACATCACATTGCGATTATTACCTCAGATTATGCAAAATCGAAGCAGTTTTATACCGACATTTTGGGTGCGAAGATTATTGCAGAAACTTACCGTGCTGAGCGAAAAAGTTACAAACTTGATCTCGCTTTGCCAGATGGCGTGCAAATTGAGCTCTTTTCATTTCCTAATCCGCCTGCACGCCCCAACCAGCCTGAAGCCTGCGGCTTGCGCCATCTTGCGTTCAAGGTGGAAAATATCCAAAGTGCGGTTACTGAACTGGCACGTTTAGGCGTGATATGCGAACCTATCCGCATTGATCCACTTACCCAAAAGGCCTACACCTTTTTCAAAGACCCCGACAACCTCCCATTAGAGCTTTACCAAATATAAAAAAGCACAAGAAGTGCTTGTGCTGTGCTGTGCTGTGCTGTGCTGTGCTGTAAAATTAACCGACTTTAATGTCAATATGTCAAGTGTTTTTTTATCAAAAAAAGAAAAACTTATCATTTTTCATTAATTAGGTTAATTAAAATGGAAAGCAAACTCGCGAAATTTATTGATATTTGGTCAATTAATACTCAAATTATGGTGATGCTATGAATAAAATAACTGCTAGCAATGTTTTTTTTATCCGTTTAGGGGAAGGGAGTCAGTTCGCCCAAGAATGTATTGAGGGCGGTTATCTTAAATTCAAGTATATAAGCCATCAACACCAGATGTGTTTAAATGGTGATTGGGATAAAGTTAAAGATTATTGGGTTAAAGAGCGGAATCAAAATGAGAGGGTGGCTTCTCAAGATTTAAACCAAATAAAAACATTTTACACGGCTGACGAAAACGCTATTTGGATCACGTTTCACAATCAAACTCTGTATTGGTGCCGTGCGAAAAAAGAGGTTATTGAAGTTGATGATGGTTATCGGATTCGGCAAGCCGTAGATGGCTGGCATAACTGTGCCATAGATAATGGCAGAATATTTAAGATCAGCGAAATTGACGGCAGAATTACTAAAACAGCAGGTTATCGAGGCACAATTTGTGAATTTTCTGAAGAAAATAAGAAGCGTATTCTTATGCTAATTAACGGCGAAGAGCCAGAAGCGGTAAAAAAAGCGAAAGAGAGTTATGCTCTCTTGATGAAATCCGTTGAGGAATTAGTGTATTCTGTTGACCCTAAAACATTTGAAATGTTGGCAGATATGATTTTCTCTCGTCTTGGCATGCAGCGTTATTCCGCATTGGGTGCAAAAATTGAATTTATTGATTTTGAGATTCGAATGCCTATAACCAATCAAAATACAGCCGTTCAGGTGAAATCGCAAACATCACAAGAACAATTCGAGGCATATCTGCAAAAATTTGATCAAGAAAGGCATAACTACGAAGCATTTTATTATGTCTATCATACCAGTGATAAACCTTTGACAGTACCACAAGGATACAGTGAATGTGTACGATTAATCAATGGACGTGATATTGCTCAATTTACCATCACTACAGGCTTGCTTGAGTGGCTAATGGCCGTTTGTGGTGGGAGTAAAAGTGCGGTTTGACCGCACTTTTTCATTTACGATTCGCCTTTTTTAAATTTCGCGATGCGTTGTAGGTGTTGGGAGATTTTGGCGAATTTATGGGTTTCATTTTCGTCCCAAACAATTTGATAGTAAGGCGAGAGTGCCTCAAAAGTGCGGTTAGAATCAAGTACGCCGTCATTAGTGGAGAGGAAAACAATGCAGTTGTTGCGGTTTTTCTCACGGAATTGGCTTACGCATTTGGTTTTGATGTCTTCGTACTCTTCGGGGCGGTCAATTTTCCCTTGCATATTCTCTTGTGGGAAGAGGTTTGGATTGAACAGGGCTTGTTTGATATTGCACAAAAAGCCAATGCGTTCAGACCAATAACCGCCTAAGCCCACGCCACAAATTAAAGGCGATTTATCTTGGCTTTCGCTGACCAATTTATGCACTTCATTGAGTAAAAATTGCATATCATGGCGCGGGTGGAGCGTGCTGTAATTGATAAAGCGCACATCGGGATCAATGAATTTTAATTGCATAATTTTTTCATGATTGCCAGGGCTGCTAGAGTCAAATCCGTGAAGATAAATAATCATAATGCTTTCCTTTTTGTGTTAACCTTACTTAATTTTGACCTGTGCTGCAATGTGCAAAGATCAAAAGTGTGTGCTTAATCGCTTTTTTGTGCCATGCGTTTTTCCAGTGCGATGATCATTTGCAATGCAATGTCAATTTTGCTGACACGTTCAATGGTTTCAAGCCCTGGGCTGGCGTTGACTTCTAGCACAAGCGGGCCATTCGCCGAACGGATGAGATCGACGCCCGCAACATCAAGCCCCAGCACTTGCGTGGCTTGCAATGCGATTGTTTTTTCTTGTTCGCTGAGTTCAATTTGACAGGCTTGCCCGCCACGATGTGCGTTGGCACGAAATTCCCCATTTTGCCCATTTCGCTGCATACTGGCGATAATGCGATTATCCACCACGAAACAGCGTATATCCGCACTTTGCGCTTCACTAATAAAATCTTGTAATAACGTCGGGATATTAGCACTGTTGAGCGTTTCTAAAATACTGACCGCACTTTGCTTTTTTTCTGCCAGCATCACGCCGATGCCTTGCGCGCCAGAGAGCGTTTTTAAAATGGTGGGACTTTGAATATAGTCCAACGCATATTTGGCTTCACATTCTAGCCCAGCCAATACACTATTTGGTACGGGAATGTGGTGTTGATGCAACATAAGCAGGCTAT
Source organism: Spirabiliibacterium falconis (assembly GCF_014885015.1). GTDB lineage: Bacteria > Pseudomonadota > Gammaproteobacteria > Enterobacterales > Pasteurellaceae > Spirabiliibacterium > Spirabiliibacterium falconis. The sequence goes on along the minus strand of NZ_JABMIJ010000004.1, from coordinate 177,448 downwards.
GCCATTTATCGCGGGCATTGATAACAGCTTGCGCGGTGTTAAGGCAAGGCGTGCCTTGGGCGTGGAAATGATTGAGTACCGCACAACCCATTTTCGTGCTTGCAGCCCCAAAGCGGGGGATTATGCCGTCGTATTCGGCTAATGGTGTTGCAGGCTCGTTGTATTTCGGTTGATAGAAAAAGGCAAGTTGATTGTTGCAGATCTTGAGTACAAATCGATTAGGGTCAAGAATATCGAGCTGATGCCCACTATTTTTCGCCGCCTCTAATAACCGTTGACAGCTATACAAGCGGGGTTCACGGCACAACATTAATAAGTTCATCTTTTTTGTTCTATCGGTTTAATTTGATTGATATGTTACACCAATTACGGCAATGGGAAAAAACTTTTCGATTTTAAGGCAATTTCAGTTAAAATAAAGCTGTTTTAATGTACTTTATTGAAGGAGCAAATATGTTTGTCGTTATTTTTGGTCGTCCAGGCTGCCCATATTGCGTGCGTGCAAAAGAATTAGCGGAAAAATTGGAAAAAAATCAAGATGACTTTAGCTATCGCTATGTGGATATTATCGCAGAAGGTATTAGCAAAGCAGATTTGTCCAAATCAGTTGGCAAACCTGTGGAAACCGTACCACAAATTTTTGTTGATGAAACCCCAATTGGCGGTTGCACGGATTTTGAAGCCTTTGTAAAAGAAAAATTCGGAGTTGTGGCATAGGCGATGGATAAAACGCACTGTTATGACAGTGCGTTTGGCGTTTTAAGGAGAATTATGGAAACCTTACCAAACTGCCCACAATGTCAGGGTGAATATGTTTACAGCGATGGCGTACATCTCGTTTGCCCGAGTTGTGGTTTTGAGTGGCATCCTGATGAACGTATAACGGACGATGACAGCCTTGTCGTCAAAGATGCAAATGGCAATTTACTCAGCGATGGTGATAGCGTCATTTTAATCAAAGATTTGAAAGTCAAAGGATCATCACTAGTGCTGAAAAAAGGCAGCAAAGCGAAAAATATCCGTTTAGTTGATGGTGATCACAATGTGGATTGCAAAATCGACGGTGTGAGCATGATGCTCAAGTCAGAATTTTTGAAAAAAGCGAATTAATCTCTCATCTTCATACTAACCGCACTTTTAAAGTGCGGTTACAAATATGCCGCCATTATGATCGCATTTTCTCGTTTACCTTCTTGCGTTGGATAGTAATTGGGGCGAATGCTAACCTGATGAAACCCTAATTTGTCATACAGTTTTTGTGCTTTATGGTTAGATTGGCGCACTTCAAGCCAAAGTGTGGTAACGCCTTTTGCGCGTAATGTATCCATTAAGGCAGATAACAATGCTTGCCCGAAGCCTTGCCCTTGGACGTTTGGATCGATGGCGAGATTAAATAGGGTTGCTTCATCCAGCACGACTTGGCAAATAGCAAAGCCGACAATACGATTTTGCATACAGATTTTGAGATTACAGTAACGTTCCCCGCAATTGTTTAGCAGAGTACCTTTTGACCATGGCACGTGATGAGCAGCGCATTCAATGGCATAAAGTGCGGTAAAATCATGTTCGTTGACGGGGCTAATGTGCATGATTATCTTCCCTTAGCAACGGGCTTTCTTGCAGTTGTTGCCAGAGTTGTCGCTTGGCGTGTTTATCGGTTTTTAATGTCGTCCAATCAGGTAACTCAAGTTGGCTTTGGACATACGAAGCATTGAATGCGTGTAGCTTAGCTTGCGTACCAACAAACCAAAGCGAAATGGGATGCTGGCAGGCAAGGCGGGATAATTGCTCTGGCGTTGCTACATGGCAGTGTTGTGCTTGGATAGTGAGTGTACGCAAAATGTCGGCGAAAAACGGGTGGGGCAGTTGTGCGTTATCTTGCACAATCAGCAATTTGATGTCGTGCGACAATTGCAATTGGCTTGCGCCTTGAAACACTTGAGGGCGACGGATGTGCCATGTGCTAATGCCCATCTGGGCTAATAAAAATTGCTGGCGCGACATAAAAGCCCCTTGAAAGTGAGTTATTTACGAGAAAAAACGGTATAATGACACAATTTTAGCGAATAAAGAATAGGATTTGTAGTGTTAAGTGTTGAAAGTCAAGTCATTGCACGTCATCGAGAGGTGCTTGCAGGAAAATCATTGCATTTTGCCGGTTTTTTGCGTGATGATTTCCCCACACAACAGGCGAGTGTTCAGAACGTGTCTGTGAGCAATTTTTATTTTGATTATATTCAGCAAAACCGCACTTTACCTCAGTTATATTTTGGTTTAGACAGCCAATGGCAGGCGGATATGCTGATATATTATTGGGGGAAAAATAAGCAAGAAGTGCGGTTTGAACTCTTGCAATTATTAAGCGGTGCGAGCGTGGGGCAAACGGTCTTGATTGTTGGCGAAAACCGTGCGGGTGTGCGTTCAGTAGAAACGTTACTTGCCCCCTTTGGACGTGTTCAAAAAATAGATTCTGCCCGCCGTTGTGGGCTTTATCATTTCACACTTGAGCGAGTGCCTACCTTTTCACAAGAAGACTTTTGGCGCACTTATCAACATCCAAATTTGAATACGTTACGCATTTTCAGCCTTCCAGGTGTGTTTAGCAGTGCAGAATTGGATACTGGCACCGCACTTTTACTGTCGACATTGCAAAGTGCGGTGACAGGGCGGGTGCTTGATGTGGGGTGTGGTGCGGGCGTGATTGGTGCCTATTTGAAGCAGCATAATCCTGCGATTGATTTGGTGCAAAGTGATATTCATGCAATGGCAATCGCATCATGCACACGCACATTGGCAGAAAATCATTTGCAAGGGCAAGTGGTGGCCAGTGATGTATTTTCTCATATTGACGGAAAATTTAACGTAATTATCTCCAATCCGCCATTTCATGATGGGCTCACTACGGCATTTTCTGCCACTGAACGCTTAATTCATGAAAGTAAAAATCATCTGTTTAAAGGGGGCGAGTTGCGAATTGTTGCTAATGCTTTCTTGCCTTATCCTGACGTGCTAGACCGCACTTTTGGCAGCTTTAAGGTGATTGCACAGAGTAATAAATTTAAAGTCTATTCGGCGTTTGTTTAAGCTAGCTGTAATTAGCCGAGAAAGTTGCTATAATTGCCAAAACGTGTTGCAGGAAACCATTATGATCGAAACTATGCCGAATAAACCCGTTATTATTGCCATTGCTGGTGCTTCAGCGTCGGGCAAAAGCCTTATTGCTTCTACTATCCATAAAGAATTATGCGAAGAAGTGGGGGGGGATGACCAAATTGGCATCATCAGTGAGGATTCTTATTATAAAGACCAAAGCCATTTGACGTTTGAGCAGCGGATTCAAACCAACTATGATCATCCTAGTTCAATGGATCACGATTTACTGGTGCAACATTTGCAGCAGCTCAAGGCAGGTCAGGCGATTGAAGTGCCTGAGTACGATTACGTCGAACACACACGGACCAACCGCACTTACACATTTAAGCCGAAGCGTATCATTATTTTAGAAGGGATTTTGCTACTGACGGATGAGCGTATTCGCAATGAAATTAGCACTTCTATTTTTGTGGATGCGCCGTTGGATATTTGTTTTATTCGCCGTTTACAGCGTGATATGCAAGAGCGTGGGCGGTCGATGGAATCGGTGGTATCACAATATCGCAAGACTGTTCGCCCAATGTTTTTGCAGTTTATCCAGCCGTCTAAACAATTTGCCGATGTGATTGTGCCGCGTGGTGGAAAAAATCGCATTGCAATCAATATGTTAAAAGCGCAGATTTTACAAATTTTGAAATAAGCATCAGGAGCGGCTATGAGATTATGTGATCGTGATATTGAAAAGTACTTAGATGATGGCATTATTCGTTTAGATCCGCGACCAGATAATGACAAAATTAATGGCGCGACAGTAGATGTGCGCTTGGGGCATTCGTTTCGTGTATTTCGAGAGTATAGTGCCCCCTACATTGACTTGAGCGGGGAAAAAGAAGAAGTTTCACGCCAGCTTGATAGTGTAATGAGCGATGAAATTATCTTGCAAGATGATGAAGCATTTTTTTTGCATCCTGGGGTATTGGCACTGGCAACTACCTATGAATCAGTAACATTGCCTGCGAATATTATTGGTTGGCTTGATGGGCGTTCATCATTAGCGCGGCTCGGTTTGATGGTGCATGTAACCGCTCACCGTATTGACCCAGGCTGGGAAGGTAAAATTGTGCTGGAGTTTTACAACTCTGGTAAGTTGCCATTGGCATTGCGCCCGAAAATGGTGATTGGTGCCTTGAGCTTTGAAATTTTAAGTGGTGAAGCCGCACGCCCATATAATCACCGCCCAAATGCTAAATATAAAAATCAGCAAAGTGCGGTCGCCAGCCGTATTAGTGAGGATAAAGTGTGAGCAAAGCGAAACGCTATGGCTTACTTGCATTGCTGGCATTAGCGGGTGCTGGCTATGTTGGATTTACGCAGTTGCAACAAGCGAAAGTGCGGTTGGCGCAAAGTTTAAGTGCCATTTCGCAGTTGCAGTATGCTGACCTACATCTTGCCTATTTTCCTACCCCACAAGTTCGCCTAGAGAACGTACGCTATCAGCTAGATGCACATCAGCTACGAGCAGGGCAGATTGCAATAAGCCTTGATTGGTGGCATTTGCTTACGTTGCGAGCCAATATTCGTGAGATTCTTGTGACGAACGGACAGTGGTGGCAACAAGGCGATGTGCAAGCGGAGCAGATTCGTATGCAGATCAGTGAGATTGATCCCCGCCACTATGCTTTTGGTAAAGTACAGCTACAAGGTTATTACGGCGAAAACCCCATTGCAATGAGTGGCTGGTTGCAGCGTTTTAATAATGGGGTGAAAATTCATCAAGGCGTATTCCGTTTAAGCCGTGCGAGTTATCGAGAAACATTGAAATCGTTTGCACTGGAAGCCAATGAATTGAGCGTGGCGTATAAACCGTCTGCGCTACAGATTTTGCTAAAACAAGGCGCACTGAATCAAATGCTGATAGATAAAGCAGTAGTGAATGTGCCTGCCAATCAAGACAATGGTTCATTGCTAGAAATGGCATTGTATCAACAGGGTGGAAAATTGTTGTTAACCGAGCGTCTTCAAAAAGAGCGGATTATGACCAACATTGATGGCAAGAATTTAGCCCTTGCGCCTTGGTTCACATTTTTTGATCGCCCCGTGGTCGTACAGGGGCGTGCTGATATTAGTGGTGTGATTGTGCGCGAAAATCATTTACCATTACAAGGCAATCTACAACTAAATGTGCATAATGCTACTGCGAATAGCTTAAATTTATTGGATATTCTCGGTCAATATGTACCCGTGAAGTACTACAACGCCGACAAACTCAATGAAAAACAGCTGCCCCTTGAGCAGCTGGATGTTAGCCTAGATTGGCGTGGCGATGAGCTTTATTTCCGCAAAATGCAAGGGCAGAACGCAATTTTCGGGCTCAATGGCGCAGGAAAAGTGAATTTAGACACCCATCAATGTTTGTTTGAGCTCAAACTCAACGCGCGCCGTGCGGAGTTTGAAAACCTCGTCCTGCCATTGTCTCTTTTCGGCCCATGTAGTGCCCTGCAATACAAAGTGCGGTTAGACAAAGCCCTCGGCCAAGAGCTAAAAAACAAAGCCAAAGCATGGTTAGAAAAAAAGGCAAATTAAAAACCGCACGTTAAAGTGCGGTTTTTGTTTTGTCGGCATAGCTACATCGCGCCAATCCAGTTTGGCAGTGCCAGTGAAATGGCGGGGATATATGTAATTGCAATTAAGAATGTCAGCATCAAGAGTAGCCAAGGTGTTGCCGCCTTGATAACTTGTGGTAATGTTAAACCAGTGATGGCTGATGAGACAAACAAATTCAAGCCGACAGGTGGCGTGATCATGCCGATTTCCATATTAACCACCATTATCACCCCAAGATGAATAGGATCGATGCCTAATTGCGTGGCAATAGGGAATAAAATAGGTACTAAAATCAAAATAATGGCTGATGGCTCCATAAATGCCCCTGCCATTAATAAGATAATATTGACCACAATTAAGAATTGCCACGCTTGCAAGTCCATGTCAATGACTAACGATGTGAGTTGTTGTGGAATTTGCTCGGTTGTTAGTACATGTGCAAAGAGCATTGCATTAGCGATGATAAACATGAGCATAATGCTTAATTTACCTGCTTCAAGGAGAACTTTAGGACATTCGCGTAATTTGATGTCTTTATAAATAAATACGGCAACGAAGAAAGAGTAAACCGCAGCGACGGCAGCAGCTTCAGTTGGTGTGAACGCACCACTGTAAATACCACCTAAAATAATGACCATCAAAATTAAGCCCCACAAGGCTTTACGAGCAGCTCTAAACCATTCTTTGACGCTGGCACGTGGTAAGGCGGGAAGTTTTTTTATGCGAGCAACAAGGTAGATCCCGATCATTAATGCGCCACCAAGTAGCAGTCCTGGCACGACACCAGCCATAAAAAGACGCCCAACGGAGGATTCGGTTGCTGCGGCGTAAACGACCATTACAACCGATGGTGGGATTAAAATGCCAAGCGTTCCAGCATTACATACAATGCCTGTGCCAAATTCTTTTGGGTAGCCAGAACGCACCATGCCCGCAATTGCAATTGAGCCAACGGCAGCTACGGTTGCAGGACTTGAACCTGAAAGGGCAGCAAACAACATACAGGACAGAACGGAAGCAATAGCTAAACCACCACGGATATGACCTACTGTTGCGTTGGCAAAATCAATTAAGCGACGTGCAACACCACCTGTGGTCATAAATGCGCCAGCGAGCAAGAAAAATGGAATCGCAAGCAATGTGTAGTGCTCTGATGTTTCAAATAGTTTGATTGCAACGGAGCTTAGCGTATCTTGACTGAAGAAAATAATAGTCAGTGAGCCCGATAAGCCTAACGCCACAGCAATCGGTACGCCAATTAGCATTAAGATAAAAAGACATACGAATAAAAATAAAATCGTCATAACCGCCCCTTAATGATGTTCTTCTTGCAATTTCACAGCATCTTTAGCTTCATCTGCGAGCCCAAGATCGTTTTGTTTACCTTGCAAGATACGAACAAAAATTTCTAAAAAGCGTGCAAAAATCATACCGTAACCAATTGGAATAATAAGCCCAATATGCCATAGTTGAATGCCGAAATCGTGTAGATCGTCTGCGCCCACATTGGCAATTAAGAGAGCTTTTACCCATTCATAACTGGCGAAAGTAATCAGACCTGCGTATACTAAACAAGCCGCACAAGCGATAATGCTTAATCCACGTTGTACGGGGGTTGAGAATTTTTTCACAATGGCATCGACGCCAATGTGCCCAGCGGTACGAACACCATAAGATGCACCAAAGAAAATGAGCATAGCAAATAATAGTTTTGTTAATGCTACACTCCACGTCATCTCTTGTGCCACCGTGATACAGAAATCACCAATTGATAAAAAGAGCGTTTCTAGTGATGGGAATGCGTCGGCGAGATCGTAAAACGGTGTGTAGAGATTATTGAACATGACATAACTAAACGTCACCAGCGTCATTGCAGCCAGTGATGTTGCAATCATGAACTCTTCTAGTTTTCCCCAAAAGTAATTAAACCACTGCATAACTATGCCTTCTAAGGTATGACAAAGTGCGGTTAGACCGCACTTTTAGTGTAGATATATTATTTAGTGTTTGATGCTTCTGCTGCTTGGATGAGATCTGCGCCAATGGCACCTTCAAATTTTTTCCAAACAGGACGCATAGCCTCACGCCATTCTTTACGTTGCTCTGGCGTCAGGATAATAATTTCACTGGTGCCAGATTCTTGAATGCGTTTTTTGTCTGCCAAATTAAATTCGTGTGATTGTTTATTTACGCTATCACTGACAGTTTCCATGATTTCACTTAATCCTTGACGTACATCATCAGGTAAGCCATCCCAGAATTTTGAATTGACGATAACCATATAGGAAAGCAAACCGTGATTGGATTCTGTGATATATTTTTGTACTTCATTGATTTTTTGTGAGTAGATGTTGGAGTATGGGTTTTCAGCTCCGTTCACTACACCTGTTTGCAATCCTTGATACATTTCACCGAATGCCATTTTTCGTGGTACGGCATGCAGCTGCTTAAATTGTGCATCAAGAACTTCTGAATTTTGTACACGGAATTTCAAGCCACGCGCATCTTTTGGTACAACCAATTTTTTGTTGGCGGAAAGTTGTTTTAAGTCATTATTCCAGTAGCCAAGCCCTGTGATACCTTTATCTTTCATGCTGTTAAGTAAGCTTTTGCCTGCGTCACTTTTTTCAAAACGTTGCACCGCTTCAATGTCATCAAACAAGAATGGCAAATCAAATAATTGGATTTTTGGGGTGTATTTATCAAATTTTGCCAGTGATGGTGCGAGCATTTGGACATTGTTAAGCAATAATGCTTCCATTTCTTTACCGTCACCGTAAAGCGATGAGTTCGAATACACTTCGACTTTCACTTGATCAGGAAATTTTTCTTCAGCTAATTTTTTAAAGAGTAATGCGCCTTGTCCTTTCGGGGTTTCATCTGCAACCACATGAGAGAATTTAATCACGATAGGTTCTGCGGCAAAGGCGTTTGAGGAGAATACAGCACCAAGTGCGGTTGCCGAAATGAGTACGCTAAGTAGATTTTTCTTCAATTTCATAAGGCGATCCTTTTCATTTATTAAGTTAAATTGCTTAAAACTGCCTTTATACAATAGCAATGGATAAATTTTAGTAAATTAACTTTTTCTGAAAAGTTGATCTCGTTCGCAAAAATTTAACAACTAATTCACTCTTTTGTGGTATTTGCGTCATTTTTGTTCATGTACGTTCTCGTAAAGGGCATGAAAGGTTATTTATTTTTATAGTAACCTATGTTATTATTGCTACCATTATTATGTGTTTGTGAAGAATTTTAAGGAGATACCACACAAGATGATCAATTTTTCTGATATAGAAAATTCTATTAAGCAATGTGCTCAATCAGAGCCAGATATGCCGATTGAAAAAGTGCTTACCATTCGTTTGATGATGCACTGCGTCAATGGCTATTTGGAGCATCGTAATAAATTGTTAAAACAGTGGGGATTGAATGATACGTTATTTATGGCGTTAGCGGTGCTATTTACTCAACCTGATTATACGATTCAGCCATCAAAATTGAGTGAAATTCTCGGTTCATCACGTACTAATGCAACGCGCATTTCAGACGATTTAGTTGAGCGAGGCTGGATTGAACGTGTGATGAGCCCGTCTGATCGTCGTTGTTTTTTGCTTAAACTAACCCCAGAAGGGCACGAATTTATCAATGCACGCTTACCCAAACAATGGGAAAACATTAATGCGGCATTTGCAGGATTAAGTAAACAAGAAATTGAACAGCTCTACACGATTTTACATAAATTAGCGAATAATGTCGGTGTAGCGTAACGCAGTATAAAAAGAATACAAGGTAAACTTATGTCAAACACTCAGGATGTTGCCACAAGCGATAACACCGCACCAGTGGCAATGAAAACAAAAAGTAGTAAAGCCCGTAAACGTAAAAAAGCGTTAAGTATTTTTATTCTGTTATTAATTATTATTACCATTATAGGGACGCTTTACTGGTTTTTCTTTCTAAAAGACTATGAAGAAACGGAAGATGCCTATGTTAATGGCAATCAGGTGATGGTTTCAGCTCAAGTGCCGGGCAATATTGCGAGTATAAATTATGAAAATACGGATTATGTTGCCGCAGGTGATGTGTTACTGACATTAGACGATACCAATGCAAATCTGGCGTTTGAACAAGCGAAAGCCAATCTTGCAAGTGCGGTTCGTCAAATCGGGCAGTTACATTATCAAGTATCACAATTAAGTGCGGTTGTGCAGGCAAAACAGATTGCATATAACCAAGCACAGGCTGACCTTGAGCGGCGTATTGCGTTAGGTAAAAGTGGTGCAATTGCCCAAGAAGCATTACAACATGCCAAAGATAATGCAACGGCAGCACGCGCTGACTTGAAAGCAGCACAAGACCAGCTTTCAGCTACGCGTGCATTATTAGGAGAGAGTGATCTGCAATCGCAACCGAGTGTGCAGCAAGCCTCTGTTGCTTTGCGTAAAGCGTGGCTTGATTTGCAACGTACAAAAGTTGTCGCTCCTGTGAGTGGGCATGTGGCGCGACGTAGTGCGCAAGTGGGGGCTATGGCGGCTGTTGGTACACCATTAATGGCAATTATTCCAAGCAAAGAAGTGTGGGTAGATGCGAATTTTAAAGAAACGCAACTCAAAGATATGCGTATTGGACAGAGCGTTAAACTCTATTTTGATATGTATGGTGATATTGAATTTGATGGGCGTGTGGTGGGGATTGAGCCAGGTACCGGTAGCGCATTTTCATTGTTGCCAGCACAAAATGCAACGGGGAACTGGATCAAGGTGGTTCAGCGTGTACCTGTCCGCATTGCCCTTGAGCCAGAACAAGTGGAGAAATACCCATTGCGTATAGGGCTTTCAGCCAAAGTCGAGGTGCATACAGCAGAGCGTGATGGCGACAACATTGCAAGTGTTGCTGGCGGAGAGCCATTATTTACAACCAATACGCTCAATTATGATCAGCAAGAAGCGGATATGCTCATTGAGCGCATTATTCGTGAGAATGCACATCAATAGGGTGATGTTATGCAAAAAGCATATCCTCCGCTAAAAGGCGGGGCGTTAGTTTTACTCACCTTAGGGCTGGCGTTAGCCACCTTTATGCAGGTGCTAGATTCCACCATTGCCAATGTTGCTATTCCCACTATTGCGGGGGATTTAGGGGCATCAGTTAGCCAAGGCACATGGGTGATTACCTCATTTGGTGTGGCGAATGCGATCGCCATTCCGATCACGGGGTGGTTAGCAAAACGCATGGGTGAAGTGCGGTTATTTTTAATTGCAACCGCACTTTTTGTGTTATTTTCGTGGTTATGTGGTATCTCTCACAGTTTGGGCATGCTCATTTTCTGCCGTATTATGCAAGGCTTAGCGGCAGGGCCGATTATTCCACTTTCACAAAGTTTATTATTAAATAATTACCCACCTGAACGGCGTGGCATGGCATTGGCGTTTTGGTCGATGACGGTGGTGGTTGCTCCCATTTTTGGGCCAATTTTGGGCGGGTGGATCAGCGATAATCTCCACTGGGGATGGATCTTTTTTATCAATGTCCCTATCGGGTTAGCGGTGGTGCTGATGGCGTGGAAAACCATTGGCAAACGTGAAAGTGAAATTATACAGCAGCCAGTGGATAGCATGGGGCTGGTGTTGTTAATTTTAGGGGTAGGGTGTTTGCAATTAATGCTCGATCAAGGGCGAGAGCAGGATTGGTTTAACTCCACAGAGATTGTTGTGCTAACGATTATTTCCGTTATTAGCTTAATTGCCTTGATTATTTGGGAATTGACGGAAGACAACCCGGTGGTGGATATTTCCTTATTTAAATCACGCAACTTCACGATTGGTTGTTTAAGCACGAGCTTAGCGTTTTTGGTTTATATTGGCTCAGTGGTATTAATCCCATTGTTGTTGCAAAATGTCTTTGGTTACACGGCAACGTGGGCAGGTCTTGCCGCAGCACCTGTTGGAATTTTGCCGATTTTGCTTTCGCCTATCATTGGGAAATACGGTGCTAAAATTGATATGCGCTTGTTAGTCACGTTAAGTTTCTTCGTGTATGCTGCCACGTTTTATTGGCGTGCGGTAACATTTGAGCCCAATATGAGCTTTGCAGATGTGGCGTTACCACAATTCGTGCAAGGTTTGGCGGTAGCCTGCTTCTTTATGCCACTTACCACGATCACATTATCTGAAATTCCGCCACAAAAAATGGCATCTGCTTCCAGTTTGTTCAATTTCCTTCGAACATTGGCAGGCTCAGTGGGGACATCATTAACCACCTTTTTGTGGTATCGGCGTGAGGCGTTACACCATTCACAATTGACTGAATTTATTACGCCTTATAATGTGAATTCGCACGGGTTTTTTGAGCAGATGCACCAACTCGGTATGAATGATACGCAAATTGGGCTTTATCTTTCAAACTTAATCACGGCACAAGGCTTTATTTTAGGGGCGAATGAGATTTTCTGGCTATCAGCGGTGATTTTCTTGTCGCTGTTTATCGTGATTTGGCTGGCGAAACCACCATTTGGACATTCTGGTCCACCTGCGGTTAAACAACATAAATAAAAGTGCGGTCAGACCGCACTTAAGCGTGTTTGCGTGGTTTGATAAGCGATTTCTAAGTAACCTTTACGGGTAGTATTATCGACTAAATGAATGTCATCAAATACCTGATGAGCAATATCGGTTATGCCACAGAAATTAAATAAGCCATCAGCCAGCATATCACGAATGGATTTATCAAATCCAAATCCTTGATATTCTTGCCAATTACTGCCAATGGTGATGAATTGTTGTAACCGTTTTCCACCCAGTAGCCCGTGGGATTGTCCATCAAGGGTTTTATAAGCAAAGCCAAAGGTTAAAGTGCGGTCAAGGTAGCCTTTTAATATTGCGGGATAACCCATCCACCATAGGGGGTAAATGAGGGTGATTAGATCCGCTTGGCGAAGATATTGATGCTCTATTGCTATGCTGTCGGCGATGACGCCGCGATAGCTATCGGCGAGCTCTTGCCACGATAAGATGGGATCAAAATTTAGTGCATATAGATCGCGCACCACGGGTAACCAACCGCACTTTTCAGTGGCGAGCACGACGGTTTCCAAGAGTGCGTGGTTGAAACTTTCAGGGTTAGGGTGTGCGTAAATAATTAAATGTTGTTTCACAATGATGTTTTCTCGACGGTTAAGGTAATGCCATGTACGGCGGTGACTTTGATGGCATCACCAGCGTGCAAATGCACGCCTTGAATGCGCCATGTTGTGTCGCCAAATTGTCCTCGCCCGATACCATTATCAAAAAATTCAAGCACTTGCCCTGTTTGTCCTAACATAGCAATGCCACGCTGATTAAGTTCATTGTGGGAATCATCGACTTGATCTTTGCGGTGTTGATAACGCCACCACAGTAGGCTAAAGGCAATAGCAAGGCAGGCGAATAGCACCCAGCTGGTGGCAGGTGAAAGCAGAAAAAGTGCGGTTATTCCAGCCATGGCAAGTCCTGCAACACCGAACCACAAGAGGAAAATGCCGGGTAGGAGGGCTTCTCCTATCAGCAAAATAAAGCCCAAAATTAACCAGTGCCACACGCCCCAATGGGTGAGCCAGTCCATAGTGTGCCTCCTAGTGTTTCTCGTTTTTCAGTAATTCTGCAATGCCAGCAATAGAGCCGATTAAGTTGCCAGCTTCCAGCGGCATTAGCACCACTTTACTATTTTCTGCCTGCCCAATTTTTTGTAAGGCTTCAGTGTAACGTTGCGCCACAAAATAATTGATTGCTTTTGTGTCGCCTTGGGCAATGGCATCTGAAACCATTTTAGTTGCACGAGCCTCAGCTTGTGCTTCACGTTCACGTGCTTCCGCTTTTAAAAACGCTTCTTGACGTTCCCCTTCTGCTTGTAAAATGCGGGATTGTTTATCCCCTTCAGCACGCAAAATAGCGGCTTGACGAATCCCTTCTGCTTCTAGCACTTCTGCGCGCTTATTCCGTTCGGCTTTCATTTGCGCATTCATTGAATCAATCAGTTCACGCGGTGGGCGTACATCTCGAATTTCAATCCGAGTCACTTTCACACCCCATGGATTGGTGGCTTCATCGACAATAGTCAGAAGGCGAGAGTTAATTGAATCTCGTTGCGAGAGCATTTCGTCAAGCTCCATAGAACCTAGTACAGTACGGATATTAGTTAGTGTTAAATTAATAATCGCCTGTTCTAAATTGTTGACTTCATAAGCGGCATTGCGAGCGTCAATGACTTGAACGAAGCATACGGCATCAATAGACACATTTGCGTTATCTTTTGAAATCACTTCTTGTGAGGGGATGTCGATAACTTGTTCCATCATATTGATTTTGCGTCCTACGCGGTCAATAAATGGCACAATAAAATTCAGCCCTGGGGTTAGGGTGCGCGTATAGCGACCAAAACGTTCAATCGTCCAGTGATAACCTTGTGGTACGGTTTTTAAACTGGAAAAGAGCGTGATGACAACTAAAATAATAAAAAAGATAACAGCAGTTGGTAGGGTATCTAAAAATTCCATAACAAACTCCACGGTGATTAATGATGTTGATGATAATCATAACCCGCCTCGTTTGCAATAAAATGCAAAGTGCGGTTGATACAATGAGGACCATCTTCATCATGATGAGAAACAAAAATAAGCTGTGTTTGGCTATTGTCAATGAGCTGTTCAATGAAGGTGAGCACTAAGTGGCGGTTGAGCGCATCTAGCCCCATTAAAGGTTCATCTAAGATTAAAACGGGGGGATGTTTAACCATGGCTCTTGCGATCAGTAATAAGCGTTGTTGCCCAAAAGAAAGGCTTTTAAATGGGCGATGTGCAATCGCTGTTAGATTGAGTCGCTCCAGCCATTGCAGGGCCCGTAAGCGAGTTGGTTCGTCCACCTGTTGGTAAACACCAATAGAGTCGAGAAAACCTGAAATAATCACATCTAGTGCACAGCAGTTGACACGGTAATCCAAATGCAGTTGATTACTGACATAACCGATATGTTGTTTAATTTCCCACACCGTTTCACCGCTACCACGTTGTCGCCCAAAAATATGCACATAATTATTGAATGCTTGTGGATGATCGCCCGTGATTAATGAAAGCAGGGTGGATTTACCACAGCCATTATTGCCTTTAATCCACCAGTGCTCCCCTTTTTTTACTTGCCATGACAGTTTATTTAAAATGACGTTTTCGCCGAATTGCACAGTAACATTTTTCAATGCAAAAAGGATGTCGCCATCAGGCAAGGCTGGCGGATTTAGTGGAGCAGGAATTGCACGATGGGTGGCGTTTTCGGCATAACACAGTTGCTGGAACAAAGGGTTTTTCTGCATGTCAGAAAATGACGCTTGCAGCACTTGGTGGCAATGACTGAGTAGCGTAACACTTTGTGCTGTGGGCGGAATATCATTTAGACGGTTAAGAATAAGAACAACACAGCGAGTTTGGCTTAATTGTGCAATGAGATGCCGCCATTGTTGCTGGGCTGCGTGGTCTAAACCTTCAAATGGCTCATCTAAAATCAGCAAGTCAGGTTCATCAATTAAACATTGGGCGAGCAAAACCTTGCGTGCTTCGCCTGTGGATAATTGCTTGAAAGCGCGTGTTAAAAGTGCGGTTATACCTAGCATTTCAGCGATCTCGGTGAGCTTTTCTGAGTGAGTGCTGTCAGCCAGAATAATGTCTTTTGCACTTGGACCGTGATCGTCGGGAGAGCGAGTATCATCATTCAGTTCGTGAGCAATACGCTCAATCAGCTGTTGATGGGTACGCAATGACAGTAGAGCAGGGCGTTGAAAATGTGAATAATATTCCCCCTGTTCGCAGGAATGATGTTGGCTAAGAAACTGGGCTAAAGTACTTTTCCCAGAGCCATTATGCCCCACCACAACAGCAAAGTGCGGTGTGTGTAATTGAAATTCAGTTATCTCAAGATAGCGTTGCGGTGCGATTTTAATTTTTGCATTGTGCAGACGTAACATAATCTCTCCATAATAAAAAAGCGAACCTAATGATTCGCTTTGATGTCATTACTGATGTTTGTTTCGCTCACCGATATCGGCAGCGGCGGTAAAAATAACGTCCGTTGATGAATTAAGTGCGGTTTCGGCAGAGTCTTGAATAACGCCGATGATAAAGCCAACGCCAATCACTTGTGCGGCGATGTCGTTTGAAATACCAAACAGACTACACGCTAATGGAATGAGCAACAATGAGCCGCCCGCCACACCTGATGCACCGCAGGCACAAATACTGGCGACAACACTCAGTAAAAGTGCGGTTATGAAACTCACCTCAATCCCGAGCGTATTAACGGCTGCAAGGGTTAAGATGGTCACGGTAATTGCCGCCCCTGCCATATTAATGGATGCGCCGAGTGGAATAGAAACGGAATAGGTTTCTTCATCTAAATTGAGGCGTTTACACAAGTTAATGTTCACGGGAATATTCGCCGCAGAGCTACGGGTGAAAAAGGCAGTTAAACCACTTTCACGAACGCATACCCAAATCAGTGGGAATGGATTTTGGCGAGTTTTCCAAAACACCAAAATAGGATTAATGATAAATGCAACAAAAAGCATTGCTCCAACCAATACGGCGATTAAACGGGCGTATGTGCTGAGTTCGCTCAAGCCTTGGGAGGCAATAGATATTGCCACTAAGCCAAACACACCAAATGGCGCAAAAGCAATGACCACTTTAACAAGCATGGAAACCGCTTCCGCCATTTCGTGGATGAAACGCTTGGTGCTATCGCTGGCGTGGCGTAGTGCAAACCCTAAACCGATTGCCCACGCTAAAATTCCGATATAATTGGCGTTATATAAGGCTTTGATAGGATTATCTACGATGTTCATTAACACCGCCATAATGACTTCTGCCACATTTTGTGGTGGGCTAAGTTCGGCATCTGTGGTGACCAAGGAGAGTGACGTTGGGAAAAGGTAGCTGGCAATGACAGCCACAAATGCTGCAAGAAATGTACCAAGGAGATATAATACAATGATAGATTTCATTACCTGACTACTGCGATCGCTGTCACTTTTCTTTTTATTGCTGATAGCCGAAAGGACAAGAATAAAAATTAAAATTGGCGCAATCGAACGTAACGCCCGCACGAACAACTCGCCTAATACGCCAACGCTATTGGCAAGGTTAAATCCCAATGTTGGTTCAAGCGGTGCACTGATAAGTGCAACGATAAGTCCTAAAACAAGACCAACGGCGATTTTGGCAATTAGACTGCCTTGAAATAAAAGTGCGGTTAGGCGATGTGAGCTACTCATATGTTTATTATTGTAAAAATGGGTTTATCATCCGTCTTGCCATGGCAAAACTCCTACGCCAAAAGATTACCTGAAAACGTGGATAATGCAAAATAAAAAAGCACCAAATGCATCAAATCAGCCATGACCGCACTTTTTATTTTTAAGGCGCATTAAAAAGATCAAAAAAAGGGTTGCAAGCTGTATAAAAAAACAGTATAAATAGCTGTATAAAAAAACAGTGCTACTGTTGAGCAAGGAGTAGATGATGAAACTGATGACAACCCAAGCGGCAAACCGCATGTATAGCTATCAACCTATCCCATTGTGCTATGACAAAAATGTACAAAGTGCGGTGCAGTATAAATTGGATTTAAACGCATATTGTATTAAAAAACCACAGGATACATTTTTTATGCATATCAGTAACACCAATCTGACAGCATGGGGTATTGATGTGGGCGATGTGCTTGTGGTGGAACGTAATACCACGCCGAGTAAAGGGGATTTGGTGGTCGTGTTGGACGGTGATAAGTTGTCACTATATGAGGTATTTTCAATGCAGCCAAATCAATGGGTATTATTTCCACTAGATTCAACCAAAACCAGTTTATATCTTACTTCATTAGATGAGGTACAAATACAAGGTGTGGTGACGAACACAATTCATCAATTTCGTCGTCGGCATGCGGCATAAATAATGTAAAGTGCGGTCAAATTAAGTACAGAAAACTGCACTTTAGTGCTATAATATTACTATTGTAAATTTTCTTATGGCATCGTTGTGAGTACATTTTCTGGACTTTCTGCAATCAACTCTGATCTTTGGTTAGTACTGCTTTTTTTAAGTGCAGCTATTATATTATTTATCTCCAATAAACTGCGAATGGATGTGGTCGCCTTATTGGTGATGGTGGCATTTAGTGTCAGCGGAATTCTTTCTACTCATGAAATTTTGGCGGGATTTAGTGATCCGAATGTCATTTTAATTGCACTACTATTCATTGTCGGCGATGCGTTATTGCGAACAGGCGTTGCCTACCAAGTGAGTGCGTGGCTATTAAAAGTCGCCAATAATAACGAGCTAAAAGTACTATTATTGTTGATGGTGACCGTGTGTGGTTTGGGGGCATTTATGAGCTCAACAGGGATTGTCGCAATTTTTATCCCTGTGGTATTGGCAATTTGTTCTCGAATGAATATCTCCCCACGTCGTTTAATGATGCCACTGAGCATAGCGGGTTTAATCAGTGGTATGATGACGTTAATTGCTACCCCACCTAACTTAATTGCCAATGCGGAATTGGTGCGTGCAGGATTGCCTGCACTAAATTTCTTTTCTTTCACGCCAATCGGCATAATAGTGCTGGTGCTTGGTGCGTTATATATGATTTTTGCTCGTCATTTGCTGGATGGTAACGAGAGTAATGATTTAAAAACAAATTATAACCGCACCTCAATGAATGATTTGATTGATAGTTACCATCTGCAAGGTCGCTCGAAACAGGCTCTGATTTTACCTGATTCGCCACTTGTAGGCAAAACGCTTGATGAATTACATCTACATTCACAACATGGTATTTTGGTGGTGGCAATTGAGCGTTGGCGGCGTATCCGTCGGATTGTTGTGAGTGCATTTGGATTGTCAGAGTTGCGTGCGAAAGATATTTTGTTGCTTGATATTTCCTCGCCCGATCTGGATTGGGCGGCATTTTGTGCTGAAAATCGCTTAAAACCGATGGACGTACGCGGAAGCTACTTTAGTGAAAAATCAAAAACCGTTGGTATGGCAGAAATTTCACCTATTCCCGATAGCACAGTGATCGGAAAAAGCGTGCGAGATATTAAATTTCAACAGCGTTATGGCTTAATTATTGTCGGTGTGAAACGTGGTGGTGATGTGCTAGACATTGATCCAAGTGAGATTGAAATGACGGCAGGGGATCAATATCTGGTTATCGGTGAATGGCGTTTAATTCAAGAAATGCGTAGTCAAAACCGAGATTTTTTCATTCTCAATTATCCCGCAGAGGTTGATAACGTTGCCCCAGCGGCGAGTCAAGCACCCCATGCTATCCTCTCGGTGGCTTTTATGGTAGCGATGATGGTCAGTGGGGTAGTTTCTAACGTTATGGCAGCATTAATTACGTGTATGCTGTTGGCAAAATTCCGTTGTGTTGACGCAAAAAGTGCCTATCGAGCCATTCACTGGCCAAGTATTGTACTGATCGTGGGGATGATGCCATTTGCGACTGCATTGACCAAAACAGGCGGGATTAGCCTTGCGGTCAATGGGTTGCTTGATTTAGTGGGGGGGCTTGGCATTCATGCTATTCTTGCCAGCTTAT
Organism: Spirabiliibacterium falconis; assembly: GCF_014885015.1. Taxonomy (GTDB): domain Bacteria; phylum Pseudomonadota; class Gammaproteobacteria; order Enterobacterales; family Pasteurellaceae; genus Spirabiliibacterium; species Spirabiliibacterium falconis. The sequence continues at coordinate 158,129 of NZ_JABMIJ010000004.1, read as the reverse complement.
TTATTTTATGTGTGGTTGTGAGCTCCTTTATCTCGAATACCGCTACGGCCATTTTAATGGCACCTATTGCAGTGGCCATGGCACAACAACTTGATACTTCTCCAGTCCCGTTTGTGATAACCATTGCAGTATCGGCATCGGCAGCCTTCATGACCCCTGTGGCATCACCGGTTAATACCATGGTGTTAGGGCCAGGTGGTTATCGATTTGGCGATTTCTTGAAAGTAGGTGTGCCGTTCACTGTCATTGTGATGATCGCCACGATCATCATTGTGCCGTGGATGTTTGGTTAATGAAAGAGGGGCAATAGCCCCTTTTTTAGTTGATAATCTCACCCCAAAGGTCATACTCATCACTATGGGTTATCGTTGCTTGTACAAAATCGCCTACCTTGACCGCACTTTGGTTTGGGTTTTGCAAATACACGAGGCCGTCGATCTCGGGCGCATCCGCCATAGAGCGTGCGATGATGCCTTCATCATCGATTTCGTCAACCAATACCGTGAGGGTTTGCCCCACTTTTTGCGCCAAACGGGCGGTGGAAATACGCTGTTGAGTTTGCATAAAGCGATGGTAGCGTTCTTCTTTGACATCCTCTGGAACTTGCTCTGCCATTGCTGTGGCAGCAGCACCGTCCACGGGGCTGAATTTGAAACAGCCTACACGGTCAAGTTGCGCAGCGTCTAAAAAATCGAGTAGTTGCTGGAAGTCGTCTTCTGTCTCTCCAGGAAATCCGACGATAAAGGTTGACCGCAAGGTTAGCTGTGGGCAAATTTCACGCCATTGCTTAATGCGTTCTAAAGTGCGGTCAATGCTACCTGGGCGTTTCATCGCTTTCAGAATTTTCGGGCTGGCGTGTTGCAGTGGAATATCCAAATACGGCAAAATTTTGCCTTGTGCCATTAAGGGAATCAATTTATCCACGTGTGGATAAGGATAAACATAGTGTAAACGAACCCACACCCCCAGCGTGCTAAGTTGCTCACATAATGACAGCAACGAATTGTTCAGTGGCATGCCGTTCCAAAACGCGATTTTGCTTTTCTCTTTTTTCGTTTTATCAAGCGCATAAGCACTCGTGTCTTGAGAGACTACCAATAATTCTTTTACTCCCGCGTCAACTAAACGTTTAGCTTCGTCAAGCACTTGCCCGATTGGGCGGCTATCAAGATCGCCCCGCATCGAGGGAATAATACAAAAGGTGCAGCGATGGTCACACCCTTCGGAAATTTTTAAATACGCATAATGTTTAGGCGTGAGTTTTATTCCTTGTTTCGGCACAAGGCTGAGGTAGGGATTAAATTCTGGACGAGGCACATATTTATGTACCTGTTCAAGCACAGTTTCGTAACTGTGTGGTCCACTCACTTCAAGCACATTAGGGTGGACTTGGCGAATCTGATCTTCTTTTGCACCCAGACAGCCTGTGACAATGACTTTGCCATTTTCATTTAATGCTTCGCCAATCGCTTCAAGGGATTCTTGCACGGCGGAATCAATAAACCCGCAAGTATTAACAATCACCAAGTCGGCGTTTTCATAACTTGGCACAATGTTATAACCCTCTGTACGTAACTCGGTTAAAATCCGCTCGGAATCGACCAAATTTTTGGGGCAGCCTAAACTTAAAAATCCAATATTGGGGGTATGTTGCATCTCTAATCCCATTCTCAATGACCGCACTTGATTTGCGGTGCTGACAAAATAAACGAACTATTTTAGAGAATTTCTGATAAAAAGGCTATGAATTCTCATATGCAACGTGCAAAGTGCGGTCAAATTATAAAAAATGGTAATTTTTTACAAAAAAAGTTTAAGAGTTGGCGGATATTTTACAGATAAAGATTAATTTTTTTGCAAATTTAGGCTATATTAGAAGAGATAATTTTTAGCATTTTTATTACAAACCATTAATATTTATTTTTATAGGTAAAATAAATCTGCTTTTCGTTAAATGATCATCAAATTTGTGGTTTGACCGCACTTTTGAACAACTAAAAGGAAATACTATGTCCGATATGGTTAAAAATGACGTGGATACAGTGGAAACTAATGATTGGCTACTAGCGATCGATTCCGTTATCCGTGAAGAAGGCGTTGAGCGTGCACAATTTATCATTGAGCAATTAATGCAGCGTGCACGAGCTAACAATGTTTCCTTGCCAACAGGCACGACAACGGATTATGTGAATACTATTCCAACGGCTGAAGAGCCAAATTATCCTGGTAATTTAGACATTGAACGTCGTATTCGTGGTGCTATTCGTTGGAATGCCATTATGATGGTATTGCGCGCTTCGAAAAAAGATTTGGAATTGGGTGGGCATATGGCTTCGTTCCAGTCGGCTGCAACAATGTATGAAGTGTGTTTTAACCATTTCTTCAAAGCACGCACTGAGCAAAATGGTGGTGATTTGGTGTTCTTCCAAGGTCATATTTCACCGGGAATTTATGCACGTGCATTCCTTGAAGGTCGTTTAAGTGAAGAGCAATTAGATAATTTCCGTCAAGAAGTTCATGGACGTGGCCTTTCATCTTATCCACATCCAAAATTAATGCCAGAGTTTTGGCAATTCCCAACCGTATCAATGGGACTTGGTCCACTAAATGCCATCTATCAAGCACGTTTCTTGAAATACCTTGAGCATCGTGGCTTAAAAGATACCTCTGATCAAACTGTTTATGCCTTCTTAGGTGATGGCGAAATGGATGAAGTGGAATCACGTGGTGCATTGGCATTTGCTGCCCGTGAAAAACTTGATAATCTCGTGTTTGTGATCAACTGTAACTTGCAACGTTTAGATGGTCCAGTTACAGGAAACAGTAAAATCATTCAAGAATTAGAAGGTCAGTTTACAGGCTGTGGCTGGGAAGTGATCAAAGTGATTTGGGGACGTCGTTGGGATCGCTTATTACAACGTGATACCTCAGGCAAATTATTGCAGTTGATGACCGAAGTGGTGGATGGTGATTACCAAACAATGAAATCCAAAGATGGCGCTTATGTACGTGAACACTTCTTTGGACGTTACCCTGAAACTGCGGCATTAGTTGCAGATATGACTGATGATGAAATCTGGGCGTTAAACCGTGGTGGTCATGATCCAATCAAAGTGTTTGCAGCATTTAATAAAGCGAAACAAGTCAAAGGCAAACCTGTAGTATTGTTGGTGAAAACCATTAAAGGTTATGGCATGGGTGAGGCTGCGGAAGGTAAAAATATTGCTCACCAAGTGAAAAAAATGGATATGTCAGGTGTGCGTCACGTGCGTGATTACTTCTCAATTCCAGTTAGTGATGACAATATTGAGAAATTGCCATATATCAAATTTGAAGAAGGCTCAGACGAGTATAAATATCTCCACGAACGTCGCCAAGCCCTCAACGGCTATTTACCAACGCGTGCACGTCGTTTTACCACTGAGCTTGATGTGCCAGCGTTAGATGAGTTCTCTCAATTATTCGAAGCACAAAATCGCCCAATTTCAACGACGATGGCGTTTGTGCGTTCCTTGAATGTATTATTGAAAAATAAATCGGTGGGCAAACACATTGTGCCAATTATTGCCGATGAGGCCCGCACGTTTGGTATGGAAGGCTTGTTCCGCCAAATCGGTATTTACAATCCTCACGGTCAAAATTATACCCCACAAGATCGTGAACAAGTGGCGTATTATCGTGAAGCTGTGGATGGGCAAGTGTTACAAGAAGGGATTAACGAGCAAGGCGCAACTGCCTCATGGTTGGCAGCTGCTACCTCTTATAGCACCAATAACGTGCCAATGATTCCATTCTTTGTCTATTACTCAATGTTTGGCTTCCAACGTGTGGGTGATTTGATGTGGGCAGCTGGCGACCAACAAGCCCGCGGCTTTATGATCGGCGGTACATCAGGGCGCACCACCCTCAATGGTGAAGGTTTGCAACACGAAGACGGACATAGCCATATTCAATCGGCAGTGATTCCAAATTGTATCTCCTATGATCCTGCATTTGCGTTTGAAGTGGCGGTGATCATTCAAGACGGTGTGCGTCGTATGTATGGCCCAGAGCAAGAAAACGTGTACTACTACATCACCACCTTGAACGAAACCTACGATCAACCTGCGATGCCGAAAGGTGCAGAAGAAGGTATCCGTAAAGGTATTTACAAATTTGAAACGGTCAATGGTCAAGGCAAAGGTAAAGTGCAGTTGCTTGGCTCTGGTGCAATTTTACGTCATGTTCGTGATGCGGCGAGATTATTGGCTGATGACTTTGGCGTGACGTCTGACGTGTATAGCGTAACCTCATTCACTGAAGTTGCACGTGAAGGGGCTGATGTTGAGCGTTATAATATGTTGCACCCAACGGACAGCGCACGCGTGCCATACATTGCGCAAGTAATGAACGATGCACCTGCAATTGCAGCAACTGACTATGTTAAATTATTTGCTGAACAAGTTCGTCCATTTGTTCCTGCATCGAGCTATCGCGTGCTAGGTACAGACGGTTTTGGTCGTTCAGACAGCCGTGAAAACTTACGTGAACATTTTGAAGTGAATGCACACTATGTTGTGGTGGCTGCATTAACAGAATTGGCCGCGAAAGGTGATGTTGATAAGAAAGTGGTTGCCGAGGCAATTGCGAAATACGGCATTGATGCAGACAAAATTAACCCATTGTATGCCTAATCAGCGAGGAAAAAGGAAATACTATGTCTAAACAAATTCAAGTGCCCGATATCGGCAGTGATGAAGTTACTGTCACCGAAGTAATGGTGAAAGTGGGCGATAAAGTAGACGTTGATCAAAGCATTATCAACGTTGAAGGTGATAAAGCCTCGATGGAAGTGCCGTCCCCTGAGGCGGGCGTGGTGAAAGCGTTGCTAGTGAAAGAGGGCGACAAAGTAACCACCGGCAGCCCAATGATGGAGCTCGAAGCTAACGGCGCAGCAGAAGCTGTGCCAGCTAAGGCGGAAGAAAAGCCTGTTGAAAAAGCTGCTCAAGCAACCCAAAGTGCGGTTGTGGATGTCAACGTGCCCGATATTGGCGGCGATGAAGTGAACGTGACTGAAATTATGGTCTCTGTTGGCGATAAAGTAGATGCCGATCAGTCTCTTATCACCGTAGAAGGCGACAAAGCCTCAATGGAAGTGCCAGCCCCATTTGCTGGCGTGGTAAAAGAAATCTTGATCAAAGACGGCGATAAAGTTTCTACTGGTAGCCTGATCATGCGTTTTGAAACTGCCGAAGGCGGTGAAAGTGCGGTTGCAGCACCAGCAGCTGAAAAACAAGATGCCGCTCCACAAGCGGCTGGTGGCGTGGTTGATGTGAACGTGCCAGACATCGGTGGTGATGAGGTCAATGTCACTGAAATTATGGTGGCAGTTGGCGACAGTGTTAGCGAAGAGCAGTCACTGATTACCGTGGAGGGCGACAAAGCTTCAATGGAAGTGCCAGCCCCATTTGCAGGTGTGGTCAAAGAAATTTTGGTCAAAGATGGCGATAAAGTCTCTACGGGTAGCCTGATTATGCGTTTTGAAGTGGCAGGCGCCGCGCCAGCGCAGGCTGCAGTTGCTACGCCTGAAAAAACGGAAGAAAAATCGGCTCCACAAGTGGCGCAACGTGAAAGTGCGGTTACCTCTTCACAACAAGATGTGGTTAGCAGCGCAACTTATGCACATGCCACACCAGTGGTTCGCCGCCTTGCGCGTGAATTTGGTGTCAACCTTGATAAAGTGAAAGGCACTGGTCGCAAAGGTCGCATCTTGAAAGAAGATGTACAAAACTACGTTAAGAATCTCATCAAACAAGTGGAATCAGGTCAAGCACCTACGGCATCAGGCGGTGTTGCTAATGGTGCAGGCTTGGGCTTGTTACCATGGCCGAAAGTGGATTTCAGCAAGTTTGGTGAAGTGGAAGAAGTTGAATTAACACGCATCAACAAAATTTCTGGTGCAAATCTACACCGCAACTGGGTGATGATCCCACATGTGACCCACTTTGACCGTGCCGACATCACGGATTTAGAAGCTTTCCGTAAAGAGCAAAACGTGTTGTCTGAAAAACAAAAATGGGGCGTAAAAATCACGCCTGTGGTGTTCATTATGAAAGCGGTTGCCAAAGCACTTGAGGCGTATCCACGCTTTAACAGCTCGATTTCAGAAGACGGTCAACGCTTGACGCTGAAAAAATACGTCAACATCGGCGTGGCAGTGGACACGCCAAACGGCTTGGTTGTGCCTGTGTTTAAAGATGTCAACAAAAAAGGCATTATCGAGCTTTCTCGTGAATTGATGGACGTGTCGAAAAAAGCTCGCGAAGGCAAGCTCACCGCTAGCGATATGCAAGGCGGATGTTTCACCATTTCAAGCCTCGGCGGTTTGGGTACAACCCACTTTGCGCCGATTGTGAACGCGCCTGAAGTGGCTATCTTAGGGGTATCAAAATCTGATATGGCACCAGTATGGAACGGTAAAGAATTTGTGCCACGCTTAATGTTGCCATTATCATTATCGTTTGACCACCGCGTGATCGACGGTGCAGACGGTGCCCGTTTTATTAGCTACATTGGCAGCGTATTATCTGATTTACGTCGTTTAGTCATGTAATCGAAATCCAGCCCACGCTCTCGAGCGTGGGATAATGAACCAAAGTGCGGTTACGCACACAAAAGGGGAAATTATGAGTAAAGAGATTAAAACCCAAGTTGTTGTTTTAGGTGCTGGGCCTGCGGGCTATTCCGCGGCATTCCGTTGTGCTGATTTGGGCTTAGAGACCGTGATTGTTGAACGTTATTCAACACTCGGCGGTGTGTGCTTGAATGTGGGTTGTATCCCATCTAAAGCTTTGTTGCATGTGGCGAAAGTGATTGAAGAAGCCAAAGCATTGGCACAACACGGCATTGTGTTCGGTGAGCCAAAAACCGACGTTGAAAAAATCCGTGGCTGGAAAGAAAAAGTGATCAGCCAATTAACTGGCGGCTTGGCTGGCATGGCAAAAATGCGTAAAGTGCAAGTAGTCAACGGCTACGGTAAATTCTCAGGCCCGAATACCATTATCGTAGCGGGTGAAAAAGAAGACGTTACCATTAAATTTGACAATGCCATCATCGCTGCAGGCTCACGCCCAATTCAGTTGCCATTTATCCCGCATGAAGATCCACGTATTTGGGATTCAACCGACGCACTAAAATTAAAAGAAGTGCCAGAAAACTTGCTCATCATGGGCGGCGGTATCATCGGACTTGAAATGGGGACCGTTTATCACGCGTTAGGCTCGAATATTGATGTAGTGGAAATGTTCGACCAAGTGATCCCAGCCGCGGACAAAGACATCGTGAAAGTGTTCACCAAACGTATCAGTGATAAATTCAACTTAATGCTTGAAACCAAAGTGACTGCTGTAGAAGCCAAAGAAGATGGCATTTATGTGTCAATGGAAGGCAAAGCTAACGAAACCAAACGCTATGATGCGGTATTGGTTGCCATTGGTCGTACGCCAAACGGCAAATTGATTGACGCCAACCTTGCGGGTGTAGAAGTGGACGAACGTGGCTTTATCCGCACCGACAAACAAATGCGTACTAATGTTGACCACATTTTTGCTATCGGTGATGTTGTTGGACAACCAATGCTAGCACACAAAGGCGTGCATGAAGGTCATGTGGCAGCAGAAGTGATTGCCGGCAAAAAACACTACTTCGACCCGAAAGTTATTCCATCGATTGCCTACACCGAACCTGAAGTGGCGTGGGTCGGCAAAACCGAGAAAGAATGCAAAGCCGAAGGCATTAACTACGAAGTGGCGACATTCCCGTGGGCGGCATCAGGGCGTGCAATTGCCTCTGACTGTTCAGACGGGATGACCAAGTTAATTTTCGACAAAGAATCTCACCGGGTGATCGGTGGTGCGATTGTCGGCACTAACGGTGGTGAATTGCTTGGTGAAATCGGTCTTGCGATTGAAATGGGCTGTGATGCAGAAGACCTTGCACTCACTATCCACGCTCACCCAACCTTGCATGAATCCGTAGGACTTGCCGCTGAGGTGTTTGAAGGCACTATCACTGACTTGCCAAATGCCAAAGCGAAAAAGAAAAAATAATAGTAATATCGATGACAAAACCGCACTTTTAAAGTGCGGTTTTTTTGTTTCATGGTGCGTTATTTTGTGGAGGAAGCTACCAGCCTGAATTATACGGTTATCGAACGCCATCAATATGAGCAACATATCGGCTTGTGGAACACCACCATTACGCAGGCGGAGTATCAAACACTGGATAACTGATCTAAAGTGTGGTTGACCGCACTTTGACATTCACGATTTGAGTTTCATTTTGATATAGTGATATAGTGGTACTATATCAAATAATGAGGAGAGATTATGAATGTGACTTTAGGAATGGTTGTCGCTGTGGTCTTAGCGTTGGTGGGAGTGTGGTTTATTGGCAATATACGGCGTAATCGTCGAGAAAAAGCACGCCTTGAACAGCATGAACAGAGTGTGGCGGTGCTTTCATCTCATCAGTCAGGCTTTGCTGATAGGGTTAATGTATTGTCATATAATGGTCTTCATGTCAGCCCGTTTTCTTATCAAGGTGAGCAAGCCATTTATTTACCCGTCGGGCAGGTTAGCCTCGTGGTACAAGCCCAACGCGATGACATTGTTGATCCACATCAGATGCGTGTTACTGTGGCGGAAAAATCTGTCTATCACCTGCGTTATGATCTCAGCACCGCACAATATCAGTTTGTGCCTTATACAAAATAGCAAAGTGCGGTATTGATATTACTACTGATAGCATGGTGTGAGTTTTTTACTAAATTGATATTTAAGAATATGCTCTTGACTATCTTGTGGCATATTGTCTTTCCATATTGGCTGTGCAATTGAAACATTATTAAATTCAATGAATTTGATTTTTGTATATTCGTGTAATTTTAGTTTTTTAAGATTATCACAGTTTTCTGGAATTGTTGTGTATTCAGTATATACAATAACTTTTGTTAATTCTGTATCATAAAATGAAAACGTCAACCATTTATAGGTAATAAAATAGTAAAGTACGCAAAATATAAAAATTGATAATGTCATGAGTATATGGGGTGTTTTGCTGATTTTAATATATTTTATTATAAATATAAAGCATGTTATTTATAATGTAATAATGAATATAGAAAATAAAAACAGTGAGGTTAAAATTGATGTTGTTAATAGTTTAAAAATGCTGAAATCTGAAGTTGGTAAGTATGTTTTTTCTGCAATTGTTATATTTATTGATTCAGAGATATAACTTAAAAATGTGGGGTAAAATAAAGAAAAAGTTAAACTAACTAGTGGTATAAAAAGTGTAATTATTGTGATAGTAATATTTAGTTTTCTTTTGTGCGTTATGGATATGATAAGATAAATTGTATTTACGATATAAAGAAAAAAAGTTATATGGATGATATTAAGGAAATTAATGGTCTTTATATTAAAATAATTGTTTTTAAGGTAAATAAAAGTAGCTATATTTAAAATAAATATAATTGCCATATAAAAATATAATTTTTTATTATCCTTATAATCGGAGAATACATCGTAATCAGCTAACATAGCAATAATACTAGTGAAACAAATAAAAAATCCTATACTATCAGTTAGCATATTTATTATTCCTTTTATAAAAAACGCCCCATAAGGGGCGTTTGGTTTTTGGTGTTATTGCACTTTATTACATAGTTTGTGTAAAGGTACGGGTGATCACGTCTTTTTGTTGCTCTTTAGTGAGCGAGTTGAAACGTACAGCATAACCCGATACACGGATGGTTAACTGAGGATATTTCTCAGGATTTTCCATCGCGTCGAGTAACATTTCACGGTTCATTACGTTCACGTTCAAGTGTTGTCCGCCCTCGATAGTGGCTTCGTGGTGGAAGTAACCGTCCATTAAGCCTGCAAGGTTGCGTTTTTGTGCTTCGTAATCTTTACCCAGTGCATTTGGTACGATTGAGAAGGTGTATGAAATACCATCTTTCGCGTAGGCAAATGGTAATTTAGCCACAGAGGTCAGTGATGCAACCGCACCTTTTTGGTCACGGCCGTGCATTGGGTTAGCACCTGGTCCGAATGGTGCGCCAGCACGACGACCGTCTGGGGTGTTACCTGTTTTCTTACCGTAAACCACGTTTGAGGTGATGGTCAACACAGATTGTGTAGGCACAGCGTTGCGGTAAGTTTTGAGTTTTTGAATTTTCTTCATAAAACGCTCAACCAAGTCGCAAGCTAATTCGTCTACGCGTGGATCATTGTTACCAAATTGTGGATATTCACCTTCAATTTCAAAGTCAAGTGCTACGTTTTTCGCTACCACATTGCCGTCTTTGTCTTTGATGTCGCCGCGAACTGGTTTCACTTTGGCGTATTTGATGGCTGAAAGTGAATCCGCTGCCACAGAAAGCCCTGCGATACCACATGCCATTGTGCGATAAACATCACGGTCATGTAATGCCATCAGTGAGGCTTCATAGCTGTATTTGTCGTGCATGTAGTGGATAATATTAAGTGCGGTTACGTACTGTTTAGCAAGCCAATCCATGAAGCTGTCCATTTTGGTCATGACTTCATCGAAGTCTAAATATTCAGACATGATAGGCTCAGTTTTTGGCCCTACTTGCATACCATTTTTCTCATCAATGCCGCCGTTGATGGTGTAAAGCATGGTTTTGGCAAGGTTAGCGCGTGCACCGAAGAATTGCATTTGTTTACCCACAACCATCGGGCTTACACAACATGCAATAGCATAGTCATCGCTGTGGAAGTCTGGGCGCATTAAGTCATCATTTTCATACTGTACAGATGATGTATCAATGGATACTTTCGCACAGTAACGTTTGAATGCGTCAGGTAATTGCTCTGACCACAAAATAGTCATGTTTGGTTCTGGGCTTGGTCCCATAGTATATAGGGTATTTAAGAAACGGAAGGTGTTTTTAGTCACCAATGTACGACCGTCTAAGCCCATACCACCGAGAGATTCTGTTGCCCAAATTGGGTCACCAGAGAAGAGTTGATCGTACTCTGGTGTACGCAAGAAACGCACCATACGCAATTTCATTACTAAGTGGTCGATTAATTCTTGTGCTTGTTCCTCGGTCAATGTGCCTTCTTGGAGATCACGTTCAATATAGATATCTAAGAATGAAGAAACACGACCAAATGACATCGCTGCACCATTTTGTGATTTCACAGCTGCCAAATAACCGAAGTAAGTCCATTGTACCGCTTCTTTTGCGTTTTGTGCAGGTCCTGAAATGTCGTAGCCATAGCTTGCTGCCATTTCTTTAATTTGAGCTAGAGCTTTGTGTTGCTCTGCAATTTCTTCACGCAATTGGATTGTCATTTGCAAATCTTCGCCGTTTTCAAGACGTGGTTGCAATGATGTGAATTGTGCTTTTTTGTCTGCCATAAGGTAATCAATACCATAAAGGGCAACACGACGATAGTCACCGATGATGCGACCACGACCATAGGCATCAGGAAGACCAGTTAAAACACCTGATTTACGGCAACGTAGAATATCTGGTGTATAAACATCAAACACACCTTGGTTATGGGTTTTACGATATTCAGTAAAGATTTTTTTCACTTGCGGATCAAGTTCACGACCATAAACTTTACATGAACCTTCCACCATTTTGATCCCACCAAATGGAATGATGGCACGTTTTAAAGGTGCATCTGTTTGGAGACCAACAATTTGTTCAAGATCTTTTTCAATGTAGCCTGCTTTGTGAGAAGTGATTGTTGATGGCAGATCAGTGTCGAAATCCAACGGTTCGTGAGTGCGGTTTTCTTCTTTGATGCCTTCCATTACTTTATCCCAAAGGGTAGTGGTGGCTTGTGTTGCACCCGCTAAGAATGATTCGTCACCTTCATATGGGGTATAGTTTTTTTGGATGAAGTCACGCACGTTGACTTCTTTTTGCCAGTCACCGTCTTTGAAACCAGCCCATGCTTTAAGTTGTTGCTCTGTTAATTGTGTCATAAACATTCCTTATTTAAGAAGAAATTAAAAAATTATTCGATACGCATTGCGTGTCGAGAAACTCAGTGGTGTTCTCTATTTAAAAACCATTGTACTAAGGCAATACAAAATGAACCACCAACAATATTGCCCAATGTGACAGGAATTAAATTATTGAGAACGAAATGACTGATATTCAAATCTGCATACTGTGCAGCATTGAGACCAATCGCTTGCCAAAATTCTATACTACTGTTGTGTGCGGTGATAATTCCCATCGGAATCATAAACATATTTGCCACACAGTGCTCAAAACCTGAAGCCACAAACATTGAAATTGGTAAAATGGAAATTAACATTTTATCCGTTAATGTTTTGCCTGAATATGCCATCCAAATTGCAATACACACCATAATATTACAGAAAATACCCAAGCAAAATGCTTCAACCCAAGTATGATGAATTTTATGTTGTGCTGTATTTAATATGGTTAATCCCCACTGTCCGTGGTCTGCCATGGTTTGCCCGCCAAACCAAACAAGTGCAACGATAAAAAGACTTCCTACCAGATTCCCCAAATAAACCACTACCCAGTTACGAAACATTTGCACAAAGCTGATTTTTCCTTCTACTTTGGCAAGTACGGTCATAGTGCTAGAAGTGAAAAGCTCCGTGCCACACACGATTACCATAATAATGCCAAGGGAGAATACAATGCCGCCAACAAATTTAGCTAAACCCCAAGCTACATCAGCACTGCCTGTTTGCGTAGTCGTATAAAAAACGAAAGCGATGGCAATAAATGCACCAGATACGATGGCGGATACAAAAGAAAGAAACTGATTTTTCCGTGCTTTATAAGCACCAGCCGACACAGCGACAGCCGTCATTTGAGTGGGTGTTAACATCACGCTATTAGGTTGTTCATTTGCACTCATAAACTTAATTTGATCCTTTGATTTAAAAAAAATTTTAATATTTATTAATTTTTTTTAGCATTATACGAGGCAACTCGCGTATGACCAACTCTTTTTTGCGTTAAAATAAGCTGTTCGTCCAAATTGTGATTTAGATCAAAAAATAAAGTTAAATCAATGTTATAAAGTTAAAATATTGTTAATTTTTATAATGAGTTTAGTGATTAAAAGTGCGGTTTGCTACAATGCACTTAGCCCTTGCTAAAGGCTCCAAACTTGATTATTCTAATTCCATTCAAACTATGCGACGAGGTGAATTATGGCTCAGGAAACCATTTTTAGTAAAATTATTCGTAACGAAATTCCAGCAAATATTGTCTATCAAGATGATTTAGTAACGGCATTTCATGATATTTCACCGCAAGCACCAACCCATATTCTGATTATTCCCAATAAATTGATTCCAACAGTGAATGATGTTACCGCTGAAGATGAGCAAGCCTTAGGGCGTTTGTTTGTTGTGGCTGCGAAAATTGCCAAAGAACAGGGCGTGAGTGATGATGGCTATCGCTTAATAGTGAATTGTAATCGTCATGGGGGGCAAGAGGTGTTTCATATTCATATGCACCTATTAGGGGGGCAACCGTTAGGTCCAATGTTGGCGAAATAATATGAAAAAAACGATCTTTCTGACCGCACTTTGTCTTTTTTTAAGTGCTTGCACTAGCAGCCCTCAGCGTTATTTGGTAAGCGATGAACCCATTGTGAATATTGATTCGCACATTGCGGCACAAGCGCAAGTTGAGGCGAATTTATCGCAGGTGGTGTTGAAAAATCTGACGGCGCAGATCCTAGCATTGCATTATCAAATCACATGGTATGATGCCAATGGCGTGACACAGTTAGCGAATTGGGAACAAGCGCCACAATGGTCGTGTTTAACGCTACAACCTCAAAGTGCGGTTCGCATTGGGCTACATAAACCCACTGAAGCAAGTAAAAACTATCGCCTATATATTATGGGAAAAGGCAGTGAATAAGCGGATTGCACGCGTGAGTGCTGATTTTCCATGTTGGCAAAGTGCGGTTCACGCTGTGGAGAATTTAGCGGGGAATACGGTTAAAGTTACCCTTGCCGACGGTGCTGCGTTTGTGGTGCGGTATTTTAGTGATGCGTTAGATGAGCTAGGTTCGCATCGTCGCACTGAGGCGGAGCTATTGACGCATCTCTACGGGCTTGATTTTGTGCCGCAATGCTATTTTCAGCATGACAATGGGATTGTTTACCACTGGGTAGAAGGACAGCCCGTTGCGTATTGGAGTGAAGCATTATTAGCCAAATTGGCAATGCAACTTAATACACTGCATCAATTTTCTCAAACGGCGTATAGTACGTTGCAAACGTTACCGCACTTAGACTTAATGCAGCATATTTTCGGTTTATTACAACAATTATCGCCTGAACATCAGGGCAAGTGGTTGTTATCGCTTAATGATTTGCCACCTTATAAAGAAAGCCCTATCGCCACACTCGGGCATCATGATTTGCACCGCAATAATGTGATTCTAACGCCTGAAAATCATCTTGTTTGGTTAGATTGGGAATACGCAAGTTGGTCGAATCCTGCGTTTGATTTAGCCAGTGTCATTGTTAATAACCAACTCGACAACACACAGCAACAACTATTATGGCGATATTATTTACGCGATAACACGGTGATTAAAAAAACAACGCAGTTAAAAAAACTCACTACTGCTTATTTGCCATGGGTGCGGTTGCTCAATGCGTTATGGCATGCAGTAAAAGAGGAAAGAGAACACACATGTCAACAGTGATTATTGACCTTGAAAGTTATGAGTTAACACATGATGAAGTGGAGCTGCTTGCTCACCCGTTATGTGCTGGTGTGATTTTGTTTCAGCGCAATTTTTATGATGTTGCGCAGTTGCAAGCGTTAGTGCACGATGTGCGTAAAAAAGTAAAAAAGCCGCTTCTGATTACAGTTGATCAAGAGGGCGGTCGAGTGCAACGGTTTCGTCAAGGCTTCACTCAGTTGCCAGCAATGCAAGCCTTTGATGCGCTTGCACCGAATAAAGCAACCGCAATACAGTATGCCAAAGAGGCGGGGTGGGTGATGGCCTGTGAGATGACCGCACTTGGGATTGATCTCAGTTTTGCGCCAGTGTTAGATATGGGGCATGAATGTAAAGCTATCGGTGATCGCAGTTTTGGTTGTGATGTCACACACGTTGTCGAACTGGCAAGTGCGTTTATTGACGGTATGCACGAAGTGGGTATGGCAGCAACAGGGAAGCATTTTCCTGGACATGGTTATGTGCTTGCTGATTCCCATCTTGAAACGCCCTATGATGAACGCCCCAAAGCACATATTTTCGCCCAAGATATTCAGCCGTTTGCTCAGCTAATTGCGCAAAATAAACTGGATGCGATGATGCCTGCACATGTGATTTATACCCAATGCGATGCCAATCCCGCCAGTGGATCGCCTTATTGGCTCAAGCATATTTTACGCAAACAATTAGGCTTTGATGGCGTTATTTTCTCTGATGATTTGGGCATGAAAGGTGCGAGTTTTATGGGCGATTTCGTCGCGCGTGCGCAGCGAGCTTTGGAGGCTGGTTGTGATATATTGTTGCTCTGCAATGAACGCAAAGGGGTAGAACAGGTATTTGATCGCCTCCACTATACAGCAAGCGAAAAATCGAAAGTGCGGTTACAACGGCTTTATAACCCAAAACAATTCAGTTTACATGAATTACAAGCCACGCAACGCTGGCTTGACAGCTCGCGCATGTTGAGTGCACTGCAACAGCAATGGTTAGCGCGCAATGGCTAGGCTTGCGTGCGAGTATTATCGCCAAGGGCAGTGCCAATCGTGCCAGTGGCTTGAGATGGACTATGCTGAACAACTGGCACAAAAAAGTGCACATTTGCGAGCACAGCTTCAGCCATTCCAGCACCCTGATACACACTATGAACGCCCTTATCCTTCTGCCTTGGCTGGATTTCGCAATCGTGCAAAAATGGTGGTCAGCGGTAGTGTTGAACGCCCGATTTTTGGTGTGCTGCCTGAACCGTTTAATCCACAAAGTGCGGTTGATTTATGCCACTGTCCGCTTTACCCTACGACAATGCAAGCATTGTTGGTCGCACTGAAAGATTTTGTCGCACGTGCAGGGTTAGTGCCATACAATCCCGCGAAGCGAAAAGGCGATCTGAAATATATTTTGCTCAGTTTTAGCCAACACGCTCAGCAGTATATGTTACGTTGGGTATTGCACAGTGAGAAAAAAGTGCCATTAATTGAGCGTGAATTGCCAGCATTGCTAGCACGCCTGCCACAATTGGCGGTGGTGAGTGTCAATATTCAACCTAAACATGCCGCTATTTTGGAAGGTGAAAAAGAGATTGTATTGACTGTACAAACAGCGTTGTGTGAGCAATTTAATGATGTGCCTCTTTTTTTGCGTCCGAACAGCTTTTTTCAAACGAATCCAACAGTGGCGAGCGCACTTTATCAGCAGGCACAGCGATGGATTGCAGACTTGCCGATTACACGGGTATGGGATCTGTTTTGTGGGGTAGGCGGTTTTGGTTTGCATTGTATGAAAGCGTTGCGAGCGGCAAATCCTTATGCAACGTTGTCGCTTACTGGAATTGAAATTTCTGCATCAGCCATTGCGAGTGCCACGCAGTCAGCAGAAGAAATGGCACTAATTGATGAAAATACGAAAGTGCGGTTTGCCAGTCTGGATGCAGCGAGTGTGATCAATCATGGTGAGAAGCCTGATTTAGTGATTGTTAATCCGCCACGCCGAGGCGTAGGGGCAACGCTGGCAAATTACCTTAACCAACTGCAACCGCACTTTATCGTGTATTCCAGTTGTAATGCGATGAGCATGGCGCAGGATTTCGCCCACTTAACGCACTATGTTTGCCAAAAAGTGCGGTTGTTTGATATGTTTCCCCACACAACACACTATGAAGTGTTAACGTTATTAACCCTTAAAGCCCCCGATGGTGCTTCGGGTTAACGAACTCTTTTCCACGATCTGTAAACGCGATGCCTTCAAGATTCAAGAGATAACGCTTAGCAGGCAATCCGCCGCCAAAACCTGTTAATTGACGCTGCTTACCTAACACACGATGGCAAGGAATAATAATCCCCAGTGGATTTTTCCCCACCGCATTTGCAACGGCTCGCACCGCACTTTTCCGCCCAATGTGCTCGGCTAATTGCCCATAACTTAGGCTCTCGCCATACTCAATGTTTTGCAATGCTTGCCAAACTTTGCATTGAAATGCACTGCCGATGGGGGCAATAGGCAAATGATGAAAGGTCGTATGTTCGCCGTTGAAATAACGTAAAAGTGCGGTTGAGGCTTGTGCCAAAATAGGATGATTTGGCATCGTGATCCAATGTGGTTGCATATGAGGCATTTCACGCGCAAAGAATGCACCCCTCAGGGCATTGTCATCAGCAAGGAGCGTCATGATTCCAATGGGAGTATTCAATTGGTAAACATAGCGAGCTTGCGGCATAAATTTCCTCATAAAAAAGCGCATCGAGTAGTCAATGCGCTTATTATTGACGAAATCTAGCTCAATTAAAAGCGATAGTTCAACGCTAAGCCAAAGAGATCTGCATGGGATTTGGAATCATATTTAGCTGCGGCACCAAGTTTGCTGTCTTTCTCGACAAACGTGTTATCTTTAGCAAAGAGATGAGCATAGCCAATATCCGCACTTAAATTTGGCGTAAAGCGATAGGTTGCACCAACTGAGAGCCAAATGCGGTCAGCATCAGGGATTGAGATGGAGTAATAGCCATCTTGTACAGGGCTTTTATCGTAGGCAGCACCACCACGAAGCGTTAGTTTTTGATCAACATCGTAGCTGACACCGACGGCAAAGCGACTTGCATTTTTAAAGTTTTCATCTTTTTGGAACAGTACTTTTCCGCTATCTGAGTGAATGGCGCGTAACTCTTTAAAACGACTCCATTGGGTGTATTTATAGCTATAGCTTAATGCGAGTTTTTCTGTGAGTTTATGCCAACCAGCCAGCTCCCAGTAAGCCGGTAAGTTTAAGGTTAATTCACCTGGGATAATATGTCCACTCGTGCCGAGTGGACGAGGTATATCACTTGAAAAATCGCCTTTAAAATCAATATCTACTGGTGAGTGGTATGCTAAGCCTAAGCGATTATTTTCGTTAAATTCGTATGTTACGCCGAGGTTATAACCAAAGCCCCATTCTTTACCTTTTAAGCGAGCCGCTGTAGTATGTGGCTGGGCAACAGAAGCGGGCATACCTTGTTGCTGCAATACATATGCACCTACACCTAGGTGGCGTTCTACTAAGGCATCTGCATACACAGCGTTAAAGCCAGCCCCTAGACTCCAATGGCGGTCAATACGAAATGCTGTGCTTAAATTAAAATTAATTGCGGTTAAGTCGGTTTTCCCCGCAAAAAAGCCCGCATTATAGTGATCATCAAATTCGGTCGCAAGTCCATAATTGACATTAATGCCGCCACCAAACATCACATTTGGATTTACTGGGTGGATATAGTAAAGATTTGGAATGATCGCCCCTTTTGCAATGTCGCTGTGATCTGCATTATTTTTAGCATTTTTAGGTGCAGACATAAACTGACCATTAACCTCTCGACCAATGACCCCTTCAAGATTGACATCAGGTCTCACATAAACACCCCCGACAGAAATTTCAGGGCGTTGAAATTGAGTCATAAGAGCTGGGTTAGTTGCAAGCACCGCTGCATTATCGGCTACTGCAGCATCACCTGCATAGGCGCGCCCGAGTCCAGAGGTTGACACCTCACTGAGTTGAAACGCAGCAGCAAAGGCAGAGCTGGCAGAGACTGTGAGGAGTGAGGCTAACAATGCTTGAGAGATTTTATTTAATGTTGGCATAGTGCATTTCCTAAATTACGTTAAGTTAGGCGAGAATGTCGCCCATTTGAAGTAAAAGTGCGGTTGATTGTAAACAAGAGGTTAAAACAGGGCAAGCCTTTTTCACTATTTTTGTTTAATAATGTGATATTAACGCCACTTTACTAATTTTTTGCTGGTAAAATAGACAAGAAAAAGCGCAATATGAGTGCGAGTTATGGTAAAATGTTCACAGATTTTTTTGACTGAGTTAAGGATATAATATGAGCGAACAAAGATGTAAAGCGGAAGAAAGTAAAGTATGTTGTTGTGTTGATGTTGGCACGATCATTGATAATGAAGACTGCTCAGTGCAGTTTGAACAAGTCTATGCCGACAAAACACAGGCCCAAGAAGCCCTTGCATATTTAACCCAAAAAGCACATGATGCAGAAAGTGACCCTGTTAAAATTGACAGTGAGATGACCGAGGTCGAGGGTGGCGTGTTATTAAAAGCGAATTTTGAATTTAGCTGCCAAGCGGAATGTATGATTTTCCAACTTTCAACCCGTTAATATATCAAAAGTGCGGTGCGTTCTGACCGCACTTTTATCGATCAAATGGTGTGTTCCACGCACTATCATCTAAACTATGTCCAAAATGGCTTTCGATAAAGCGGCGTGTGACTGCGGTAGCAGGATCGGATAATACGTCTCGTGTTGCGCCATATTCCACCATATTGCCTTGCTGCATGACGAGCATCGTATCAGCAATATGCTTGATTATTCCCATATGCTGCCCTAGATAGATATAGGATATGCCTAACTTTTGTTGCAATTCTAGCAACAAATTCACTAGCTGGGTTTTCACAGAGGTATCCATAGAGGCAAGCGCGCTATCTAAAATTAAAATCTCTGGTTCTAAAATAACCGCTCGTGCAAGCGCAACACGTTGTTTTTGGCTCTGAGAAAGCGAATGAATCGGGGCGAGGGTGTGATCAGGATAAAGTCCAACTAATGAGAGCGTTTGATAAATTTTGCGTGTGCGTTGTTCTTCATCCCAATTGGTGGTGAGTAGTAATGGCGTTTCGAGCACTTGCCCAATATTCAAGTGCGGTATCAGCGTGGTATCAGGATCTTGTGATACCATACGAATATGACGGCAACGTGATTGATAATCGCCAAATGTTAATTCACGCCCTTTAAAGAAAATTTTGCCTGAATCGGGGGCAATTAATCCGCCGATTATTTTTGCCAATGTAGATTTGCCTGAGCCACTTTCCCCTACAATGGCAAGTGTTTTGCTTTTTTCAAGGCTAAACGAAATATCGGTGACCGCAGAAAAATAGCTCGGACGCCAGAAGGTGTTATTATCTCGATAAGATTTATTGAGATCCTCAACCAGTAATAATGGTATGGACTTGCTTTTTTCCATTCTGTGCTATTCCTGTGTCATTGGGTTATCAGTATTAATAGTCAATGGCTTAAATGGCATATGTGTGCTGTGGCTGTCATGCTCACGGAAATTGAGTGGGAAATGACAGGCAAATTCATGCTGTTTAATTCTACGCATAGCAGGTTTATGGATACATTTTTTTTGTGCATATGAACAGCGTGGCCCCAAACGACAACCAATAGGGAGATTATTCAAAAGTGGAATGCTGCCACGCAGGGTGCTGAGACGACTTTTAAGCGGTAATGGTTGGCTAAAATCGGGAATTGAGCTTAATAATGCAACGGTATAAGGGTGATGAGGGCGTTGTAGAATAGCTTCTTGGCTACCACTTTCCACCGTTTGCCCGCAATATAAAATGGTAAATTGATTGCACCATTGGCTAACGGTTTTGAGATCGTTGCTTGTGAGTAAAATTGATGTTTTCAAATTCTGATTCATACTTGACAACAATTTGAAGACCTGCAACTGTGCGGTTGCTTCTAAGGAGTGTGTGGGTTCATCTGCAACCAATAAACGAGGCTGATTGACCACAGCCATGGCAATCATTACTTTTTGGGCTTCGCCTTCAGTGATCTCAAAAGGGTAGCTGCGCATGATGTCTTGATGATCTTTTATGCCTATGCGGTGTAATAATTCGATTACCCGACGTTTTTTCCAACCAAACCATTTCCACCAGCGCCCTTTGTAACTAAACGCAGGAATGGCTGAGATTAATTGTTTGCCCACTTTTTTACTGGGATCGAGGCAAGACAGTGGATCTTGAAAAATCATAGAAACTTCTTTGCCGATTAATTTGCGGCGTTTAATCGCAGGTAGTTTTAACAGCTCAATATCATTAAAACGGAAGCGATCAGCACTGATTTTCCAGCTTGGTTTGCTACTGTTACAGATAATTTTGGCGATTAAACTTTTACCTGAACCTGATTCCCCTATGAGTCCACAAATATCGCCTTCATTGATGGTAAGGCTAACATTATCAATTAATTTGACATAACCGTTTGGGGTTTTCACTTCAACTGTGAGGTTACGAATATCTAAAAGTGCCATGTATTACTCCTCAATCAGCGGGTGTGATAGTATTTTTCGATGGTTTTTGCCAAGCTATCGGAAAACAGTAAAATCACAAAAATGATCAGGGTTAATATAACCCCTGGGATAATCACGAGCCACGGAGCCAAGTAAATCAGATCAATATATTCACGAATCATGGTGCCCCATTCAGGCAGAGGTGGCTGTGCACCAAGGGAGATAAAACTTAATGCACTAATATCGACAATCGCGAGAATAAAAATGCGACTGCCAAGGCGAATAAATTGTGGGATTAAATTTGGCAAAATAATGTGCTTTAACAAATAATGTTGTGATGCACCGTCTAAACGTAGCATTTGAATGTAATCTTTATGAATTTCACGCTGCAACATTTGATAGACTTGATGGATAAAATAAGGCAAAGATGCGAGCAAAATGGCTAAAATAGCATTGAGTAAACTTGGCTGCATCAGGGTTGCAATAACAATTGCCAATAATAAAATTGGAATAGAAAGAAACGCATCGAGAAAATGCCCGAGTATCCCGAAACTTAACCCTTTTCCGCTACCGGATAAAATGCCTAAAATGCCCCCGATGAACAATGTGAGAACGGTAACAAGCAACCCTCCACCAAAGGTATAGCGTAAACCATAAAGAATGCGGCTGAGTAAATCACGCCCTAAATCATCTGTTCCAAAGAAAAATGCCAATTTACCATTACGCGACCACGCGGGAGGCAAGAGTTCTTGTCCAAGGAATTGAGAGCCTTGAGCATAAGGTGCAAGAAAAGGCGACACTATCAATGCAATTAACAGTAGTGCTAGAATATAGCCACAAAATAATCCGATTTGGCGTTGTTTGAATAAGTGCCAAATATCACGTACTGGTGTAGTGTGACGAAAGTGTGCAGGATTTCTATCTGACATACCATCCCTTACGATTAAATGGATCGAGTAAAAACATAATGATTCCACCCAACGCATTAATAAATAAAATGAATAGACCAATAATCACAACGCCAGCCGAAATGGCATTATAGTCTTGTTGTTCTACGGCGTTGATGAGCCATTGCCCAATACCAGGCCAACTAAAAATCGTTTCAATGAGCATACACATCGCCAGCAACATCGTAAATGTATGGGTTAATTGTGGGATCATTGGAGCTAGTGTATTACGCAATAAAATACGATAAGCAATTTTCAGGCGTGACCAACCGCGAATCTCAGCAAATTTCACATAATTTTCGTGCAAAATTTGTTCGGCACGGTATTGGGTTGATTGAATAATCTCCATCAATGGCGCAATCATCAAAACCAAAACGGGCAACAATAAGTGTTGGAACACATTTTGAATCATTTTGGTACGATAAGGGCTATCCATAAACCATACATCGATCGCAGCAAATCCAGTGATACTGTTAATTTCATACAGCGGATAATATTGCCCAATGGCGGAAATTTCCCATTGACGGCTGGCAGCGACATATAAAACGATAGGTGCAATCCAAAAAATCGGCAATGCAATACCAAATGAAGCACCAAAGCGAATGATTCTGCCGCACAACTGATTGCGATAAAATGCACCTAGAAAGCCAATCGGTAAACCAAATAATAAGGCCAATGCCAGTGCAAGAAAACAAAGTTCAATTGTCGCAGGCAAAACAGAGCGAATTTGCTCCGATAGCGGTTGCCCATCAATGTAACTAATCCCAAAATCTCCCTGCAAAAGTCGCACAACATAGTCATAAAAACCATTAAAAAAGTGCGGTTGTGCTAAGACGTCATTGAGCGGATCGCGTAATAAAATATGAAAGCTGATAAAAGACAGAATCAGCAACGTGATAACCGTAAGCAAGGCTTTGCGAAAGAGATAATAAAACATCAGTTGCCCTTACGTTTTATGGTTAACTCTGAAAATTGAATGCTGCCCAGTGGCTGCATTTTCAGTGATTCAACCCGTTTATTATATAGCATAATGCGATCAGCATTGGCGATAGGAATTAGCGGAAGCTCATGTAGTGCTAAGCGTTGAGCTAATTCATAGTTGCGTGCCCGTGATTCCAGCGCATGACTTTTCAGTGCATCGCTTAATAGCATATCAAAAGTGCGGTTACACCAGTTGCTCACATTGTTGCTGTGAGCAGAGCTACTGCACCCGAGAATAGGTTGCATAAAGCCATTAGGATCAAGGCTGCCTGTTAACCAACCGCCTAAAATAATGTCATAATTGGCTTCGTCTTTCTCGATTAAGTGCTCAAACTCAGTGCGTTGAATGTAGCGCATATTGACCTGAACGCCAGCTTGGCGTAAATCATAGCGGATAATTTCAGCCATTTTAATAGGGCTAGGATTATAAACACGATTATCCGTCAGCACCCAAAAATTCAATGATAAATGTTTATCTGAAAGTGCGGTTTTGGCTTTATCAGGGGCGTAATCATAGTGAAATTGTGACAGTCCAAACTGGGCAGCCCATGAGCTTGGTGGAATGATTGAATTAGCCACTGTTGCGGCGTTAAAAAAGATACGTTCAACAATACGTTTGCGATTAATTGCCTGAGCAATGGCTCGGCGTGTTGCAACGTCGCTGACCGCACTTTGATGGACATTAAACGCTAAAAATGCCAAATTCATTCCCTCAATTTTTGCGGCATGGAAACGCCGATTGCGTAGCAAATTGTTAATTTGGCTTGGTTCAGGGTATGCCATAATATCACACTCGTTGTTGAGCATTTTTTCAAGCCGCCCTGAGTGACTAGTGGAGAGATCGATGACGATATTCTCAATGTGAGCAGGCTTGCCCCAAAAATCTGTATTGCGTTTTAGTCGGACATATTGGTTGCGAAAATAGGCATCCACTTGATACGCTCCTGTTCCTATGGGTAGGGTATCGAGTTGGGCAATATTGTCGTCAGTGCTTAATTGTTGAGCATATTCTTGGGATAAGATCACAGCATATTGGCTTGCGAGGTGTTCTAAAATCGACGCATCAGGGGTAAATAATTCAATTTTGACTAAATACGGATTAACCGCAGTGACGGCTTTAATTTTTTTATCAAAATCAATACTATCAAAGTATGGATAGCGATTTTCCTTCGCAAAATCATAATAAATACGATATTGCGGATTATTGCTGGTGGTGTGCGTTGTTTTTTCGAGCGTAGGGAAGCCTTTTAATCGCCCCAGCACACGGTTTAAGGAAAAGACCACATCATCAGCATTTAGCTCGCGTGTTGGCGTAAACCACGCTGTTTGATGAAATTTTACGCCTTTGCGTAGCTCAATCATTAAGGTTTTGCGATCGGCTGAAAGCCGATAATGCTTGGCAAGCACACCGCTGACCTCTTTGCGTTGGTTGTTTTTTATCTCAAATAACTTGTTATATATCTGTTCCGCCACCATATTCATAGATGTACCCACATCAACGGTCTGTGGATTAAAAGAAAATCCTGTGGAATGGGTACAATAGATCAAGCCGTTATCGCTAATGCTCGTCGGCACGCGTGGCGCACTGTGAGCCGTTAGCACAAAGCCTGACAGCAGTAGTGGTAAAGTAAAAGAGGTAAAAAAACAGCGCATTTATCATTTATGTTTTAACTTCGTATAGGGTAATTGTAGTTTATCTTGAGAAATTTTGCTATTTTCTCGTAATAGGAATACAAACGGTTTATTTGAATGGAGGAGTTGCAATGATTTTTAACATTCTCGCATTGTCGGTCATTGCGTTTATTGGCTGCCTAATGGTACTACCGCTGTGGTTATATCGCCATTATAAAGGTAAGCAGCATATCAATTTGGGGGTAAGCCAAGAAGACTTAAACCAGCTCACCGCACTTCAACGGGAGTGCAAAGCTCTGCGTACGCGGGTGGAAAATCTTGAGGCGTTATTGGATTATCACCAACCCCATTGGCGTGAAACGCAATAAGGCAGGAGGATTTATGTTATATCGTTACCCACAACAAGGTATGATTGCCGGAGTATGTGCTGGCATTGCGAAATCATCGGGCTTGGAAATATGGGTTGTACGCACGATTGCTGTGGTATTATTTTTATTTGGTGGATTTTTCTTTGTGCCATTGGCCTATCTTGCCGGCGTATTTATGCTTGAAAAAGCCCCCGATCACTATTTTGAACAACCTTACTCTCAGCAGCTATTCAACGGCACTCCATTGGCGGGTGGGCAGGCAAGTCATGCCAAACTTGCTGAGCTTGAGATGCAACTTTCTAGCCTGAAACAGCGTGTCAGTACGCTGGAAAATTATGTTAATTCATCGCACTTTAGATCAGAGAACGCCTAATTATGTTAAGCAAACTGCAACGTGAAGTGGAAGATTTCGTCAACCGAGGGCTTGACCGTTCGTTAAATCTTGCGGTCACGGGATTAAGCCAAAGTGGTAAAACGGCCTTTATCACCAGCCTGGTCAACCAACTGTTGACTTTAAATCAGACGAATGGGGCTCATTTACCGTTTTTTGCACCCGCACGGCGTGGTGATATTGTAGCCGTTAAACGCGTGGAACAAGAAAATTTGAGTATCCCACGCTTTGATTATGAAGCGAATATGGCAAGTTTGCGGCAAAATCCACCACAGTGGTGTCAGTCCACACGGGGCATTAGTGCTATTCGCCTTGCTATTCGCTACCGTCATAGCAAAAGTTTATTACGTCATGTTAAATCAGAAAGCACGTTATATCTCAATATCTTAGATTATCCTGGCGAGTGGCTGTTGGATTTACCTTTACTGGGGCTCGATTTTAAAGCGTGGTCGCAAAGCCTACAAACTATACATTCAGGCGTGCGTCTTACGCTCGGTGAAAAATGGCAAAGTGCGGTTGAGCAGCTTGATTTAAGTGCAAAGGCGAATGAAGACGTGCTGGCGACATTGGCGGGGCTTTACACCGATTTTCTCCACCAGTGTAAAGCACAGGGATTGCATTATATTCAGCCAGGGCATTTTGTCCTGCCAGGCGAATTGCAAGGTGCACCAGCGTTGCAGTTTTTTCCTCTGCTAACATTGAGCGAAGCACAGTGGCAAGCCTATGAAAAAAGCGATAAGCATAGCTATTTTTCAATACTCAAAAAACGCTATGAGTATTACCGTAACACGATTGTTAAAGGCTTTTACGAACGCTATTTTAGTCAGTTTGATCGTCAAATTATTTTAGCAGATTGTTTAACGCCCTTGAATTATAGTCAACAAGCGTTTATGGAAACGAAAGAAAGTCTGCGGCAATTATTCAGTAATTTTCACTACGGGCAACGCTCTTTATTAAGCCGATTATTTTCGCCACAAATAGACAAATTGCTGTTTGTGGCAAGCAAAGCGGATCACATTACCGCCGATCAAATCCCAAATTTAGTGGCGTTAATGCGACAATTAATGCAAGAGGGCGGGCAGCATATGAATTTTATTGGCGTTGAGAATGATTACGCGGCCATTGCCGCCGTGCGTGCCACCACGCCAGTATTAGTGGAAGAGGGCGGCGAAAAAATGAAAGCATTGCAGGGAGTACGCAGCCGAGATGGCAAGCCAGTTGTTGTGTTTCCAGGAAGCGTGCCAGCGCGTCTGCCGACAGCCGACTTTTGGGAAAAGAACCATTTTGAATTTGATCAATTTGAACCGCAAGCACTGATTGATGGCGAACGCATACCGCACTTGCGTATGGATAGTGTATTACAGTTTTTGCTTGCCGATAAGTTGGAGTGATATGGATAAAAAATATTTTACGTTGCCAGCCGATAATGAACACAAAACGGACGATTTTAAGGCAAAAAAAGAGTTTGAGGCAGCAAAAGTTACGCCCGATTTGAGTGATGAAACACCAATCGAAACACAATTTGAACGGATTGCAACGCCTAAGCCACGCTGGTGGAAACGCCTCGTCAGTGCGATTATTGTTCTTTTTTTAGGGGCGACGGTGGCGCAATCGGTGCAGTGGATTATTGATAGTTATTCTCATAATCAATGGATCACACTGGTGTTTGCGATCGTGACTTTCGGCGTAGTTTGCCTAGGATTAACCGCACTTTGGCGTGAATATTGGCGGTTACGCACCTTACGTCGCCGTGCCCAAATACAGCAGGAAAGTGAACAACTTTTGCATGCCCCGACCGCACTTGGTGCCGATAATGAACAAGCACGCAGGCTATGCCATGCCATTATTCACAATATGCAACTTTCCCCCGACGATGCTCGTGTGTTACGTTGGCAAGAGCAAGTCAGCGATGAGCATAGTGCAACGGAAGTGCGTTTTTTATTTTCGCAGAACATTTTGCGTGATCTTGATAAACAAGCTCGCAAATTAGTGAGCAAAAGTGCGGCGGAATCGGCTGTGATTGTGGCAGTCAGCCCGCTGGCGATTGTGGATGTGCTGTTTGTGGCGTGGCGTAATTTGGCATTAATCAACCGCATTGCTAAGCTCTACGGCATTGAGCTTGGCTATTTTAGCCGCATTCGTCTATTGCGCATGGTGCTGGTGAATATGGCATTTGCGGGGGCGACGGAATTAGTGCATGAAATTGGCATGGATTGGCTGTCAAAAGATCTTATGGCGAAACTCTCTGCCCGTGCAGCGCAAGGCTTGGGGGTAGGCTTGTTGACTGCGCGATTAGGCATCAAAACCATGGAATTTTGCCGCCCATTGGCGTTTATGCCTGATGAGAAACCACGCTTGAGCATTATCCATCAAGAGCTTTTGGGCGTGATTAAAGATACCATGTTCAAACACAATAAAAGTGCGGTCAGCGAGCACGAATATCGTTAAACTCGACCGCACTTTGTATGAAAAGTGCGGTTTGGCTTATTGAATGCGTGCAAAAGCACGGTCAAGATCGGCGATCAGATCGTCGACATCTTCTAACCCGATATGAACACGGATTAAGGTGCCTTGCAGTGTGCGTGTAATGCCTGGGCGGATACGGGCAATTTCGCTTGGTTGATTGTATAAAATCAACGATTCAAATCCGCCCCACGAGTACGCCATCGTGAACAGTGAAAAGTGATCGAAAAAGCGTTCAAGCTCTTCATGAGTTAACGTGCGGTTTAATTCAAATGAGAATAGCCCACTAGCCCCGATAAAATCACGTTTGAAGCAGCTATGCCCTGGGCAGCTTGGCATAGCGGGGTGAAATACGCGTGCGACTTCCTCTCTTTCACTGAGCCATTTGGCAACGGCTAGGCTGTTCTTTTCATGTTGTGCTAACCGCACTTTTAAGGTGCGCAGCCCACGCAAGGTGGTGTAAGCACTATCGGCGTCTGCCATTTGCCCCATTAAATAGGCCTGCTCACGCAAGGTATCCCATGTGCGCGCATTAGCCACAGCAGTACCGATCATTACATCAGAATGCCCCACCAAATATTTGGTGCCCGCTTGAACAGAAATATCGACCCCGAATTTTAGTGCAGGGAAGAGTACACCCGCCGCCCATGTATTATCCATAATAATGACAATCTCAGGATTGACCGCTCGTGCCGCTTGCACAATCGCAGGAATATCAGGCACTTCAAGAGTAAGGGAGCTTGGCGATTCTAAAAAAAGCACCCTGGTTTCAGGGCGAATTAGCTTGGCAATCTCAGCCCCATCCATCGGGTCATAAAAGGTGGTTGATACGTTAAAACGTGCGAGCACTTGCTGGCAAAATTCTTGGGTTGGCTCGTAGGCGGCACCACTGACAAGCAGGTGATCACCGCTTTTCACAAACGCTAAAATCGTGTTGGTTACCGCCGCAGCCCCACAGGGGAACAGGTAACAACCCGCACCACCTTCCAGTTCACACATGGCATCTTGCAGTGCAAAATGGGTCAACGTGCCACGGCGTCCATAAAATAACGCTTTGTTCGCACGATTTTTGGTCGCCTCTTTTTTTTGTGCAAGGCTTTCAAAGGTCAGTGATGACGCACGTTGCACCACAGGGTTGACCGCACTTTGCGTGTAACGTTTATCACGCCCAGCATGCACCACGCTGGTTGCTAGTTGACTTGTTTTTTTCTCTTGCATAAATACCTCTTTTGCAACATCATAGCATTACAATAATCGTTAATTTTCCATTGTGCAAGGATTGGCGGTTAATTGGAAAAATCTATTGCTAAAATAGATTTCGTGTAGGGATTTTTGATCAAAAGTGCGGTATAATGATTTGATATAAAGCAGCAATGCTTTTCTCAAGGCGCAAGCCAAACTTACGTTAAAACAGGAGAAATTATGGTTTTAGTTACTCGTCAAGCCCCTGATTTTACAGCGTCTGCTGTATTAGGCAATGGTGAAATTGTTGATAACTTCAACTTCAAAAAACACGTTGCAGGCCGTGCAGCAGTGGTATTCTTTTACCCACTTGACTTCACCTTTGTGTGCCCATCTGAGCTAATCGCATTCGACCACCGTTATAAAGAATTCCAAGATCGTGGCGTGGAAGTGATTGGTATTTCAATCGACTCACAATTTACCCACAACGCATGGCGTAAAACTCCGACCGACAAAGGCGGTATCGGTGAAGTGCAATATCCACTCGTTGCTGACGTGCGTCACGACATCGCCAAAGCATTCGGCATTGAGCACCCAGAAGCGGGCGTGGCATTACGTGCCTCATTCCTTATCGACAAAAACGGCGTGGTTCGCCACCAAGTGGTTAATGACTTACCATTAGGTCGTAACATTGACGAAATGTTGCGTATGGTTGACGCACTTCAATTCCACGAAGAACACGGCGAAGTGTGCCCAGCACAATGGGCGAAAGGCAAAGAAGGTATGAAAGACAACCCAGACGGCGTTGCGGCATACCTCAAGAAAAACGCCAACGACCTATAATCGTCAAACATTTAAAAACCACGCCAAGGCGTGGTTTTTTTGTGCGTGAAGGAAAGTGCGGTTGACCGCACATTTATGCCCTATTAATCACGGCTTTAGTGGCGGCGATTTTGGCGTCGGCGTAAGCGACAACGTCTTTAATAACCAATTTTTGCACGGCAGAAATTAGGGTTTGCATGTAGTCGTAGTCGGGTGCGCCGTTTTTTTCAGGCAGCCACATTTCAATATCTAAACTTTGTGAACTACGGAGTTTTTTACCGTATGAGAAACGTCCTGCTAATGTTCGGCTCATGGCAGCGGTGAAAAATAGCATGGTTTCTTTGGTGTAATGATTTTTATCATGCCAGTAAACGCCCGTATCATCGCCTGCACCAAAGGCATAATTGCGATAAAACGTATTGCCAAAAATATCAACGGTAATGGCGTTAGTGGGAAAACTGGCAACGGGGTTGGATATGTAGTTGACCACGCCCGTATTGGTTGTGCCTGCCATAACAAAGGGGAGGCTACCTGAAAGTTGGTCTTCTTTTTTCAATCTTCTGCCTTGTTTGATTTGGTTGAATATTTGGTCGAAACGGAATTTTTGCCATGCTCTACCCCCCCTACCATATCTGATGCGAACTCGTCAATTACTTTCTGCTCACTAGCAGAAAGTTGCGTATTTGTGAGCCCTGTGGCGAGCAAATACGCTTCGAGCTCCGCGACGCGGAGTGCTTCGAGCTCCGCGACGAAGCGCTCGATAAATTCAAAATCAATTTGATTGATATAATCTTGATAGGCTTTGTCAACCGCACTTTGGTGGTCTGTATCGGCATTTTCTCCGCTGAAATCGGTTTTTTCAGACGGCCTCAAGGGTTGGTATTCAATACCGTGTTTCAAGGGAAGTTGGATTTTTTGCTTGCTTAAAATTTCTACGTTAAAACTTGAGCTACCCCATGAAAAGGTGCTGAACGTTTTTTCCATCAGCGTCAAAATAAATTGAGCATTTTTAGCACTCAAAAATCCTGTTTTGGCTTTGACAATTTTAATTTTATCACCCGTAAAATAGGGGGTTTTTTGATAAAAAACGGTGGCGGTATCTTGTCCAAGCGATATGG
Source organism: Spirabiliibacterium falconis (assembly GCF_014885015.1). Classification (GTDB taxonomy): domain Bacteria; phylum Pseudomonadota; class Gammaproteobacteria; order Enterobacterales; family Pasteurellaceae; genus Spirabiliibacterium; species Spirabiliibacterium falconis. The sequence continues at coordinate 126,920 of NZ_JABMIJ010000004.1, read as the reverse complement.
TATTGCCATCATTTAAATAGCATTCGTTTTCTTTCAGGTAGCCTTTAATGCCGTTATTTTGTGAGGTGCGGACAACATAGGGATAGCCTGTTTCAGAGAGCGTAATTTTATTGGCATCAAAGCGTTTAGCTGATGTTTCTATTTCAAACAAATCCCCAATTTTAAATTCGCCCCACTTAACTGCTTGTAATTGTGCGGTTAAGTGGGTTTCCGCTTTCCCAGTTTGGCATTTTCCGTATTTTGTCCTTTTAAGATATTCGAGACCTCCCACGCGAGATACTCACTGACAGTTTTTTTGAAATCGGCAAGCGTCGGGCGGGTGTCAATTTTTTTGTGTTGGTCAAAGTTCCAGTCGGCGCCGCTATCGGTGATGAAGTCTTCAACATAGATGTCGTTTAAATGCCATAGCCCTTCGTGGACTTTCGCCGCAAGACCGGCTTTGTAGATTTTGATGATGTCTTGGTAGCGCGCGTTGGGCGAGTCGATTTCATTTAGGCTGCGTTCGGTGCGTTTGTAGCCATCGTTGCGAAAGTCGATGAATTTGACTGATCTTTCAAAGTCATGCGGTGTGTGCGCTTGGAAAACATAAATACTGGTTTGCACGCCTGCCATGGGTTGAAAGAGGTCGGTTGGCATTTTAATGCTGGCGAGCAGAGTGTGTTTTTTCAACATTTTCTGATTGGTGTTAACGGCTTTGCAGCTGCCTGCGCTGTCTTGAATGATAATTGCGCCCAGTCCGCCTTTTTGCAGTTTATCCAGCCCGTGCGCGATGAAGGGCATGCCGTTTTCTTCAAAGCTAAAAGGGGGATTGAGCAAAATGCGGTCGGCTTTGAAATCGGTAAATAGATTTTCGGGGCGGTTGAAGGCGCTGCCTTTTTCAATTTTGCTCGAGCCGTCGCCGCGTAAAATCATGTTGGTGGCGGCGAGGGTGTACATTTCGGCGTTGAGTTCGATGCCAAGCAGTTGTTCGGTTTTGATGGTGTGGATTTTCTTTTGTGCGGCGGTGGTGTGTCTGCCGTGTTTATTTTCGGCTTGTTCGATCATCAGCTCCATAGCGCTAATTAAGAAGCCAGCCGAACCAGTGGCAAGGTCGAGCACACGGTTATCCATGCCGATGTTGAGGATTTGTGCCATCATTTTGGTGACGTATGGCGGGGTCAGCACAATGCCAATTTCTTTGCCGTCGCCAAGTGCGTATTTGAGAAATTCGGAATACATTTCACCCATGATGTCGATGTGCCCAGCCATTCCATCAATGGATTGGTAGATGTTTTCAAAGATGAAGGTGAAGATTTGTTTGTTGGTGCTTGCTTTGTCTTTAAGCAGCGTGCTGACGGCTTTATCGAGCTCCGTGATTTCATCACGCTGGCTGTCTTTGCTGATTTCACTGAATGAGGCAAGCATGAGACTTTTTTTGGTTTCAGGAATGTTTTTTGCAGTGAGATATTCCTTAATTTGTTGAGAGATGAGTATGCCATCACGCTTGCTGGCGGTTTGCGTGCCTTTGAGATCGTCTGGCGTGAGTCCTTCTTGAATGATGTTGTCGTTTGTGTCTTTGATGTCTTGCATCGCCAGCAACATGCCTGACACATATAACACCCGTTGCGGCGCTGTGATGTTGTGGTTGTGCATCAGTTTGTTGAGCTTTTTGGCGTATTCTTTGAGTTTTTGCTGACTGGTGATGAGAATGCGGTGTTTATCGGCTTCGCTAAGTTTGGCGGCTTGATAGAATTCGGCGAAACTTTGTTGGTTTTCCAAAAAGTCTAGCGTGGTAACGGTGGGTAGCGCTTTATGGGCGTTTTCGGCATTACCAAAGACGTAATAGACTTTGATAGCAATATTGCTGCTGTCATCGCCCGCACAGCCAATGGCAATCACTTCTTTGTATTTGTTGCTGGCAATCATATTGCGCGCATAGTGCAAGGCACCGTTAACGGCATAGGCATTGATGGATTTGTCGTCTGTTTTGATGCCGTCTTTGGTTTCAGCAAGCAACTTTTTGAGAGACAGTTTGTTTTCAATAATGACGGGAACAGCGTATTTTTCGATGTGAAAGTCGGGTTTACCAAAGGCAGTTTTGTCTTTGGTTTTGGCAGAGCCTTTCAAGGCTTCTTTCAGATAATCCGACATGGCGGATTCTTCGTTGTAGTCAGTGTGTTTTTTTAAACCGAGCGTATTTAATTGTTGTTTAACCCAGTCGTTCACATCGGTTTCTAATTTCCATTTTTGCCTTGTATTTGCCATTGCACGCCCTTAACAGCTTGTAATACTGAATATTATATAAAACTGCAAGGTTTATAGCCTATTTAACAGTGCATTGCAAGCAGATTATCAAGTGCGGTCTTGCACAAAAATTTGCTATACTAGCACCATGTAAAAGTGCGGTGTTGAGGGACGTTGAGTATGGATAATGTTGATCAAGCAGAAGTGGAAAAGTTTAACAAAATGGCGGCGAGTTGGTGGGATCCAGAAGGGGATTTTAAGCCGATTCATCGCCTTAATCCGAAACGATTGGACTATATTTGCGAGTATGCGGATGGGATTGTCGGGAAGCGGGTGTTGGATGTGGGCTGCGGGGGCGGTATTTTGAGTGAGAGCATGGCTCGCTTGGGAGCACAGGTGGTGGGTATTGATATGTCGCCACAGCCACTTGCTATCGCTCGTGAACATGCCAGCATGCAAGGGCTGAAAATTGATTATCGTCAGCAAACGATTGAAAGCTTGGTGGCTGAGCAAGGCGAGAAATTCGATGTTATTACCTGTATGGAAATGTTAGAACATGTGCCAGACCCAAGTGCGGTTGTGCGTGCGTGTCAACAGCTACTTAAGCCAAATGGCGTGTTGTTTTTTTCCACGATTAACCGCACTTTTAAGGCGTGGATGCTGGTGGTATTGGGTGCGGAGTATGTTTTGAAAATGTTGCCGAAAGGCACGCACGATTATGACAAATTTATCAAGCCTGCTGAGTTGTTGGCGTGGTGTGATGATAATCGCTTGCAATGCGTGAATATGCGAGGTTATCACTATAACCCACTTTCAGGGCAGTTTTGGCTGAATGAGGATGTGAGTGCAAACTATATGATGGCACTGAAACCAAAAGTGTGACCGCACTTTTAAAATTACGTTTTATTTTCTTATTTTCCGTATTAAATTTGCTAAAATAGGTTCATAATATCGTCAGCTCAATTCAGTAATGTTAAGGATCAGTTATGGCTCAATACTATGCTGGTGCGCGTGTATTTGATAATGGCGCACTGTTAGAAGGTTATGCTTTAGTTGTAGATGAGGGAAAAACTCAGAAACTCGTGCCAGAAAGTGCGGTTCCAGAAGGGGCGCTAGTCAAACGCCTCAAGGGCGGCATTTTGACCCCAGGGTTTGTGGAAACCCAAGCCAATGGCGGTGGCGGTGTGCTGGTCAATGATCAGTGCGATTATGAAGGATTGTCCAAAGTGTTGGCGGGGCATCGTCAATACGGTACAGTGGCAATGCTGCCGACCTTTATTACCGATAGCCAAGAGAAATATCACCAAGCCATTGCCAGCGTGGCAAATTTGGTGAAAGCGGGCATGAAAGGGCTTGTTGGTGGACATTTTGAAGGGCCATTTTTGTGTGTAGAGAAAAAAGGGACGCATAATCCCCGCTATATTCGCATTCCAGATGAAAAGGATTTTGCGTGTTATGAAAAATATGCCGAGTATTTGCAACACAGTATTCTTTCCCTTGCGCCAGATCAAGTTCCAGCGGGTACAATTGCACGAATTAAGCCATTTATTCCACAAATTAATCTCGCTCACAGCATGGCGACAGCAGAAGATTTGCTGGCTGCGCGTGCAGAAGGGCTGACAGGGATTACTCACCTCTATAATGCTATGCGTCCGTTAAGTGGGCGTGATCCAGGACCAATTGGTTGTGCTGCTGATTTGGGGCTTTATGCTGGCATTATTGCTGATGGTGTACACAGCAGCCCATATTCTTTAGCGACAGCATATCGTTTACTAGGGGATCACCATTTAATGTTAGTCACGGATTCAATGCACACGATTGGCGCACCAGAAATCACAGAATTTGACTTGATGGGCGTGAAAGTGTTTGTGAAAGAAGATCGCCTCGTCAACGAACACGGTTCTCTTGCAGGTGCGCATATTAATTTATTGCAATGTGTGCAAAATGCAGTGCGTTATATGCACGTTGATATTCGTAGTGCGTTGCGTATGGCAGTGTCAACGCCTGCACATTATGTGGGCAGAGCCGATTTGGCAACGATTGTTGCGCGTGATGTGGATGATGTGATTTATCTCACCGATGGCGAATTCGCGTTAGCGGATTGGCAATAATAAAAATCGGATAATCAAACCGCACTTTATAGTAAAAGTGCGGTTTTTTTTGTGCAGTTATTTCATTATTTTGAAAAAGCGTAAAATCCAAATCAGCACGGCAGCACCGAGTACGCCGAAGAATAAGCCTGCAAATGAGAAACTCCCTGCCATATACGCAGAGTCAAAACCAAGAATAGTGCCAAACAGCCAGCGGCCAAGTGAAGAACCAATGATTCCGATGATGATATTCATCAACAGCCCCATATCGCTTTTCATCAATTTTTCTGCGATCCAACCAATCAAAGCACCCACGATAATTGCGGCAATCCAGCCCATAGTATTCTCCTTTCAATGTTATAAAAATGTGATCTTTATCACATAATATTTATAGCATAATTTAGTTAGAATGCAAAAAATTATACTTATTATTTGTGCTGGCAGATAGAATTTCGTAGCACAAGGATGGGTTCAAATTGAATAATGCGATTTTCACGCTGTGGGTGGTTTATTTTATCTAATAAAATTTCCACTGCATTTTTTGCCATGGTGTTTTTCGGTTGATGAATGGTGCTTAGGGGAGGGGTGAGGTATTGCGTCATGTGAATATCATCATAACCAATGATGGAAATGTCTTTTCCAACCTGTAAGCCAGCTTGCCAGATAGCGTGATAAGCACCAATAGCAATCGTATCAGAGCAGGCAAAAACTGCACTTGGGCGTGGGCTTTGTTGTAGGAGTGTGTGCATATTTTTGATGCCACTTTCTACGCTGAAATCCCCTTCAAGAATCAAAGCGTGATTAAGTGCAATGCCCGACTCACAAAGTGCGGTTTTATAGCCTTGTAAGCGATTGAGGGCGATTGATTTGTTCAGATTTCCTGTGATAATAGCAATGTGTGTATGTCCGTGTTCTATGAGCGTTTTTGTTGCTAAATAGCCGCCATATTCCGAATTTTCGTGAATTTTATCTGCACGAAGTGGGGTAGGCCACCAATCCATAATAACGATAGGCAAAGTTAAGCGTTGATATAATTGCTCATCAATTTTCCAGTCACTTTCAGAACACATTAGCAATAGGCCGTCAATTTGTTTGCGAATTAGCGTATCGACATTTTTGCTTAAGCGTTGTGTATCGCCATCGGTATAAGAGAGAATTAAATTATAGTGATTACGCTGACAATAGCGTTCAACGCTGCGAATCATCTCGCTGAAAAAAGGATTATCGCTTGCGGTAACCAACATGCCAATGGTATTGGTTTCTTTTATTTTGAGGCTACGCGCCAGTGATGATGGTGTGTAGTTTAATTCTTGAACCACACGCAAGACTTTTTGGCGCACTTCATCGCTGACATAACGTGTATTATTCATTACGTGCGAAACGGTGGAGGTCGAAACCTGCGCCAGTTTCGCAATATCTTTCATTGTTGGCATGGTGCATTCATTTTAGTTAAAAACGTATTCACTTCTTGACGCGTCGGTATCGAAGGCTGTGCACCAGCTCGAGTGACAGAAATTGCCGCCGCAGCATGTGCAAATCGAATCGCCTCATCAAGATTATCATGTTCTAAAAGTGCGGTCAAAAATGCACTGTTAAAAGTATCTCCAGCCGCTGTGGTATCTTTTGCTTCAACTCTAAAACCTTTAATTAACCTTGCATGATGGTTGTAGATGCTGAGAAATACACCTTTCGCCCCTAGTGTGATCATGACAATATTAATACCTTTATGATGAAGATAATCTGCTGCATTTTGTGCGCTGGATGGATCGTGGACGTGTATCCCTGTTAGGATTTCCGCTTCAGTTTCATTCGGCGTGATAATGTCAATCTGGGCAAGTAATTCATCTGGTAGAGCTTGAGCTGGGGCGGGGTTGAGAATCACTTTCGTGTTATGGTGTTTGGCAATATGAATGGCTTGCGTGATGCCACTTAATGGCGTTTCTAACTGTAATAATAACGCATCAGCATGATGAATAGCAGCTTGGCATTTGGTAACAAAATCGCTATCTAACGCGGCATTTGCGCCAGAGGCAATCACAATGCTGTTTTCGCCAGAGTGGGCAACTTGGATCATGGCGATGCCTGTCATCGTGTTTTTGACCGTTTGAATGTAGTCTGTTGTGATGCCATCTTTCTCAAAGGCTTTTTTCATCGCGTGTGCGATAGCGTCATCACCGAGACATGCGATAAAATCAGTTTTTGCCCCGAGTCTGGCGCAGGCAACGGCTTGATTTGCACCTTTACCGCCATAGGCAATATGATAGTGCTGGCCACGCAGTGTTTCCCCTGGTTTAACAAAGTGCGGTACGTTGATAATATGATCAACATTGATACTTCCCAATACACAGATGTGTGCTTGCTTTTTCATGTTAGCTCCTTGAGATGAAAACCGCACTTTTAGATCAAAGTGCGGTTTTGGCAGATTATTCAGTAACCACTTTTAACGGAACAGGAATTTTCGCCTCAACCTGTTCACCTTTGAGGACTTTATCTGCTGTATCAACACCCAGTTGCCCAATCACATCGGGTTGTTGTGCAATGGTTGCTGCTAATTTTTTGGCTTTTACGGCACGCAGTGCGTCGTCTGTTCCATCAAAGCCAACTACAATAACCTCTTTTTTTGCTGATTGTAAGGCGCGTAATGCCCCTAGTGCCATTTCATCATTTTGTGCGAAGACGGCTTGCACATCGCCATGACTAGCTAGTAAGTTTTCCATGACATTAAGACCTTTGGTGCGGTCAAAATCCGCAGGCTGCGAGGCGAGCAGATTAAATTGGTGTGCTTTCACCGCTTGGGCAAAACCTTCTCCGCGTTCACGCGCTGCTGATGTGCCTGCGATGCCTTCTAATTGAATCACTTTGGCGTTATCACCTAATTTTTCAGCTAAAAAGTCCCCCGCTAATTTCCCGCCAGCCACGTTGTCTGAAGCGATATGGCTGACGACCTCGCCTTTTGCTGCACCGCGATCCAGTGTGATAACAGGAATGCCTTTTTTATTGGCACGAATAACTGCATTGGCAACGGCTTGAGAATCAGTTGGGTTAATGAGCAAGACTTTGGCTCCTCGCACAAGAATATCTTCGACATTGGCTAATTCTTTAGCGGGATCATTTTGTGAGTCTAACACAAGCAAATTGTAGCCTAGTTTGTCGGCTTCTTTTTGTGCGCCCTCTTTTAAGGTGACAAAAAATGGATTGTCTAGTGTTGATACGGCAAGAGCGATGGTTTCTTTTGCGACCGCACTTGTGCTAATGGCAAGCCCCATGAGTAGTGTTGAGGCAATGGTTGTCAGTTTTTTCATAGTAATCTCCTTTGAGGTGAGTGAGAATTTATGCTTTGGCTCTACCAAGGTAGTTATCTGCTAATACGGCAGCAAGAATGACGAGAGCTTTGGCAATCATTTGGTAATACGATGAAATATCCAGAATATTGAGCGCATTATTTAAAAAACCAATAATTAATGCACCAATCAGTGTGCCCATGACACGCCCTTTTCCACCCATTAAACTTGTGCCTCCCACAACAACGGCGGCAATAGCATCTAATTCATAGCTGACACCAGCGGTCGGTTGGGCTGATGAAAGGCGTGAGGTGACAATGAGTCCTGCTAAGGCGGAGAGTAGGCCACAAACCGAAAAAACAAACAGTTTAATGCGGGTAACATTGATACCAGACAGTCGCGTTGCTGCTTCGTTTCCGCCCAGTGCGTAGATATAACGCCCCATGCGAGTGTGTTGCAGGATATACCACGCAATCAGAAATACGAACGCCATAATCCAAATGGGAACAGGGATACCGATAAAATAGCCACTGCCAATCCAGTTGAATAATTCAGCATTGTCTGAAAAACCTGTACTGATAGGGCGACCATCTGTGTAAACCATCGTTACACCACGCAATAAGGTCATTGTGACTAAGGTAGCAATAAAGGCTTGCACATTGCCTTTGGCAACAATGAGCCCGCTGATGCCACCAAGTAATAAGCCGCTTAATAAAACGAGTGGGATGACGATAAAGACAGACATATCGACACTGATCATCGAGGCGGCAAATGCGCCAGTTAAGGCCAGCACTGAACCGACGGACAGATCGATACCTGCGATAAGAATGACAAAGGTCATCCCAACCGCAATAATGGCATTGACAGAGGTTTGCCGTAAAATATTCATTAAGTTATCTACACTAAAAAAGTGCGGATTTAGGGTAGAAACAATCGCAATGAGCAGTAATAGAGCAATAATAGAACGTTGCTCAAGCAAAAATGTGCCTAAGTGAAAGGATTTTTTATTAGCAGAAAGTGCGGTCATGTTATTATCCTCGTTATGATATTTTTCCAATAGCGGCGGCGAGTAATGCTTCTTGAGTTGCTTGTTGCCGTGTGAACTCACCTGTTATTCGTCCTTCGTGCATCACTAAAATGCGATCGCTCATGCCTAAAACTTCGGGCATTTCAGATGACACTAAAATGATGCTTAACCCTTGATCTTTAAATTGATTAATCAATTGATAAATTTCTTTTTTTGCCCCGACATCAACACCACGTGTAGGTTCATCTAAAATAAGGACATTAGGGCGAGTGATCAGCCCCTTAGCAATCGCCACTTTTTGTTGATTGCCGCCTGAAAGGAGACCAACTTCTTGTTCTCGTTTAGGGGTTTTTATATTAAAAAGGCGGATAAAATCATCCACGGTGAGGTGCTCTTCTTTTTTATTGATATAGCCAAAGACACAAGAAAAATAGTCAAGTGCGGGTAAGGTCATATTTTCTTTAACTGACATGCCCAATATTAAGCCATCGCCTTTTCGGTCTTCAGAAATATATACAATGCCATTTTTCAGCCCATCTTGGGCAGAACGAATGTGAATGACCTTTCCATTTAGGGCTATTTCACCCGCACTTTTAGGTAGTGCGCCATAGATAACTTTCATCAGCTCACTACGCCCAGCTCCCATCAGCCCAGAAATGCCAAGAATTTCTCCTTGATGAAGCGTAAAATTCACATCGTGAACACCACTGCCGCTGAGATGTTTAACCTCAAGGGCTATTTTTCCAATCGGTTTTTCCAGATGAGGATAGCGATCATCTAAACGACGACCGACCATTAATTCAATTAAGTGATCTTCATCTAATTGATTGACGGGTTTTTCAGCAATAAATTCTCCGTCGCGTAAAATCGTGACATCATCGCAAATTTCAAAAATTTCTTTTAAGCGGTGGGAGATATAAACAATGCCACGCCCTTGAGATTTTAATTCATGAATAATGTTAAATAGACTTTCGGTTTCTGTATCGGTCAACGCATCAGTGGGTTCGTCCATAATGATAATATGAGATTCAAAGCTAAGGGCTTTTGCGATTTCCACCATCTGTTTATCGCCGATAGACAATGAGCCTGCCAATGTGGAACTGGCATGCTTTACGCCCAATTTTGCTAATAAACGATCGGCTTGTGCGTACATTTCTGTCCAATTAATACGACCAGAAGGGTGGACAAATTCACGCCCAAGAAAAATGTTTTCGGCAATGGTTAAATTATCAATAATATTCAATTCTTGATGAATAATACTGATGCCAGCTTCTTGAGAATGTTTAGGATTATCGAAAATAACCTCTTTGCCTTGATAGTGAATCACGCCGCTGTCTTTGTGATAAATCCCTGTCAACACTTTCATCAGTGTTGATTTGCCCGCACCATTTTCCCCTAACAGCGCCATCACGCGCCCAGGGTAAACATTCAGGCAAGCGTTATTTAACGCTTTTACACCAGGAAAGGCTTTATTGATGCCTTGAATATGTAAAATAGGGTTAGACATTATCCGCTCCTAAAATGGCACGCCAGAATGTAAAATAATGTTGGCATAAGGTGTACATTCGCCCGTGCGAATAATGCCTTTTGCCTGCTGTGTTTGTTGTTTAAATATTGCGTGGGTAACATAGGTAACTGAAATTTTACGCTGCTGTTGCTGTTCTATCAGGGTTAGTAGTGTTAATAGCTGGGTGTGCATGGCAGGGCTGTGCTGTTTAATTTCTTCTGCAATAACCGCACTTTCAATAAAAAGCTCGCTGGAAACGGCTTGCACTGTTTGTATAAACGATGGAACGCCTGACGTTAGTGCCAGATCAATTCGGGTGGAATGCGTTGGAATTGGCAAACCTGCATCGCATATCACAAGGCTATCCGTGTGCCCGAGACTGGCAATCAGTGATGAAATAGGTTGATTTAAGAGGGCTGTTTTTTTCATTATGCTGTCATCCTTATACTTTCATCGAAACGTTTCGATAGAAGTGTACAGGGAACGAAACAGCAGGTTAAAGTGCTTTGTTTCGAATTTGTGATGTATATCAAATTATTTTAGCGGAGCATAAAAACCGCACGTTAAAGTGCGGTCGTATTTGCAATGGAGAGAACGGTTTCTTTGAGGAGGTTTGCACCTGCTAACACATCGTGCCAGTGGCTATTTTCTAAAGGATTATGGCTAATGCCCTTAATAGAAGGAATAAAAATCATTGCACTTGGGCAGATAAGGGTCATATGCATGGCGTCATGCCCTGCACCACTTGGCATTAATTCATAGCGGTAATTTAGGCGTTCACATTGGCGAATGAGTTCATCTTGTAAGGCGGAATCTAACATAACAGGGCCATCTTTGGAGATGATCTCAAGTTCAATGCGTACGCCCCGCGTTGTTTCAATGGTGGTGATTTTTTGTTGAAGTGCGGTGAGAATGGATTCTCGTGCGTCAAGATGGCAACCACGAATATCAATCAATAGCTCACAAAATCCAGGCACAACATTCATCACGCCAGGTTTTGCCGACATTTGTCCGACGGTCGCGACACTGCTGTGTTTGGCATTCACCGCACTTTGCTCCAGAGCCAATGCGATTTCACAGCCAGCTAATAGTGCATCATGGCGATATTGCATTGCGGTGGCACCTGAGTGATCAGCTTGCCCATAAATACGGGCAATGGCACGAATAGGTGCTGCGATGCCCGTTACAATGCCGATGGTTTTATGTTCTTGCTCAAGGAGCGGACCTTGTTCAATATGTAATTCTAAAAATGCGTGATAATGTTGCGGTTTACAACGTGCGGATTCAATGTTACCAAGGTTGAATCCAGCCTGTTGAATGGCATCAGGAAATGAGATGCCTTGCTCGTCGCTGAGGCTGGCGAGCTTCTCATGGCTGACAACATTACACATCACTTTGCTTCCTAATGTAGCAAAGCGGAAGCGACTTGATTCTTCACATGCAAATATAATCAGTTCCAGCGGGCGATGGGTGGGGATTTGATTTTCTTGTAACTGCAGTAAAATTTCAAATCCTGCAATGCAGCCTAGAACACCGTCGAATTTACCCGCATCAATAACAGAATCTAAGTGCGATCCAAATGCAACTGCTGGTAGGTTATTATCACGTCCATCACGGCGGATAAAGGCATTGCCAATAGCATCTATTCTGGTCGTTAGCCCATTTTGCTGTGCGATGGAGAGCACATAATCTCGTGCCTGGATATCTTCGGGAGAATACGCTAAACGAGTGATGTTGTGAGGATGACAAGAAAATGTGGCAATTTTTTCTATCATTGTTCGCATTCTTTTAATATTCATAAGGTTATTCTCCTTTAAATGTTCAAAATGTGATCTAAAACAGTATAAGTGAAGATATATTTTAGTAGAATCAAATTGACGTTAATTTCGTTGTTTTTACAAAAACAATTGATAAAAAAGGAGGCTTTATGGATTATGGAAATATGATTATTGCCGTTTTAGGGGTTGTAACAGCCATTATTTTATTAATCAAGAAATACGATACGCGTGCAGTATTGTTTGGCGTTGGGTTATTGATGGCGGTGTTGGCTATGAACCCGATGGGGGCATTAGAAGCTTTTTCAAAAAGTATGACAAGTGCCAACTTAATTATGGCAATTTGCGCCAGTATGGGGTTTGCTTATGTGATGAAATTTACGGAATGTGATATTCATTTGGTTCATCTTTTAACAAAACCGCTGGGCGGATTGAAATTTTTCCTTATTCCTATTGCAACGATTTTGACCTTTTTTATCAATATTGCGATTCCGTCAGCGGCAGGCTGTGCGGCGGCAGTTGGGGCGACGCTTATTCCTGTATTAATCGCTGCGGGGGTTCGTCCAGCAATGGCGGGGGCGGCTATTTTAGCAGGAACATATGGTTCGATGTTAAGTCCAGGGTCATCACATGCTGCAATTATTAGTGAATTTGTTGATATGTCGATTGCTGAAATTCATATGGTGCATGCGCCATATACACTAACTGCAGCCGCGATTGGCACAGTTACATTAACTATTCTTGCGATTATTTTAGGGGATTACGGGCAAAAGTTTAGGGATGAATATAAAGAAAAGAATAAAGAAGCAGAGTCTCACGTCTTGAAAGTCAATATATTGTACGCATTAGCTCCTTTGGTGCCATTGGTTATTTTGATCATCGGTGGAACGAGCTTAAATCAAGTTGAGTGGCTTGCGTGGACAAAAATGAAAGTGCCTGAAGCCATGCTAATCGGTGCGATTTATGCGGTATTAGTAACCAGAACATCACCAGGAAAAATTACCGATCAATTTTTTAAAGGAATGGGAAATTCTTATGCAGATATTATGGGGATTATCATTACCGCAAGTGTTTTTGTAGCGGGATTAAAAGCGACAGGCGCAATTGATTCTGCAATTAACTTTTTGAAAGATTCCAATGAATTTGTACGCTGGGGAGCAACAGTAGGTCCATTTTTGATGGGTATTATTACTGGCTCGGGGGATGCCGCAGCGATTGCATTTAATCGTGCCGTTACACCTCATGCACCAGAGCTTGGCTATGAATTTGTGAATCTTGGTATGGCGGCAGCCGTTGCTGGAGCAATTGGTAGAACAGCGTCACCTATTGCTGGGGTAACGATTGTTTGTGCAGGTCTTGCAGGTGTTAATCCGATTGATATGATCAAACGGACAGCACCAGGAATGGTATTAGCCATTATTTTCTTAGCATTGGTCATGCTATAAGTGAGGGAAAATGTTAGCGCAATTGATTCAATGGCGAAGAGAGTTCCATCGTTTTCCTGAAACGGGCTGGGCGGAATTTTTAACTACCACAAAACTCTGTGAACGGCTATCTAGCATGGGATTTGAAGTGCTAGTCGGGCGTAAAATTATTAACCCAGATTTTGTGCGCGGTCGTGTTGCTGCCGTTGTTCAACAAGGCTTAGACAACGCAATTACCGCAGGTGCAAATCCGCAATGGTTAGCAAAAATGGAGGAGTATACAGGCTGTGTTGCCATTTGGGATACAGGGCGTAAAGGACCGACCACCGCACTTCGGTTTGATATTGATTGCGTTAACGTGCATGAAACCCATAATGAGCAACACATTCCTAATCAAGAAGCATTTCGTTCACAACAGAATGGGCTAATGCACGCCTGTGGGCATGATGGGCATACAGCGATAGGCTTAGGTGTTGCCCAATGGATAAGTGAGAATGCCACACAACTTTCGGGAAAAATCAAACTGATTTTTCAGCCAGCGGAAGAAGGTGTACGGGGAGCGGCTGCGATAGCGGCAAGTGGTATTGTGGATGATGTGGATTATTTTGCAGGATCGCATCTCAGTTTTTGTGCTGATTCAGGCACGATTATCACCAATCCAACAAATTTTCTTTGTACAACGAAAATTGACTTGCGTTATCGCGGCAAACCCGCACACGCAGGAGCAAGCCCACATTTAGGGCAGAATGCACTCTTAGCAGCGGCTCACTGCGTCACGCAATTACACAGCATCTCACGCCATGGCGACGGTATGACACGCATTAATGTAGGTGTTTTTAATGCGGGGGAAGGGCGTAATGTCATTCCAAGTTATGCCCAACTTCAATTGGAAGTGCGGGGTGAAAATGCCAAGATTAATCAATATATGGTTGATAATGTGATGTCGATCGCACAGGGCATTGCGACTAGCTTTGGGGTTGAATTAGAAACCGAAGTGATGGGAGAAGCGGTCGATCTCATTAATGATGATGAACTGATAACGCTCATTGGTCAGATTGCGAAAAATACGCACGCCGTTCAAAATGTTGTTGAAAATCATCCGTTTAATGGTAGTGAAGACGCAACTATTTTGGGGAAACGGGTGCAGCAACATGGTGGAAAAGCGATTTATTTTATCGTAGGTGCGGATAGAACGGCAGGGCATCATCAAGCGGAATTTGATTTTGATGAGCGGCAGTTACTCACCGCATATGAAATTTATACCGCACTTTTACGGACATTAAATCAGTAACGTTTAAAATGCAAAAACCGCACATTAATGTGCGGTTTTTTGAAATATGGCGGAGGAAGTGAGATTCGAACTCACGGAGGGCTATCAACCCTCGCCGGTTTTCAAGACCGGTGCCTTCAACCACTCGACCATTCCTCCGTTGAAGTGGTGCAGATGATACAAACTTCGCCTTGCTAAGTCAACAAGGAATTAAAAAGAATTGTTTTGATTGCGGAAATAATATGCAAAGTGCGGTCAGTCTTAGTCATTTTGCGTATAAAAAAACCTGCCGAAGCAGGTTTTGAAACATAAAAGAGTTACGATTAGCGACGTAAACCTAAACGCTCAATAGTAGAAAGATACAATTGAACATCAGTACGTTTTAAGTAATCTAATAATTTACGACGGCGCGAAACCATACGCAATAAACCACGACGACCATGGTGATCTTTCTTATGAACTGAGAAATGAGCTTGTAAGTGGTTAATTTGTGCAGTGAGTAATGCGATTTGTACTTCAGATGAACCAGTATCTTTACCGTCACGACCAAATTCTGCGATAATTTTCGCTTTTGCTTCAGCACTTAGAGACATGTTAACTCCTAAATTAAGTTGGTTAAATACATCAATAGCCGATCTCTAGTTCAGCTATGACAGGCATGTGCATTCTACTGTGAGTTTACGCCCATTGCAAGCAACCTTTTCACGCTAACCGCACTTTTCAGCAATAAAAGTGTGGTTACATTCCCTTTCTCTCTTGATAACATCAGAAAAATATAGTATTGTAACGATTAAAATACATTGTATGTAATAAATTTTTTACAACAAAAAGAGAGATAGGAACAAACATGAACGCTGTACTCAATAAGGATATGCTGCACAATGTGAATATTGATGATGAGAAAATCCTGATCACACCATATGAATTAAAGGCGCAGTTGCCACTCAATGAGAATGAAAAACAATTTATTGCCAGCACACGTCAAGAAATTGCGGATATTATTCATAAGCGTGATAAACGCCTGTTGGTCGTGATTGGGCCATGTTCTATTCATGACCCAGAGGCGGCGTTGGATTATGCCAAACGTTTGAAAAAATTGGCAGATGAAATGAAAGATACCTTATATATTGTGATGCGCGTTTATTTTGAAAAACCACGCACAACAGTGGGGTGGAAGGGATTGATCAATGATCCACATTTAGATGGCAGTTTTGATGTGGAACATGGACTTTACACAGCCCGTAAACTTTTGCTGGATATTATCAAGTTGGGATTACCACTTGCCAGTGAGGCTTTAGATCCTATCTCGCCACAATATATGGCGGAGTTGTTCAGTTGGTCGGCAATTGGGGCGCGCACGACGGAATCGCAAACACACCGTGAAATGGCATCAGGGTTATCAATGGCCGTTGGCTTTAAAAATGGCACCGATGGCGGTTTGGATGTTGCTGTCAATGCACTTAAAGCGGCGTCACAGGGGCATCGCTTTATTGGTATAAACCAAAAAGGGCAAGTGAGTTTACTGCAAACTGCGGGGAATCGTGATGGGCATGTGATTTTACGTGGCGGTAAAACCCCGAATTTTGAACCGCACTTTGTTAAAGAATGTGAGCAAATTTTGGCACAAGCAGGGTTAGAGCAGTCGATAATGATTGATTGTAGCCATGGGAATTCGAATAAAGATTACACTCGCCAAGCAATCGTAGCGGAAAGTGCGGTTGAACAAATTTGTCAAGGGAATCAATCTATTACTGGCTTGATGATTGAAAGTAATATTCACGCAGGTAATCAAAATGCCGATGTACCACGCTCACAACTCAAATATGGCGTATCGATCACCGATGCCTGTATTGATTGGGAAACTACGGAAAGCCTGTTAAAATCCTTACATCACAAATTAGTTGACCGCACGTTGTAAGGGGAGAGAATGGAGCCGTTAAAGCCATTACGCGATAAAATTGACCGTGTGGATAAAGCGCTATTGGAGCTGTTAGCACAACGGTTGGCATTGGTTGCTCAAGTGGGGGAAGTGAAACATCAATACGGCTTACCCGTTTATGCGCCTGAGCGAGAAGCACAAATGCTCGCCGCACGTCGCCAAGAGGCGGAACAGTGTGGGGTATCACCAGATTTGATTGAGGATATTCTACGTCGCATCATGCGAGAATCTTATCAAAATGAGCATAAAACAGGTTTTAAATGTGTCAATCCCGATATTCGTAAAATTGTCATTGTGGGGGGAGCTGGAAAGCTCGGCGGCTTATTTTCGCGCTATTTGACCCTTTCAGGCTATCACTGTGAACATCTTGAGCGCAACGATTGGGCACATGCGGGTGCGATTTTACAAGATGCTGATGTGGTCATCGTCAGTGTGCCAATTCACGACACGATTGCCGTGATTGAACAGTTACAACCGCACTTGCAAGAGAATATGTTGTTACTTGATTTAACGTCGGTTAAAGCTCGTCCATTGGCGAAAATGTTGGAGGTTCATCAGGGAGCTGTTGTTGGGCTGCACCCGATGTTTGGTCCTGATATTCCAAGTTTTGCTAAGCAAGTTGTGGTGTGCTGTGAAGGACGTAAGCCTGAGCAATATGCGTGGCTTTTAGAGCAAATCCAAATTTGGGGGGCGATCATTTATCATACTGATGCTGCCGCGCACGATAAAAATATGACATATGTGCAAGCATTACGCCATTTCTCCACTTTTGTGAATGGCTTGCATCTTTCGCAGCAGCCAGTGGAATTGGCGCAGTTGCTCGCACTATCGTCGCCGATTTACCGTTTGGAACTGGCGATGATTGGGCGACTCTTTGCTCAAGATGGCGCACTTTATGCTGATATTATTATGGATAAACCTGAAAATCTTGCTGTGATTGAATCATTACAGGCATGTTATCAAGAAACACTGGCATTATTCCAGCAGCAGGATAAACAGGGCTTTATTGAACAATTTAATCAGGTGCGTCATTGGTTTGGTGATTATTCTGAGCAGTTTTTGACAGAAAGTCGGCAATTATTACAACAAGCAAATGATGTGCGAAAAACATAAAATGATTGCGCAAGTGCTTTATACCCTTTAATATTTTAAGGCTCGCTGAACAGTGAGCCTTATTTATTACACGTCTAATGAGTCAAACTATGCCAACATCAACAAAATTTTATTCTCTTTTTTCTAGCGTTTTTCTTTTATTTGCAGGCTATGGATTATTTTTGAACTCCGCTGGTGTGAAATTGGCGGAAATGGGCGTTGGTGAAATCACAATTGGGATTTTGAATGCGGCATTTTTTGTTGGTGCGGCCTCAAGTGCGGTCGCTGCACACCGTATTGTGTCGAGTGTTGGGCATATCCGCTCTTTCAGTGTGTTTGGTGCGTTATTTGCGATTTCAGCACTAGGGCATATTATGCTAGAAAATCTATGGGTGTGGGGAGTATTGAGAATCTCGTTAGGGTTTTGCTATTACAGCTTATTAATGATTATTGAAAGCTGGTTTAGTGAAAAAACCACTGTTAGCACCCGTGGTAAAGTGCTGGCTACTTATAATTTAGTGTTTTATCTCTCGTTTACTCTGGGTATTGCGTTATTGTCGCTCCAATTGAGTAGTAATAATATTTTTATTATGGCGGCAATGTTTGTGGTAATGTCGATGTTGCCTGTTTCGCTTACACGCATTAAAGAACCGCAATTGCCGCCACGTGATCGTATTAGTGTGCCACGTGTGCTGATGATAGCACCGCTTGCATTAGTTGCCAGTTTTATTGGTGGAGTGTTAGTGAATGGCTTTTATACGATGGCATCGGTATTTTTATTGAATTTAAAATTCAGCGTACAACAAATTTCTATTTATTTAATGGTTGCCATGGTGGGGGGATTTGTCAGTCAGCTTCCTATTGCGAGCCTGTCCGACCGCTATGGGCGACGCAATGCCATTTTAGTTTGTGCTTTCTTAGCAACGATGAGTTCTCTACTTGGCATCGTAGCCATTTTTTATGGGGTTGAAAATAGGTGGTTACAGTACGGCGTGGCGTTTTTGCTTGGTGCCAGCTTATTCACGCTCTATGCGTTGAGCATTGCACGAGCCAATGACGTGATTCCGAATGAAATGAGCACCGTTGAAGTGAGTCGTAGCTTATTGTTCGCTTATGGGACGGGCGCACTGATCGCACCGCCATTACTCGGTGTGGTAATGTCACAATTTGTTGATTATGGTTTTTACAGTTTTTACGCCATCTGCTCTGTGATCTTGGTGTGTTATACGCTTAGCCAAAAATCTATTCCAGAAGAAGAGCGAAGTGAATATGTCGTAATGCCAGCTACAGCAACCACGACGATTGCCACAGAACTTGATCCGCGTAACGATGAAGCAACCGATCAACCATTTGATGAAGAACTTATACAAGAATATCAAGAGTGTTTGGAACAGATTGAAACGGACGAAAATATCACTGATCAAACGACAAAAGTGCGGTCAGAATCTGAGAGTCAGGAAAATATCATCTCCCCTAAAATAGATTAATCAAACAAGAGGCTTTTATGCAAACAGATAAACCCATTTCCGTTGTGGCACATACAATTGAAGGCTGGCAGACTTGGTTATTGACAATGTTGCCGAATGTCGTAGCAGCAATTATTGTTTTAGTGTTATTTTATTTTCTCGCACGACTTTTACGCAAGGCAAGTTTAAAAACCTACGAGCGTCTATTTCCTCAAGCTCAACGCATGGGGGCGGTGGTGTCGTTAGTGGTGTTTATTTTTATGTGTTTTTCTGGCGTGATTTTAGCGTTAGATATCCTCAATCTCACCACCTTTATTACGCATTTGCTCGCTGGAGCCGGCATTGTTGGTATTATTGCAGGTTTTGCGTTTAAAGATATCGCATCCAATGCGTTTGCAGGGGCGTTGATCAAAACGCAACGTCCATTCGATATTGGGCATTGGGTGAAAATTGAAAATTATCTTGGCGTTGTCGAGCAAATAGGTTTGGTATCGGTTACCTTGAAAAGTTTGCAAGGGAAAATAGTCTATGTGCCTAACCAGTTGATCTATAATGGTGTTTTTATTAATTATTCTGCCCAAGATCGCCTGAGAGTGGTATTGTCTAGCGGCGTATCTTATGGTGACGATCTTGAGCATGTGAAATCTGTTGCGCTTGACGTGGTCAAGGCATTACCTTGTACAGTCGAACATGAACAAGCCGATTTTTATTTTACTGATATTGGCAGTTCGACCTATAATTTTGAAGTGCGGTTTTGGATTGCATTTTCCCATTATAATGATTATTTGGCAGCACAAAGTGCGGTTATTATGGCATTGAAAAAGCGGTTTGAGCAGGAAAATATCTCCATCGCCTACAACGTGACGACACTTGATTTTGGGGTGAAAGGTGGCGTGAATGTGTTTGATAAACCCTTGATGATAAATGAGAATAAATAAGGATTTTTGTGGCACTGTTAAGTTTAACCCATGCTTATTTGGCATATAGTGATGCGCCATTACTTGATCATACGGATTTGCATATTGAAGCAGGTGAGCGTGTTTGTTTAGTTGGGCGCAATGGCGCAGGCAAATCAACATTAATGAAAGTGTTGGCAGGTGAAACCGCACTTGACGATGGACAGCTGCAATGCGAAAGTGCGGTTGTGGTTGCGCGCCTGCCGCAAGATCCACCCCGCAATGTACAAGGCAGTGTCTTTGACTATGTGGCGGAAGGCATTGCCGATGTGGCGGGTTTATTGAAAAAGCATCACGCCTTGTTACAACAAATTGCACAACATTGCACGGATGCTCTGATGAGCGAGCTTTCCGAGGTGCAAGCAGCGTTGGATCATGCTAACGGCTGGCAATTTGAAAATCGTATAAATGATATATTGCAACGGTTAGAGCTCAACGCTGAAACCGCACTATCGGATCTTTCGGGTGGGTGGCAACGTCGGGCTGCATTAGCACGTGCGTTAGTTTGTCATCCGGACATTTTATTACTGGATGAACCGACTAATCACCTTGATATTGCGTCGATAGCTTGGCTTGAACAATTTTTGTTGGAATTTAACGGCAGCATTGTATTTATTTCTCACGATCGTGCATTTATCCGCAAAATGGCAACGCGTATCGTCGATCTTGATCGCGGTAAATTGACCTCTTATCAGGGGGATTATGACCATTATTTACAGGCAAAAGAAGAGGATCTGCGCATAGAAGCTGAGCAAAATGCGTTATTCGACAAACGTCTTGCACAAGAAGAAGTATGGATTCGTCAAGGTATCAAAGCACGGCGAACCCGCAATGAAGGGCGAGTTCGGGCATTGAAAGCATTACGTCAAGAACGCCGTGAGCGGCGTGAGGTGCTGGGTAATGTCAATATTCAGCTCGACCAAAGCGTACGTTCGGGCAAAATAGTGTTTGAGCTTGATAATATTAGTTATTCGGTTGGTGGACGTGAATTAATCAAGAACTTCTCTGCGACGTTAATGCGAGGGGATAAAATCGCACTAGTTGGACCAAATGGCTGTGGCAAAACAACGTTCATCAAACTTCTGCTGGGTGAGTTGCAACCTCAAACAGGCAAAGTGCGGTCAGGCACAAAATTAGACATAGCTTATTTCGATCAACATCGTGCAGCACTTGATCCTGAAAAAACGGTCATGGACAATGTGGCAGATGGCAAACAAGATGTTGAAGTCAATGGCGTAAAACGCCATGTGTTGGGGTATTTGCAAGATTTTCTCTTTCCGCCAAAACGTGCGATGAGCCCTGTTAAAGCCCTCTCGGGTGGGGAGCGAAACCGTTTGTTATTAGCAAAATTGTTGTTGAAACCAAATAATTTGCTGATTCTCGATGAACCAACGAATGATTTAGATGTTGAAACATTAGAGTTATTAGAAGATATTTTAAGCCAATATCAGGGCACATTGATTATTGTTAGCCACGATCGCCAGTTCATTGATAATACCGCCACCGAGTGCTATTTTTTTGAAGGGAACGGCGTTGTTATGCCTTATATTGGCGGTTATTATGATGCTAAGCAACAGCAAGATAACGCTTTGAGCACCAAAATACGTACAGAGAAAGTTGAAAGTGCGGTTGATGTTACAGACAAAGCGAAACAAAAAAACAAGCAACGGGATCGTGTGCGCAAATTGAGTTTTAAAGAGCAACGAGAATTAGATGAGCTGCCGCAGTTGTTAGAACAACTTGAGCAGGAGATTGATGAATTACAACGAGCAGTCAGCGATCCTGACTTTTTTAATCAAGATCATAAAACCACCAGTGCAATGCTTGAATTGTTAGCCGAGAAAGAGCAGTCGTTGGAGCAGCAGTTGATACGCTGGGAAGAGCTGGAGCGTATTAAAAATGCGTAGGTATTAGGGTAAAAAAGCTGAGGTTAACCTCAGCTTTTTTCTATTGAATATGAATAGTGACATCGTAGTGTGATTTTTTCCCTTTGCGTGCGATAGCACGAGGCTGTAGCACGCGAACTTCGTATTTGCCACTTTTCGGTAAGGTATAGCTTTCGCCTTCGATAAAATCGTCATAGCCATAAAGAACAGCGTTAGCATTTCCTTTGGTATTAACGTTGACAGTTAATTTTTGCCCTTTTTTAGCAGTAAACATATAGCTGTTGTATTGGTAGCCTTTGATCACGCCTTGATAAGTGGCGGCATAAGCCCCTTTTTGGAAATGCACGTTGACACTAGTATGGCTTGTTGCCGCATTCACGGCAGGAGCTAATGCCAGCACAGATGTTGCGGTAATGGCAGCGACTGCCATCGTTTTGAGATGTTGTTTCATCTTTATTCTCCTTTAGGTTATTGTGTTTATTAGAGTGTTTTTTCAGTGAAAAGTTCGCATTTATGTACGAGAGCCTTGCCCTACCACGAGTGAGGCGATCAATTGTAGCAATAATGCGATGATGATTGCGTAAATTGGTAACGTCCAATTTTCACTGATTTGATAGAGATAACCTACCCCAATTGGCCCTACTGAAGCGATTAGATAGCCGACCGTTTGTGCCATACCAGAGAGTGCGGCGGCATGAGCAGCACTTTCTGCCTTCAGTGCAAACAACATGAGACACAAGGTAAAACTGGCGCACCCTCCAATACCTAAAAGTGCGGTTGCCAACCACATTAACGATGTGGGAGCATAGCAAAGTAATAAAAAACCCGCTAAAGTGAATACACAAGCACCCGTCATTAAATAGCGGATATTGATTTTTTCCGCTAATGGTGCCAGTAAAAGTGCGGTTGGAAAGGCGATAAATTGAAAAATGGTGCTGTAATTTCCTGCTTCAACAGAGCTAAAGCCGCGTGCGGCAATCAGTGATGGCAACCAGTTTGCCATTGTGTAAAACATCATTGATTGCAACCCCATATAAATGCTGATTTTCCACGCAAGTGGACTTGTCCAAATATTGCCATGCCAAGGTTGTGTGGTTGGATGGGGGGCATCGGATGTTTGCGTTTTCACTTTTTGACGTAATTGCCACCAAATAATAATCCCAGGAATGACCACCACCGCCCATATGCCAAGGGCGAGTTGCCAGTTCGACCACTGCGCCAGTGGCACAGAGATGCTCGAGGCAATGGCTGACCCAATACTAAATGCGAGCATTTGAAGTGCGGTTAGGCGTTCAACATAGCGTGGGCGGTAGCGGCGAATCATTGAAGAAAGCAGAACATTGCCCATCGCAATGCCACCACAAAATACAAATGTGCCAAATAGCACGGTCCAAATATGATTAAACGCTGAACGTAGCACACATCCCAGTGCAATGCTGATCATGCCCATAATAATCACCTGTTCAGCACCAAAGCGTTTGGCAAGGCGTGCAACAAAAGGCGAGAACATCGCAAATGCCAAAACGGGTAATGTGCCGACCACACCCATCATCGTCGCGCTGGTGTGCAAACTTTTTTGTACGATATCAACCACAGGCCCCATAGCAATAATGGCAGGGCGCAAATTAATCGCTAAGAAAAAGACGGCTAATGCAAAAAAAGGGTTGAAAATTGCCGTTGGGGTTTGTGTGTTGTCATATACTACTCGCTCTTGCTATGTGAGTGACTAACATAGCAATTTATTAGGCATAGTCAATATGTAATGCCAATCTGATTGCGATATTGAATATTAAAGTGCGGTTGGCGGGGTATAGAAATCGCACGCAGCGTAGTATTCAATAGTTTAATCACATGGCGAACAGTGGTATTATTAACTATTAGCAATAAAAGCGAGATAGTAAAGGGACGCTATGTTGCCGCAACAATCATCATCTGAAAAAGTAGATCACACTGTCGTTGTTCGATTAGCGAATTGCCAACAAGAAATAGAACAAGCGCAACGTTTGCGTTATGCCGTTTTTGCCGAAGAAATGGGGGCAAAAGTACAGAGTATAGACGGGCGTGATGTTGACCAATATGACCCATTTTGCCAACATTTGATTGCGATTGATACACAGTTAAATACTGTGGTGGGGTGTTATCGCTTGTTAACGCAGGCAGGAGCAAACGCATTAGGGCAGTGGTATAGCCAAACTGAATTTGATTTACGTAATATTGAGCCGTTATTACCCGATACGGTAGAACTTGGGCGAGCATGTGTTCACAAGGATTATCGCACAGGGACCGTGATGTTAATGCTATGGTCGGGGCTGGTTAAATTTATGCACGATAATCAGTTAAAATATATGATTGGCTGTGGCAGTATGAGTATGCAACATGGCGGCGATAGGGTCGCTAGCCTTTATCGCAAACTTGCTCAGCACTATTTATCGCCTCCACAATGGCGTGTTTTTCCACGCAACCCGATTGATTTAACCCAATTTAATCATGATTTACATGTTGCCACACCGCCGTTGATCAAAGGGTATTTACGGGCAGGAGCTTATATTTGTGGCGAGCCAACATTTGATCCTGATTTTAATACCGCAGATGTGTTGATTTTAATGAGTATTGATCGCCTTGATGAACGCTATTTTAAACATTTAAGCCGAGAGTGATATGCAAAAAATAAGAGCTGTGTGGCGATTACTGTTGGTATTTTATTATCTTATTAGCGGCGTACTACAAATTCTGGTGTTTTTTCCGCGACATACACCAGAGCAGAAATTGCGGCGCATTCAACGCTGGTCACAAAATGTATTAGCCATTTTTAATATTCGCGTGATAGCATTTAATTTGCCTCAAACCAATGAGCAGGGTGGCAGATTAATTGTCGCCAATCATGTCTCGTGGCTTGACATTTTTGCACTGAATAGTGTGTTGCCAGGGCGGTTTATTGCGAAAGAAGATGTGCGAAAATGGCCGATTATTGGTTATTTGGCCGCACAGGCACAAACGATCTTTATTTCTCGCCAACGTGGGAATGCCACAACCCAAAGCAAAGTACAAGGGGTTGCGCAGGCGTTACAGCATCGTGAGCAAGTTGCGCTGTTTCCTGAAGGTACGTCCACAGACGGTACGTCAGTATTAGCATTTAAAAGCAGCTTTTTCCAAGCAGCGATTGATGCGGATGTGCCGATTACGCCATTGCTTGTTTTTTATCCTGCTCATCAGCAAGTGGGGTGTAATCATACCATGGCATATTACGGGGATATTAGCTTATTTCAGTCTATGAAAGCCTTAGCCAAACAGCAAAGTGCGGTTGTAGAGTTGCATTTTTTACCCGAATTGCCAGTATCCGACCAAACCCGACGTGAACTGGCAGACAAAGCACAGCATCAGATTTCTCATGTATTGGCGCAGCGATTACGCCAGCCGAATAGTGCGTAACCGCACTTTATTCATCACGCAAATCAGCAAATTGCCCACGTGTGAGTTTCGCTAAATCGTGGGCGGCAAGGGCAATGTCTAATCCCCGTTTTCCGCCAGAGATATAGATGTGTTCCCAGTGTTTAGCACTCTCATCAATCCATGTGGGTAAGGCTTTTTTCTGTGCAAGCGGGCTGATGCCTCCAACTAAATAGCCACTGGTTTTTTGTGCCATATCAAGCGGTGCAAGATCAACTTTTTTCACACCGAGAGCTTTTGCGGCTTTTTTTAAACTTAATTGATGTGATACTGGTAGCACCATCACGCCAATCGGTTTGCTTTCGCCACTGGCGGACACCATCAGTGTTTTAAACGTTTGATCAAGGCTTATGCCGAGTTTTTCTGCGGCTTCCTCACCGAAATGGGTGTTGGTGGGATCGTGATCGTAGGGATGCAAGCTAAATGCCACAGCGTGTTTTTTTAATAATTGGATAGCAGGGGTCATATAACCTCCATAAATTTTTTAAGACTTAGCCCATAGAATTGCGTAAAATAGCGCATGATGTCAATAAAAAAGTCAACGTGCAGTTGCACAGTTAGGGGAAATTATGCCAGAAATGATGAATGTGGTGATTGCAGCGGAATTTGCGCTAGCTGAAAAAGTAATTGAAGCATTAGAACACAGTGACTTGCCTGTGGAAAATGTAGTCGCGGCGGATATTATACCGTTTGGTGATGAACAAGGGGTGCGTTTCAATAATCGGGCTGTGGCACAAAAAGCGATGGATGACATTGCATGGAGTGAAGTGCGGTATTTCTTTTTTGCGGGCAATATTGAACATGCACAAGCGGTTCATCAGGCGGCACAAAATGGATGTGTTGTTGTGGATTTATTAGGCATATTTGCCAGTTTGCATGATGTGCCATTGGTGGTGCCGAGTGTGAATGAGGCGCAGCTTGAGCAATTACGCAATCACAATATTGTTTCTTTGCCCGACCCTCAAATTAGCCAACTTATTTTGGCCATTGCACCACTCTTAGAAAGTGCGGTGTCGAATGTGGTTGTCAGCTCACTATTGCCTGCGTCCTATGTTAATGAAGAGCAAGTGCGCCGCCTCGCTGGACAGACAGCAAAACTGCTTAATGGAATTGGGCTTGATGAAGATGAGCCACGTTTGGCATTTAATGTTGCCCCATTTACAGCATCGCACTTTAGTCAAGCTCGCTTATTGCAACAATTTCGGAAAGTGTTACCTGCAGAAGTTGAACTGACACTTCACCCGATTCAAAGTGCGGTTTTCTACGGGCTTGCTCAACATGTGAGTGTGTGGGGCGAGTACCAAATGCCTTTGGATAATCTATTGTTGCAGTGGCAACAAAATGATTTGGTTACTGTGTATGAAAAAGAGGTGTTAACCCCTGTAAAAGCGGGGGAATTAGAGCCTACATTACATATTAGTGCGATTGAAGAGCAGGAAAATGGCGTTACATTTTTCTCAGTTGCAGATGATCAAACCTTTTCGATTGCAACGTTGGGGATAAAATTGGCACAGTTGTGTCATGATTATGGTTATTAAAATACCAAGAGAAAACCGCACGTTGAAAGTGCGGTTTTTTGTGCATGATTAACGATAAGGTTGATCTAATGGCATTTCAGGATCGGGTTGATGGGTGATGCGATTACGCAAGTCACGACGAATAATTTCAATGGTCCAGAACCAGAAAATATGCCCAACCAATTCGGAGATATGCTCATACCATGGCCAATCAAGTACAGGTGGCGTCAATCCTAAGAGTGGGAAGGTAATGTAATGCACACAAATATTGGCGATAAGACCCGCTCCAATACCTTGCCAGAATTTAATTTTAGGGAATACTTCAGCCACAAGGCAGTAGCCGATAGCGAACACTAAAGAGAAGATGATATGCGTTACGCCAATCCAGTTAAATGCTTGATCAGCAAATGTGAATGCCGCATCAATAGGGTTAATTCCTAAATAATCCCGCAAAAATACATGTGGAGGGTTTAGAAATGCACGAGAACAGACCTCCAATGCTTGCGATGGATCTTGACATGCTGCCACAAAAAGATCAATTGGACTACGCGGTGGGAATGGATGTTCAGCTCCCCATTTTACGAAAGCGGAAATTAATCCAGCGATAATGCCGACAAAAATGGCAACGCCATAACGGCGGCGATTCGGGTTAGTTTGTTGAAAAATAGACATAAAAAATCCCAAAATAAGTTAGTAAAAATAATTATTTTATAACCTAAAATAATTAGGCGACCTATTTTGGGATGATTTGACAATAAAAGCAATCTATTTATGTAAAAAAATTACTTTTTACTGTCGTCACATTTATTGGCATTGTTGCATTTGCCATAGAGATAGAGGCTGTGATTTTCTAGCTCAATGCCAAATTTTTCACTGATTTCACGTTGACGTTTTTCAATGAGATCATCACTAAACTCAATAACTTTACCACAATCTGTGCAAATAATATGGTCATGGTGGCTAACAGGAGCTAGCTCAAATACGGATTTATTGCCTTCAAAATTATGACGCGTTAGGATATTTGCTTCGTCAAACTGATTTAATACACGATAGACTGTAGCAAGTCCGATTTCTTCACCTTCTTCAAGCAACATTTTATAGATGTCTTCCGCAGAAAAATGCTGTAATTCCGTGTTGGTTGTTGCTTGCATTAACGCCAAAATTTTCAACCGAGGCTCAGTGACTTTGAGCCCTGCTTTCTTGAGTAATTGAATATTTTGTTCAGACATATTTCCTCTCTATAAAAGGCAATGTTTGCCTTATTTGCTTGCCACATAAATTCCTTATATTTTATGTGGAATATTTATCAATTGCAAATGATAATCGTTAGGCTAATTCGCCTAAATACATTTCATCAAAAATTTGCTTGCACCATTTTTCAATACGTTGCTCTGTCAGCTCAGGCTGGCGATCTTCATCAATACAAAGCCCCACAAATGTTTCTGAATCCACTAACGCTTGAGACACTTCAAAATGATAACCTTCCGTTGGCCAATGTCCCACAATTGTTGCGCCATGTGGCTCAATAATGTTGCGTACTGTTCCCATTGCATCACAGAAGTATTCTGCATAGTCTTCTTGGTCGCCACAGCCGAAAATTCCCACGATTTTATCTGTAAAATCAATTTCTTCTAATGTAGGGAAAAAATCATCCCAATCGGCTTGTGCTTCACCGTAATACCATGTCGGGATGCCAATAAGAATGAAATCATAGGCTTCAATGTCTTCTTTTGTACTTTTCGCGATGTCACGAATATCAACGAGATTGTCACCTAATTGTTTTTGAATCATTTTTGCGACGCTTTCAGTATTGCCTGTGTCGCTGCCGTAGAATAAACCGACTACTGCCATGTTAATTACCCTATTTTGTTTTTGTTCTTTCTGTATGGAAATTGTGGCATTTACCGTTCTTTTTAAGTGAGAATGATAAGCCGTTGGAAATGTGCGAACTATACCACACTTTTCAAAAAAGTTAAATTATGACCATCACACCAGAAATGTCTGAATGGCATTAATGACCGCACTTGGCTTTTCTGCATGTAGCCAGTGGGCGGCATTTTCAATGGTCACAATATGCGCATCACTAAATTGTGCGTGAATGGCACTTAGATAGCTGTCTGCCACATAATTTGAATGCCCGCCGCGAATAAATAGGGTTGGGATATTAATATGCACCGTTTGCCATCCCATAATATGGTTATAATTTTGGTAAAGTGCGGTTAGGTTAAACAAAAATCGTTCAGGTGAAGCTGCATCAAACGATTTGAGCATAAATTGTTGCACGCCTTCTGCGAGAATATGGCGTTGTAAAATAGGCTTCGCTTCTTGACGAGTGCTCGGTTTGGCTTTCTGCACTTCAAATAAGGCATGAAATACATCATCATGCCCATTATTGCCATATGCAACGGGCGCAATATCAAGTACCACGAGTTTATTTACACGCGTACCGAGTTTATCTGCCACCGCCATTGCGGTTTTTCCGCCCATTGAATGCCCGATAGGGATAATATTTTCAATGTGCAAATGATCAAGCAGGGCAATGACATCCTGTGCCATCAGCTCATAATTCATTTCGCTACGATGAAATGAATGTCCGTGGTTACGCAGATCAATTTTTAACACAGGATAGTCCTGTGCAAAAGCACGGGCGATGACGCCAAGATTGTTTAAATCACCAAACAAGCCGTGTAATAGCACAATTGTGGGTGTTGTGCTTGCCGTTTTTTGTGCATTTTGCCATTGGTAATGGAGAAATTGTGTATTTTGTGACATTTGTATTTGTTAAATCGTAGTTAAAAGCACTTTAAATAGGTATAATGGGGCAAAATAATATTCAAATCAAGCAATCGCTGCCATAGGTACGGATTTTACTGGGGCGCAAGAGAGGAGAGAAGCATGAAAATTATTGAAGTTGATGAAGAAATTTATCAATATCTGGTTGCTAACACGCAATCAATTGGCGAGAGTGCGTCGGATATTTTACGCCGCCTGCTAAATTTATCATCAGACAATGTTTCCACGCCAAATCTTGCGCCGAATGTTACGAAACGTGTTGAAGCGGAGCCAACACCACCAACGCTTGATGAGGTGAAAGTGGCGGCGGAGCCTGTAAACAGTGGGCGAAAAATGCAATCGCAAGAGGCCATTATGCATGTGGTCAATCGTGTGCGTAAAGTGATTGATTCTGAGGCGTTTCAGCACGAAAGCAAAGGCGTAGTGAAATTTTTAATGATTTTGACCGCACTTTATCGTGCTAATCCTGAAACGTTTGCACAGGCAACGGAATCACTGTCTGGGCGCACGCGCGTTTATTTTGCACGCGATGAAGCCACATTATTACAAGCAGGCACGCATACCAAGCCAAAACAAATCCCTGAAACCCCCTATTGGGTGATTACGAATACCAATAGTCAGCGCAAAATGTTAATGCTAGAAGGTGCGATGAGTTCAATGGATTTACCTGCTGATTTAATTGATGATGTCAGAGCCTATTTTACCGCCTGATCTGCATGCCTTTTATGCCCAGTTGCGCAGATTGCGGCACAGTGATGCCATTGCCTGCACGTTCGGCTCAATAAAAGCAAGTTCAATAGATAACTTGCTTTTTTCGTCTGGTGTTTTGCGTTGGCGTGAGCTGTTGACCGCACTTGATGGTTTTTGTGCAGCCCTTATCACCCAAGGGGTTACGCATAATAGCGGTGTGGCATTGATCGGAAAAAATAGTTTAACGCAGTTATTGCTGTATCTTGCCAGCCTTGCGGTGGGTGCGCGTGTTATGGTTATCAATCCTGATTTTCCGTTGGCGAAAATTCAGCGTATTTGTACTGACAACCAGCTTGCATATTACTGGGCGGAAACCGCACTTGAGCTGAACATCCCGCAGCTTATGCCTGAGCTCAAAGCGCAAAGTGCGGTTTGGGCGTGGGAAAAAGGGCTGACGATGACATTGTCGTCAGGCTCAACGGGAACGCCGAAAGCGATTGTGCATAATGTGTTGGCGCATATTGCGAATGCAGATGGTGTGTGTGAGCGAATGGCATTCACCGCACAGCATTCGTGGCTGTACTCGCTGCCGTTATTTCATGTCTCTGGTCAAGGCATTGTGTGGCGTTGGCTGACGCAAGGGGCGAAATTGATTTTTCCATCAGATGATCTTGTGAATGACATCACACGGAGTAGTCATTGCTCGCTGGTACCAACGCAACTATGGCGTTATTTACAACAGAAAACGAACAGGCAAAGTGTACTCGGGCAATGTCAAGCTGTGCTACTGGGGGGAGCGTATCTCGATCCGATTTTATGTCAGCAAGCCAGTCAGCAGGGGCTGAGCATTTTTCGTGGGTATGGCATGACGGAAATGGCGTCGACCATTTATATTGAGCGCGATGACGAAAAACCGCACTTTGGTTTGTTGCGTGGGCGAGAACTACGTATTGAACAGGGAGAAATTTGGGTGCGTGGTGCAGGGCTCGCTCTGGGGGTATGGCAACACGGTAAGATTATGCCGATTGTTAATGCACAAGGTTGGCTACAAACCCGCGATAGCGGTTATTTTGATGGCGAACGATTGAACATTACAGGACGAATGGATAATATGTTCATTTGTGGCGGTGAAAATGTGCAGCCAGAAGAAATTGAGCGCATATTATATCAAACAGGTTTAGTTCACCAAGCTTATGTAGTCGGGCAAATGGATGCAGAGTTTGGGCATAAGGTGGTGGCGTTTGTACAATTTAAACAAGCGGATTTCGCCCTGCAAAGTCGCTTGTTAGCTCAGCAAATTTGTGGCAAATTAGAGCGTTTTAAACAGCCGATTGCGTATTATCCACTGCCTGATACGACCTCAGGGGCAATTAAAGTTTCACGTGCAGCATTACAGAAGTTGCTGCCTGTATTATCGAGAAAAAAGGACGATTATGTTTAAGTTAGGCTTTCGTTTCTTGTCAATTCTGTTGCTGATGCTTTTTAGCAGTCTGGCGATAGCAGATGATGTGCTACCAAGTAGTACAGATGTGCAAGCACAAATTGATGCCGTAGAAAAAAGTGATAAAAAAGAGCCTGATAGTGAGCTTTTATTAACGAATTTGCGTGACACCTTGGCGTTGCTTGCGCAAATCGCGCAACAAGAAAATGCGATTACGGAACTGCGTAAGACAGTCAATCAAGCCGATAGCCTTATTCAAACAAGCCAAAATAATTTAAATCAAATTAATGATCAACCCAAACCCGATGATGTGGCGCAGCAGTGGGAAAATAAAAGTTTAGATGAATTAACAGCGTTGCAAGCAAGCAATGATGCTACGTTGCAACAGATTCAAACACAATTGACCAATTTAAACACGCAGTTGGTTGCGCAACGTTCTGCACCAGAGCGCATTCAAAGTGCATTGACCGATAATCTCGCGAGAACGCAACAACTGAATAAACTGATGTTTAGTGCACAAGTGAGTGCCTCGTTGCGTGATAAATATAAAGCTGAATTGAAATTGATTGACTTGCGTAATCAATATAATCAATTGAGTTTGAATGGCGGGTCGCGGCTCACATCGTTATACGAATCACAAATCGCCGAAAAAACAGCAGAGCAGCAATATATCCAAGCCATTCAAACACGCTTAGTGCAAAAAATAAGTGAAATGCGTTTAGCATTGTCGCAGCAACAAGTGGCACAGCTTGAGCAAAGTAGTGATAATAATTTAGCCAACCCATTGATTAAATCTGAGCTGGCATTAAATTCTAAATTAAGCCAAGAGCTGCTGGATCAAACCAATACCAATAATCAGTTAGTGCAAGATGGATTACGCATTCGTAATACGTTAGATAACCTTATTCAAACGCAGCGTAACTTAGAAGAACAAATTAGCGCATTGCAAGGCACGTTATTATTGTCAAGAGTGATTAATAAGCAACGTCATTCTTTGCCAAGTGATAGTTTGATTAGTGATTTACCTAATCGCATCACGCAGTTACGTGTGATGTTATTTGATGTCAATGAAAAACGTGACGAGGTGTTTAATCCCGCTCATTATATTGAAAATTTAGAAAATGAGCAGCACACACAATTTAGTGCGGTGGAGAAAAAACAACTAACAACAATTTTGCAAGATCGCCGTAAATTATTAACGGATATTATTACTCAGCTTAATGAGCAACTTAACCATGCGATTAATATTGAGCTCAATCAACAGCAAGTCGTGAGTATTAGTAATGAATTACAAAATAAACTTGAGCAGCAAAGTTTCTGGGTGCGTAGTAATATTCCAGTGGACTGGACCTGGTTTAAAACGTTACCCCAAATGGCGAGCGCACAAATAAAACAAATTGTTAGTTTAATGGGCTTTAGTCATTGGCGTGA
This sequence comes from Spirabiliibacterium falconis, assembly GCF_014885015.1. Lineage (GTDB taxonomy): Bacteria > Pseudomonadota > Gammaproteobacteria > Enterobacterales > Pasteurellaceae > Spirabiliibacterium > Spirabiliibacterium falconis. The sequence goes on along the minus strand of NZ_JABMIJ010000004.1, from coordinate 93,665 downwards.
GCATATTACAGCGGTTTTATTACTGTTATTGGTGTTGCTAACGCCAGTATTTTTAATTAATTGGCGAAAAGAGTGGATTAAAAAACGTATTACATTCCATAACTCCCAAGTGAATACACTCAATGGTGATAGCTTATGGCGCACGGTTATGGTGTTGCTCTATACCATTATTTTGGCGTTACCAAGCACACTTATTTTCCTATCAAGTTTGATTCTTATCTTGTTTTTTATGTTTAAAACGCCTCTTGTTTATTTGCTATGGGCGTTAAAAATGGCACTGTTTTGGCTCTTTTTTGCTTTTATGTTGGCGTTATTGCGTCCAAATGGCATTAGCTATCGTCACTTTAATTTTTCGCAAACAACCAATGAATTATTTCGTAATACGCTAAAACGATCTATCCCAATTCTTGTGGTGCTCTTAAATGCCTCTATTTTTACGGGGCTTGAAGATACAGGGGTTACGAACGATTATCTTGGCGAAACCATGATTATGGTGGCATTGCTGATTTTCTTATTTCAAATTCGCCCAGCTTTTAGCACTGCGGTGAAACATATGCAAACCGATCACCAAAATAGTCGTGAACAAACTAATTACACAACGGTATTGCGTATTTTTAGCGTGCTATTGGTATTGATCCCAATTACGTTGATGGTGTTAATTATACTTGGGTATTATTACACCGCACTTATTCTGATCAAATATATTACCTATACCTATGTAGTTACAATTTTATGGTTTTATCTACGAGAAATTGTGCATCGTGCGATTCGGGTGTCGGCACGTAAATTGGCTTATCGTCGGTTAAAAGAAAAACGTGAGCGCGAGCGTGAGCTGCAAGAGCAAGAAACGCGTGGCGAAGAATTTATGGTTGATGCACAAGAAGAGCAAATTGCAATTGCCACCGTTAATCAGCAAATTAGCCAAGTCAGTGATATTGTGATGTGGATTTTGCTGGTTGGGTTATTGTATTGGGTATGGTCAGATTTACTGAGTGTGGCGTACTATCTTGATGGCATTAGTCTCTGGCAACAAACCAGCACTGGCGAAAACGGCACAACAGAGTTGGAGTCGATTACGCTACTCAACTTATTGAGTTCGTTCTTAATTCTCTGGGGAACCTATTTAGTGGTGCGAAATTTAAGCGGAGTATTAGAGATTTTAGTCTTCTCACGCATTCGCCTATCACAAGGTGCGCCTTATGCTATCACGACCATTTTAAGTTATTTAATTATTGCACTAGGGGCAGGCAGTGCATTTTCGAGTCTTGGCATGTCGTGGAGCAAATTACAGTGGTTATTTGCCGCACTTTCTGTTGGGCTAGGGTTTGGTTTACAAGAAATTTTCGCTAACTTCGTATCAGGTATTATTATTTTATTTGAGCGTCCTGTACGGATTGGCGATATTATTACGATTGATTCATTTAGCGGTACCGTGTCAAAAATTCGCATTCGTGCAACGACTATCGTCGATTTTGATGGTAAAGAAGTCATTGTGCCGAATAAAACATTTGTAACCGAACGGCTAACAAACTGGTCGCTATCTAGTACCGTAACACGAATTGTCATTGAAGTGGGGGTGGCGTATGGTTCAGATTTAGAACTTACGCGCGATTTGCTTTTACAAGCGGCAGATGAAGCACCGCATGCACTGAAAGAGCCGAGCCCGTCTGTGTATTTCTTAACATTTGGTGCGAGCACACTGGATCATGAATTGCGTGTTTATGTGAGTCAAACTGAATATCGCAATCCGACAATTGATTTCCTCAATCGTCGAATTGATGAGCTATTCAAACAACATAATATTGAAATTGCCTTTAATCAACTCGATGTTTACATTAAAAATCTTGCGGATGGCAAACAGCTCAAACTTGACCATCAGGCTTTAGCGAATGAGAATGTGGCAAAAAACGTAAGTGCGGTTGAGGGTAAAAGTGCGGTTCAACGACCGAAAATAAAGCGTAAACCAGCGCTTATTAAAGAATATGAAGAGCATCATCGTGATGACGATGATATGGATTTTGATGGCGATGATGATCATTAAACAAGGATAAAACATGGCAGGAAATAGCATAGGGCAACTTTTTCGAGTAACGACATTTGGCGAATCACATGGGGTTGCGCTAGGGTGTATTGTAGATGGCGTGCCACCAGGCTTAGCATTAAGTGAAGCTGATTTACAAGGTGATTTAGACCGCCGTAAACCTGGAACATCACGCTATACTACGCCGCGGCGCGAAGATGACGAAGTGCAAATCTTATCTGGTGTGTTTGAGGGCAAAACCACAGGCACAAGCATAGGATTGTTGATTAAAAATGGCGATCAGCGTTCTCAAGATTATAGCGATATTAAAGATAAATTTCGCCCAGGGCATGCAGATTTTACTTACCAGCAAAAATATGGGCTGCGTGATTATCGTGGCGGTGGGCGTTCTTCCGCCCGTGAAACGGCGATGCGTGTTGCCGCGGGAGCGATTGCAAAAAAATACCTTAAAGTGCGGTTTGGCGTAACGGTCAATGCCTTTTTGAGCCAAATTGGCGAGATACAAATTGCGCCGCAACAGATTGAAAATATTGACTGGCAGCAGGTGAACAGCAATCCTTTTTTCTGCCCTGATCAGCGTGCGGTCGAGCAATTTGATGAGTTGATTCGACAACTCAAAAAAGAAGGCAATTCCATTGGTGCGAAATTAACTGTGGTAGCAGAAAATGTACCCGTGGGGTTGGGGGAGCCTGTATTTGATCGTTTGGATGCAGATCTTGCCCACGCTCTGATGAGTATTAATGCGGTAAAAGGTGTCGAAATCGGTGATGGTTTTGCGGTGGTTAATCAAACAGGGAGTGAGCACCGTGATGAAATGACGCCAGAAGGTTTTTGTTCTAATCATGCAGGTGGCATTTTAGGCGGTATTAGCACGGGGCAGCCGATTGTGGCACACATTGCGCTTAAACCTACCTCCAGCATTACGATTCCAGGGCGCAGTGTAGATATTCATAATCAGGCGGTTGACGTAGTAACCCGAGGACGACACGATCCTTGTGTGGGTATTCGTGCTGTGCCAATTGCTGAAGCGATGATGGCAATTGTATTGCTTGATCACCTTTTACGCCATCAGGCACAGTGTGGTCATAAGGATATAGCATGATGAAAATTGCAGGAAGGTTAGGTGGGCTTTTGCTCACCGCACTTTTGAGTATGCAAAGTGCGGTTGCACAAACAGAGTGGCAGAGAATTAAGCGGCCCATTCCTGGGGACGCCTTGCCTGTGGGCGGATATAGTAATGGTTGTATCATTGGGGCAAAACCGTTGGCGTGGCGTGGAGAGGGCTACCAGGTTATCCGTATGCAGAAAAATCGTTACTATGGGCACCCAGTAATGATTCAATATTTACAAGATTTGGGTAAACGTATCAAGCAAGCTGGATTGCCAACGATGTTAGTGGGGGATATTGCCATGCCAGGGGGCGGGCGTTTTTTAACAGGACATGCCAGCCACCAAATCGGACTTGATGCTGATATTTGGCTGCGCTTTGGTCCATTAAGCGATAAAGAAGCCCGAACACCAGTGGCGACTTTGATGGTTGATCGGGCTCGCAAAGTCGTAGATGAACGGGTGTGGACACCAGGGCAGACGACAATGTTAAAATTAGCTAGTCAAGATCCACGTGTTGCACGGATTTTTGTCAACCCCGCGATTAAGGTGAAACTTTGTCAAAGTGTGAAAGGTGATCGCAGTTGGTTGCGTAAAATTCGACCGTGGTTTGGGCACGATGCACATTTTCATGTGCGGTTACACTGTCCAAGTGATGCTAAATACTGTCAAGAGCAAGCCCCCATTCCCGCAGGTGAAGGGTGTGGTGCGGAGCTTTATTCATGGTTTGAACCGCCAAAACCTACGACTACACCACCGAAGAAAACAGTGCCAGTCTTACCTGCGTTATGCCAGCAAGTGCTGGACGCCCCTGATAAATATAAATGGTTGCAAGACTAGCTGACCGCACTTTGAATGAATGAGGGATGTATGGAATTAGGCTTTGATATGATTGCACTGTTATTTGTGTTGGCGTGTATTTCAGGATTTATTGATGCGATTGCAGGTGGTGGAGGATTAATTACTATTCCTGCATTATTAGCAACTGGAATGCCGCCTGCAATGGCGCTGGGAACTAATAAACTGCAAGCCTGTGGCGGTTCGTTTTCTGCCAGTTGGTATTTTATCCGTCAAAAAGCGGTGGATCTTCGTTCGGTGTGGTTTTTAATTGTGTGTACTTTTATCGGTGCTGCGTTAGGGACAATATTGGTACAACAAATTGATGCTTCTTTTTTAAAGAAAATTTTACCCTTTTTGATTTTAGCGATCGGGTTATATTTTTTATTTTCACCTAACTTAGGCGCAGTGGACAAACATCATCGTGTGAGTTTGAGTGTATTTGCACTAACTGCAGGTTTCGGTGTGGGCTTTTATGATGGCTTTTTCGGACCAGGAACAGGGTCATTTTTTAGTCTTGCGTTTGTTGCGTTATTGGGATTTAATCTGGCGAAAGCTACCGCACATGCAAAAGTGTTGAATTTCACGTCTAATAGTGCATCGCTTCTCTTTTTTATCCTCGGCGGGCATGTTGTGTGGGGGATTGGGTTTGTGATGATGCTTGGGCAATTTTTAGGTGCGCGTGTAGGTGCTAAGATGGTGCTCACGAAGGGGCAGAAATTAATTCGTCCTATGGTAGTGCTGATGTCATTAATTATGACAATCAAATTGGCAATCGATAATGGATGGTTTAACGGATGAGTGATGAAAATATTCGGTTAACATCGCGTGTAGGCTATGATCCTGCATGGTCGTGGCGATTTTTATTGCCTCATTATTGGGGTGTTTGGCTTGGTATTGGCATAATTGCCCTATTGGCATTTTTGCCTTATCGCTTGCGTGATACGGTTGCGGCAAAATTGGGGCGAGTTGTTAGCCGCAAGGCGAAAAAACAATATCATCGTGCAAAAGTGAATCTTGATTATTGCTTTCCTACATGGAGTGAAACACAAAAAAGTGCGGTTATTGAGCAGATGTTCGTCACGGTTAGCCAAGTTATGCTCGGCATTGGGGAAATTGCATTGCGTTCTCGTGCACATTTGAAAGCTCGGACACGTTTTGAAGGATTAGAGTATATTACAGCGGCACGCCAGCAGGGCAAAAATATTATTTTATTGGTGCCACATACATGGGCGATAGATGCTTCAGGTATTATTTTGCATACACAAGGCATGCCAATGACGGCGATGTATAATCCGCACCGTAACCCACTGGTTGATTATTTATGGAATAAAACGCGTGAACGTTTTGGTGGTAAAATGCAAGCTCGCCAAAATGGAATCAAGCCATTTTTAAATCGTGTGAGAGCAGGTGAAATGGGCTATTATTTGCCAGACGAGGACTATGGCGAAGCACTGAGCGTATATGCCGATTTTTTTGCGACCTATAAAGCAACTCTGCCGGGGTTAAATAAAATGGCAAAAATTGCCAAAGCTGTTGTTATTCCGATGTTTGCGTGTTACAGCGCACAAGAAGGCAAATATATCTTAAAAATAAAATCACCGTTATCACTCAGTGATGATGATGTGGAAATGGCACGCACTATGAATAAAATTATTGAAGAATTTGTGTGCGATATGCCAGAGCAATATGTCTGGATTTTGCGTCTATTAAAAACACGCAAAGATGGTGAAGATATATACAAAATGCCCGCACAATAGCTTGCACAAAATGGGCGTTTTGTTATCCTACATTTTTATATTTGATTTATACTTTTTAAGGGTTCAATAATGACGAGCAACCGTGAATTGATTCGCTCAGCGATTAAAGCAATTCCTGATTATCCAAAAGAAGGCATTATTTTTCGTGATATTACCAGTTTGCTGGAAAATCCATGTGCATTTCAAGCGACCATTGACACGTTAGTGGCACATTATAAGGATAAAGGCATTACAAAAGTCATTGGTACAGAATCGCGCGGCTTTATTTTTGGAGCACCAGTTGCCTTAGCACTGGGTTTACCGTTTGTGTTGGTGCGTAAACCTGGGAAATTACCACGCACAACGCTTTCGCAGCGTTACCAATTAGAATATGGTGAAGATACATTAGAGATCCACACCGACGCGATTAATGCGCAAGATAACGTGTTAATTGTTGACGATTTATTAGCAACAGGCGGCACAGTAGAAGCGACGGCTAAATTGGTGCGTCGACTTGGTGGAAAAGCACATCACGCAGGCTTCATTATCCGATTAATTGATCTGGGTGGCAAAGAGCGGTTAGCCCAAGAAGATATTGAATGCTTTGATATTGTAGAATTTAGCGAAGAACAGTATTAAGTAGGTAAAATGAGTTATCAGGTATTGGCAAGAAAGTGGCGACCACAGACATTTTCAAGCGTGGTTGGGCAACAACACGTTCTTAGTGCATTGCAAAATGGCTTAAACACCGAGCGATTGCACCATGCCTACCTGTTTTCTGGCACACGCGGGGTGGGGAAAACGTCGATCGCCCGTCTGTTTGCCAAAGGGCTAAATTGTGAAACAGGCATCACTGCCACACCGTGTGGTAAATGTGAAACGTGTAAAGCCATTGAAGAGGGGCGTTTTATTGATTTGTTAGAAATTGATGCCGCCTCTCGCACAAAAGTGGAAGATACGCGAGATCTACTGGACAATGTGCAGTACAAACCCGTGCAAGGTCGTTTTAAAATTTATCTGATTGACGAAGTGCATATGCTCTCACGACACAGTTTCAATGCCTTATTGAAAACATTGGAAGAGCCACCTGAGTACGTCAAGTTTTTGCTTGCCACAACTGACCCACAAAAATTGCCCATTACGATTTTATCGCGTTGTATTCAATTTCATCTCAAAGCATTAGATCCTGAGCAAATTAGCGAACACTTAGGCACTATTTTAAATCAAGAAAAAATCGCATTTGATTTAACCGCACTTGAACACTTAGCTAGGGCTGCGAGGGGCAGTATTCGCGATGCTTTGAGTTTAACCGACCAAGCTATTGCTATGGGCAATGGTGAAGTGCGGTTAGAAACGGTGCAGCATATGCTTGGTACGCTAGATGACAATCAGGCACTGGATATCATCCAAGCTCTACAAATTGCCGATGGCAATGCACTGATGCACACCATTGCCGATGTGGCACAGAAAGGGATCGGTTGGGATCAATTGTTACAGCAGCTTGCAACACAGCTTCATCGCATTGCAATGCGTCAGTTGTTGAAAACAGAAAACCACGATGATCGGATCGGCTTTTTGGCACAACACCTTCCGCCAGAGGATGTACAGTTTTATTATCAACTCATACTCAATGGGCGTAAAGAATTACCCTATGCACCTGAGCCACGCACTGGCGTTGAAATGACGCTATTACGCGCATTGGCCTTCCATCCGACAAATTGGCAACAGGAACAGCCAAAAGCACACGCAGAGGGGGAAAACACCGCTAGCAAAATTGAGGCGATGCGAGAGAATTTAAAAAGTAAAAGTGCGGTTGAAGAGCCCACTCAGGTACTTACTCCTGCCCCGTTAGACGTCGAGACGTTACAACCTGATAATGAAAGTGCGGTTAGCCCCGCACTGAGAGCAGCACAAGCTTTAAAAGCGTTAAACCAAAACGAAAAAAAAAAGCCAGTAACAAGACCTGATCCCATTAAATCGCCACCACAGAATACACATGAAGTGGTCAAAAATACCGATAAAGTGGGTTTACTTGATAGGCTAAATCAACTTGCGCAACGTACAACACAACAATCTGAAATCTCGCCCAAAGAGGTTGAAGCTGAATCAGATGCTACTCGTGAAAGCGAAGATGAAATTGGTGAGGATTATCACTGGCAATGGCTTAATCCTGAGCTCGAAAACAGTGATGAAAATCGCCTGCGTCCATCGGAGATTAAGCAAGCCATTTTGCAAGATTATACCCCCGATGTGGTGGAGAAGGTGGTTAAATTGTGCTCGCAACGTGATAGTTGGGCGGCGGATATAGAGCAGCTTGGCATGACGGGATTGACAAAACAACTTGCCTTAAATGCACGGGTATTATCACATAATGAAGACGAGTTCGTATTAGGTTTGCGCTCACAATTTAGTCACCTTGATCGCGACAATTATGTACAAGCCTTAAGCGAAAAATTGCAACACCATTTTTCGCAACCGCACTTGCGTTTACGCATTGAAACTTGTGATGATATGACTAAATTAACGCCAATTGAATTGCGGCGTGAGATTTATCAAGAACTTAGTCAAGCCGCACAAACGGCATTGCAAGACGATAAAAAAATCGCATTACTGAAAGAGGCATTTGATGCCACATTGGAGCTTGATAGCATTCGTCCTGTGGGCTAGTCAGCGCAAGGGTTTTAAGCTAAAATGCAATTTTTAATTTTGATTGAGAGAGAATTATAATTATGTTTGGAAAAGGTGGACTAGGCAATTTGATGAAGCAAGCGCAGCAAATGCAAGAGCGCATGCAAAAAATGCAAGAAGAAGTCGCACAACTGGAAGTGACGGGCGAGTCTGGCGCGGGCTTGGTAAAAATCACAATTAATGGTGCGCATAATTGTCGTCGTGTAGAAATTGATCCTTCATTAATGGACGATGATAAAGAGATGCTAGAAGATCTCATTGCGGCAGCTTACAATGATGCCGTGCGTCGTGCCGAAGAGCTACAAAAAGAGAAAATGGCATCTGTAACAAGTGGTATGCAATTACCACCAGGCTTTAAAATGCCATTTTAACCTATTTAATTGCCTGTTTAATTGGCGATTTTCACATTACTATGCAAATTAGCCCATTATTAGATCAACTTGTTGATGCGTTGCGTTGCTTGCCTGGCGTTGGTCCAAAATCAGCGCAACGAATGGCATATCATCTGTTGCAACGTAATCGCAGTGGCGGCATGCACCTTTCACACATGCTGGCGCAGGCAATGAGCCGCATTGGGCATTGTGAGTTGTGCCGCACGCTGACCGAAGAAGACGTTTGTTCATTGTGTCGCAACCCTCGCAGAGAGAAAAGTCAACAGTTGTGTGTGGTTGAAATGCCGTCGGATATTCAAGCACTTGAACTCACAGGGCAATATTCTGGACGTTATTTTGTCTTGATGGGACATTTATCGCCGCTTGATGGCATTGGTCCTAAAGACATTGGTTTAGACTTATTAGAGCAGCGTTTGGCGCAAGAAAGATTCAGCGAGGTTATTTTAGCGACCAATCCAACGGTAGAAGGCGATGCTACTGCCCATTTTATTGCTCAATTATGTCAACAATATCATATTCCTGTGACACGCATTGCACATGGCATTCCTGTTGGTGGTGAGCTAGAAAATACTGACGGAACCACCCTTTCTCATGCTTTAATCGGACGGCGAAAACTATAAAGTGCGGTCAAAGAACCGCACTTTGGCTGTTCACAATGTGGCGATATTTGTCTGCGCTTGCGCAAACATCGTATAGCGTTTGCGGTACATACTGCGTTTTTTACTGGCAATATCTTCTAGAGGTTTTTGTTCAATTGTGCAGGGCAGTTGCCAAAATCCTGTTTGAGTATCAAAAATCCCCGCATTTTCAGCCCAAAATTCATCGTAATTAAATACCAAACGAGAGCGATCATTGAAGCGGTATTTTACTTGGTTTTTATGTGCCACGCCCCACAGGGTGCAACCCCAGTGTTGAGCGAGCATTTTCATGATATTGACCAACATAAAGTGCGGTCGCATGCCATGTAATTGCTTGGTTAGGCTACGCACCAATGCTTGTGCGTGTTCCCCTTTCGGACCTTGCAACGAAGTGATCAGAATCCGTTTTTCAGGCAATAAAATAAAGGCGAGATCATAGAGCCGCTCACTGTGCTGAGTGCGTAAATTAATCGAGAAAAAACCTTCTAAGGGATCGATTTGATTGACATTCAAATAGACGTTAATCTCGTCAGTCAGCGATGTAAGGTGTAACGATTGCTGCGTGATGAGTTGCTCATAGCGTGAGCCTAGCTGTTGTGCAATCGTATCAAAGGTGTATTGCATTGCGCCACGACGCTCAGCAGGTGAAAAGCGTTTGTCGCCATAGCAATAGAGCAACGCATAGTGGCGATAGGGCTGTGTTTCAAATAATGTAGCAGTGAGTGGATGGGATTCGAGGTAGTCCATCCACGGAGCACATTCTGCATTAGCGAAAGTGCGGTAATAATAGTAACGCAGGCGTGAGCGTAGTGTTTTCAGCTTGCGTTTATGACGAGGGAAGAGTGTACTTGCGTTGGGAAATGGCTTACTCATTACAACTAATATCTTTTAAATACTGAAAAATCTCACGATAACATTTTGGTGGTTTATTGGCAGCGCGTTCTTTTTTCGCTCCACGGATTAAATTACGCAAATGCTGAATATCCAGTGCTGGATACGTTTCAATGAGTTCTGAAAATACCGCATTATTCTCCGTTTCCAACAGGGCATCGCGCCATTTTTCAAGGCGATGAAAGAGAATCTGTTGCTGATTATGGCGATTTTCTAACTTTTCTAAACCCTCTTTGATAGGGGCAATATCCATATTGCGCAAGAGCTTACCAATGTATTGCAACTGGCGTCGCAACGCCCCCCGCTGAGAACGCTGGGCCAGTATAATGGCATCATGCAATTTTTCATTTAATGGCAATTTTTCCAGTTGCCCTGCTGGGAGCGAGACCAATTTCGCCCCAAATTTTTTGAGTTCTTCGGCATCGCGCTTAATTTCGCTTTTGCTAACCCAAATAATGTCATCGTGTTCGTCTTCATCTAAAAAATCAGGCGTATTGTTTTGCATAAAAAGTATCTAGTGTGACTAAAATTGTGCTTATCATAGCATAAATTCTACAATTACGTTAAACAGCCGTGCAAAAGTGCGGTAGAATAGGGCAAATTTTAACAAAAAGAGAAGAGTATGGCAGAAATAACACAACAAGCCCTTTTACGCCAACAGCAACAAGATCTACTCAACGCAGCAGAAATGGCACTGCAATATGCAAAACAAGCGGGGGCAAGTGCGCAAGTTGGGGCGACAAAAACCGCTGGTTTGTCGGTTTCTACCCGCTTAAAAGACGTGGAAAATATTGAATTTAATAACGATGGTGCGTTAGGTATTTCGGTTTATTTGGGGGCTCGCAAAGGTAATGCGTCCACCTCGGATCTTAGTCCAAATGCGGTAAAAAGTGCGGTCGAGGCGGCATTAAGTATTGCGAAATATACGTCAGAAGATGATTGCAACGGCTTGGCAGAACCGCACTTGCTTGCATTCGAACCTCCTGAGTTGGCATTGTATCACCCTTATGAAATGGGAGTTGATGAGGCTATCGCGTTAGCATTAGCTACGGAAACCGCAGCACTTGATTATGATGATCGCATCACCAACAGCGAAGGTGCAAGCGTAAATGCCCATAGTGGCATTCGAGTTTATGGTAACACGCATGGTATGCTCGCCAGTTATCTCTCATCACGTTATTCCCTCTCGTGCAGTGTTATAGGACAAGACGGCGGCGCAATGGAACGTGATTATGAATACACGATTGCACGCGATTTTCATCAGCTTGCAGAACCCCAGTGGGTTGGGCAAATGTGTGCCGAAAAAACACTCAAACGGTTAAATCCTCAGAAATTGGCGACGTGTACTGCGCCCGTTGTATTTTTAAATGATGTGGCAACAGGATTGCTGGGCACTATTGTGGGGGCTGCCAGTGGTAGCAGTATTTACCGCAAAAGCAGTTTTTTGTTGGATAAATTAGGCGACATTATTGTGCCAAGCTGGTTGAGTATCACGGAAAAACCGCACTTGAAAACAGGACTTGCTTCAACGCCATTTGATAGTGAAGGTGTGAAAACCCAAGAGCGAGTGATTGTTGATAGCGGAGTGTTACAGACATATTTATTAACAACCTACAGTGCGAAAAAACTCGGGCTACAAAGCACGGGGCATGCGGGTGGCATCCACAATTGGCAAGTGACGCCGAATGTGCAAGGGGGGCTAACCGCACTTTTATCGCAAATGGATACTGGCTTGTTGGTTACCGAGTTGATGGGGCAGGGCGTAAATTTGGTTACAGGCGATTACTCGCGTGGGGCGGCAGGTTTTTGGGTAGAAAAAGGGAAAATTTGCTATCCCGTCAGCGAGATCACTATTGCAGGCAATTTGCAAGCTATGTTGAGGAATATGGTGGCGATGAGTGATGATATTGAGCATCGTTCAAATATTCAATCAGGCTCAATTTTATTGGGTGAGATGAAAATTTCAGGAAATTAATGCAATTGATAATAATTCTTATTGACATTAATAAATAACCTGATAAGATGATAACCAGTTACACGGCGATTGGGTGTAGCGATGTCCGCAGCAATGCAGATGTAGAGTAAAAGTAAATTCGTTAAGTTTTAAGGCTGAGGGGTTCTTCAGCCTTTCTTTTTGGCTAAATCTTAAGTTTGATGTATGATACATACTCTCATCTTTACGAAAGGTATTCCCATGAAAAAACATCACGTTGAAACCTTAATTCCACAGGCTGAGGTGGTTTCTCGCATTCAAGAATTAGGTCAAGAAATTACACGCTTTTATCAACAGCAGCAGGTGGATTGCATTACGGTTGTTGGGCTATTGCGTGGTTCATTTATGTTTATGGCGGATTTGGTGCGTCAAATTAATATTGCTACTGAAATTGAATTTATGACGACCACGAGCTACGGTACGGGGCTGTATTCTAACCATGATGTGAAGATCACAAAAGATCTTGATGGTGATATTAAGGCTAAGCATGTATTGATTGTTGAAGACATTATCGATACGGGATATACACTTGATAAAGTACGGCAAATGCTCCTGTTGCGTGATCCTGCCTCATTGACGATTTGCACCTTATTGGATAAACCTTCACGACGTGAGGTTGAAGTGCCCGTTGACTGGATTGGATTTACCATTCCTGATGAGTTTGTGGTGGGTTATGGCATTGATTATGCACAACGCTACCGCAATTTAAGCTATATTGGGCATGTGGTGTTGGAAGAATAATGTTAAGGCGAGCATAAGCTCGCCTGTTTCGACCACACTTTTATTTACGACAAATTGTTTTTAAAATGCCGTCTTTCGCCGTGTCAGGCATCGGTTGTGCTTGTGGTTTTTTGTTAGTTTCTTGCCCGATTTTCTTATTATGTTTGCCATAAATAAGGGTTTGACGGTTAGCAATCGTCCAATCATCACAGGAATATTGATACTCCATCATTAAATGGGTAATGCCTTTTTGCTCACCTAAATCATTGCGTGGCTTTTTAAAATTCACTTTCACCCACACGCGATCAGTCAAGACTCGGCTACGTTGTAAATTGATATAAATTTTATCGCCAGTTAGGGTGTCTGCGATGTAGTGCCACTGGTTTGCCCAAGTAGATAGACTGCACATTCCCAAGCAGAAAATAATCCATTTTTTCATCATACCTCCTTCACGTTAGGCATTGTTTCACTGTTAGATTATCACTGAGTTTCGCGGAAAACAATCAATTAACGTCGACTTTTGATTTTTCTTCACAATGATTGCGAGCCTTATCTAAAGGGGCTACAATTTAGCATAAATACATTATAAAGTGCGGTTATGTTAGAAAATATTCGAATTGTATTAGTTGAACCGTCGCACAGTGGCAATGTTGGGTCGGTTGCGCGTGCGATGAAAACAATGGGATTGAGCAAACTCGTGCTTGTCAATCCTCGTTGTGCATTAGATGAGCAAGCATTCGCTTTGGCGGCGGGTGCGAAAGCGGTGCTTGAGACGAGTCACATTGTGCCGCATTTCTATGATGCCATTGCTGATTGTCAACTGGTGATGGGATCGAGTTCACGCTTACGTCATTTACAAAATACATTGGTAACACCGCGTGTTGGGGCAGAAATGGCGATTTCCGAGCTTATGCAACATCGTCAAAGTGCGGTTGCACTGGTATTTGGGCGAGAACGCGTGGGGCTTACAAATGATGAATTGCTCAAATGTCACTATCATTTGACGATTCCCGCCAATCCTGAATATGCCTCGTTAAACCTCGCAATGGCGGTGCAGTTGATTTGTTATGAAGTGCGAATGGCATATCTTGCTGCAACGCAGAATGTACAAAAATCAAAATTGACCGCAAGCCGCTATGCGAGCGTTGCAGAAATTGAGCATTTTTTAGCGCACAGTGAGCAGACATACCGCACTTTAGGGTTTATTCAAAATGCAGCCGTCATGGAAAAATTGCGACGGCTATATAATCGAGCACGCCTTGAAAAAAATGAAGTGAATATCTTGCAAGGCATTTTAAGTGCGATTGATAAGCGCATTTAATCAGCAACTATCGTAGTAATTGTGTAAAACTTACAAAAACGGTCAAGTTTAAAGTTGACTAAATTAGTAAGGTATGAAAAAATTTGCTCCATTATTTAACGTGGAGTGAAACTATGAAATTAACCTCAAAAGGGCGTTATGCAGTCACCGCAATGTTGGATATTGCACTACATTCTCAATCAAACGAGAACGAAACGCCAATTACGCTTGCAGATATTTCAGAACGTCAACAGATTTCGCTCTCATACTTAGAACAGTTGTTTGCTAAATTGCGTCGCCGTGGTTTGGTTAAAAGCGTACGTGGCCCAGGCGGTGGGTATTTGCTAGGCTTATCGGTTGATCAAATTTCTATTGGTATGATCATTGCTGCAGTAAATGAAAATATTACAGCGACTAAATGCCATGGAAAAGGTAATTGCCAAGGTGGCGTGCGTTGTTTGACTCATTCGCTGTGGGAACAGTTAAGTGATGAAATTGAAACGTTTTTAAATGGCATCACGATTGGCGATTTGGTTAATAAAGAAAATCAACGTAGCGCACTAAAACAACATAAGCATCAACACAGTTTTGAAGTCGAAAATCGCCTATAAAAGTGCGGTCGGCTTATTTTAGGAGTGACAATGAAATTACCAATTTATCTTGATTATGCCGCGACGTGCCCAATGGATGAGCGTGTTGCGAAAAAAATGATGGAATATATGACCTTCGACGGGATTTTTGGCAATCCCGCTTCACGCTCGCACCGTTTTGGTTGGCAAGCGGAAGAAGCCGTGGATATTGCACGTAACCATGTTGCTGATCTGATTGGTGCCGATGCCCGTGAAATTGTGTTTACCTCAGGGGCGACAGAGTCGGATAATCTTGCCATTAAAGGGGCAGCGCACTTTTACCAAACCAAAGGCAAGCATATTATTACCTGTAAAACAGAGCATAAAGCGGTGCTCGACACCTGCCGTCAGCTTGAGCGTGAAGGCTTTGAGGTAACGTATCTTGAACCTGAAAGTGATGGTTTGATTGATTTAGCAAAATTAGAAGCGGCAATGCGTGATGATACGATTGTGGTTTCCATTATGCACGTGAATAATGAAATCGGGGTTGTGCAAGATATTGAGAAAATTGGACAACTTTGTCGTGCGAGAAAAATTATTTTTCATGTAGATGCTACGCAAAGTGTTGGAAAAATTGCGATCAATTTGGCGGAATTGCCTGTGGATTTGATGTCGTTTTCAGCCCATAAACTTTATGGACCAAAAGGTATTGGCGGTTTGTTCGTACGTCGTAAACCACGAGTACGTTTAGAGGCAATTATCCATGGTGGTGGGCATGAGCGTGGCATGCGTTCAGGGACATTACCAGTACACCAAATTGTGGGGATGGGCGAAGCGTATCGCATTTGTAAAGAAGAAATGGCAACGGAAATGCCACGTATCAAAGCGTTACGCGATCGCTTGTATGATGGTTTAAAAGATATTGAAGAAACCCATGTTAACGGCTCGATGGAACACCGTGTGGCGAATAATTTGAATATCAGCTTTAACTATGTTGAGGGTGAGTCATTGATGATGGCATTAAGTGATATTGCTGTATCATCAGGTTCAGCTTGTACGTCTGCGAGCCTTGAGCCATCTTATGTATTGCGTGCGTTAGGACTAAACGATGAATTGGCACATAGCTCAATCCGTTTTTCTATCGGACGTTATACCACTGAAGAAGAGATTGATTACACCATTGAGTTGGTAAAAAGAGCGGTTCAAAAATTACGCGATCTCTCTCCGCTTTGGGATATGTTCAAAGAAGGGATCGATTTAAGCACGGTACAATGGACAGCGCATTAATTTAACGGGAGATTATTATGGCATATAGTGAAAAAGTGATTGATCACTACGAAAACCCACGCAATGTTGGGTCATTTGACAAAAAAGAGCAAAATGTTGGCAGTGGAATGGTCGGTGCGCCAGCGTGTGGCGATGTAATGCAACTGCAAATTAAAGTCAGTGATGACGGCATTATTGAAGACGCCCGTTTTAAAACCTACGGTTGCGGCTCTGCCATTGCCTCAAGTTCATTGATTACGGAATGGGTAAAAGGCAAATCGCTTGATGAAGCGGGAGCAATTAAAAATAGCCAAATCGCCGAAGAGCTTGAGCTACCGCCTGTGAAAGTACACTGTTCAATTTTGGCAGAAGATGCCATTAAAGCGGCGATTGCGGATTACAAATCCAAAAATAACAAATAAAAGTGCGGTTGAAAAAGACAAGGACGATATATGGGCGTATCGCTTTCTGAAAGTGCGGCAAATCGCGTACGCACGTTTTTAGATAATCGTGGCAAAGGCATCGGCTTACGGCTGGGCGTTAAAACTTCAGGCTGTTCGGGGCTTGCATATGTGCTAGAATTTGTCGATGAGCTGAATGAGGATGATGAAGTTTTTGAACAATATGGCGTTAACATCATCATCGATCGTAAAAGTTTAGTGTATTTAGATGGCACAGAGCTGGATTTTGTAAAAGAAGGATTAAACGAAGGCTTTAAATTCCACAATCCAAATGTCAAAGACGAATGTGGCTGTGGCGAGAGTTTTACGGTGTAATGTATGCAAAATCCATTTGAGCTATTTGATTTGCCATTGGTGTTTAATCTTGATTTGACTGTGCTCAATGCGCGTTATTTGCAATTACAAAAGGCACATCATCCAGATAATTTTGCGAATGCCAGCAGTGAGCGTCAATTACAGGCTGTACAACAGACCGCTGATATCAATGCGGCATATCACACATTAAAAAATCCATTGCGACGTGCACAAGCACTGTTACAATGGGCAGGCGGTGAAGAGTGGAATGGTGAGCAAACAGTCCATGATAGTGCGTTTTTATTGCAGCAGCTCAACTTGCGTGAACAGCTCTCTGACGTCGAGCAATCGAAAAATGAAACCGCACTTGATATATTGCGTGAAGAGAATGAACAATTACTGACAACGCAAATGACACATCTTGAAAGTGCGGTTGAACAGCAAGATTGGAATGAGGTGAAGCGTTACCTTAATCGATTGAAATTCATTGAAAAATTTCAGCGTGAAATTGATGCTCTAGAAGAGCAGTTCTATGATTAATTAGCCTGCCAACGCAGGTTTTATTATTTGAGTGAAATAAACAATGGCATTATTGCAAATTGCAGAACCCGGGCAAAGTGCGGCTCCCCACCAACATCGTCTTGCGGTGGGAATTGATCTTGGCACAACAAATACGTTAGTTGCGACGTTACGCAATGGACAAAGTGAGATTCTAGCCGATGAAGATGATGTGGCATTGATCCCATCTGTGGTGCACTATGCGGATAATGGTCAGATTAGTGTTGGGCGTGCTGCACTGGCAAATGCTGTTGATGAGGCAAGCCAGACCATCATCTCAGTCAAGCGATTAATTGGACGAAGCTTAGCTGATATTCACACTCGTTATCCGAATTTACCTTATAAATTGACGGCGAGTGATAATGGCTTGCCGCTTATTCAAACCGCACTTGGCAATTTAAGCCCTATCCAGATTTCTGCCGACATTTTAAAGCGAGTCAATAGCTTAGCACAAGCACGCTTAGGTGGTGAGTTGGCGGGGGTGGTTATCACGGTGCCAGCGTATTTTGATGATGCACAGCGTCAAGCAACCAAAGATGCAGCACGCATCGCAGGGTTGAATGTCTTGCGATTACTCAATGAACCCACAGCAGCGGCAGTGGCCTATGGCTTAGATTCAGGGCAGGAAGGGATCATTGCCGTGTATGATCTTGGCGGTGGCACATTTGATATTTCTATTTTACGCCTCTCCAAAGGTGTGTTTGAGGTGTTAGCGACGGGCGGTGATACTGCACTGGGTGGCGATGACTTTGATCATTTAATTGCTGATTGGATTGTGCAATGTGCAGGTCAAGAGCCACAAAATAGTGCACAACGTCGCCAGTTAATCGAAAGTGCGATTCGTGCCAAAATTGCATTAAGTGATAATGATAGTGTACAGCTCGAATTTGGTCGCTGGACTGGTGAGTTAACCCGTGCACAATTTAATGCGTTAATTGCACCGTTGGTCAAACGCTCTATTATGGCATGCCGACGAGCGTTGAAAGATGCGGGCGTGAGTGTTGATGAGGTGTTACAAGTTGTGATGGTAGGCGGGTCAACACGTATCCCGTATGTACGTAGCGAAGTCGGTTCATTTTTTAAACGCCCTCCGTTGGTAAGCCTTGATCCCGATAAAGTCGTTGCATTAGGGGCGGCAATTCAAGCTGATATTTTAGTGGGTAATAAAGCGGATAGCGATATGTTGTTGCTGGATGTTACCCCGCTTTCTCTTGGGATTGAAATTATGGGCGGAATGGTGGAAAAAATTGTGCCACGCAACACGACGATTCCAACCGCACGAGCACAAGAGTTTACCACCTTTAAAGATGGGCAAACGGCAATGTCAATCCATGTGTTACAAGGTGAGCGTGAAATGGTGCAAGATTGCCGTTCATTAGCACGCTTTACGTTGCGTGGCATTCCACCGATGGTGGCAGGAGCTGCACATATTCGGGTAACGTTCCAAATTGATGCAGATGGGCTTTTGAATGTCACGGCGATGGAAAAATCAACCCAAGTTCAAGCTTCCGTGCAGGTTAAACCGTCTTATGGGCTTGATGAAGAGCAAATTCGTGTGATGATTCATGACTCTATTGAGCACGCGGCTGATGATCGTGATGCACGCCGTTTAAATGAGCAGCGCGTGGAAGGTGCTAGGGTCATTGAAAGTGTGCGTGAGGCAATCAAGCAAGACCGCACTTTGCTATCTGAGACTGAGCATAGTGCGATTATAAAGGCTATTGATAGTTTAGAAAATGCGTGCCGCGGTCAAGATGCAGAGCTGATTAAACGCCATATTCATCAACTCGATAAATTAACGCAAGACTTTGCCGCTCGACGGATGGATAACTCTGTTCGCCAAGCACTCCAAGGGCAAAAAGTCAGTGATATAGAACAAGAATAGGAAAACATATGCCAAAATTAATTTTTCTCCCAAATGAAACACTTTGTCCAGATGGTATGGTAGTTGAAGCACAGAAAGGAGAAAGCATTTTAGATGTTGCCTTAAATGCGGGCATTGAGATTGAGCATGCGTGTGAAAAATCGTGTGCTTGCACCACATGTCATGTGGTGGTGCGTGAGGGATTTGATTCCTTAAATGATGCATCGGATTTAGAAGAAGATATGCTTGATAAAGCATGGGGCTTGGAAATGGATAGTCGTTTAAGTTGCCAAGCGATTGTAGGAGATGACGATTTAGTCATTGATATTCCTCGTTACACGGTTAACCATGCGCGTGAAGAGCATTGATGTTTTGTGTAAATAGGCAAAGTGCGGTTTTTGACCGCACTTTTTTATTTAATTCGTTCTAAATGAGCCAGTAAATCTTGTGTAGGAATTCGCTGAAGATTGCGCATTCTGATCAGTAATAACACGGCAGCTAATGTTAAGCATAGCACAAATCCAATCCAGAAGCCTTCTGCCCCGAGCGGTGGAAATCCCCAGTCGGTTAATGCACTGATATACCCTACAGGCATTCCCACAACCCAATAGCTGAAAAGTGAGATAATAAGCACTGCTTTAGTGTCTTTATAGGCGCGTAATGCACCGCCTGCAATTGCTTGCACTGAGTCAGGTAATTGATAAGCCGCTGCAAACAATAATAAGAATGAGGCCATTTCAATAACCTGCTGATTATGCACGAATATTTGTGCAATTTGTGTTCGGAAAGCAAAGGTGATAATGGCAGTGAGGGAGGCGACTAATAGACCAAGGGCGATAGCCAGATAACTGACCAGCTTTGCCCCATCAAGGTTTTGTTCACCTAAACGTTGTCCAACTAAAATGGTCGTTGCCATAGAGATAGACAATGGCATCATATAGAAAAAAGAACTCGTATTTAGCGTGATTTGATGGCTGGCAACGACATTCGCACCAAGCGGTGCAAGTAATAATCCAACTACCGCAAAGAGGCTGACTTCAGCACATAATGTTAACGCAATTGGCACGCCGAGATTGAGTAATTTGCGTAGTGTCGCCCAGTTAGGTCGTTCAATCAGTCGTGGGAACAGTGCAAGTTTGCGCAAGTGGCTAGCTTTAATGCAATATACAATGAGCATTAGCATCATTAACCAATTCACACATGCCGTTGCAATGCCACAGCCAACAGCCCCAAATGCGGGCAGTCCAAGTTTGCCATAAATGAGAATATAGTTCAGAATTACATTTAAAAGAAGCCCAATAAAACCGATTACCATCGCCGGTTTTGTTTTCGCCATTCCATCATTTAAGCCACGAAAATTGATCATGACCAAATAGGCAACCACGCCAACAGAAATCGCTTGTAAGTAGTGATCAGCAATTGTGCGTAAGCTCTCATCCATTTCTCGTAAATTAAGCAGCAGGTGGCTATTAAAAATAAGCCATGTCAGCGGAATGCTGACAATCAGTGCGATCCATAGACCTTGCCGCACTTGATGTCCAATGCGTCCACGTTGTCCTGATCCGTTTAAATACGCAATTACAGGAGGGAGAGAGAGTAGCAAGCCTTGTCCGAAAAGGAGTAACGGTAGCCAAATTGAGGCACCGATAGAAATTGCAGCCATATCATTGGCACTGACCCGCCCTGCCATGATGGTATCAACCATACCCATGGTGCTTTGCGAAAGCTGTGCTATCCAAATGGGACCTGCGATTTTGAAAAGTTGTTTGCTTTCGTGACGAATATTGGTGTTAGATAAGCGTTTTTTTAGCATAACTTTTATGGTGGCATTATGTTCTCACCATAGCTCCGATATGAAATAACGTAGATGTTGAATTAATCGCTTTCAATTTACACAGATACCTTTTATTAATCAAGCGATCACACTATTTTCTCTTGTATTTCCAGCATAATTTCAGAAAAAGTCGGCTAATTTTTGTGATATAACTTGCAAAATAGCAAAAAATGATAACACTGAACATAAAAATTTTATAAAATTAAAACGATATTTCATATTATGGAGCTATTTAATTATGTCACAAGATAAACAAACACGTTATGAAAGCAGTATGGCAGCCGCACTTGGACCAATGAATGAAGAAGAATTTAAAAATTTAATTAGAAAAGAGGCTGAGCAACGCTTTAAATTTTTTAATGAATATCCTAATGCTCGCTTTCAAAATTTAACCTTAGAAGAGTGGATCGATATGTTGCGCGAACAATATGAACAGTATCGTAAGTGGTACAAGGTGCAAAACAAAGCGTAATGATGAGCGATTTACACTAATAAGGCAGAGTATGTTCACAGGCATTGTGCAAGGTAAAGCATGCGTACACACCATTTTGCGTCAGCAGAATTTCCAAACCCATCTCATAGAGATGCCCCATGATTTAGTAGACGGCTTAACGATAGGTGCATCGGTTGCTCATAACGGCGTGTGCTTAACCGTGACCAACATTAATGGCAATCTTGTCAGTTTTGATTTAATGCAAGAAACACTCAATATTACGAATTTGGGGGAGCTTAAGGAAGGGGACAAAATCAATATTGAGCGAGCGATGAAAATGGGAGATGAAATTGGCGGGCATCTGCTGTCAGGGCATATTTACTGCACTGCAATAATCAACCACATAGAACAGCATCATAATTATTATAAAGTGCGGTTTCATCTTGATAATGAAGCGATTAAGTATGTATTGCCAAAAGGATTTATTGCAATCGATGGTGCAAGTTTAACCATCGTTGATGTGGATTATCATGACCGCACTTTTACTATCAGCTTTATTCCTGAAACATTAACACGCACCATCATTGCACAAAAAAGGGTAGGGGATAAGGTGAATATTGAAATCGACAGCCAAACACAAGCCATTATTGACACAGTTGAACGTTATTTGGCTCAAAAATTGCCTGAGAGGGCATAAACCACGCCGCAATGTCATAAATTGTGACGCTAACTATTGTCAAACGAAATAATAGTTGATATTGTCTGTGCAATTTTAACGCCTACAACCAAAGGTAGGTAGAACAACGTAAATGGAATAAAAATGAGCAAATCATTAGTGATTGTGGAGTCACCTGCCAAAGCTAAAACAATTAATAAATATTTGGGCAAGGATTATGTGGTTAAATCCAGCGTAGGGCATGTGCGTGATCTGCCCACGGTGGGATCAAGCAGCGGAGAGAAGCGTAAAGCCATTTCTACCAAAGGCATGAGTGCAGCTGAAAAAGCCAAAATCAAATGTGAGCGCGATCAGGAAGCCTTGGTTAAACGTATGGGGGTTGACCCCTATCATGGCTGGAAAGCCAATTATCAGGTGCTGCCAGGCAAAGAAAAAGTCGTATCGGAATTAAAATCGGCGGCTAAAAAGGCGGATCACATCTATCTTGCAACCGATTTGGATAGAGAAGGGGAAGCCATTGCGTGGCATTTAAAAGAGCTGATTGGCGGGGATGATAGCCGCTTTAGCCGTGTAGTGTTTAATGAAATCACAAAAAATGCGATTCAAAATGCGTTTGCTCAGCCTGAAAAATTGAATATGGATCGTGTCAATGCCCAACAAACGCGACGCTTTTTAGATCGCGTAGTTGGGTATATGGTCTCCCCATTATTGTGGAAAAAAGTTGCGCGCGGGCTTTCAGCAGGGCGTGTACAATCCGTTGCTGTGAAGCTCTTGGTAGAGCGTGAACGAGAAATTAAATCATTTGATCCGCAAGAGTTTTGGACCATTCAAGCAGATACACTCACGCATAAGCAACAAGCGATTCGGCTTGATGTTACTCATGTTAACGGGAAAAAATTCGCACCAGAAAACGAAAAACAAGCACAAAGTGCGGTCAACGCCTTGGAAAGTGCGGTTTTTGTGGTAGAAAGCATTGAAACCAAGCCGACCCAATCGCGAGCAAAACCGCCATTTATCACCTCAACCTTACAACAGGCGGCTAGCACACGCTTGGGCTTTGGTGTGAAAAAAACCATGATGCTAGCGCAACGCTTATATGAATCGGGCTATATTACGTATATGCGTACTGACTCGACCAACCTAAGCCAAGATGCGTTGAATATGGCGCGCAGCTATATCAGCACGCAATTTGGTGATGACTATTTGCCGACGAAACCGAATTTTTATTCTAGCAAAGAAAACGCACAAGAAGCGCATGAAGCGATTCGTCCATCAGATGTGAATGTTACCGCAAGTGCGGTCAGTGGTGTCGATAAAGATGCGGTGCGTTTGTATGATTTAATTTGGCGACAATTTTTAGCCTGCCAAATGCCACCAGCACAGTATGATTCCACTACATTATCCGTTAATGCGGGCGATTATACTTTAAAAACCAAAGGGCGAATTATGCGTTTTGATGGTTGGACAAGCGTGCTACCGCTGGGCAAAAGTGCGGAAGATCAAGTGTTACCTGAGGTGAGTGCTGGGGAACATTTGCAGCTAGATGTCTTGCATCCTGAACAACATTTCACGAAACCGCCAGCACGTTATACTGAAGCTGCATTGGTGAAAGAACTTGAAAAGCGTGGGATTGGTCGCCCTTCAACTTATGCAGCAATCATTTCGACAATCCAAGATCGGGGTTATGTGCGTGTGGAAAACCGCCGTTTTTATGCCGAAAAAATGGGGGAAATTGTTACCGATCGCCTCAATCAATCATTTGGTGATTTAATGAATTATGATTTCACGGCAAATATGGAAGATACACTCGACCAAATTGCCAGTGGTAATGCTGATTGGAAAGCCCAGCTTAATCAATTTTTTACTGATTTTTCTGAACAATTAACCACCGCTGAACTTGATGAACTTGAAGGGGGCATGCAGCCGAATAATTTGGTTGAAACGGATATTCAGTGTCCAACGTGTGGGCGTAATATGGCGATTCGCACAGCGAGTACGGGGGTATTTTTAGGCTGCACAGGATATGCGTTGCCACCGAAAGAGCGGTGTAAAACCACCATTAATTTAATTCCTGAGGCGGAATTGCTCAATGTTTTAGATGATAACTCGGAAACGGATGCGCTACGCAAACGTAAGCGTTGCCCGAAATGCCATACTGCAATGGATAGCTATTTAATTGATGCGCATCGCAAATTGCATATCTGTGGTAATAACCCAAATTGTGATGGCTATCTGATTGAAGAAGGCGAATACAAAATCAAAGGATATGATGGACCCGTGGTGGAGTGCGATAAGTGCGGTGGTGATATGCACTTAAA
Organism: Spirabiliibacterium falconis; assembly: GCF_014885015.1. Taxonomy (GTDB): domain Bacteria; phylum Pseudomonadota; class Gammaproteobacteria; order Enterobacterales; family Pasteurellaceae; genus Spirabiliibacterium; species Spirabiliibacterium falconis. The sequence continues at coordinate 69,046 of NZ_JABMIJ010000004.1, read as the reverse complement.
ACTAGGGCGGTTTGGCAAGTATATGGGCTGTACCCAGTGCTCAAATACACGTAAGATTTTGAAAAATGGGGAAGTTGCGCCGCCAAAAGAAGATCCTGTGCCATTTCCTGAACTGAAATGTGAGAAATCCGATGCCTATTTTGTGCTGCGTGATGGCGCAAGTGGGATTTTCTTATCGGCACATAATTTTCCAAAATCGCGCGAGACACGAGCCCCTTATATTGAAGAATTGGTGCGTTTTAAAGCGCGATTACCTGAGAAATTCCACTACTTGACCACTGCGCCAGAAAAAGATCCTGATGGAAATAAAGCATTAGTGCGTTATAGTCGTAAAGAAAAACGCCAATATGTCACCTCAGAAAAAGCAGGCAAGGCGACAAAATGGATCGTAGATTATCTTGATGGTAAATGGGTAACCAGAAAATAACTCATCATAAAAAGTGCGGTTTTAACCGCACTTTGTGTTTTTAGATCAATATATTATCACTCACTTTTTTGATTTTAATGTTAAAGTGCGGTGAAATGTAACAAAATAGTATTTATTTTGTGATCCGCTTCTTATTTTGTTCATCTTGTAATTGTAGATTTACACTTTTTAATCGAAAATACTCATAAAGGTACGTTCATTAAATAGCACAGACTAGGACAATCCTTGCATTAACCAATAAATTTTGGTTCTGTTAATATATTTTTCAAATAGAGAGGTCAATTATGCCAATCGGAACAGTGAAATGGTTTAATAATGCGAAAGGATTCGGTTTTATTGCAGAAGAAGGTCGAGATGAAGATATTTTTGTACACTATTCTGTTATCGAAATGGAGGGATACCGTTCTTTAAAAGCTGGGCAAAAAGTAGAGTTTGAAGCCATTCATGGCGATAAAGGTTCGCATGCTACTAAAATTGTCCCAATTAACAGTTAATCGGTAACCTACTACACTACATATGGCTATGTGTTTTCATAGCCATTATTTCTTCTTTTTCCCACCTATTCTATTATACCGTGCTGTAATTTGTGCTGATTGTCATCATCTAATCTTGTATATTGCTTAATGTTCTCCTCGTATGTGAGTTTTGTTCTTGCTTAAAAATGTGTAAAATGCGATCCTTAACAAAAATTTAAGTTTCAAGGATTGTTATGAGCGAACATCACGAAGAGATTGCGGAAAATACGAACCGCCCGAGTAACTTTATTCGTCATATTATTGATGACGATTTAGCACAAGGCAATGTTAAAAAGGTGCACACGCGTTTTCCACCTGAGCCAAACGGCTACCTCCATATTGGGCATGCTAAATCGATTTGTTTAAATTTTGGGATTGCGCAGGACTATCAAGGACTATGTAATTTGCGTTTTGATGATACCAATCCAGTGAAAGAAGATGTGGAATATGTTGATTCCATCAAACAAGATGTCGAATGGCTTGGTTTTCGTTGGGCAGGTGATGTACGCTATGCCTCCGATTATTTCGATCAATTGTATCGCTATGCAATAGAGTTAATTGAAAAAGGCTTGGCGTATGTGGACGAGCTTTCACCCGATGAGATTCGCCAATATCGTGGCACGCTCACAGAACCTGGTAAAAATAGCCCATATCGCGATCGTAGCGTGGAAGAAAATCTTGCATTATTTGAAAAAATGCGTCGTGGCGAGTTTGCAGAAGGTAAGGCGTGTTTGCGTGCGAAAATTGATATGGCAAGCCCGTTTATGGTGATGCGTGATCCCGTGCTTTATCGCATTAAATTTGCCAGCCATCATCAAACAGGGGATAAATGGTGCATTTACCCGATGTATGATTTCACCCACTGTATTTCCGATGCTATTGAGCGTATTTCTCACTCATTATGTACCCTTGAATTTCAAGATAATCGCCGTTTATATGATTGGGTGTTGGAGCATATTTCCATTGAGCGCCCATTGCCACATCAGTATGAGTTTTCACGCTTAAACCTTGAGGGTACACTGACCTCGAAGCGAAAATTGTTATATTTAGTGCAAAATGGCATCGTGGATGGCTGGAATGACCCACGAATGCCAACCATTTCAGGCTTGCGTCGTCGAGGCTATACGCCAGCGTCGCTTAGAGAATTTTGTCAACGCATTGGCGTAACTAAACAAGATAATGTTGTTGAGCTAAGCGCACTTGAGTCTTGTATTCGCGATGATTTGAATGTCAATGCCCCACGTGCGATGGCCGTGATCGATCCTGTGAAAGTGGTCATTGAAAACTTTCATGGAGAAGCGGAACGTTTGATTGCTCCAAATCATCCAAACCGACCAGAGCTTGGCGAGCGTGAATTGCCATTTAGTCGTGAGATTTTTATTGATCGAGCGGATTTCCGTGAAGAAGCCAATAAAAAGTATAAACGCCTTGTATTAGGTAAAGAAGTGCGGTTGCGTAATGCATATGTAATCAAAGCAGAACGGGTGGAAAAAGATGCCGAAGGCAATATCACCACCATTTTCTGTCACTACGATCCCGATACACTAGGTAAAAATCCAAGCGATGGTCGCAAGGTTAAAGGCGTTATCCATTGGGTGGACGCAAATACCCATTGCCCAGCAGAATTTCGCTTATATGACCGTCTGTTTACCGTGCCAAATCCAAGTGCTGCGGAGGATTTAGAATCTGTGTTAAATCCTGATTCGTTGCGTATTGCCCACGGCGTAGTGGAAAAGAGTTTAGCGAATGCGAAACCCGAGCAGGCGTATCAATTTGAGCGTGAAGGCTATTTCTGTGCCGATAGCAAAGATTCTCGTGCACAGGCGTTGGTTTTTAACCTGACGGTTAGCCTAAAAGAGAGTGCGGGTTTTTAAGAATAAGTGCGGTGCGACCGCACTTTAGATGCTTATGTCATTTTGGGAAAAGAAAACGCTAACGCAATTAAGCGAACAAGAATGGGAACAGTTGTGTGATGGCTGCGGTTTGTGTTGCTTTCATAAAATGATCGACGGCTACGGCATTCACGAAAAGCTCTATTTCACCCGTATTGCCTGCGATCAGCTTGATCTTCGCACCTGTCAATGCAGCAACTATTCTGATCGCTTTACCCTTGAGCCTGAGTGCACCAAACTCACGCGTGAAAATTTAGCTGAATTTGCCTGGTTGCCTGAAACGTGTGCCTATCGCTTGCGTGCAGAAGGCAAGCCCTTATTCGCTTGGCATCCCTTAATTTCAGGATCGAAAGAGAGTGTAAAACGGGCAGGCATCGCCATTCAAAATGGCGTACACGCCCGTAATGTGCGAGATTGGTCTCATTATGTGATTGCGGTACAAAATGTGTATTAATTGCACCGCACGTTAGATTAGACCGCACTTTGCACTTTGGCACGCTGCAATTTATCATAAACCGCCAACAAAGCCTGATGCGGAGCGAATTCCCGCAAATTTTCATCACTGGCTGTTAAGCCATAAAAGGGATTATCTCCCTTAATGGCACCCCAACAGGCGTTGACAATATCGCTTGTAAAAAGTGCGGTAAACACGCCGTGATAGTGTTCAGGGTTTCGAGTATTATCTAAGAAAAGTTCCAGCGATTGCACTAAGCAACGGTAATAACGAATGCGTTCAGTGCTAAGCACCGATTCACTGCTTTCAAGCGTCCATTGCGCCCAGTCAAGTGCGGTGTCTAAATCGCGCGCAGCGAGGGCAAGCATCGCTTTTAATTCCCCAATGCGTAAGGTATACCATGCGCTGCTTTTTTCGACGGCAATGCCTAAAAATTCACGCACACGGGTGAAGTCATCAATGCCTTGTTCATCAAGGGTATTGAGCATCTGTTGATAAAAGTGCGGTGGTTGATCGAAATGGGGCAGAGCCAGTATTGGCACACGCCACATCATCCCCATATTATTATTGGCATAAAGCAAATCATCAACAGGGTAAATATCCGACATACCAGGCACAATGATACGGCAAGCATACACACCAAGGTGGGTGTAATCCATAATATATACATCATGCTCAAGTGCGGTGAAAATCGCCATTAAGTTAGTAAACTCTTGTGCAGTCGTACCTGAAAAATCCCAATCCACAAACTCAAAATCGCTCACATTTTTGAATAAATCCCACGAAATTAATCCGCTGGAATCAATAAAGTGCGTTTCCAAATTAGCGTGATCAGCAACATCATCATCGGCGAATGATGGCGGTGAAAACACATCTAAATCGTTTAGACTACGCCCTTGTAGCAATTCGGTAACTGTACGCTCCAATGCAACTGCAAAATTAGGATGCGCACCGAAAGATGCAAAACAGGTGCCATTGTTAGGATTTAATAGCACCACACAAATCACAGGAAACTGCCCACCGAGAGACGCATCAAACGCATAAATTGGGAAGCCCTCACGTTCTAATTTAGCAATGGCTTGTTGAATGTGCGGGTAGCGTGCTAACACCGCACTTGGAATTTCAGGCAGGGAAATGCGTTCGCTGATGATTTTATTTTTCACGAAACGCTCAAATATCTCCGACAACGCCTGCACACGTGCTTCGTTTTCACTGTTGCCTGCCGACATCCCATTGGATACATAAAGGTTAGCGATAATACTTTGCGGAATATAGACCGTTTGATGATCACGCTGACGCACATAAGGCAGTGCGACAATACCACGATCGGCATTACCCGATTGCAGATCTACTAAATCATAGGGACTAAGTTCCCCATCGCAGTCAAAATAGTGCCACAGTGTATCGTCCATCAAGCCTTGTGGCATTGCGTCGTGTTCAATGGCAAACCATTTTTCATTGGGATAATGCACAAACTCGCCGTTGGCAATGGTTTGCCCGAGATAAAAATCGGCAAAAAAATAGTTACTGGAAAGTCGCTCAAAATACTCTCCCAGTGCAGAGGCAAGAGCGGCTTTTTCGCTTGCACCCTTGCCGTTCGTAAAACATAAAGGGCAGTGCTTGTCGCGAATATGCACCGAATAGACATTCGGCACAGGGTTAAGCTGATGCAAATAGTCCAACTCAATGCCAAGTGCGGTTAATTTTTCAGTAAAGCGAGCAATGCTTTGCTCAAGGCTGGCATCTTTGCCAAGAATATGGGTATCGGTCATGGCGTATTCCTGCGTGCAAAAGGCGAATAATAGGCAAGAAACCGCAAACAGGCAACCCAAATTTGTGGCTCGCCGCACACTTTTTACACACGGTGTACAAAAAATGATTGAAAATTTTCCAAAAAAAACTATTCTTGAAAGAAACCAAAGGTGATTTGGGCAATAACAACACAGCAAAGGAGACTTTTATGGCACAAGGGTGGTATGAACTGAAATTGGCAAAAAATGGTCAATTTCTTTTTAATTTAAAAGCGGCAAACAGCCAAGTGATTCTAACCAGCGAAATGTACAAAACACGTGCGGCGGCGGAAAATGGCATTGCCTCAGTGCAGAAAAATGGCGCAACGGAATCGCTTTATGAAGTGCGAATGGCGAAAAATAACAAACCTTATTTTGTGCTGAAAGCCAAAAATCATCAAGAAATTGGACGCAGCCAATATTACAGCAGCCAAGCTGTGGCGAAAAAAGGCATTGCCTCTGTGATGCGTAATGCAGCCACTACAGTGGTGAAAGACAAAACCCAAGATCAAAAAGCCTAATGGATAAAGTGCGGTCATACCGCACTTTTCTTTTCTTCCCTGCGTTTAACAAACGCCAAATAGTCCTCTAAATGATCGATCGCCGCCTGACAGCGTGCAATGCGCGTTTGTGTGTGTTCAATTTGGCGTGCCAAAACCGCACTTTTATCGCTTAATTGGGCATTGTGTTGCGTTTCAAGCATCGTTTTTAAGCGGGCGAGAAAACCATAGTACAACGCCAATCGCTCACGCGGCGGCAACTGTTGATAATCGTTATCACGTTGTGCTGGCGTTGTGGGTGAGCTGGGCGTGGAAGCCGTTTTTAGGGCGGCAGTCAAGGCGTGATATTGCCCTGCCAATTTCTCAGCATAAAATTGCGCCGCCTGTGCATCGTGGGCGTGTTTGAGTGCCGCCAAGGTTTGCGCCATATAGTGCTGTGCCTCGCCGACCGTTTGCGGATCGTCAGGAAACAGGACAGGGCTGAAAAACGCTGGCAGTGGGCGTGTAGCCTGTGCATCGAAATGGGTAATTGCCTGCGCTAATTGTTGCAGTTTGCGTGAAAGTGTCTCGCTCATAAATCTCTCTTAATGGTATAGACCCAGTGTAGCACAATTAAAATGATAGGCAAAAAACAGAAAAGTGCGGTCAAATAGGGTGTTTTTTTCAGAAATTCGATCTGCGTCACAGAAAAATAACGCAAGCATTTCGCCCACAAAATGAAAGCCCTCAGCATAGGGGGAATTAATTTATTTTCAATAAGATAATAAAAAACGAAAGTCATTGAAACAAATTCGTTATACGTGCCATTTGTCAAGCATACCGCACTTTTAGGGTGGACTGAATAGCTAATCTTGGTAACTAGTTGAAAAATAACAATTTAACATTAATGAAACATCTAAAATAGCCATCCTGCGAACCCTTAACAGCCTTTTTGCAAGCTGTCATATTTTGCCCAACGGAGAAAAATGAACTGCCATTTTAAGTTTATTTTTCGCCCTTTGTGTACTAGTGTATTTTCTATTATTTGAGTATTAACCTAACGTAAAAGGATAGACATTATGAAAAAAACACTCGTTGCTCTAGCTGTTGCTGCGATGGCGGCTACCAGTGCCAATGCTGCTGTGGTTTATGACCAAGACGGAACGAAAGTGCAAGTGAATGGTCAATTCCGTATGCAATTACAACGCATCGGCAATTCTCGTACCGATCTTTATGACCGTGGTAACCGTTTAGAAGTGATGGCAAACCAAGATTTAGGCAATGGTTTCTCTGCTGTGGGTAAATACCGCTTAACTTTCAATGGCAAAGATGACAAAGACACATCAGGCTCAACTTTCGGCAACCCAACCACGGATCAACTTTATGCGGGTTTTGAGCAAAAAGACATCGCTCGCTTATATTTTGGGCGTTTACCAACCAACGGTGATGCAATTATGCTGGGCGACTATCAATTAAGTAGCTCAAGTGGTCGTAACACCTTAACCGATTCTGCGAAAAAAGGTGTTCATTTCCGCAGTGCGGCATTCTCAGGTTTCCGTGTTGGGGCTGACTACATTTTCGGCACAGCGGATAAAAACGCTGAAGGGCATGTATTGAAAAACGGCTACGGCGTGGCAGCATACTATGATGGTCAATTAGCAGAAGCGACAAAATTGCGTGTGCGTGCGGGTTTAACACATGACCGTTTTGAAAATGCGGATTACAAAAAAGCGTGGCGTGCAGCGGCTGAATTAGTGCAAGGCCCTGTAGCGTTAGCGTATAACTATGGTGAAATTCGCGCGAAAAATAACGGCGTTGTTGAGAAAAAAGAAACTCGTCATTTTCTCGCAGCGAAATATAACATCACCGATATGACCAGCGTGTTTGCCCAATTAAAATTAGAAAAACGTGAAGAAAAATCTAATGGTTATGTGGTAGGCGTTGATCACTGGCTCAACAAAAACTTTGGTACTTACCTCGAATTTGCACGTGATAGAGATACCAAAAAAGAAGGGTCAGCGTACCAAAACAAATACTTCACAGGTTTCCGTTATATTTTCTAATATAATCAAATCTCACCACAAGGCTGGGCAACCAGCCTTTTCATCTTAAAGTGCGGTTTTGGTGTGTTACAAAAAAGCGATTTAGTTCACAAAATCGAGCAAAAAGTTGCTAAAAATTACGCGAATGAATAATTGTTTTTTGTAATCTATTGATTTATATCAATTTAAAAATGCGACAAAATCAGCACAAGGCTTGACACTGCATTGCCTTTCTGTCAGTATGAACTCGAATTTATAACCGTTGGACATTTTGCTTGGCAAAAAGTTCACATTAATAGTTTATTTATGCACTAGCATCGTAAATAAACAAAACCTTAACTTAAGTAAAAAGGCAGACTATTATGAAAAAAACATTAGTAGCTTTAGCAGTAGCAGCAGTGGCTGCAACCTCTGCAAACGCAGCCGTTGTTTATGACAACGATGGTTCTAAAGTTGAAGTAAAAGGTTCACTTCGTGTGTTATTGGCTCGTGATGGTGACCAACGTGGTGATCTTAAAAATAATGGCTCACGTTTAAAATTCAATGCACAACAAGACTTAGGCAATGGTCTAAGTGCGTTTGGTAATGTAGAAATTCGTTTTGGCGAACACAAATTGCTAGACAATGAAGATGAGAGCACTTTCGGTAACCCTGTCACTAAACGTTTGTATGCAGGTCTTAAACAAGAGGGTGTTGGTGCATTAAGCTTTGGTCGTCAATTAACCAACGGTGATGATGTTGAATTAGGTGAATACTCTTATGTTTGGGGTGGAAACAACAACTTAACAACCGAATCAAGAAAATCTATCAAATTCCGTTCAGCAGATTTTAATGGTTTTAGCTTTGGTTTAGATTACCTTTTCGGTACAGCACTTAAAGATGCACCTCAAGGTCTTGAAAACGTGTACAATAAAGCCCGTAAAAATGGCTATGGTGCAGCAGTATTTTACACCACCCCATTCACTGAAGGTGTGAACATGAACTTAGCGGCTGGTTATGGTCAAGATAAAAATAATGCTGGCGATACTCAAATCAACTGGCGTGCAGCAGCTGAATTTGAATTTGGACCTGCAGCATTGGCAGCTAACTATGGTCAAAGTAAATTGAAAGGCGATAATACTAAAACTACTTACCTTTTAGTTGGTGGTAAATACACTATCGCAGACACTTCAACTTTATATGGACAATGGATGCGTGAAAAAACAACTGACGAATCTGCACTTAACAGCTATGTTGCAGGCGTTGATTACAAACTTCACAAAAATGTTGTAACATTTGTTGAATTTGCTCGTGCGCAAAAATGGAATGACGCAGAAAGCAAAAAAGACTACGAAAACAAATACGGTGCAGGTTTACGCGTATACTTCTAATAAACGCAATGCACAACAAAAAGCCAGCTTCACGCTGGCTTTTTTTATGCCTAACGATTGCCAAAGTGCGGTTTATCAGGCTAAAATTAACCCAAAATAAAGGGGGGATTTTATGCCGAATATCATTTTAACGGATACGGTTGCCAGTATCACCGAGTTCAAAAACAACCCAATGGCGGTGATCAAAGCCGCTAAAGGGCAGCCACTGGCAATTTTGAACCACAATGAACCTGCGTTTTATTGCCTTTCTCCGCAAACGTACGCCTACTTGCTGGAGCTGGCTGAAGATGCCGAACTGGCCAAACTCGTGCAAGCCCGCGCAGGCGAGGAAAGTTACCCGGTTGATTTGGATGATTTACTCAAATGAGTTACACGATTGAGTTCATTCCCTCTGCGGAAAAGGAATTTCGACAGTTAGATCTGAGCATTCGAAAGCAATTTGTATCAAAGTTGCGTGAGCGAGCTGAAAATCCAAGAGTACCTAGTGCTAAACTGCATGGGTTGAAAGACTGCTACAAAATTAAGCTGCGTTCAGCGGGCTTTCGTTTGGTTTATCAGGTAATTGACGAGCGTATTGTTGTTAAAGTTATTGCGGTGGGCAAGCGTGAGCGTAATCTTGTTTATCGAAATGCCAAAGTGCGGTTGTGAGGGTAAATTTTCCATCACAAATGCCGTAATCCTTGCTACAATGGCGTGAAAGTGAGGAGTATTATGACGAAGCCATTATCTGAAATTCGTGAACACATCACCGAGATTGATCGCCAGTTATTAACGCTGTTAAGCCAGCGACACCATTTGGCATTTGATGTGGTCAAAAGCAAAGAAGAAACGAAAAAACCGCTGCGTGATATTAATCGTGAGCAGGCATTACTCAAAGAATTAGTGGAATACGCCACCGCCCACAATTTAGGGTTGGACAGTGATTACATTATCGCCATGTTCCAACGTGTGATTGAAGATTCTGTGCTGACTCAGCAAGCCTATTTGCAAAATAAATTGAATGCGGCAGCGCAAAGTGCGGTTAAGGTGGCATTTTTAGGGATGCGAGGATCTTATTCTAACCTTGCCGCTCGCCGTTATGCCAAACGCGTGCAAAAGCAACTCACCGAACTGAGTTGCAACAGCTTCAGCGAGATTTTCGATAAAGTCCAGCATGGCGAGGCAGAGTTTGGCGTGCTGCCGCTGGAAAATACAACGTCGGGTGTTATTAACGATGTTTATGATTTGTTGCAGCATACCGATTTGGCGATTGTGGGCGAACTGACTTATCCGATCAAGCACTGTGTGCTGGTTAGCCAACCGACCGCACTTTCACAAATTGATACGTTGTATAGCCACCCACAGGTGATTACGCAATGTAGTCAGTTTATTCACGGGTTAGAGAATGTGAACGTGCATTATTGTGAGAGCAGCTCGCATGCGATGCAACTTGTGGCACAGCTTAACAAGCCGAATATTGCCGCACTGGGCAATGCGGAAGGGGGCAAATTGTATGGTCTGCATGTTTTGCACGATCACATTGCTAATCAGCCCAATAACATCACTCGGTTTATTATTATTGCTAAACATGCGGTTAAGGTTTCGCCACAAGTGCAAAGCAAAACCTTATTGCTGATGAGCACCACGCAAAAAGCTGGGGCGTTAGTGGATGCGTTGCTGGTGTTCAAAAAACATCATATTCAAATGACCAAATTAGCATCGCGTCCGATTTATGGCAAACCGTGGGAAGAAATGTTCTACCTTGAAATTATCGCCAATATCAATGATGACACAACACAGCAAGCCTTGCGTGAACTGGAGGAGGTAAGCCAATACCTGAAAGTGTTGGGGTGCTATCCTAGCGATCTCGTTATTCCTGCCTAACGAAAAGTGCGGTTAGACCGCACTTTTTAATTTAAAACACAATTTTGATTTTGATCGGTTTCTTTTTGTGCGTATTACGCCTATAATTTACTCAAATTTGAATTGAGGAAGCAATTATGGCGATGGATAATTACAGTTTGCAAGTTGTGCCACAGTCTGAGCGTAAAGGCGTGGTGGCATTAACCTTTGTGATGTTGGGGCTGACATTTTTTTCGGCAAGTATGTGGACGGGCGGCACGCTTGGCACATCGTTATCCTTTGATGATTTTTTTATCGCCGTGTTGCTGGGAAATTTGATGTTGGGGATCTATACCTCCTTTCTTGGTTACATTGGTGCGAAAACGGGCTTAACAACACATATGTTAGCCCGTTATTCGTTTGGAGTGCGTGGTTCGTGGCTGCCTTCAGCGTTGTTGGGTGGCACGCAAGTGGGTTGGTTTGGCGTGGGCGTGGCGATGTTTGCTATTCCAGTGAATAAATTTACGGGCATCGATGTGAATACGCTGATTTTGCTCTCAGGTGGACTGATGACGATTACGGTCTTTTTCGGCATCTCCGCACTGACCGCACTTTCTCTTGTCGCAGTGCCTGCGATTGCCATTTTAGGGAGCTATTCGGTTTATCTTGCCATAACGGATGCTGGCGGCTTGAGCGTGCTGGAACAGATTACGCCGAAAGAAACCATGAGCTTGCCAATGGCGATCACGTTAGTGGTGGGGTCATTCATCAGTGCGGGCACATTGACGGCTGATTTTGTGCGTTTTGGCAAGCGGGCAAAATATGCGGTATTGATCACGATGATTGCGTTTTTCTTAGGCAATTCATTGATGTTTATTTTCGGTGCAGCAGGGGCGGCGGTGAAAGGGGTAGCAGATATTTCTGATGTGATGGTCGCACAGGGGTTATTGTTACCTGCCATTATTGTGTTAGGGCTGAATATCTGGACGACCAACGATAATGCGCTTTATGCGTCAGGGCTGGGCTTTGCCAATATCACAGGCGTGAGCAGCCGCATTTTGTCAGTGCTCAACGGCATTGTGGGCACACTGTGTGCATTGTGGCTTTACAATAATTTTGTTGGCTGGCTAACCTTTTTGTCTGCCGCCATTCCACCGATAGGCGGGATTTTAATTGCCGACTATCTCACTCGCCGCAACGCGTATACGAAGTTTGAGCAAGCACATTTTGTCAATATTAACTGGGCAGCAATTATTGCAGTGGGCGTTGGGGTGCTGTGTGGTCATTTTTTACCCGGTATTGTGCCCCTTAATGCTGTGATGAGTGGTGCTATTGCGTATTTAGTGTTAAATCCGATTTTGCGTAAGCAGTTTGCCTAAGGAGGGGATATGTTAGTTAAAAATGTGCGTATTGCAGGGCGTGAAGGGCATTGGGACATTATCATCAAACAGGGCAAATTTGCTCATATTCTTCCAACAGCTCAGCACCAAGCAGAACAGGATCAGCTTGATGGTACAGGCCTGATTGCTTATCCGCCTTTCGTTGAGCCACACATTCATTTAGATGCAACGCAAACGGCAGGGCAGCCAAAATGGAATCAATCAGGCACATTGTTTGAAGGGATTGAGCGTTGGGCTGAGCGTAAGGCATTGTTGAGTGTGGATGATGTGAAAACCCGCGCGTGGAAAACGCTAAAATGGCAAATTGCAAATGGCATTCAGTATGTTCGCACGCATGTGGATGTGTCTGATCCGACCTTGACCGCACTTTCAGCTATGCTGGACGTCAAAAAGGAGGTTTCTCCTTGGGTTGATCTGCAAATTGTGGCATTTCCACAAGAGGGCATTTTGTCTTACCCAAATGGGGTGCAATTATTAGAAAAAGCCATGGAAATGGGGGCTGATGTTGTTGGTGGCATACCGCACTTTGAATTTACCCGAGAGTATGGGGTGGAGTCGATGCACATCGCGTTTGATATAGCACGGCGTTTTAATGCGTTGATGGATATTCACTGCGATGAAATTGATGATGAGCAATCACGTTTTGTTGAAACCGTTGCCGCACTTGCCTTGAAATATGAGATGGGTGAGCGGGTTACGGCAAGCCATACAACCGCAATGCACTCTTATAATAACGCCTATTCGTCCCGTTTATTTCGTTTATTGAAACTCTCCAACATCCATTTTGTGGCGAATCCATTGGTTAATATTCATTTACAAGGGCGGTTTGATACTTATCCGAAACGCCGTGGCGTAACCCGTGTAAAAGAGATGCTCAAGGCAGGTATTAATGTCTGTTTTGGGCATGATGATGTGTTCGATCCGTGGTATCCGTTGGGTACCGCCAACATGTTGCAAGTGTTACATATGGGATTGCATGTTTGCCAACTGATGGGGTATCAACAGCTTAATGACAGCCTTGCGTTGGTAACAGAAAATAGTGCGAAAGCACTGCATTTGAGCGATTATGGCATTGTGGAGGGAAATAGTGCAAATTTTGTACTGCTGCCTGCAGAAAATGGATTTGATGCACTCCGTCGACAAGTGCCAACACGGTCTTCTATTCGTCATGGCAACATCATTGCACAGACTGAACCTGCCCAAACAACGATCTTCCTCGATAATACACAGCGTATAGATTTTATCTAATCCTAAAGTGCGGTTAGACCGCACTTTACTTTTTTGTAATCAAATTGTGATTTTTTCCTGAAAATGTGATCCTTCTCACTTACACAATATGACAATCGTCATAGGGTAATAAACAAATCTCTTATAACCTAATGATGAGATTTGTATTATCTACAACCCTATGTGTAATTATTGAAGGAGAACCCTATGAAACCATGGAAAAAACTGTTAAGTTTGAGCCTTGCTAGTGTACTTGGTGTGTCTTTATTTTCTGCTCAAGCGAGTGCCAAAGCAGAAAGTTGGCCAACAGGTCCGGTAACAATTATTACCCCGTGGGCTGTGGGTGGGTTAGCTGACCAAGTTGCGCGTGCAATGACCGAGTTTGGCAAGGCGGAATTTGGTCAACCGTTGTTAGCAACCAATATTTTGGGATCTGGCGGTGCAGTGGCATTAACGGAATATGTGAAAGAAAAACCGAATTCCGACAAGATGATTTTCGGCGGTGAAGGCAGTTTTGCTATTGCACCGTTGACAATGAAAGTTAGCTATCAATTTGATCAATTTGTGCCTGTCATTAATGTGTATTCTTCGACGTTCGTCTTTATTTCAAATCCAAAATTAAATATTAAAAATTTTGCGGATTTGGAAAACTATGTCAAAGAAGGCAAAGTGGTGAAAATTGCGGCGAATGGCACAAACTCATCTGAAGCGTTGCAATCGGCGGCACTAATTGATGCAATGGGCGGTAAATTTAAAATCATTCCTTATGAAGGCGCAAATGAAGCATTAACGGCGGTGGTGTCTGGTGAAGTTGATTTTGCGACCACTCACGCTTCGTTAGCTAAAGAGTTTGTGAAAGCGGGCAGTGTAAACCCTGTGGTGGCGTTTGATGATAAATCATTGAAAGATGATGTGTATGATTTATCAAGTGTGACAGAGCATGGTTACGATACTTGGATGACCAATATTTGTGCTGTATTTATGCGTGCTGGCACTGATGATGCGAATGTACAAAAAGCATACACCGCATTGAAAAATATTATGCAAAATGAAAAATTCCAAGGTATTGCGAAAAATATCGGTGTGCGTATCGATATTCAAGACGGTGCTTGGGTGAAAAACTATATTGAATCCAGTATGACAAAAGCGAAAAAATACGCTGAGTTGGTGAAATAAGATTCAATTAATAGTGGGGGTAAACAATGAAAATTCAGATTAAACAAAATTTAGTTGGTGGTATTGTTTTTTTGATTTTTTCATCACTGTTGTGGTGGTTTATCCCTACTCAGATTGTATTAAGAGAGAGTGCTGAGGCAATTAATTCACAAACCTTTCCACGCATTATTGTTGGGTTGATGTGGCTTTGTAGTGCGATTTTGGTCGCAAAAGAGATCGTCTTATTAATACAGAAAAAACCTGTGAAAGTGGTGAGCTTCGATCTGGGTGAAGAATATCGTGCATTTATTTTAATTGCCTTATTAATTGCATATTGGTTTTTATTAGATGCGTTGCCATTTTTGGTGGCATCATTGATTTTTGTGAATGCGTTTTTGCTGCTTTCACGTTGCCGTAATTGGAAATACTATGCCATTGTGTGCACCACAGTGATTTTAGTAAGTGTGGTATTTGAGCATATTTTGCATGTGAAATTACCGTAAGGAGTGGGTTATGTGGGATCATTTTATCAATGGTTTTGATGCGTTTTTCTCATTAAGCAGCTTCTTATATATTAATCTTGGCTTGTTTCTTGGCATTATTTTTGGAGCGGTGCCAGGGCTTACGGTTATGCTCTGTTTGGTGCTGTTATTACCGATTACCTATAACTTGGGCGCGATAGATTCTTTTATGTTTTTGCTCGGGATTTATTGTGCAGGTAGTTATGGTGGTTCGATCTCCGCAATTCTTATCCGCACACCAGGAACACCTCATGCAACGGCTACGATGATGGACGGCAATCCGCTATCACAACAAGGGCATTCACAAAAAGCATTGAATATCGCACTGTATGCTTCGTTTATCGGCGGCACATTTAGTGCATTGGTGTTACTTTTCCTTGCTCCAGAGGTTGCCAAAGTCGCACTGAAGATGGGATCGCCTGAATATTTTTTGATTTGTGCATTTGGTTTAACAATCATCGCTGGTGTGAGTGGTGAGAGTTTATTAAAAGGGATTATTTCAGGCTGTCTTGGGCTATTTTTAGCCACAGTAGGTCAAGATATTATTGGCGGTGGCGTTATGCGTTTTACGTTCGATAATATCTATCTTTATGGCGGATTTGATCTGGTCATTGTGTTAATTGGTTTGTTTGCGTTAGTGGAAATTATTAATAAAGGGCATTTGTTAGCGAAAACATCACAGGCGAAACAGAACGAAAAAATTGAATTTGAACATGAACGTTTAAGTAAAAAAGAGTGGATGAGAATGTCAAAACCATTAACGTTCTCATCATTAATTGGTTCTATTATTGGTATTATTCCTGGCACAGGTGCGTCAATGGCGTCATTTTTAAGCTATGATGTTGCACAAAAAGTTTCTAAAAAGCCTGAAGAATTTGGTAAAGGTTCTATTGAGGGTATTGCTGCGGCGGAATCAGCGAATAATGCCGTAACAGGGGCAACATTGATCCCATTGCTAACGTTAGGTATTCCAGGCGATGGTGCAGTGGCAATTATGCTTGGTGCATTAATGATAAATGGATTAACGCCAGGTCCAAATTTATTCCAAAATCATGGTACAACTGTTTATGCGATTATGATTGGGCTGATATTTGTGAATTTATTTATGCTATTACAAGGCAAATATTTGACCAGAATGTTTGCAAAAGTGGTGAAAGTACCAAGCCAAATTCTTGTGCCAATTATTGCGGTATTTTGTTTTGCAGGGGCTTATTCGATTAAAAACTCCATGTTTGATCTCGGCACAGCCATTACCTTTGGGGTGGTATCGTACGTGATGAGTAAACTTGGTTTTTCAGCGATTCCTGTGTTGCTTGGTTTAGTTCTTGGCTCATTGACTGAGAAGAATTTCCGCCGCTCTTTGATGATTTCTGACGGTAATTGGGATATTTTCGTTACACGCCCTTATTCACTTGCGTTTTTCATTTTGTTAGTTTCAGTGCTTTGTATGCTGATTTATAACAATTATAAAAAAGCGAAAAAAACACGCCAATAAAGAGGTTATTATGTCGCGCCCAAATATTTTATTTTATTTCTCTGATCAACAGCGTTGGGACACTATTGGTGCATATGGACAACCATTAGATGTCACACCGCACTTAGACGCTCTGGCACGTCAAGGCGTCTTGTTTGAGGAGGCATATTCGCCGCAACCTGTGTGTGGACCATGTCGCTCAATTTTTCAAAGTGGGCTATATCCAACACAAACAGGCTGTTTTCGTAATAATATTGCATTACCGCTAGATACTAAAACATTGGCAGATTATTTCACTGAAAATGGTTATGAAACGGCTTATATTGGTAAATGGCATTTAGCCAGTGATGGCGAATTAGAAGCCACGCCAACCATAGATTATACCATCACGGCGATACCACCTGAGCGTCGGGGAGGCTATAAAGGTTTTTGGCGAGCGGCTGATGTATTAGAGTTTACCTCCCATGGCTATGATGGTTTCGTATTTGATGAAAATATGAATAAATGTGAGTTTAAAGGCTATCGTGTTGATTGCATTACTGATTTTGCACTGGAATTTTTAGAGCAGTATAACAATGAAAAACCGTTTTTTATGACGATTTCCCACATTGAGCCACACCACCAAAATGATCGCCATACTTATGAAGGGCCAGAAGGGTCAAAAACACGCTTTGAGCATTATCAATTACCACACGATCTGAAAGTATTAGGTGGTAATGCGGATGAGATGTATCCAGATTATTTGGGATGTTGTCGCAGCCTTGATGATAATCTGGGGCGAGTCATTGATAAGCTCAAAGAAAAAGGCTTATTTGATAATACCATTATCATTTATGCCTCAGATCATGGCTCACACTTTATGACGCGTAATAAAGACGAGCATCTTAATGGTTACGATGATTATAAGCGCAGTTGTCACTCTAGTGCTTTACATGTGCCATTGATTATTGCAGGGCCAGGTTATAAAGGAGGCTTGCGCATCAAAGATCTGGTGAGTACGGCGAGTTTACCAAAAACGTTTCTTGCCATGGCGGGCATTGACGTTGGCGATAAAATGATTGGTGAAAATTTGCATGATGTGGTGGCACATCGGGATCCACAACGTAAAAATGAAATTTTTGCGCAAATCAGTGAAAGTCGCATTGGGCGTTGCATTCGTACTGAAAACTATCTTTACAGTGTTTACGCACCAAATGTACATGGTGGTGTACAGGGCGGCAGTGATGTGTATTGCGATGATTTTCTCTATGATCTTACAAAAGATCCGTATGAACTGACAAATGTCGTGGCAGAGCCTGAATATCAGCACATTAAAGCACAATTACGTGAACGCCTTTGTGATTTAATGGTGCAGGCAGGTGAACCTCGCCCAATGATTAAAGATCAGCTTTAATGAAAAAACAAAGTGCGGTCAGATTGAGGTCAGACCGCACTTTACATTTAATGCAATGGTTTTTCTTGCTTTTGAATTTGGCATTCCCACCCGTTGTATTCACCTTCAAATTGATCCGCACTTTTATCAAATGTTTTGACAAATTCAAAAATAGTGTCATCGCTCAATACGAGATCGTGCTGTAACATGACTAAATAATATGCCTCATCCTCTTCTTGCACGGGATCTTGTGTGTAGCGAATATCAATAAAACCAAATTCTTTCATGCAATAGTCAATGAAGTCTTGCATTTTTTCCGCACTTTCAAATTGAAATTTATGTGTGATAGGGTGCGGTAAATCTAGATTTGCGCCCTCTTGGCTTAGGCTTTCCAATGTCTGTGCGGTAGCGTTGATTTTCATCTCAAGCGGGGAGGGAAGGAGAAAATCAAAGTAAATATCGCAATTTGGATCGCGCTGTACCGTAAAATCTTGGCAATGCTGGTAATTGAGGCTGTCTTGAAATCGATCGGGATCATTACTGTAAAAATAGACTGTTGTTTTATTCCCGATGATGATAAACCCCACTAGAACAGTTTGGGTTAAGCCTACTAACGGCAGTAGCGTTTGCGAAAGTTGGTCAAGGTATGATTCACATTGCCATTGAGAATCAACTAAATTTTGCCCATGAATGTTGGCATCAAAAGGTAAGGAAAATGACAATGCGTATGGCAAGTGCATTTCGTCAAGCTGCTGCACAACACCAATATTGACCATCACAAATGCTTCTTGTTCATTGATTAAAGTGCGGTAGCTATCCCATTGATATTGGGCATTCATATCTCAATCCTTATGCAAACTCAGCAAAAATAGGGGCGTGATCGGACGGTTTTTCCATCGCACGAATCTCTAGATCAATACCGGCGGCTGTACATTTCTGCGCTAGCGTTTGATCTGCCAAGATGAGGTCAATACGCAATCCGCGATTGTCGTCAAAGCCTTTAGAACGATAGTCAAACCATGAAAATTTATCCGCTGCGTGCGGATATTGCATGCGGAATGTATCCACTAGCCCTAACTGAAGCAAGTTGGCAAGCCATTCCCGTTCTTCGGGTAAAAATGAACATTTCCCAGTACGCAACCAGCGTTTACGATTTTCCTCTCCGATGCCGATGTCTAAATCGGTTGGACTAATGTTCATATCGCCCATAATCACTAAATGTTGTTCTTTCGGATGTATGTTGGCGACATAGTGAGTAAGATCGGCATAAAATTTGGCTTTAGCCGGAAATTTAGTCTCGTGTGCACGATTTTCCCCTTGTGGGAAATAGCCATTAATGACGGTTATCATGCCATGCGGTGTGGCGATGTCAGCCATAATAAGGCGACGTTGGGCATTTTCATCGTCTGTTGGAAATCCTTTGCGTACAGCGATTGGCTCTTGTTTACATAGTAATGCGACACCATAATGCCCTTTTTGTCCGTGATAGAAAACGTGATAGCCTAAGTGATCAACCAAGTGGTGAGGAAAGTCGTCGTCAGCCACTTTAATTTCTTGTAACCCAATAACATTAGGCTGATGTTTATCGATAATGGCTTCAAGCTGTGCTGGGCGTGCGCGCAACCCATTAATATTAAAAGAGATAAATTTCATCGTCGTTTCCTTATATTTATTAGACGCGTATTTTATCAGAATTGTATTTGAGTGTCTGTCCTTTTCATTCTTGTATGGACTATGTAAATTCTGTTTTCTCAATTGGTTAATTTTTGTTAAAATAAAACAGTTTTACAATAACCAAGGACGAAGATTTATGTTTACCAAAACGACATTGACCAAAGCACTCTGTATGTCTGTTGGTGGGCTTGCGCTTGCAAGCACAACCTTTGCGCAGGAAACAGGCACTGCGGGGCAGCGTGTGGTTAATGAAACCGCTGAAACGATAGAAGCAGTACAGTCAGTGATCAACACGCCGTCAGACGAAACACAAAGTGCGGTTCAGCCTCATGCACCTGTGTCAATTCAGCATGAAAAGGCGACCTCAATACCAGCGAATGAACAGCTTGAACCACATGAAAGTGCGGTACCTGCGGTCACTGAGAAAATTTTGCAAGATGCAACAGGGCAAATTAATGCGCAATCTGATGATGTCGCGTCCCCTGAAAATGAGGCGATTCAAGCGCAGCAGCTCGCAGAAAATAAAGCAAAATTGCAGCAATTATTGGCAGGGCAAAATGTTGTGTTTACCACTGCACTGGCTAAACTTTATGGTGAGCACGGTTTTCAGCCTTTATGGCATAACAACCAAGCCACCCAATATTTGATGCGTCAGTTCGTGCCATGGGTACTCAGCGGGGTGTCAAATCAAGCTGCTACACAACTTGCCGCAATTAGTCGCAGCACGGATACAATGCAACGCGATATTTTGCTGAGTGATGCGTTTTTAAATTATTTGAACTATGCACAAAATGTACGAGGTGCACAACGTCATTGGCTTTATGGTAACAGCAGTTATAAAGCAGCGTTACCGAGCCAGTCAAGCATTAGCGCATGGAGCCAAGCGATTAGCACTAATCATGTGACAAGTTTTGTACAGAGTTTAGAGCCTAGCAATAAAAAATACAAAGCAGCGGTAAATCGTATTCTGGCATCGCTGCCTTCAGGTGGCATTGCCAATGTTGCCAGTGTTAGCGAAACCTTAAAACCAGGTGATCGCTCAAGTGAAGTGAAAGATCTTGCCACTATTTTGAAAAATAAAGGTTTCTATTCAGGGAATACCAATAGTGATCTGTATAGTGGTGAACTGGTTGATGCAGTGAAAGCATTTCAGGCGCGTAATGGCTTGAGTGCTGATGGGGTAGTTGGTGCAAATACGCGACATCGTTTAAACCCAGCGACAGTTTCGGCTGGTGGTAATTTATATAAATTAGCGATTAATGCACAACGTTTACGTGTGCTGCCAAATGAAGTGAATGGTATTTTTGTAAATATCCCAACTTATCAGCTTAATTATTACCGTAATGGGCAGTTAGTGCTTAATTCAAAAGTTATTGTGGGGAAAAAAGCACGCCCGACACCTGTTATGACTAGCCGTTTGAGTAATGTGGTTGTGAATCCGCCATGGAATGCGCCGACGCGTTTAATTAACGAAGATTTAATTCCAAAAGTGCGACGTGATCCAAGTTATATCTATCGTAATGGTTACACGATTGTAGATAGCAAAGGGCGGACCATTGATCCTTATACGATTGATTGGGAAAATATGACGGCGAAAAAATTCCCATACCGTTTGCGTCAAGCACCAGGTGGAGATAGTGCATTGGGTAGTTTTAAATTTAATATGCCAAGTTCAGAAGCCATTTACTTACATGATACACCATCTCGAGGATTATTTTCTCGTTCAGATCGTGCGTTAAGTTCAGGTTGTGTTCGGGTGCATAAAGCAGATGAATTAGCCACATTATTGTTAAATGAAAATGGCTGGACGACGGCGCGTAAACAGCAGGTTTTAGCAAGTAAGAAAACGACTTCTGCTAACTTAAGTAAACGTGATGATGTGTATTTATACTATGTCACAATGTGGGTCGGTAACGATGGTCAAATTCACACCGCTCCTGATATTTATAATCACGATAGAAAATTGGGTAAAACCAATGTGAATTGGGCAAATATTAAGAAAAATTTGCTGTAAACGTGATTTAATACTCAAATATGTAAAAAAGCTATTGAAAAATAGCTTTTTTTATGTTTTTCTAAACAGAATTTGATGCATGATTAAAACTAATTCTTATTTTTATTGTCTTACGCTAACACCACAACAACTTTTAATGAATGATGACAGAAACTAATCAACAACGTCGTAGATGGCTTGCATTAGGCGGCATTGTGCTTGGCAGTGTAATAATGCCAACGCAACTATTCGCTGCCGTCTCAACGCCAAAACCTCGCATTTTACGCTTTCGGAATATTAATAATGGTGAACGTTTAACGTCCCAATTTATTAATGGAAAAATCACCGGCAGTGCCGCATTACAGCAGTTAAATTATTTTTTGCGCGATCGTCGTTCTCAGCAAGTTTGCCGAATGGATCCTAATTTGTTCGGTAAGTTTTACCAAATTCAGAGTCAACTCGGTTTGCGTAATACTGAAATTCAAATTATATGTGGTTATCGTGCACCGGCGACGAATGCCTCAATGCGTCGTCGTAGTCGTGGTGTTGCTAAAAATAGTTATCACACACGGGGACAGGCCATTGATTTCCGTATTGATGGTATATCGCTTTCACAAGTCAGAAAAGCAGCCGCAGGGCTTAATAATGGTGGGGTTGGTTATTATCCACGTAGTAATTTCGTGCATATTGACACAGGACCAGTACGTACATGGCGAGGTTAAATCATGCATGTTGAGCTGATTCCTGTTACTGCTTTTCAGCAAAATTGTAGCGTAGTTTGGGATGATAATAAAAATGCAGCAATCATTGATCCAGGTGGAGAAAGTGCTCGCTTAATTGCATTTATTGAAGAAAATCGTCTCAATTTGACAAAAATTTTGCTCACGCATGGACATCTTGATCATGTGGGAGCAGCGAAAGCGTTACAAGCGCATTTTGATGTAGAAATGCTTGGATCACATATTGAAGATCAGTTTTTATTTGATTCTTTGCCAGAACAAGCAACACGCTTTGGATTAGCGGAAATAGCCCCATTTTTACCTGATAGATGGCTGCATGAAGGCGAACAGGTTACTGTCGGAGAGATAACATTTGATATATTGCATCTACCAGGGCATACACCAGGACATATAGGCTTTATTGAAAAAGAAAAAAATGTTGGTTTTACAGGCGATGTGTTATTTCATGGCAGCATTGGTCGTACGGACTTTCCACGTAGCAGCCATGCGGATTTAATTCATGCAATTAAAACGAAATTATTTGTATTTGATGATGATTTAATCATCATTCCAGGACATGGGTCTGCAACGCATATTGGGCGTGAACGTAAACTGAATCCATTTGTACAGTAAAAGTGCGGTTAAACCGCACTTTTATTTTTGTCGCTCTATTGATAATATGACGGCATAGTGTCGTTAGGGCGAGTTTTAAAGCGGCGGTGTAGCCACATATATTGCGTAATATCCTTTTCAATTTCACGCTCAACAACCTGATTCATTTGTGTAGCGACTTGCTCTTTATTTGCGTCATGCGGAAAGGTCACGGGCTCTGAGATTGACACATGATACCCTGAACCATCATGTTTACGCAAAGGCGCAAAAGGTACAACAGCCACTTCATCATTAGCCTTGATGAGATAATAACTGCCTGTTGTTGTAGCCGCATCAGGGACACCGAAAAACGGCACAAATACAGCGTTTTTTCGCCCATAATCGTGATCGGGTGCATACCACACGGTTTCATTATTTTTTAGTGCTTTTAAAATACCTCGCAAGTCTTTGCGATCGAGTAACATTTTGTTAGATCGAATACGTCCTCGATATTGGATCCAATCAAACACAGGATTGTCATTTGGGCGATAAACCCCAACACCAGGATGCACAAGCCCAATAATACGTGCGCCTAATTCAAGGGTTAAAAAATGGACACCAACAAAAATAATCCCACCTTGGCGATGTTTTTTTAAATGCTCAAGTCCACTGATTGAAGACCATTTTTTTATGCGGGCATCCGACCAAAACCACGCCATACCTGTTTCAATAATGGCCATGCCAACAGAACGTATATTTTGGGTTAAAATTTGCTCTCGCTCTTGCACGGATTTTTGTGGGAACGCCAGTTCGAGATTGCGTCGTGCAATATTTGCTCGTCGTTTTCCTACGTTGAGGTGTATAAAAAGCCAGCTTATTCCATACCCCAATTTGAGCAAAATAGGATAAGGGAGCAGTAAAACGAGTCTAAATAACCCAAACCCAAGCCATAAAAACCAGTAGCGAGGATGTAAAAATGCGATTTTAAATGGCGGCAAGCGATGTTTGTCTGTCATTGATAATCCTTCGTTGAAAACGCTATTTTACCGAAGATGACAAAAAAGATAAACAGTGCCGAGTAAATTGCCTGCACGGGCGTGATTTTTCTGTCAGGCGTGGCAGAATATGGTAAAATCAGCAAAAAAGTTGGAGCAAATTATGACGCAATATATCACACAGTTTAACCAAGCCAGCGTGTTAGTGCTAGGCGATGTGATGCTAGATCGCTATTGGTTTGGCGCAACGCAACGTATTTCGCCTGAAGCCCCAGTGCCAGTGGTGCAAGTCAATCATAATGAAGAGCGCGCAGGTGGTGCAGCGAACGTCGCAATGAATATCGCTGGGCTGAATGTGGCGGTGAAATTATTGGGTTTAGTGGGTAATGATGAGCCAGCACAAACCTTGAAAACGATGTTACGCCATGAAAACATTGATTGTGATTTTGCGACCGTAGATTCGCATCCAACGATCACCAAGTTGCGCATTTTGTCACGCCATCAGCAACTTTTACGGCTTGATTTTGAAACGGCATTTAACCAACAACAAAGTGCGGTGTTGTTGGAGAAATTACGCGCTGCTGCACCGCACTTTGGTGCTTTGGTGCTGTCGGATTATGGCAAAGGTACGCTCCATAGTGTGCAGGAGATGATCGCCATTGCCAATGCACATAATTTACCAGTATTAATCGATCCGAAAGGAACAGATTTTCATCGTTATCAACATGCTACATTGTTGACCCCAAACTTATCGGAATTTGAAGCCGTAGTGGGTAAGTGTGCCAATGATGAGGAGCTATGTGCTAAAGGATTTGCGCTAATTGAAAAATTGAATTTACAAGCACTGTTGATTACACGCTCCGAAAAGGGAATGACATTGTTGCAACTCAATCATCCTCCGTTTCATTTACCAACACAAGCTAAAGAAGTCTTTGATGTGACGGGTGCTGGCGATACAGTGATTAGCGTGCTAGCCACAGCGATTGCCGATGGGCGAACGCTCGAGGAGGGATGCTATCTGGCGAATGCGGCGGCAGGTGTTGTGGTCGGTAAATTGGGAACATCGACGATCAGCCCTGTTGAGTTGGAAAATGCGGTGCATCAACGCACGGATGAAGGCTTTGGTGTCGTCGATAAAGTGCGGTTACAAACACTCGTGCATGATGCGAAGGCGCGCGGTGAGAAAATTGTGATGACCAATGGGTGTTTTGATATTTTGCATCCAGGGCATGTGTCGTATTTAGAGAATGCGCGGAAATTAGGCGACCGCTTAATTGTTGCTGTTAACAGCGATGAATCGGTGCGTAGATTAAAAGGGCAAACACGCCCGATTAACACACTTAACGCACGTATGGCGGTGTTAGCTGGGCTTTCATCGGTAGATTGGGTTGTCTCATTTGAGGAGGATACCCCACAACAGTTGATAGCGGAGATTCTGCCTGACTTATTGGTGAAAGGGGGCGATTATAAACCGCAAGAGATTGCCGGCAGTCAAGAAGTCTGGGCGAACGGTGGCGATGTACAGGTACTGAATTTTGAAAATGGGTATTCTACCTCCAAGGTTGTTGAACGAATTAAATTACATGGTTAGGAGCAAGAAATGAAAGTTGCGGTGTACAGCACAAAAAAATATGACAAGAATTATTTTGAGCTGGTCAATGTGAAATATGGTTTTGAGCTAGAGTTTTACGATTTTATGCTCACGGAACGTACAGCGAAAATGGCAGAAGGTGCTGATGCAGTGTGTATTTTTGTCAATGATGTAGCTGATCGTCGTGTGCTTGAACGTTTAAATGCCATTGGTGTGAAATTAGTGGCACTGCGTTGTGCTGGTTTTAATAATGTCGATTTGAAGGCGGCGCAAGAGCTTGGCATTAAAGTCGTGCGAGTGCCAGCTTACTCTCCTGAAGCCGTAGCAGAGCATACCGTAGGGTTGATGTTGGCTCTTAATCGCCGTATTCACCGTGCTTATAACCGTACGAGAGACGCGAATTTTTCCTTAGAAGGGCTGATGGGCTTTAATATGTATGGACGCACGGCTGGTGTGATTGGCAGTGGGAAAATCGGTGTGGCAGTGATGCGGATTTTAAAAGGGCTTGGAATGAATGTGTTAACGTATGATCCATTTGAAAATCCACAGGCGCTTGAGTTAGGTGCGAAATATGTTGATTTAGATACGCTATATCGCCAATCTCACGTGATTACATTACATTGTCCAGCAACGCCTGAAAACTACCATATGTTAAACAAGGAAGCCTTCGATAAAATGCGTGATGGCGTGTTGATTGTGAACACCAGCCGCGGTTCTTTAATTAACACCAAAGACGCATTAAAAGCCTTAAAAAGTCATAAAATTCGAGGGCTTGGTATTGATGTGTATGAAAATGAGCAAGGATTATTTTTTGAAGATAAATCCAATGATGTTATTCAAGATGATACTTTCTCGTTATTGGCAGCATCACATAACGTGCTGATGACGGGGCATCAAGCCTTTTTGACTGAAGATGCCATTACGAATATTGCGGAGGTAACCTTACGCAATATTGCTGATGTGGTGCGAAATATTCCGTGTGCGAATGAAGTGACCCCATAAGGAATAAAAGTGCGGTTTAGTCTTAATTCTTGCAATAGACTTGAAAAATCGTGCATAAGCCCTTATTCTTGATAACATCACCATAACATATAAGGATGAAAAAATGAGTGAAGTATTACACGTAACTGATGCAAGTTTTGAACAAGATGTTTTACAATCAAGTACCCCAGTTGTCTTGGATTTCTGGGCACCGTGGTGCGGACCTTGTAAAATGATTGCGCCAATTCTTGATGAAATTGCGGCTGAATTAGACGGCAAAGTGAAAATTGCAAAAATTAATGTTGATGAAAATCAGCAAGTTGCGGCTAAATTTGGCGTACGTAGTATTCCAACATTGGTTATTTTTAAAGAAGGAAAAGCTGTAAATACCCAAGTAGGTGCATTGCCTAAAACACAATTAACAGCATTAATCGAAAAATCCATCGCATAATGATAAGCCTCTCAATAGAGAGGCTTGATGTTAGACCGCACTTTTAAAAGTGCGGTTTTTTATTGTAAACCGCAATCAAGGCAGTAGAGATATTGCCCTTTCGGATCATTAAATTGGCTTAATGTTCCTAATTGCTGTGCGGCAACGCCGAGTGCTGAGCTCGGGTGAATTCCAAACGCAGTTAATACCCATTGTTTGACTTTTGCTTGTCCATCGTTGAGCAGTTTGCCAAGCAGACTATGATCTTGTTCAACGAACCACTGGACTTTAATCGACGATACATTTTCAAGCCCTGCTTGCTGGCGTTTGGCGTTAATCAGATCAACCGTTTCATCAACAGCTGTATTAAAATCGCCTAACCCATCGACCAATTTTTTATCAAGTGCGGTTTCGCCTAGCCACACTTGCCCTTGCGCTACACGATCAGCTTGTTCTAGGCTAATGTGTCGTCCTTGAGAGACGAGCGTTAAGAATTGTTTGTAGCCATGTTCAATGCTTAATTGTAAGTAGTCTTCCATCTCTTTTGGCAAGGCATTGGTTAATGCCATTTGACTTAGTGGGCTGGTTGCAACACCATCGCTATGAATGCCAAGTTTGGCTAAACTGTTTTCCAGTGTAAAGAAGGCGGAGAAAATGCCAATTGAGCCAGTTAATGTTGTAGGGCTTGCAATAATTTTATCTGCCTCTGCTGAAATCCAGTAGCCACCAGAGGCTGCCATTCCCCCCATTGAGACAACCACGGGCAAACCTTTCGCTTTAAGGGCTTGCACGGATTGGCGGATAAGTTCACTGGCAAACGCGCTGCCGCCAGGT
The DNA here is from genome assembly GCF_014885015.1 of Spirabiliibacterium falconis. GTDB lineage: Bacteria > Pseudomonadota > Gammaproteobacteria > Enterobacterales > Pasteurellaceae > Spirabiliibacterium > Spirabiliibacterium falconis. The sequence continues at coordinate 41,299 of NZ_JABMIJ010000004.1, read as the reverse complement.
GAGTTGACACGCAAGATTAAGGCTTTTACATCCTCATCTTTACTGACTCGCTCTAATTGTTCGACAACACTATCGCCACCAACGGCTTGATTAGTACTATAACCGTCGATGATTTCGCCCTCCACATTGACCACCGCAATTTTATTTTTTGCATCAATATCAAAACGACTTGGCAACAGAGAGACATAGTCTGATAAGGTAATATGTTGATACTCGCCCTTATCATTTTCGCCAAAGGTATGAATAAACTCATCTCGGATGGTGTTATCGTCCGCTAAGCGAGTAACCAATGCTGTGTTAACCGCATATTTTGCGCTGTCGCCATCGTATTGGCGTAACAATTCAAGGAACTGTTTTGCCTCAGGCAAAACCGCACTTTGATCAATGTTACGATTTTGCGCAACCGTTTTTTCATAATGTGTCCAGAGTTGATTCAACCAAAGTGCGGTATTGGATTTCGCTTCTGGCGACATATCATCACGCAAAAATGGCTCAACGGCGGCTTTATATGTGCCAACACGGAAAATATGTGGCGTCACGTCCAATTTTTCCAATAGTGATTTGAAAAATAGCGTATTGGTTGCCATTCCTTGAATGCCAACTTCACCATTGGGATTGAGATAAATTGTATCCGCGTAACTTGCAAGCAAGTATTGTTTTTGTGTGTAATGGTGCGCTAAGGCATAAACGGGTCTGCCTGTGGCTTTAAAGCCATTGAGAGCCTCTCCGATAAAGTTAATAGAGGGAATATCACCTCCGATAAAATAGTTGAGATCCAGCACAATGCCTTTAATTCGCTCATCGCGTGTTGCTGTCATAATGGCATTAACGACATCAAAGGTCGAAATTTGTCGTGGCAGACTGCGATCATCCATTTCGTGTAATAGACTAATTAGATCGCGTTCTGGACGGTTATCGGCGAGAAATCCGTCGAGATTGAGCACCAATGCGCCTTCAGGCGTTGGGATGTCACCGCTTGTACGGATGAAAAGTGCGGTTATGCTCAGGACAAACAACATAAACACAATAAAGAAGATATTGACTACAACATCACGCACAAAGCAAAGTCCACGCCAGAAAAAGCGCAACAAAGAGAGAATGGCGGTCATGAACATTTCCTCAGTATAATTACTTATACATTAATTAAAAATGGGGTATATTGTAGCAATAATTTTTTAAAAAAGTAGCGCGAGGAATAAAAATGCACGCAATGGATTTGTTATTACAACGTCGTTCCACCAAAAAATTAATTGAGCCAGCCCCTAATGCGGAACAATTGGAAAAAATGATTCAGGCTGCAATGCACGCCCCCGATCATGGTAAGTTGAAACCTTACCGTTTTGTGGTGATTGATAAAGCAGGGCAGGATAAATTAGAACACTTATTGATAAGTGCGGTTGAAGAGCTCAATTTGGGTGAAGAGCGAAAAGCCAAGGCGCATAGCGTTAGTCATCGAGCACCGATGATAATTGCGGTTGTGGCAAAAGTTAATCCTGATCTGGAAAAAGTGCCAGGTTGGGAACAAATGCTATGTGCAGGCTGTGCCACTTATGGGTTACAACTCGCTGCAAATGCACAAGGATTTGATAATGTATGGGTAACGGGGCCTTGGGTAGAGGGCAGTGCATTGCGTCAGGCTCTTGGGTGTGGTGCTCATGATAAAGTTATCGCACTTGTGATGATTGGCACAGCAGAGCACAAACCCGATGGATGTCGTGAATACAATGTCAGTGAGTACCTGAGCTATCTTTAAGATGTATGCGATAATGGCTAGGTGAGATACCCGTGTGGTTTTTAAACACTTTGCTGAAATGCGATTCTGACTGATAACCCACTTCTAATGCGATATGCAGCACAGATTTATTGCTATTTTTCAATAACATTTGTGCTTTTTGCATACGCAGATCAAGTAAAAATTTTCCTGGCGGTGTGCCTGTTTTTTGTTTGAACAGGCGGATGAAATTGGCACGAGACATGGCACAGCATTCAGCTAATGAGTGCATAGTCCACGCTTTTTCGGGCTGTTTTAACATCGCATCTACAGCATGAAATAGCCGTTTGTCTTGCAAGGCAGAAAAGATATTTTGCTCAAGTGTATCGCCGTGTTGAATGTAATCACGAATGAGATAGGTTAATAACACATGGCATAAGCCATTGATAATTGCGTGCGATCCGAGTTGATGGTTGGCTTCCTGTTGCAGAATCATTACCAGTGGCAGGGTAATATTTTCTTGTCCTGATAAAATCCAATAATCGGGCAGCATATTGGATAAAAGAGCATTTTGCGTATAATCAAAATAGCCACAAAACATTTCAAAATCATAGCGTTGAATGTTATTCTGACGCAATTCAAATACGCCATATTGTTGTCGTTGCATATGAAGAGAGCTCTCTTCTCCTGCCAATACATTTCCTAACCAATGCGGTATGCCATTCGGTAAAAAAAGAATATCGCCTTTTTTGAGTAAGTGTCGTGTTTTGCCAATGTGTACCGCACATTGCCCGACAGTGATGATATGGAAAATGCCACGATTTTGTTTTGCATGAGTGATTTGCCAGTTATCGCAAAAACGGCATAACACATTGATTTCGCCACGCACATCAGCAAGTTGAATTAAATTATCCAGATAATCCATCGGTTGTGTCTATTTTAATATTAAAAAAACAGATAATGATACTAAATAACAAGAAAGTATGCTTTAAAGTATCAATAATACGCAAGCAATCTTACGATGTAAATCACAATATGGATTAAGGAGAAATTATGTTTGCAGATTGGAAAAATCAGACATCACATGTGAAAAAATCATTTGGTCAATTAGGGCAAAAATACCCTAAAATGCTTCAAGCCTATGGTGCATTGAATGCTGCAGCTGCGGAAGGTAATGTGCTGGATGCCAAAACGCGAGAGTTGATTGCCCTAGCAGTTGCTGTGACAACACGCTGTGAAAGCTGTATTTCTGTGCATGCTCAAGAAGCCGTTAAAGCTGGTGCAACGGAAGAGGAAGTGGCAGCCGCATTAGCCACTGCAATTGCACTCAATGCTGGGGCAGCATACACTTATTCATTGCGTGCATTGGAAGCATTTGAAACGCAAAAATAAGCACAGCATTTGATCTTGACCGCACTTTTAATGTGAAAGTGCGGTTTTTTATTGCTTTTCTTGCCCTTGCGCTAAAATAAACGCCCGTAGTTCATCCAGTTTCACCCCGTGTAATGGGCTATTGGCATCATTAAACAGTTGAGTAACGGCAAAAATCCGCTGTTTGACTAATGAATAGGCAAGAACATCGAGCTTCGCCCGTGCAGCCCAGTCAATAAAAGTGATCAAATACGAATAGGCTAATTGCTGCCAAGTTTGATAATTTCCAGCGAGGTACACGGCGGCAGCTCTGAGCATATTGCGTGTTTCATTTTCATTGATAAAACCAAGCGTGAAGCAGGCGCGCGTCAGCCAAATAAACTGCACAAGATCAGAGCCAGCACTGTTGACATGTGTATCTTGCGGGTTTATCTCATAGCCAAAATCACGGAGGCATTGGTCATATTTCGTAAAGTGCGGTATGCTTGCAATCATCTGTTCTTCTTGGCGCAACACCGACTGCCAAAGTGTCTGCATGGCTTTCATTGCACTATCGCCATCAGTGACTGACCATGAAGTTTGCAATAGTGCTTTCAGACCAGTGAAGCCCGCATCATGAGATTTAAGCCCTTCGAGCGCATTAAGATACATGGCATCTGTTCCTGTGAGTGCATAATGTGGGTTTCGTGCAAGCTCAATTAACGCACTGTTTTGATTGGAGCAGATGAGAGTGACCTCATATAAACTCTCAGCCAGTGTTGCAAATTCTTCCGCTTTATTCTTTAAGGCAAAGTGCGGTTTGGCGGTATGCAGTGTACCAAAAAAGCAACGTCCTAATGGCTGGTTAGCGCGTTTCACAAAAACTAAACTTAAAAAAACTTTAAACGTAGTATAAAGCCCTAAAATCACCACACCGATCAGCAATAGCCAATACGGCACGGTTTGCGAAGGGGAAATAAAAGTGAAATAGCACAAAAATAGTGACGCCAGTAGCGGCATAAAAAAATTAAATTGTTTTAAATAGAGACGTTGCTTGAGCTTCATGAAGACTCCGATTCTGCATTTTGATTGTAAGGGGTGCGTAAGATGGTATGCGTATAAAAGTTGCCGTTTAGTTGTGTTTTATTCATATGATAATGTCGGAAAGCCGTAAATACATTTTTATCTGGCGCAATAGGATTATGCCAAAATTCATCAAGTGAGCCTTGATAGGTTAATCCTGACATATTGTAATTTGCACGCCCTAATGTGAGGATGGGCATATTATGAATTAAGGCAGAAATACCGCTAGTGCTATTTAATGTGACCATGCCTTTGCCATATTGCAAAAAAATGGGCATGGCAACGTCGTGAATATAGAATATGCGATGTTTAAGTTTGGGATCGCGGTGTTTAAATTTTTTAATGACATCACTGTAATCAATAAAACCCCGATCCATCGGGTGATGTTTCACGATTAGACTTACATGCTCAGGGGCATGCTGAGCAAAAGATGTTAATACATGCTCTAAAAAATCACGCACAGTAGCAAAATCACTGTGTACCCGAACTTGGCTGTCATCATAGACTTGTAGAGGGACAATATAAAAATCGCCAAACTCACCTCGTGCGACACGTTTAGCAAAATTGGCATCTTCAAGTGCATAACATAGACGCTTGAGACCTGATATTACCCATAATCGAATGTAGTAATTGATATTTAAAAGCCGATGATGCTTATAGTGTGGATATTTTGTACGATTCCAATAGGCTTTGGTGTAATAACGTATCGCAAGACGTGCAACAGGCATAAAACCTGAAGCAACAGGAATAGGCTCAGAGGGAAGCGTTAAGTGTTGACCGTGTTCAAGATAGAAATCGGCTGAGCGTGGAATAGTAGAAAAATCATTTACACCGTCTTTTTCCAGTGTAATAAAGTGCGGTCGGAAATAGCCTTCTTCAAACGCCCAAAAGGTGAGATGAAATTTCTCAGCTACGTGCTTAGCAATGGTGTGGTAGTAGCGATTATCGCCAAAACAGATAATGGCTTGAATTTGTTCACGCTGCACCAAGTCGGTCAAATCATGTTCAAAAGCATCCAGTGTTGAGGTATAAGCAATCACATTGTGTGAGCTGCCTTCAGGATAAAAATGCTCATCACCAAAATTAAAATTGATTTTAGTGCACTGCTTGCCTTGTGCTTCAAGCCACTGAGCCAATTCACGAAAGAAATGCCCAATCGGTCCTTGTAAAAGCAAAAAACGCTCGCCACTGGCAAGCAGTTCATCTAAATTATGTTGCAACACTCACTCCTCAAATCAGCTTAACGTATTGAAAGATAAAGTTGTTTTAGCTTTCCAATTTGCTTAGAACACCAACTTCTGTACAGTCCATTATCATCTTTTAATTTTACCCGTTGTTGCTGTAATATTTCAATTGCTCGTTGTGCATTTATGCGTGTTTTGCGTGTGGGGTCAATATATTGTGGGTAATAGACTAATGTTGCCACCACCAACTCGCTCAATTTCAGCGTGCGAGTACGCCTTGGGCTTTGGATTGCATCATATGTTAAGCCCCAATTGGCATAAAACGGTAAGCCATAACAAAACACCTTTTTACCTCGTAGCAAGGCCTCGAAGCCAGAAAGAGATGTCATTGTATGCACTTCATCGGCACAGTTAATACAGTCAAGAATATTAGTTTTCTCTACAATTTCATCCGCGAGAATTTGTGCTTGTTGTATATCAATGTACCCGATTCGATTGCCACTGACCACATCAGGGTGGGGCTTATAAATAATATATGCGTTCGGATTAGCTTGCCGCACAGCGTGTAATAACGCTAGATTTGTCTTAATTTGCGGTGAACCAAAACGAATAGAGGCATCATCTTCTACTTGCCCTGGCACTAAAATAACTTTTTTTCCGTTATGTTGAACCGAAAATCCACTCTCACCAACATTATATTTGCCGATATGTTGCGTTACTAAGGTATTCTGTAAATGCTCTCCCTGTATGCGATCGTGATCGGTAAAAAGGTGATTTTGTAAAATATATTCTAATCTTGATGGGGCATGTCCATTAAAATAAATGCCGAGATCATCAATGACAAGTGATAATGGTGCAACTAGGTTAGACCCTAGACCAACAGAGCGGATAAAACCATCTTCCATACGTAACACGCTTAGCTCACGCAGGGAGGCAAAATGGAGCAATGCTTCTTGTCCTTGCCCCCAAATTAGCAGTTTGGCATCAGATGGCAAAGTGCGGTTTTGTAATTTCTTGATGGATGAGAAAAAGTGCAATTTACAGCTTGGAAGTTGGAAAAACGGCTTAATCACGGCGCGCTTCCATAACGACATACCGATACAGTAGAGATTGCCAGCCAAACGTTGGTTGAGTTGTTTTCCTTGATTTAAATAATCAATCACATCGAAAATAGTACCGGTCTTGCCCGTAACAGGATTGATGTAACGGCTGTATTGCAGATAGGCACAGGAAAATAAATGAAGTAAAGTGCGGTTAGCTCTACGCTTTTGAGTAGTTAATTGTTTAATAGCAGGATGACGATCATCGGTTAAGCCCCAACCAGCAAACCAAGCGACGCCAAAGATGACCACAGGTTTATTGAGCATTAATGCCTCAAATCCCATTTGAGACGTTACACAATAGACTTTATCCACACACTCAAGCAATGAGAGCGGATTGGCATTGTCGCTAATTAACCGCACTTTGTCTTTAAAATGTGAAAGTGCGGTCAGGTAGCCTTGTTTTTTGCCACTGATGACATCTGGGTGTGTTTTCACCCAAATTTCAGCGTTTGGGTTTTCAGCCAACGCACAGTCAAGCATCAGATTGAACGTGTTTTCATCGGCTTGCCCAAAACGCACCGCCATATCACCGAATGTTTGATCAATAACTAAAATGCGAGGTTTGTTGTGCGGTGTGTCATCCACAAAATTAGGTGCATGGTTATATTTGCTAAGTTTGTAGTCAACAATTAAGCCCAATGCACGCTGTGCATCAGTCAAGATTTCTGGGGGAATGGGGGATAAAATCAGTTGCTCAAGGCGTGAAGGGCGAGTTGTATCGTAGTATATGCCAAGATTGTCGATTACCATCGAAAATGGTGCATAACCTTCACAACCTAAGCCGAGAGAGCGGAGAAAACCATCCTCCAGCGCGATGTACGGTAGATTATGCGCCTTGGCAAAGTCGCGTGCTTTTTTCGTCGTTGGACGCAAGCCCCAACCTAACACCGTGCTAACTGCACTTTGCTTTTTTTGCGTGAGAGTGTATTCCGGCAAAAATTGGGCTAAGTGCGGTGTGTGCCAAATGCCACGAGAAAAAACGAGCGCAAGTGATTTTTGCATTATTGAATATCTAATTTACCAAATGATTTCACCACATCATCGACGGCTTTCACGCGGGTTAAAAAGTCTTCCAACAGGTTCAATGGCAGTGCACTTGGCCCATCACATTTCGCTTTGTCTGGATTAGCGTGGGATTCTAAAAACAGCCCCGCTAAACCAGTAGCCATGCCAGCAAGCGCAAGATCAAGGACTTGATCACGTCGCCCACCTGAAGCGGCAGCACCTGCCTCACGTTGTTGTAGAGAATGGGTAACATCAAAAATAATCGGCAAATTACCACATACTTTTTTCATCACCCCAAAACCTAGCATATCAACAACTAGATTATCATAACCAAAATTAGCACCGCGCTCGCACAAAATGAGATCATGGTTGCCCGCTTCATTGAACTTTTCAACAATATTTTTCATTTGGTGCGGGCTTAAAAATTGCGGCTTTTTAATGTTGATAGTACGCCCTGTTTTTGCCATCGCTACCACCAAATCGGTTTGGCGTGCTAAAAATGCGGGCAGTTGCAGCACATCGCAGGTTTCCGAAACGATCTCACACTGCCACGGCTCGTGAACATCGGTTATCACCGGTACATTGAACTCACGCTTAACAGCTTGGAAGATTTTCATCCCCTCATCAAGTCCCACCCCGCGATAAGAATGGATTGAAGAGCGGTTCGCTTTATCAAAAGAGGCCTTAAATACATAAGGAATCCCTAGTTTATCTGTCACCTTGACATATTTTTCACAGGCATTCAGCGTGGAATCCAAATCCTCCAGCACATTAATGCCACCGAAGAGCGTGAAAGGGGAGGTATTTGAGAGTGATAATGTGTTCATAAGCAAAGCATATTTCAGTTAATTGTTGTCTTATATTACACCAAATAGTGCCAAAAACATAGCCCAACCGCACTTTGGCACTTAGCTTGGCAAAGAGGAGGAACGATGGAAAAAGAATTTGAATACGACGAAGAAAAATACCGCAAATGCTTAAACATACTGCTTAAACACGGCAACAAACTCCTTAACGATAAACGTTTCCTCGCCACCGATCATGAAGAGGCTTATGGGCCGAAGAAGCGTGACAAGCATGAACGTTCAAAAGAAAAATCCCAACGTTAGTAGGGATTTTTCAATATTAATTCTAGCTCATTGAATGTACGACACACAACTCACAATGCTCAAGAACCAAATCTATTATTTCGGACTCTATTTTTATCTCTATAGAATTTAATATATTTTTCTTTAAATTTATAGAAAAATTCATTTTATACCCACTAATATATGGTAATACAAAAGTTTCTTCACTGTGATATTCATTGCTTATTTTGTACTTTGCTGTTATTTTAATGGATTTGGATTCTTTTCTCCCCATGGCACTGTTGAAGGTGAAGTTCACTGAAACTTTGTTAGGTTTGAATATACCAATGCTATGACTAATCGTTAAATGATTATTAATTTCTTTTTTAGATTCTATTAAGTTTGTTTTTTTTATGGTGTATTTATGGTCTTCACTTTTAATTGTTGAATTTATGTATTCAGAAAGAATATCAGATAAAAAATCACATCCCTTTTCGTTAATATGTTGTTTGTCATAAAAAAACTCAGATGATTTATTAGGGTATAAAGAATCCAAATCGATGACATCATATCCAATATGAGAATTTTTTAATATAATGTTATTCATTATATTTAATTGCCTTCTTGATGAGTTTGAACAGCATGTAGCTATGCATAATTTTATATTATTTAACTTGCATATATAATTTATCGTTTTAATGTTGTTGAGTATCTGGTAAGAATTTTCCTCAATTGTTTCAAAAAATATTTTTTCATTGAAACTATCGTTTGGTGTAAAATTGGAAAAGAATTTACTATTGTTTGAATAGCCGTTTTCAAACTGTAAAGCAGTAAAGTCACAAGAGGGTTGAATATATATTAAGATTTCAGGTTTCATAAAAGCTATTTTATTAATAATAGTATTTAATATATTTATTCCCGTTGCGCCAGAGACGCCAGCATTATATACTTTAATGTTTTTATAAAAATTTTTTAAAAGTTTTTCCTCAACAAGAGAGTGTATTCTTTTTGATTCATTGACGAATATTGTTTCTACAAAAGAATCACCAATAATAACAACCTTATTGTTTGAGCTTAAATCTAAATATGATTTTAAAAAACCTTGGTCATCTGTTTTCTGCATATAAGCAATATTTTCTTGAAGTCCAGTGCTTTTTTTTATGTATGAATCCTCTGGAACATGAACTCTCAAGATTGATGGTTTGAATTCTTTAATTCTAATTGTTCTTTTCATATCAGTCATTTCTTAAAATCTCCGTAAATAATCTTGACGAATTTTGGTTGTCGATGGCTAAAAATATTTTATTAGTTCTTTCAAGATATAATTTATCCATTTTTCCTCTGTTGTTGACGATATGAATTAGTTGGTCGATAACTTCATCTGACTTATGACAAACCTTGCCAGGGGCCATCGAATGGAAATCAAAAATACCTTTTTTATAATGTTTTGAATAAAAATCCTCTTCATCGAATTGAAAAAACACACAAGGTTTTCTTAGATAACTAAAATCAAAAAATACACTTGAATAATCGGTTATCATGATAGCTGATTTATTAAATAATTGACTATACGATATAGAGTTTTTGGATATTATTTCTATCCTTTCACTTTGAAGTTTAAAAAAGTACTCAGCATACTGTCTAAGTCCAGGATGTAGTACGAATTTAATTCGATAATTATTTTTAGTAATTAAATTATGTAATTTTGAACTGGATAATAGTTCGCTAAAATTTTTATAATAGTCGGAGTCAACGAATCCGTCTATCTTATCGTGCATGCCACTTGATAATATTTTTCCGCTTAAATAAGAACGCCAAGTGGGCATTATTAAAATAATATTTTCACTTTTTGAATTTAGTATATCATAGCGAGAAAATCCAGATTCAATGATTTCAGTCTTCTTATAAAAGAAACTTTTATTTCCAAAAATATTTTTTTCGAAACTAGCAGCTGTAACAACTTTATCAACATGTTTATTGAACTTGTTCGCAGCGCTTTCAATATTATTCATTGTTATTCCATGTTGCAGCCAAATTATTTTACTTTCAATTAAATCATTATAATATTTTAAAAATCTATACTGAATAGGTTTGAAAAAATTTAATGCTAAATGTGATGTAAAAATATATTTTGCATTTAAGTATAAATATTTATGCTTAAGACTGTTCTGAATTACAACATTTCCTATAGCTTTAATTCTTTTAATATCTGGAGATTTTTTATCTAAAACGAAATAACATCTTTTCGAGAAGTCTGGATAGTTATTACATATATATCTGAATAAGGCTTCAGCATTATCATTTGCAGTTATTGGTCGATCATTGAAAAGCCAATATTCTGCTTTTCTTTGTTTTGCAAGCCTTAACCATTTAAATTTTTTATGATTTTTGTAAATTGAATAGAAGGCGATCAGTCTATTTTTGAACTTTTTAGCTCTATTATATTTTTCGATAAAAAAAGTTCTACTATAGAAAGAGATGTCATAACCAGTCTTACAGTATAGTCTAAATGATCTAGTGTTGAAGATACTAGATCCCAAGAAAGGATTTTCAGAATAAGTTTGTAGTCTGTTGATAATATGAATATATCCGTTTCTTTTGTTTAAAAAATATAATTTGAATTTCATGCTTTTGCATACAGGTATTTCAAACCTGCTATACAAAATTGTTTCGTTTGATTTAATATCATCTACTCTATAAATGTATACACTATCACAGTAATATTTTTCTTGTGGATATATGAATTTTTTATCTTCAGTGAATATTACTATTTCTATGTTTTTTAGACCAAAATGATTGAATAAGGTTTCAATAACTAAATTATTGTTATATAGTTTGATTTCTTTAATATCCAACGGTAGATAATTAATTTTTAAAACAGGCTGGTTTTTAATTAAAATTTCTCCATTATTGTTTATATCAAATTTATTTTTGTATATATTTGTTAAAAGCAGAAGCTTGATAGAATTATCTGCAAATTTACTTTTGTGTTGAATAAAATTTAGAGGTATTTTTTCTAAGATATCTCGATAATTATTTATAATGATGTTAAATTCTTTTGAATCTTTAAAAATAGACTTTTTGATATTTTTTATTCTAGATCTTAATAAATATATGGCCAGTTCATAATACAGTTCTGAATTTTTATTGATATTAATATTGTTGAGAACATAAATAGGAGTATAAAATGCTTCTGGAGTGATTTTACTTTTATCAACTTGTGAATTCGATGTTTTTCTTCTTCTATACATATATTTAACGTTTTTTTCACAAATATAACCAAACTTAGTGATTTTACTATATAAAGAAAAGTTAAATAAAGTGTCTTCGTCACCAAATATAGCATCATTAAATTTTAAATTTTTGATCAAATCTTTTTTATAAAAAGAGCTTGCAGATGATAAAATGAAATTATGTCCTTCTTTATTTAAGTCTATAATCCTGTTTTTATCACCAAGAAATTTATATTTTGGATGAGCTCCTGAAGCGGCTTCAAAATATTCTAGAGGGATAGATATATGTGCAATTTCTTCATTGTTTTTATTGATAAAGTTTTTTATTTCAAATAGTGTATTTTTAGTTAGAATATCATCAGGATCAAAAAAATTAATATATTCTCCTGTTGCATATTCAAGTCCAATATTGCGAGTTTTAGATAGTCCTTGATTAGAATGGTTTTCAATCAATATAATATTTTTAGGATATCTAATTTGAAAAGATTGGCATATGGTATAACTGTTATCTGTTGATTTGTCATCAACGAGTATTAATTGTACTTCTTTAGTAAATGAGATTCTTTTTTGATTAATGATACTTTCTATCGCTTCACTAATCCAAGGTCCAGCATTATAAACTGGCATAATTAATGAAAAAAATGGGGTGAATGCGTTACTTTGATTCATTTTTGAAATACTCCGTAATAAATTTTTCAAAGTCAGATTGATAACTTTGGATTAATTTAGCATCTTTAAAATCATTCGCACAAAACGAGTGTGGCTGCGTGCCATTGGTGTTTTGTGTCAGTAATTTTTTATAATGCGTAAGTGCATTAGGTGAACGAATGTTGAAATAATAGCATATTTCTCTGCTTGAAACAGATTTGCCTTCAAGGTACATAATCCACGGCACGAGGAAGGTGGCGAGGTTCATGTCTTCCTTGCCGCGAAAGCGATTGGGCAAAAAAGCGTGAATTTCTTCAAAAAAGGTGTCCCATGCCTTCAAATAAGCACTTTTTTTCAAGGGTACATACGTGTGCACCAGTGGGATGTCGATCTCGCTGCCGTAGTGAATGCGCAACAACGCGCGCGCATTGAGTGAGGCACTGAGTGTGGGGGTGATCACGCCTTTTTTTAACATGGCATTGAGGCTTTTATTTGAAATAAAAATAGAGGCAATGCCATTGTTGCGGAAAAAGTGTTCTTTCAGTAGCGGGCGGGCTACAAACACATCATCATTGAAATAGATAAAGTTTTCACTTAAATCGGGAATTTTATGCAAATTCGCTTCAATCACATGGGAGTTGAAGGTGGGCAAATACTCGGGATCAATAATGGTTTTATGATCCACAATCACGATGTTGTCGCTAGGGGTGAACCACTGCGGCACTTGGTTGTCGGTCACGATAAAAATTTTACGTATCCAAGGCAGATAGGTGCGCACACTGTGCAGGGAATAAAACAACTCATTGTGGTTGCTAAAGCGGGCTTTGTCTTTTCCAAAGAGAGCGATATCTTGCGTGCTACATTTTGAAAATCGGGCAAATTTGGCCTGCCAGACTGGGTCTTGGTCATTCACCCAGGTGAACACAGCGTCCACTGGCACTTCATGTGAGAATTTCACGCTCGATTCCAGTGCTTGCAGGTTGGTTTGGTTTTTGATTATCGCGTATTCATCTTCTTCATTTAGCTGTTGTTCAGTATTAATGACAGGGTACTTTTTATTGAAATAATCCCTGAAAAATAGCCCAGGGCTTTTGAGAAATTTGCGGATTTTACGAAACTGCATACTATACCTATGCTTAATTTATCTCCCTGACGCGTTGCCATATTTGTTACAGTGTATTAAGCAGAAAATGCTAACTTATCCATTTAGTATAATATAAATGCACTCAAGAATATATGATTTATTTTGTGGATTAAGGTGTTTAGGTGTATTATAGCTAATTATCATATAAGTCAATTAAGATGTAATACTATGAAAATAAAGGTTTTTATGTTTTGCGTTTCTGCCGTGTTGCTTTCAGGCTGCAATCTGATGCCAACCTCAGGTCCGAGCCAAAGTAAGGTGATTGAGCTGAAAAATGACGAGAATGAGCTGCCAACAGTGGATGTTATTGATGTTAATGATCATGTTTCAAATCAGTTATTTCGTCAAAAACAGGCGCAGTCGTTTAGCCATCTCAGTGGCAGCGCGGGTGTGTATCGTGGCACGGTGAATGTGGGTGATGTGCTTGACATTGTGATTTGGGAGGCGCCACCTGCGGTGCTGTTTGGCTCTGTGTTGAGCCAATCGGGTGCGGGTGCGTCGGATGTCACTCGTTTACCTGAGCAAATGGTGAGTGAGAATGGGCGTATTACAGTGCCATTTATTGGTGCTATTTCTGTGCGAGGAAAAACACCTGAGCAGATTCAAACAGATATTCGACGACGTTTATCAGGGATGGCGAATCAGCCGCAGGTGATGGTGCGTATTGTTAAAAATAATTCTGCTAATGTTACCGTGCTACGTCAAGGCAATGGTGTGCGAATGCCATTAACTGCCCACGGAGAGCGTGTTTTGGATGCTGTAGCAGCAGTGGGGGGCGCATCAGATAATATGCGTAATGTGTCCGTGCAGCTTGCGCGTGGTAATCAAGTGAAAACAATTGCCTTAGATACGCTCGTTTCTAATCCCAAAGAGAATATTCCTTTACGTTCAGGCGATGTAGTAACATTGCTAAATAATCCGTTAAGTTTCACTGCAATGGGGGCTGTAGGTTCAAATCGTGAAGTGCGGTTTGCAGCGAAAGGGCTAACGTTAGCTGAAGCGATTGGGCGAATGGGCGGTCTTTTAGATAACCGTTCTGATCCGCGAGGTGTCTTTGTCTTTCGTTATATTCCATTTGATGATTTAAATATAGTTGATAAGCAAAAGTGGGCGAATAATGGTTATACTTCAGGTATGGATATTCCAACCGTTTACCGTTTGAATTTGCTTGAGCCTAAATCACTGTTCTGGTTACAACATTTCCCGATTGAAGATCATGACATTGTATATGTGTCTAATGCGCCATTAGCTGAATTCCAAAAATTCTTGCGTTTAATTTTCTCGATTACTTCACCTGTAACAGGTACAGTGTCTAATATCGAGCGTATTGCAGATTGAGGTAAGTATGACTGAGGACTTAGAGAAAAAAACACAAAGTGCGGTTGCTATAACCTCATCTAAAAAGTCATTATGGAAAAAATTTAATCCATTATTTTGGGTTACAGTGATTATTCCAACGGTGTGTTCTGCATTTTATTTTAGCATATGGGCATCTGATGTGTATGTATCAGAGTCGTCGTTTGTCGTACGATCATCTCGTAGCCAAGCATCACTTAGTGGCTTTGGGGCGTTATTGCAAAGCATTGGTTTTGCGCGTTCTCAAGATGATACTTATACAGTACAGGCATTTATGCGTTCTCGAACCGCACTTGCTGATTTGCAAAAAGTATTGCCGTTAAGAGACTTTTATACGCAGAAAGGGGATTTATTCTCCCGCTTTGCCCCTCTCGGCATTAATTCAGAAGAGGAATCGTTCTATCACTATTTTCAAAAGCAAGAAAATATTAGTTTAGATTCGGTTTCTGGCATCGCAACATTGTCGATTAAAGCATTTAGTGCCGATGATGCGCAAGCAGTCAATCAAGAATTATTAAAACAAGGTGAAAGTTTAATTAATTTGTTGAATGAGCGTGCTCGTAAAGATACGATTTTATTTGCACAACAAACAGTTAAGGAAGCGGAAAACCGTGTTAACGAATCAGCCCAAGCATTAAGTCATTACCGTGTCAAAAACGGAATTTTTGATGTGAAATCACAATCTGAGGTTGTATTAACACTGATTTCTAAGCTTCAGGATGAATTAATTTCTATTCAAACTCAGCTTGATCAAGTGCGGTCTATTACGCCAAATAACCCACAAGTTAAGACCCTAAAAAGTCGAGAGGAGAGTATTAAGCGAGAGATTGCACAACAGATGCAATCAGTGCTTGGTGGGGATGATTCCATGGTGAATCAAACGGCAGAATATCAACGATTAGTGCTAGATAACACGCTTGCACAACAGCAATTAACAAGTGCATTAACTGCTTTACAAAATGCGAAGAATGAAGCTGAACGCCAGCAACTTTATTTGGAAGTTATAAGTCAACCGAGTAAACCAGATTTAGCACTATTACCACAGCGGCTGTATAATATTTTATCGACCTTTATTATTGGTCTCATTTTATACGGGGTGTTGAGTTTATTAATTGCGAGTATTAGAGAGCATAAAAACTAATGCAATACGGAGATCAAACAACATTTCGTCAATCTCTTGCAATTCAAGGGCGAGTAATTGGTGCATTATTGATGCGCGAAATCATTACACGCTATGGTCGTAAAAATCTTGGTTTTTTATGGTTATTTGTTGAACCATTATTGCTTACGTTTGCGATTGTCTTAATGTGGAAATTTTTCCGTGCTGATCGTTATTCAACTTTAAATATTATTGCATTTGTTATAACGGGTTATCCAATGGCTATGATGTGGCGAAATGCGTCAAGTCGTGCCATTGGTGCGATTAATGCAAATATTGGGCTGTTGTATCATCGCAATGTCAGAGTATTGGATACGCTGATTGCTCGTATGTTGCTTGAAATTGCGGGGGCAAGCATTGCGCAAATTATCATTATGGCTGTTTTTGTTTTGCTTGGTTGGATTGATCTGCCAAATGATACGCTTTATATGTTATTTGCTTGGTCGTTAATGGCAATGTTTGCATTAGGGCTTGGGTTAATCATTAGTGCCATTGCCTTTTATTTTGAGGCATTTTCTAAAATTTGGAGCACATTGAGTTTTATTATTTTACCACTATCGGGTGCTTTCTTTTTTGTAAACTCGTTGCCAGAAAGTGTGCAAGCATATGTGAAATGGATACCAATGGTGAGTGGTACCGAAATGCTTCGACATGGCTATTTTGGTAACCAAGTTATTACGCACGAAGATCCATATTTTTTAATTTTATGTAATTTAACTATGCTGTTGATCGGGCTTGCGTTGGTAAATAAATTCAGCCAAGGAGTGGAGCCTTCATGATTTGTGTTGAAAATGTGAGCAAACGCTACCAAACTCGCAGTGGGTGGAAAACAGTATTACATGACATTAATTTTAAACTGGAAAAGGGTGAAAAAATTGGTATTCTTGGGCGTAATGGAGCGGGTAAGTCCACGCTGATTCGCTTAATTAGTGGTGTAGAGCCTCCTACAACAGGTGTTATTCATCGTAGTATGAGTATTTCTTGGCCTCTCGCATTTAGCGGTGCATTTCAAGGTAGCTTAACGGGCATGGATAATCTGCGTTTTATTTGTCGTATTTATGATGTGGATGTTGACTACGTCAAGCGTTTTACCGAAGAGTTCTCCGAGCTGGGTGATTATCTCTATGAGCCCGTTAAGAAATATTCCTCAGGAATGAAAGCCCGCTTAGCCTTTGCTCTCTCACTGTCAGTGGAATTTGATTGCTATTTGATTGATGAAGTGATTGCAGTAGGTGATTCTCGTTTTGCTGCAAAATGCAAGTATGAATTGTTTGAAAAGCGCAAAGATCGTTCGATTATTCTAGTTTCTCATAGTCCCTCAGCAATTCGCGAATATTGTGATAATGCGTTGGTATTAGAAAAAGGGTATATGTATAATTTCCCTTCTATTGATGAAGCGTATAACTATTATAATAACACTCAAAAGTAAAAGTGCGGTTTAACCGCACTTTGCATTTTAGATGATAGCTACTTTTTCACAAGCGACTTGGTGATGAGCGTTGCCTTTTAGTTCAGGTTTATTGAGTGCACAGGCACTGTCTGCCAGTGGGCAACGAGTGCGAAATACGCAGCCGCTCGGTGGGTTGATAGGGGAGGGGAGATCACCTTCGAGTAGTTGGATTTGTTTGTTGCGCTCTAAATTGGGATCGGGAATTGGCACTGCCGACATTAAGGCTTTGGTATATGGATGCTTGGTGTCGGTATAAACCGAAACATAATCGCCTAACTCCACTGCGTTGCCTAGATACATCACTAACACACGGTCAGAAATGTGCTTAACTACGGCTAAATCGTGGGCAATGAAAATAAGCGATAATCCCATTTCTTTTTGTAATGATTTTAATAAATTGACGACTTGCGCTTGAATAGATACGTCAAGTGCGGAAACAGGTTCATCACAAATAATCAGTTTAGGTTCAACAATTAGAGCACGCGCAATACCAATTCGTTGGCACTGACCGCCTGAAAACTCGTGAGGATAGCGGTTGACAAGATTTGGTAGTAATCCTACTTTTTCCATCATAGCTTGCACACGCGCTTTTACTGCTTGTCGGTTGAGTTGTGGCTGATAATTGCGTAGTGGTTCTGCAATGATGTCGCCAATAGTCATCCGTGGGTCAAGCGATGCAAGGGGATCTTGGAATATCATTTGTATGTCATTGCGTAAAGCATGCCATTGTTTTGGTGTTTGTCGCCCCAGATCGTTACCTAGCCATACCATTTTCCCGCCAGCAGAAGGAACAAGTCCGATGATGGCTCTCGCCAGTGTTGATTTACCACATCCTGATTCGCCAACAATGCCGAGAGTTTCGCCCTGATAAAGTTTAAAAGAAACGTGATTAACAGCTTTTAATGTTTGTGTTTTAGCGAATAAGCGTTTCTTGTCATTTTTAATGTGGAAGTGAACACTTAAATTATCAACTTCCAGTAGTAAATTTTTTGATTCAGTTGACATTAAATCTCTCCAACAGGAATAGCGCAAGCACGTAGGCGGTTTGTATCAAAACGAGTGAGCTCAGGGGCAGTTAAGCACAGGGAGCTGGCTCGCTGACAACGTGGTTGGAATGGGCAGCCATTCGGCAAATTTAATAAATTAGGCGGATTACCGGGAATGGTTGTGAGTTCGCCAATTTCTTCATTGAGCTTCGGTACAGCATCAATTAAACCAATGGAATATGGGTGCGTTGGGTTATAAAAAATTTGATCCGCGGTACCATATTCCATGGTTCGTCCCGCATACATGACTAAGACATTGTCACAAATGCCAGCCACAACCCCCAAATCATGGGTGATCATAATAATGGCAGTATTAAATTCACGTTTGAGTTCATTAAGTAGTGCCATAATTTGCGCTTGAACAGTAACATCAAGTGCGGTTGTTGGTTCATCAGCAATTAATAATTTAGGGCGACAAAGTAATGCCATCGCGATCATCACACGTTGACGCATTCCGCCCGAAAATTCGTGGGGATACATATCCATCCGTTTTTTGGCTTCAGGCATTTTTACGGCATCAAGCATCGCAAGTGATTCGTTATAGGCCGTTTTTTTATCCATTCCTTTGTGTAGTATCAACACTTCCATCAGTTGATCTTTGACTTTCATATAAGGATTAAGTGATGTCATCGGATCTTGGAAAATCATTGAAATTTGCTCTGCACGAAAGCGGTTTAGCTCACGTTTTGGTAAGTTTAAAATTTCTTTACCATTGAATTTAGCTGACCCCTCGATACGCCCATTATCTGCCAGTAATCCCATAATAGCAAAAGCCGTCTGTGATTTTCCTGAGCCTGATTCCCCAACAATGCCCAGCGTTTGCCCAGCGTTAAGGGAAAATGTTAGGTTGTTGACAGCCGTTACATCGCCGTCATGCGTGTTAAAAATAACACGTAAATTATTTACATCAAGTAATATATCGGATTGTGTGTTGTGCATTGAATTGTCCTTAACGATCTTTTGGATCGAGCGCATCACGCAAGCCATCACCAATAAAATTAAAACAAAATAGGGTGATAACTAAAAATAGAGCAGGAAAAATTAATAACCAAGGCATAAACTCCATTGAGCGTGCACCATCGTTTAATAAACCGCCCCAACTACTGAATGGTTCTTGGGTGCCGAGTCCAAGAAAACTTAAAAAAGATTCAAATAAAATCATACTCGGTACCAGCAGCGAAGCATATACTACAACCACACCTAGCACATTGGGCACAATGTGTTTCCAAATAATTTTAGGTGCTGATGAACCACATACGATAGCTGCTTCAACAAATTCTTTGCGTTTTAGGCTCAAGGTTTGCCCGCGTACAATCCGAGCCATGTCTAGCCAAGAAACCATGCCAATAGCAAGAAAAATAAGAAAAATATTTTGCCCAAAAAATGTAACGAGCAAAATGACAAAAAACATAAAGGGAAATGAATTGAGAATCTCTAAAATGCGCATCATGATGGCATCAACTTTGCCTCCCACATAGCCTGATGTTGCACCATAAAGTGTACCAAATAATACAGCAATAAGCGCACCTGCGATCCCAACCATTAAGGAAATACGCCCACCGATTGCAACACGAACCAGTAAATCTCGCCCCGATGAGTCCGTACCAAAATAGTGCTGGCTTTCCATATCTGGTGGCATGGACATCATTGACCAATCGGTATCATCAAATGGAAACGGGCTTAGCATTGGTGCAAAAATAACAAATAACGTAATCAAAACCAATACACATAGGCTAAGCAGCGCCGCTTTATTATGTAAAAAACGTCGCCGAGCATCTTGCCATAAGCTGCGGCCTTCTATTTCAAGGCTACTATCAATTTGTTGTAATAATTCACTATCTTCTTTTTTTATTAACATCATTTTATCCTTAAAAATTAGTAGCGAATTTTGGGATCAATAATGGCGTATAAAATATCCACTATTGCATTAAAAGTAATGGTTAGAGTGCCAACCAAGATGGTTAAACTCAGCACTAAAGAATAGTCACGATTAAGGGCTCCGTTGACGAAAAGTTGCCCAATACCGGGTAACCCAAAAATACTCTCAATAACCATTGAACCTGTAATAATACCGACAAACGCAGGCCCCATATAAGAAATAACGGGAAGCAGGGCAGGACGTAACGCATGCGTAAAAATAATACGACGTGCTGGCAAGCCTTTTGCTTTGGCAGTGCGAATAAAATTAGAATGTAACACTTCAATCATTGAGCCGCGTGTAATACGCGCAATACTGGCAATATAAGACAGTGAAAGTGCGGTCATCGGGAGAAGTATATTCGTCAATTGTCCGCCATTCCAACCACCGGCGGGCAGCCATTGTAAAATGATCGCAAACAAAAATACCAGTAAAGGCGCGACAACAAAACTTGGAATGACAATGCCTGTCATGGCAAATGTCATAATAAGATAATCAAGCCATTTATTTTGTTTTACTGCAGCGAGCGTACCGGCACTCACGCCGACAACAAAGGCGATAATAAAGGCAAAAAAACCCAGCTTCAGTGAAACAGGAAAGGATTCAGCGAGCAGTTGGTTAACGGTAAAATCTTTGTATTTAAACGAAGGACCAAAATCCCCATGTGCAAGCCCGATTAAGTAATGACCATATTGCTTCAAAATAGGTTCATTAAGATGATATTTGGCTTCAATATTTGCCATTACCTCTGGTGGATAGGCTTTTTCGCTAGAAAATGGGCTGCCCGGTGCTAAGCGCATCATAAAAAACGACAGCGTAATCAACACAAATAGTGTTGGAATGGCTTGTAATAGCCGTCGAAAAATGAGTTTCAACATAGTAATTTTGTCTGTTAGTTAAAAAGGGAAAAGTGCGGTTGAAGCATATCTCGACCGCACTTTTATGTTATCGGCTATTCTTAGTGTTTAATGATATAAACATCTTTGAAATAGTACGATTGCGTAGGATTAAATGCAGCAAACCCTTTCACATAACTTTTAATTAAGCGCGGTTGAACATAATGATAGACATCAACGGCTGGAACATCATTTGCGAGAATTTCTTCTGCTTTGGCGTAGTCAGCTTTACGTTGCTCATCTGTTGGCGCAATTTTGGCATCCGCAAGCAGTTTGTCATACTCTGGATTGTTATAAAATGAAGTATTCGCTGCAAAGTTGGATAGATAATAGTTTAAGAATGTTGTAGGTTCATTATAATCAGCACACCAGCCTGCACGGGCAATGTCATAGTTCCCGCTGTGGCGCGTGTCGATATAAGTTTTCCATTCTTGATTTTCAAGTTTGGCATTCACTAAACCATCTAAATTTTTCTTCCAAATAGAGCTGGTAGCAATGGCCACTTTTTTATGATTTTCATCTGTATTGTAAAGCAAATTGAACGTGAGTGGATTTGATTTACTAAAGCCAGCTTCGGTAAGCAGCTTTTTAGCTTCTTCGTTACGTTGTTGTTGCGGCCAACTTGCCCACTCTGGATTTTTAATGCTATCAGCATCAGCAGTATATGGTGGTGTGAACACATAAGCTGGTGTTTGACCTTGCCCTAATACTTTTTCGGTGATGATGTCGCGATCAAGGGCTAGGGTTAACGCCTTGCGTACACGGGCATCATTAAATGGGGCTTTTTTCGTATTGATTTCGTAATGATAAGTACACAAAATTGGCCCAACGACTAATTCATCTGGCAATTCTTTTTTCAATTTTTCAAACATTTCAGGAGGCAATGATTTACCCGTGATATCGACTTCACCTGCACGGTAACGGTTAATGTCAGTGCTTGCCTCAACAATTGGGAGATATGTCACTTTATTTAACACAGTATGCTCATTGTCCCAATAATGCGGATTGCGTGTAAGCACAATTTTTTCATTTACACGATGTTCATCCAGTTTAAACGCACCATTGCCAACAATGTTGCCCACTTTTGTCCATTGATCACCGAATTTTTCAACCGCACTTTTATTGACGGGCAATAAAACGTAATGTTCTACAAGTTTATCTGCATAAGGAATTGGTGCATCAAGTTGCAGTTCGAGAGTATAGTCATCCAAAGCCTTAATGCCTAATTCGCTCGTTGGTTTTTTCCCTTCAGCAACATCTTTCACATTTTTAACCGCTAAAAATTCAAGATAGGTTTGATATGGGCTCGCTGTTTTTGGATCAGTTAAACGTTGCCAAGAATACACGAAATCATGGGCAGTCACGGGTTCACCATTAGACCATTTTGCGTTATCGCGTAAATGGAATGTCCAGGTTTTATAGTCATCGGAATGCTCCCATGATTTAGCAACGCCCGGTAAAATTTTGCCTTTTTCGTCTGAGTTAACAAGACCTTCAAATAATTGATGTGCCAAAGAACCTTCAACATCACCTTGAATTTTTGCAGGATCAAGGCTGGCGGGTTCTGCCGAGTTATTAAATACAATTTCTTGTTTTTCAGCAAGCTCCGTACCCGCTGGAACTTGTGCGGCAAATGTATTGGTGCAAAGTGCGGTCAGCCCTAAAGCCATTGCAAGACTTAGACGAGATAGACGTAGTGTCATGATCGTTCTCCTTAACTTCATTTAAAAATAGACGTATAGTTTATGTGCCAATTTTGCTATTTTTTCATAAAATGGAAATAATGAAAATAAAACATTGACGAAAATAGCAGAATTTATTGTAAGGCGATATTTTTTTTAAAATAGTGGTTTTTTTTTGTGCAAAATTGCATAAATAAGCGATTTAGACGCTAAACCACACATTTTTATGATATGGTAGGGGTAATGGTTTGAAAAAGGAACGTATAATGAAACAAACTGACGAACAGAACGAACAGCAATTTAATGCGGTGGTAAGTGATGTTATTCGTTTAACACAATATAGTCATGGCGCAGGATGTGGGTGCAAAATTTCCCCGAAAATTTTAGATAAAATCCTTCATTCTGAGGCAGGCAAATGGCTCGACCCTCATTTGCTCGTGGGGAATGATAGCCGTGATGATGCCGCAGTATATGATATTGGCGACGGCAAAGGGATTATCTCTACCACCGATTTTTTTATGCCGATTGTTGATGACCCATTTACCTTTGGACGCATTGCTGCAACCAATGCCATCAGCGATATTTATGCCATGGGCGGGAAACCCATAATGGCAATTGCGATTTTGGGCTTCCCTATTGATAAATTACCCGCTGAAGTGGCGCGACGCATCGTTGATGGCGGGCGCACCGCATGCAAAGAGGCAGGCATATCTCTGGCAGGAGGGCATAGTATTGACTCACCTGAGCCTATTTTTGGCTTGGCTGTTACAGGCATTATTGATACGGATAAAGTCAAAAAAAATAACCAAGCAAAAGCGGGCGACCAACTCTTTTTAACCAAGCCATTGGGCATTGGCATTTATACAACCGCAGAGAAAAAAGGCAAGCTGAAAACATCACACCACGGTAAGGCTGCGGAATTGATGTGCCAAATGAATAAAATTGGGGCAGCATTTTCACATCTTGCAGGGGTACATGCCATGACGGATGTTACGGGATTTGGGTTGTTAGGGCATTTGAGTGAAATTTGCCAAGGTTCAAATCTCAATGCCAAAGTGCGGTTTGCACAAGTGCCATGTTTACCCGATTTGGATTATTACCTTGAAAAAGGGTGTATTCCTGGTGGCAGCAAACGTAATTTTGACAGCTATGGGCATTTAATTGGCGCAATGAGTGAGACTCAGCGTGCAATCTTATGCGATCCACAAACGTCAGGAGGATTACTTATCGCCGTTGATCCAAGTGCGGTATCTGACGTTGAACAAATAGCCCAAGAGCAGGGTATTTTGCTTCATGCGATAGGCGCATTGAGTGAAGCCAAATCTGATACAGTATTGATTGAGGTGATTTAGTAGAGAAAGTGCGGTCTTCAAGAAGACCGCACTTTGCTTTTTAGAGAAGTTTAAGCTTATTTACCGCTCCAGGCTTTAAGTGCATCTTCGCGGGCTTTGAGCTTACCATTATTATCTTTTTTGAAATATCCCTCAGCTAAGCCACCTTCCCAATCGCCGTAATTTGGATTTGGCAACATAATGAATTTTTTGCCGAAAAGTGACGCATTTTTTGCGACAAAATCACGGCGTTCACTGTTGGCTTTGTGATAGGTTGCATCGCCAAAATCGTTTAAATTATCGCCGACATACAGCACAATTTCATAGCCTTGTTTTTCAATTTCAGCAAAACGTGCTGATTTGGCAGATTTATCTCTTTTTAACAATAATGTGTTATCGCTTACCCCTGTAAAGCCAAGGCGTTTCATATCATCAATCGTACCTTCTGTTTCACCGTCTGCTTTACGGTTAGAGACATAGAACATCGTACCACCATGGCTATTAACATAGTTAGCGAAATCAACCGCACCTGGAAGTGAGCCGCTTTCACGGGCATTGACCCATTTTGTCCATGTTTCGCCTGTAAATGGTTGCCCATTTTTCGCTTGCCATGCAGCATAAGGACTATTATCAAGTAATGTTTCATCAAGGTCAGCCACAACAGCTTTCTTTTTACCTTTATGCACTTTCGCTTGATTAAATGCCACTTTAGCAGCATTAAACGCTTGATGTGCCAGTGCCTGATATTCGCCAGATTGTTGCATCCAAACAACACCCAGTGTAGATTGTTGTGCTAACTGAGCTTGCGCTGAATCATCTGATGAATGGGTCGCACAGCCTGTTAATGCCACTAAAACAGACACCGATAACACACCTAATTTCCATTGTTTCATAGTACTAACTTCTCCTTTAAGTTGACATGCGAGCATACTCTAACATAAAAATAACAAGTGCGGTTGAGCGGATTTAAAAATTGTGATTAACCTTTCATTTTTTAATTCTCAATTTTGCGTTAAAATACGATATAAAATAATAACGCAAGGAGATCTTATGTCTGCACAAAGCGGAATTTTATTGGAGCATTGCCGAGCAGGGATTTTTTTAGAAGCGAAAGTGCTGGATTTACCCGTGATAAAGCAACAGTGCACTGCATTTTTAGCGCAGCTAACACAATTACAACATCAATATCCTGATGCGGGGCTAGGTGCGGTATTGGCGTTTAGTGATGGGATTTGGAAACAGATTGGGCAAGCGGGCAGTGCCGCGGAACTCAAACCCTTTACAACACTTGGGAAAGGAAATTTGAGTGCACCTGCCACTCAGCGTGATATGCTCATTCATATCCAAGCGTTACGTCAAGATGTGTGTTTTTCAGCAGGGCTTATGGCGATGGCGGTGTTTGGAACCGCACTTGAAGTGCAAGAAGAAACGCATGGATTTCGTTGGATTGAAGAACGTGATTTAACGGGTTTTATTGATGGCACTGAAAATCCACAAGGTGAAGATCGCCCGACGGTTGCTGTGATTGCAGAAGGGCAAGATGCTGGTGGCAGTTATCTCTTTGTACAACGTTATGAGCATCAACTAGACAAGTGGCATAAGCTGAGTGATAGTAAGCAAGAAAATGTGATTGGGCGTACCAAACCTGATAGCGTTGAATTGGATAATGTGCCTGAGACCTCTCATGTGGGGCGTGTTGATATTAAAGAAAATGGTAAAGGGCTGAAAATTTTACGTCAGAGTTTACCTTATGGTAAAGTGAGCGGGGCGCATGGCTTGTATTTCGCTTCATATTGTGCACGTTTACACAATATTGAACAGCAGTTGCTCAGCATGTTTGGTGAGCGAGATGGCAAAACGGATCGCATCTTAGGGTTTACGAAAGCCGTTAGCGGAGGATATTATTATGCACCCTCAATCGAACAGTTAGAGGCGTTAAATACATAAAGTATCAAAGTGCGGTCAGCTCTCTACATAACCGCACTTTAATAAAGAAAGGATACCCATATAAAAAAGCCGATGAATAACATCGGCTTTTTGAGTTTAGTAAACGTAAAAATTAACGTTTTGAGAATTGTGGACGACGACGTGCTTTGCGTAAACCCACTTTTTTACGTTCAACGCGACGAGCATCACGTGTAACGAAGCCTGCAGCACGGAGTGCTGGACGGAGGGTTTCATCGTATTCCATTAATGCGCGAGTGATACCGTGGCGAATAGCACCAGCTTGACCAGAAATACCACCACCTTTTACAGTGATATAAAGGTCTAATTTATCAGTTAATTCCACTAGTTCTAACGGTTGACGTACGATCATTCGTGATGTTTCACGTCCGAAATAAACGTCTAATTCACGTTGATTAATAGTGATTTTACCACTGCCCGGTTTAATAAACACGCGGGCTGAAGAGCTTTTGCGGCGACCTGTGCCGTAATTTTGATTCTCTGCCATTATCTTGACCCCGTGATTAAATGTCTAATACTTGTGGTTGCTGTGCGGCATGATTATGCTCAGCACCTGCATACACTTTCAATTTACGATACATTGCACGACCTAATGGCCCTTTTGGCAACATACCTTTAACTGCGATTTCAATCACGCGCTCAGGACGGCGTTCGATCATCTCTGCAAAAGTCGCTTGTTTGATTCCACCAATGTGACCTGTATGCCAGTAGTACATTTTATCACTTTGTTTTCTGCCAGTGACAGCAACTTTTTCTGCATTGATCACGATGATATAATCACCAGTATCTACATGTGGAGTATATTCAGCTTTGTGTTTACCACGTAAGCGACTTGCGATTTCAGTAGCTAAGCGACCTAATGTTTTACCTGTCGCATCAACTACATACCAGTCACGTTTTACGGTTTCTGGTTTTGCTACAAAAGTTTTCATTAAAAATACCATTTATAAAAATTTAAACCCTATGCTTAAAAAGCACACCTTAAGCTGCCTAATCACCCCTTCGAGTGCTAGTTACAGTCAAAATTTTACACGGTGGGAAAAACCAATGTAATAACAGGGTTGCAAGATTATACTTAATTTAAAATTAAATTGCGAATTTTTTTCGTAAAAAACGTGTTATGCATGGCAAAATCGTATTTTTCGGTTAGACATTAGTTGAATTGGGATTATAATTTTAAATAATGAGTGGTTTATCAATGTATTTTAGGAGAAATTTATGGAGCAGTTAACAAGTACACAACAGTTATGGCTTATGGGACTTGGCGGGCTAGTTATAGGTTTTATTTTGGCATTTTTTGTCATTCGTGCTAGTAGCGGTAATGTGCGTAAACAACTGCAAACACAATCTGAATTAAAACAAGTGCGTCATGAAGTGGATGAGCAAAAAGCAAAAATTGAAGCGCATTTTGCGGAAAGTGCGGATCTCATGAAATCTCTTGCACAGGACTATCAAAAATTGTACAAACACCTTGCGAGTAGCTCTGTAAATTTACTCGCAGAGGACAAATCTAAAGCACTATTCAATCAAACCGCACTTTTAGCTCCTGTAGAATCTAAAGATGTAACATTAGAAGGTGAAATTGCAAGTACCACAGAAATAACCACTAATGAACAAGAGCCGCCAAAAGATTATTCAAAGGGATCATCAGGGCTACTAAAAAATGAACAAAAATAGTGGGATTTAATAAAAATTATTCCTCATTAAGAAAAAACGCTCCGTTAATATGGAGCGTCTTTGCATTTCACGAAAATTGGTGGAGCTGGGGGGAGTTTAGCTGCCGAGAAATACTTTGTTATCTTATTGATTTTTTTTGTTGTTTTACACAGAAACCAAACCATGTGAGAAGTGCTGGTCATGATTTTGGGATCGACGAATTTTTGGACGTGTGTTGTATCAGGCCCTCGTCGTGACTCTTCACTTGTGGGGTATCTTATTGAAGATAAAGTAAAAATTTTAGGTCAGAAAAAAGTATTCAATAACCTTAGATTAACGATACAAAGAAATCAGAATCTTTAACTAAAAATAGGTATTTTATATTGACTAGGAACATATATAAAACTATACTTGTCTTAAAATTTTAATTTATTGGAGTAAAGCAGGTTGTTTTTGTTCAGCCTGCTTTTTTTGATGAATTTCTGAAAATATGAAACAAGGTGCAATTATATGATAGTTAATCTTTTTATCTCTTTAATGTGAATATGTTATGAATAAATTAATACAATTTATATCGAAGTTTAAACCTAGACATTTTATTTGTTTATTTTTTCTTTATCTTATTTACCTTCCTTTCCAACCTTGGATCATTGCCGAAATCACCACCCCTATCCGTGCCAAAATGATAGAAAAAGACGCTATTAAGATTTATGTCAAACCCGATGAATGGCGTAGATTAAGAGGTATTATCACCGTTGCAACCTCTTCGACTCCACCGTTAGAGTGGATATCTTTGCGAGAAGTTGAGCATAGTGATGTTGAATTTCCTAAAAGCATTGAATTTGAAGGACGAAAATATGAGGCGGGTTTTATTGATAAAAAAACAGGTATTATTTTATATGATCATGATAATAGAAAAGCTAGAAATAGTTTCGGTGGGTGTGTTTTAGGTACGAGTTATTACCTCTATTATGATCCAATTATCAATAAGACTATAGCTTCGGTTAAAGATGTTTTTGGACTTTATCCATTATACCTCGCTGGCGGGTATAATAATGTTGGCGAATTAGATAATTATTTAAAATTAGTAGAGTTTTTACAAAAAAACTATAATTTTTAGTTAGGAGACCACCATGAGTGATGGAAATAAAGCATTATTAGCCTCAGCTGCTTATATTGATTTTTTTGACTCTAATGACAGTGTTAAAACTAAGAATGAAATTAAAAATGCATTTACAAAAGAGAGACATCTGAATACACTCCAGGCTGATCGATTTTTGAATACTTATGAGGTGATTGATCAACAACTGGAAACCGAATAATCATCAGCTATTTACTCAGTCCATTACAATCTACTGTTGATGATAGCTTTAGAGAAAGATAATATTTAACAGTTTAATAAAAAGTATTTTTTAGATAAAAAAATTTTGGCGAACAAAAAAGTTTTCAACAAGTTGAGGTTAAAACTTATCTGTGACAAAGATCAATAAAACAGCTAGATATTATTTGATCTAAAAAGTATAGAAAACTATACTCTGAAAGATATGTCATTATCTTTTGGAGTCATGTCATGCGTTTATGTTCTCGTTCACTTTTATTGGTTATTGGACTCACAGAACTAGCCTTAGCCGTTTGCGCAAGTAGTCCAAGCAATATTAAACCAGAGGTGATTGCAGCGCAACGCATTGATGCGCAATCTGAATTGGCTGGGAAATTGCCAGAACATGAAGCTAATTGTTATCCCATCTCTCATATTTATCTCACTGATTTTTCTGACAACGGTAACCACCGACAAAAAACACAAACCAAGTCAATTCTCAAGCGCATTGAATGCCATTTATCAAGAACATGATTTACAGCTACCGCATTGTTTGGGGATGCAAGGAATGAATATTCTTCTCAAGCGTATTCAAAACAAATTAATTGAGCAAGGTTATGTGACGATCCGTGTGTTAGTTCAACCGCAAGACCTAAGAACAGGTGAACTGGAGTTAACCATTATTCCAGGAAAGCTTTCAGCCATTCAGCTACAAGATCAAAGCCGCTTTCCGACAGCAACAGCAGGTATATTATGGACAGCGATGCCGATGCGAGCGGGTGAGGTATTGAATGTAATTTAATGTGAGGTAAAGTTGGTTAAGTTAGTTTATTTATATAATATAAAAAAACGCACAGTAGAAACTGTGCGTTATATATGGCGGAATGGACGGGACTCGAACCCGCGACCCCCTGCGTGACAGGCAGGTATTCTAACCAGCTGAACTACCACTCCGAGTTAGGGGCTTTACAACATATGCTATAAGCCTGAAAATATTGGCGGAATGGACGGGACTCGAACCCGCGACCCCCTGCGTGACAGGCAGGTATTCTAACCAGCTGAACTACCACTCCGCTAAAGTGGGGGCATAATATAAGGGTTGGGCAATTCAGTCAACCCTTTTTTTTGAAAAGTGTGTTGTTTGCTTAATCCATAGCCGAAATTAGTGTATTTGTTTCAGCCAAAGGCAATTATCGCCGCTTTTTTTGTTCAATAATTTGAGGTATTCGTCATGGGCGGCACGTTCTTCATCATTGGGCAAGATGACGGTAAGGTTGTCGTAATATGTTTTATTTAATTGAACCGCACTTTGTGTTTTTTTTACGCTGCTTTGGGCTTGTTCCTCTTCAAATAAGGCAAATTGTCCGCCTGTCATTTTGAGATAGACATCAGCAAGAATTTCCGCATCGAGCAATGCGCCGTGTAGCGTACGGCTACTATTGTCGATATTTAAGCGATCACAGAGTGCGTCAAGGTTATTGCGCTTTCCAGGGTATTTTTTCTTTGCCATACTCAGGCTATCAGTAACAAGGCAAAGATCGGCAATTTTGTTCTGTTTGACCTTTTGATGCTGGCTTTTGCTAAACTCATAATCTAAAAAGCCGACATCGAACGGGGCATTGTGAATGATGAGTTCCGCATCTTGGATGAAGGCAATAAATTCATCAGCAATTTCATCAAATTCAGGCTTGTCTGCAAGCATTTCATCAGTAATACCATGCACAGCAACTGCATCGGGATCAACGCTGCGATCAGGCTTGATATAGACGTGAAACGTGCGCCCAGTGAGGCGACGGTTGATCATTTCCACCGCTCCAATTTCAATTATGCGGTGACCTTCAAAGTGCGGTTTGCCAGCATCAGTATTCATTCCAGTGGTTTCAGTATCGAGTACCACTTGGCGGGTTGGATGCGTTGGTGCCATAATTTTTCCTTTATACCAGAGATTTGTGCTATTCTTTCAGTCGTTAAGGAGTTTATCACAGTGTCAGACAAGATAGAAATATATACCGACGGTTCGTGTTTAGGTAATCCTGGAGCTGGCGGGGTTGGGGTGTTGTTGCGCTATAAACAGCATGAAAAAACGATTTCACAGGGCTATTTCCGTTCGACCAATAATCGCATGGAGTTATTAGCCGTGATTTTGGCATTAGAATCGCTAAAACGTCCGTGTCAGGTCGCGCTTTTTAGTGATAGCCAATATATGAAAAATGGGATTAATCAGTGGATTCATAACTGGAAACGGAATAATTGGCGCACGGCAAGTAAACAACCTGTGAAAAATCAGGATTTATGGCAACGCTTGGATCATGCAATTGCCCGTCATCGCATAGAATGGCATTGGGTTAAAGGGCATGCGGGGCATCTTGAAAATGAGCGTGTTGATGCGCTGGCTCGGCAAGGAGCGGAAAATCCGACGCTTCATGATGAAGGTTATTGTGATGAATGAGGCACATTGTTCTGCTGAGACGTCAATGCACTCGCTGGGTGTAGTACGGGGCGGTGAAACCGCACTTTTTCTGTATTTAAGGTGGGGGATAGCACCGTTTTTCGAGCAACAATAGCACGTAAATGATGGCCAGAAAACCATGAAGGGCGTGCCAGCGTGGTATGTTGAATAATTTCAAAACCGAGTAAGTCTAGCCAGTCGATGACACGCCATAAAATAAATTGGCGAAACGGTAAAGTGCGGTTACGGTGGAGGCGGTCGTGAAAATGGCGTTTGCAAAGCAAGCTACTCCACGGGTTGAATAGGGCGATAAATAGGTAACCATCATCACATAATACGCGATTAACCTCACGCAAGATCTGGTGGGGATCGTGGCTAAAATTTAATGTATTGATTAGCCAACAGTTATCCACGCATGTTTCAATCAACGGAAGCTGACAGAGATCGGCTTTTACCAATAGGCGTGCATGACTTGGCATAAAAGACTCGGGATTTGGACTTAGTTGTAAATTGATGTTTTGCTTATCAAGTGCGATAATTTCACCACTTAAATTGCCGAGAAACAGATGTGTTTGCGCCTGCCGTTTATCCGCCCATGGGGTAAAATAGCGTTTTAACGCATGATGATAACACTCACCGCACTTTAATTGTTGCCAGCTTTGCAGTTGTTGGATTGGTGTGGTGGATTTTGCACGCTGCATTGTGTTTCTCCTCATGAGGGATTTATTATGTTGATACCATTAAATGCACTAAATGACAACTATATTTGGCTTTTTTGCTCGCATCATCGCGGCATTTTGATTATCGATCCCGCAGAATCTCACCCAGTATTAGCATTTTTGCGTACACATAATACACCGCCTGCTGCGATTTTGATTACCCATAATCATAGCGATCATATCGGCGGCATTGATGGCATTTTAGCACAGTATCCCACGTTGCCTGTGTATGCTCCCGATGAAGTGAAAGGCGATGTTCATCATCTAGCACCTGAGAGCAAAATAACTATCGCAGGGTATGAAGTGGAGGTGATCCCCACATTTGGGCATACAAAAGGGCATATTAGTTATTTGATTGAAGGGCATTTATTTTGTGGTGATAGTTTATTTTCCGCTGGTTGTGGCCGAGTGTTTACACATGACTATGATGCGATGTTTGCGGGTATACAGCGTTTGAATGCCTTACCTGATGATACAATTGTTTGTCCTGCGCACGAATATACGCTGTCTAATTTGGCATTTGCACAATCGGTTAATCCGAGTGCGGTTATTGAGAACACGATTAAGCATGTGGAAAAGTTACGTGCGCAAGGAAAGCCGTCATTACCAACCACGATGGCACAAGAGCGAGAGATTAACCCTTTTTTACAGGCGAAAACAGTGGCGCAATTTACCCAACTGCGCCAAGCAAAAGATCATTTTTAGACCGCACTTTTGCTTTTTTCACCATTCCAGGGGGCTGCCCACATCAGACATAGCATGCCAGGAATAGCGATAACAAAACAGAACCAAAAGTAGTGATAATAACCAAAAAACTCAATCAAAGAGCCCGCAAAGGAGTTAAAAATGGTGCGTGGCAGAGCGGCGAGGCTGGTCATTAATGCTAATTGAGTAGCGGTGTAAAGGGGATTGGTTTCGCGCGCCATAAACGCCACGAAGGCCGCTGTGCCAAGCCCTATGCCGATATATTCGGCAGCAACGACGATGGTCAATATAACGAGGGCTTTGGTATCAACCACATCAAAATGCCCGAACGATGCCAGCCATGCAAAGCCTAAAATCGTCACAATTTGTACCAAGCCAAATAGCCAAAGTGCACGATTAATGCCGATTTTCAGCATAATTATACCACCTGCAATGCCTGCCAGTAACATAGGCCATACGGACGCATTTTTTACGACCAAACCGATTTGGGTTTTGCTAAAGCCCATATCATAATAAAATGGCGTGATAAGTGCGGTCGCCATCGTATCGCCAATTTTATATAAAAAGATAAAAATTAATATACCAAGGGCAGAGAGAACACCTTTGCGTGTGAAGAATTCATTAAAAGGCTCTATGACCATGGCTCGCAACGTACGGTTTCGTCCGAGATCAATTTTAGGCTCGAAAGCGAGAAAGAGCGTCATTAAGATGCCAGGCAGCATAAAAAGTGCGGTGATCATAAATACACTGCGCCATGGCAAAATATCCGCTAAAATCAGTGATAGCGATCCAGGCACAAAGCCCGCAATGCGATATGCGTTGACGCTGAGTGAGTTACCGAGTCCAAGTTCGGCATCAGGCAGGATTTCACGTCGATACGCATCAATGACAATATCTTGTGTGGCGGAAAAAAAGGCGACTAAGGTGGCCAGAGCTGCGATTAATGTGAGTTGGCTGTGTTCTTTAGGATCAAGAAAACCAAATAAGGCAAGAGAGATGATCAGCAAGATTTGTGAAATAAATAACCAACCACGTCGCCGCCCTAAAAAGGGGGGAACATAGCGGTCTAAAATAGGCGACCAAAGAAATTTCCATATATAGGGTAGCCCTGTGAGTGCAAAAAAACCAATGGTTTTTAAATCCACTTCCTGCGTGCGCAGCCACAGTGGAATTAATGAGATAATAATATACAACGGTAAGCCAGAACTAAATCCAGCGAATACGCAGATCAGCATTCTACGGGTAAAAATTTGTTGCATTATGCTTGGAGATTGCTCACTCATGAAATGCCCTCAAGAAAACCGCACTTTTATCCTGCAAAGTGCGGTTGTGTGATTAGTCGTTGTAGCCATTAGGGTTATTTTTTTGCCAATTCCATGTATCTTGCATCATTTGCTCAAGATTAAATTGGGTCATCCAACCTAATTCACGGGCTGCGCGACTTGGATCAGAATAGCAGGTAGCAATATCACCTGGACGGCGTGGAACGATTTTGTAGGGAATGGCGATATTATTTGCTTTTTCAAAGGCGTATACCATATCTAAGACGGAATAGCCTTGCCCTGTGCCGAGATTGTAGATGTGTAAGCCACTATCAGCATGATGTTTATCCAATGCTTTTAAATGCCCAAGGGCAAGATCAACCACATGAATGTAATCGCGTACGCCAGTGCCATCTGGGGTATTATAATCGTCCCCAAAAATGGAGAGCTGAGGTAATTTTCCAATAGCCACTTGGCTGATATAAGGCAATAAATTATTTGGAATGCCATTCGGATCTTCACCAATTCGTCCACTTGGATGTGCCCCAACAGGATTGAAATAACGCAATAATGTTACGCTCCAGCGAGAATCGGAATGTGCGACATCAGTTAAAATGCGCTCTACCATAAATTTTGAAGTGCCGTACGGATTGGTTGTGCCGCCAACGGGGCAGTCTTCGGTAATTGGAATGATTTGTGGATCGCCATATACCGTTGCCGATGAACTAAATACAATCGTAAATACGCCAGCTTTGCGCATTTCATCAATTAAATTGAGCGTACCTTCCACATTATTGCGATAATATTCAATCGGTTTTTGCACACTTTCACCCACCGCTTTTAAGCCGGCAAAGTGAATAACTGCACTGATATGATGTGCTGCAAAAATACGTTGTAATAGCGTGCTATCGAGAATATCACCTTGATAAAAAGACAGTTCTTTACCACTGAGTTCTTGCACTCGATCAAGTGATTTTGCACTAGCATTACATAAATTATCCAACACCACGACTTCTTGCCCAGCGTTTAAGAGCTCAAGTACCGTATGTGAGCCAATATAGCCCGCACCACCTGTTACTAAAATTGCCATAATATTATCCTCTATCAACGAATGACGTTAGTTTAATGCCTTTTACGGTAAATTTCATTGCCTAATATCACAAAAAATGCGGAATGATGATAAAAAACACTGTTGCAAAAATTTTGAATAAGCCGATGGATTATTAGGCGATCATTGAGTAAAATAGCACCGCACTTTTACATTTAACGTGAGGAACAACTATGAACGCCCAAACTCAACCAACCCAGTCGGGCTGGCTCGACAAACATTTTTCCCTTCGTGCCCGCGGGAGTAATTTGCGGCAAGAGATAATTGCAGGTTTAACCACATTTTTGGCGATGGTGTATTCGGTCATTGTGGTACCTAATATGTTAAGTGCGGCTGGATTTCCGCCTGAATCGGTTTTTGTCGCAACGTGTTTGGTGGCAGGGCTTGGCTCAATTTTAATCGGCTTTTGGGCAAATGCACCGATGGCAATTGGTTGTGCGATTTCATTAACTGCATTTACGGCGTTTAGTTTGGTGTTAGGGCAGCAAGTGAGCATTCCTGTGGCACTGGGGGCTGTATTTTTAATGGGGGTTGTGTTTACCTTAATTAGTATCACAGGAATTCGTAGCTGGATTTTACGAAATCTGCCGAGTGCTATTGCTAATGGTGCAGGCATCGGAATCGGTTTGTTTCTGTTGCTGATTGCTGCGAATGGCGTAGGCTTGGTGGTTAAAAATGATGCAGGTTTACCCGTAAAAATGGGCGATTTTACCTCTTTTCCAGTCATGATGGCACTTATTGGCTTAGCACTGACAATTGGCTTAGAAAAACTAAAAGTCAAAGGGGGTATTTTGTTAGTGATTATTGCGATTACGTTAATTGGTTTAATCGCCGATCCGACAGTAACCTTTAATGGCGAGATTTTTAAACAGCCATCGTTTGGGGAAAATTCGCTTGTCATGGAATTGGATATTTTAGGCGCATTGCAACCTGCCATTTTGCCCGTGGTGTTTGCACTTGTGATGACGGCAGTCTTTGATGCTACAGGCACTATCCGTGCTGTGGCGGGGCAAGGCAATTTACTTGATAAACAAGGGCAAATTATTAATGGCGGCAAAGCGCTGACCTCTGACTCACTTAGCAGTGTTGTTTCGGGCGTGTTGGGTACTGCCCCTGCTGCTGTGTATATTGAATCGGCGGCAGGCACCGCGGCAGGTGGAAAGACGGGAATCACTGCGATTGTGGTGGGCGTTTTATTCTTGTTAATGATTTTCTTTCAACCACTTGCGTTTATCGTGCCAGCGTATGCGACAGCCCCTGCATTAATGTATGTTGGCTTGTTGATGCTGAGTAATGTATCCAAATTGGATTTTAATGACTTTGTCGGTGCAATGAGCGGTTTAATTTGTGCGGTGTTTATTGTGCTAACGGCGAATATTGTCACTGGGATTATGCTCGGTTTCGCAAGCCTTGTGATTGGTCGACTTGTGTCAGGAGAAATTAAAAAACTCAATATTGGCACTGTGATTATTGCTATTGCCTTGGTGACATTTTACGCTGGGCATTGGGCAATATAATGCGATTCCAAATCTAAAAAAATCCGCTTATTGGCGGATTTTTTCATGTTCAACGATAAATGTGCCTAATGCCGCAACCAGGTTATCATCGCTAAAAATCAGTGGAATACGCGATCGTTGCCATGGTGGAATGGCAAGTGTTTGCCAAATTTTTTTGATGTCGGTGTTGCATGCCGTCGGCGTTAACCGCACTTTGCCACTGTATGCAAATTTTACGGTAAGTGGCTGTGGGCAAATAGGCAATATAAAAGTGCGGTCGTCCCATATGATCTCTACTTTGTTACCGTGTTGTCGTAGCGTCAGCGAGCCAAGGTTATCAGGCAAGACGAGAGGCGTATCAAACGTTAAATTGCCTTGCCAATGGCGCGTTGGCGCAAAGGAAGGCGTGAGATACAACCGTTGTTGAAAACGACGAATAACATGGTTGCCTAAGGTTAGTTGTGGCATAGCGTCGTGTTTTGCAAAAATGACATGCGTGATTAAGGTATTGAGTTTAAATTGGCTCGGCATAGGACAGGCTAGTTGAGCAAGCCAATGGCGTAATAAAGCCTGTTGTAATGGTTTGGATAAGGTATCGAATTGGGCAATATCAAAGCTACCATTTTGTGCATTAAAACGTGGCGTAAAGTGCGGTTGTAAAAGCTCTGTGAGCAAGGCATGTTGCTCAGCACATTGTGCCGCACTTTGTGCAATCATCATGTCAATCTGTGTCCAACGGTTTCTCAGTGGTGGCAAAATGCTATGGCGCAAGAAATTGCGATCAAAGCGTTGATTGTCATTGCTCTCATCATCAATCCATGTGATGTGCTGTGCTTTCACAAAATCGATTAATTCATCACGGTTGACGTTAAGCAGCGGGCGAAAGTGTATTATACCAGCACGTTTTTTCACCATGGGCATAGCACTTAAGCCTTGAATGCCACTGCCTCGCTTTAGGGCAAGCAGGAAAGTTTCACTTTGATCCTGTAAATGATGAGCACTAACAAGCCATTCATTGGACTGACAGAGTGAGTGCAAAGTGCGGTAGCGTGCTTGGCGAGCATTGGCTTCTAGATTTTGAGGGGGAATGTGCACTTTTTTTATTATAAATTCAACGCCAATTTGCTCGCATAATTGCTGGCAATGGCGTGCCCATTGATCGGCATATTGGCTTAGACCATGATGAATATGCACTGCACGGAGGCTGATGTCAGGCTGATGCTTTTTTAAGTGTGTGAATAGCAGTAAAAGTGCGGTTGAATCCAACCCTCCACTAAAAGCGAGCAGAAAATGGCGTTGCTGAGGGGCATAATGCTCAAGTGTGCGAATAAAGTGCGTGAATAGCCCCACTGTTTTTCCTTAGGCAATTTTCTCTGCGCAGTAGTGACTTTGCGGTTGGATGATTGCATGGCGTGCACTCACAATTTGCAGTTCATATTTGCCAGCTTGCTGCGTGGTTGTCATCACATCATTTACCGCATTGGCAGTGTGTTCAAATGCACTAATGTCGTCTAGCCCATTTAAAATATTGGCAAGAAAAATACCACTAGTTATATCGCCGACACCAACAGGATCGCGCCCAACAAATTGGTGTAATGGACGACTGATATGCCAAATACCAGCTTGCGTTGCTAAAACCATCTCAAATTTGGTGCGATCTTTACCTACGTTGCTTAAATGTTTGACCAGGACTTTTTTCACGCCTTGATTGAGTAAATACTCAATAGCGTGTAATGCTTGGGTGAAATTATCAACAGTTAACCCGCTGAGCTCACGTAGCTCAACTAAATTGGGGGCGAGAATATCGGCCTGTGGTAACGCATGATGAATTAAAAACTCTGCAACCCCTGGTGCAACAATACAGCCTTTATCAGGGTGTCCCATTACGGGATCACAAAAATACAGTGCGTTTGGATTAAGACGTTTAATCTGTTGTACCGTATTTAAAATTTCCTGCCCTTGCTCGGCGGCACCAATATAACCTGAAAGCACCGCATCGCACTCTTGAAGGGCGTCAATATCCGCAATGCCGTTGGTAATTTCGGTAATTTGCCCTTTGGGCATAACCATTCCCGCCCACTTTTGGTATTGGGTATGGTTCGAAAATTGTACGGTATTAAGAGCCCAGACATCAATGCCGAGTAGCTGCATTGGAAATACTGCCGCTTTATTGCCAGCATAACCATACACAACATGGGATTGTATTGATAACACATTTTTCATGATGAGGTTGCCTATGTATTAACAATAGCCATAGCTCATTAAACGCTCATAGCGACGTGCAAGCAATGCGTCTGTATCCAACGCAGAGAGTTGGTTCAGATCTTCTACAATACGAGCTTTAAGACTTTGTGCCATTAACGGCATATTACGGTGTGCCCCCCCAAGCGGTTCTTCAATGATGTTATCAATCAATTTTAATTCTTTTAATCGTTTTGCGGTAATGCCCATCGCTTCAGCAGCAAGCGGGGCTTTTTCCGCACTTTTCCATAAAATAGAAGCGCAGCCCTCGGGGGAAATAACCGAATAGGTACTATATTGCAACATATTGACTTTATCACCCACACCGATTGCCAATGCACCACCAGAGCCACCTTCACCGATTACAGTACAAATCACAGGCACTTTCAATGTGGACATTTCTCGTAAATTGCGTGCAATCGCCTCAGATTGCCCTCGTTCTTCTGCGCCCACGCCAGGATATGCACCTGGCGTATCAATAAAGGTAATAATTGGCATATTAAAACGTTCTGCCAATTGCATTAAACGTAGAGCTTTGCGATAACCTTCAGGGGCTGGCATTCCAAAGTTTCGTAGCACTTTTTCTTTTACACTGCGCCCTTTTTGATGTCCGATTACCATAACCGGTTTTCCGTCTAGCCGTGCAATTCCACCGACAATCGCCTTATCATCAGCAAAAGCACGATCGCCTGCAAGCTCTTCAAATTCAGTGAAAATTTCACTAATATAGTCCAGTGTGTAGGGGCGTTGTGGGTGGCGAGCCATTTTAGATACTTGCCATGGATCGAGATTAGCAAAAGTTTTTTTAGTCAGTTCTTCACTTTTTTTGCGTAACCGCTTGATTTCATCATCAAGGTTAATTTTACCGTCTTCGTGTGTAACAGCACGTAAAGATTCAATTTTGGCTTCTAACTCTGCAATCGGTAATTCAAAATCTAAAAATTCTTGGCTCATCATTTATCCTTAATATCAAGGTCAATTTTATTTATTTTCGCAGTATAGCACAGATTCTTCAAATTCTAACGTGTTAATGCGCCTCTTAATAATGCGTTTTTGTGGGGTTAGTATAACGTATTACTAAAAAACTTAGATATATGCTATCGCATGGAACATACTGGAAAACAACAAAGCCCTAAAATCTTGATTTTTTAGGGCTTTTTGAACATATTGGATTATATTTTATTTTATCTTAATTTGGTGGAGCTGGGGGGAGTTGAACCCCAGAGCAATGCTTTATTATCTTATTGATTTTGAAATAATTATTGTTTTTATTAATCAGTACGGCTCATCAACGGCTCTTTTTGTGTTTTATTATCATAGTCTTTCAAATAAGAACCATAATTTCTAAACAACATTTCTAAGCCTTTGTGCCCCATTTGTTTAGCAAGCCAAAATAGATTTACACCTTGGCTTATGTGCATAGTAGCAAAAGTGTGTCTTGTTTGGTAGGGATTCCTATAACGAAGTTCTGCACTTAATAGTGTCGGTAGCCACGCTTTTTTTCTGATAGCATCAGCACCTGACCAAGGTTTTTTAGTTTTAGGATCGCAAAAAACATAATCAGAACACTCCGCGGTGAAGAGCTGTTGAGATATTAACGCTTGAATAGCAGAATCTGATAATTCAATAACTCGATTTGCAGAGCGTGTTTTTGTACCTTTAATGATACCAACAACTTTTGCTTTTTGAATGTGCGCTGATTTTTCGTCAAAGTCTATATCAATCCAACGTAGTGCGCACAATTCTGAACTACGTAATCCAGTATTAAATGCAAATTGAAATAGATTCTTATGCTGTTCAAACTTGCAATTATTGAGAATTTTTTCAATTTCACTAGGTGTAAATGGATCGACTTTATAGGCTGATTGATCGGTGCTATCTTTTGATTTATAACGTTCTACTGTAACTAATCCAACAGGATTAATTTGGATAACGCCATCAGTAATCGCTTCATCTAATGCAGCACGTAAAAAAGACAATTTATTGCGTATGGTTGTCAATGATCTTCAAAAAC
>NZ_JABMIJ010000003.1 GCF_014885015.1 Spirabiliibacterium falconis | reverse complement strand
ACCCCTTGCAAGTCTTTTTTTGCAATTTTTTCCAAAATTTTATTAATTGCTGTAAATTTCGCCAGATATTCATTGCCTTACCGCACTTTCTATTTGAACTTTCTCACATTTTTACAACCTTTTTAGTCATAAATGATATTTTGTTGTTATACTTTTTTATTTAAGAAAGGAGGAAATATGGCGTTAAAATCAATCATAGGTTTTGGGATAGCGGGTAATTTTGCTGGTCATTTAGAACAAGCGGGGGAAGCTGCTGATTTTAAGCTCGTCACGGTGCAAAGTGCGGTTCAGCCTAAAGCTATTTTTCCTTTTTATGTGCCGAATTTTGCTGAAGGTTTTTTGTCGATTTATCCACTTTCAGCCGATACTATCGCCTTTCCAAATGATGCGGATAATTTGCAAATTGAACCTGAGGTGGCTTTGTTATGTGATATTTGCTATGACGCACAACACATGGTGACCGCACTTTTACCGCGTGCCTTCGCAGCATTTAATGACTGTTCAATTCGCCGCCCAAACGCGCATAAAATTGCGGATAAAAAAAATTGGGGCGCAAACAGTAAAGGACTTTCTTCGCAATGGATTGCCATTGATGATCTTACCCCTGGCGGCAAGTTAGATGATTATCGTATCGCCTGTTTTCACTTGCGTGATGGCAAGCTCAACACCTACGGCATCGACAGCCCCGTAGTGGGGTACAGTTATTTTCATCAACAATTGCTTGACTGGATTGTTGATCGTATGAACCATCAGCAAGACATTGGACCGACCCATCATATCCGCCCGCTGCTTGAAACGGCTGGATTTCCTCAGCAAGCCGTGATTAGCATTGGGGCAACACGTTATACTGAATTTGGTGAAACCCATTTTTTACAACCTGGCGATGTGAGCATGGTGGTGGTTTATAATGGGAAAAAATTCACGCATGATACTATTTTTGCGATGGCAGAAAAACAGCAATTTTCGGGCGATTTAAGCGCATTGGTTCAACGTGTGGAAGCATAATGAAAACAGAACGCGAAAAAATGCTCGCAGGTGAGCCTTACCACGCCAATGATCCTGAATTAGTCGCTTTACGCCAACACTGTAAAGTGCGGTTACATGCGTTTAATCAAACCATTGCGAATACAGACGAGTGGAAAACCGCACTTGATGCCCTTATTCCACAGGCAAGCGAGAAAAGTTTACATTTAAAACCGCCCTTTTTCTGCGATTATGGGCAGCATATTGTAGTCGGCAAGCATGTTTTTGTGAATTTTAATTGTACATTTTTAGATGTCGCTCACATCATCATTGGCGATAATGTCTTATTTGGTCCAAATGTTCAGCTCTACACCGCTACGCATCCCTTAGAGGTACAATCCCGTGTTATTGACGGCGTAGAAGGGGGTAAAGCAATCCACATAGGCAATAATGTATGGTTTGGCGGTGGCACAATCGTTTGCCCTGGCGTACGCATTGGCGATAATGCTGTTATTGGTGCAGGCAGTGTCGTGACAAAAGATATTCCTGCCAACACCGTAGTTGCAGGCAACCCTGCCCGTGTCATAAAAATGCTGACGAACCCATAACCGCACTTTAGCACATTGAATTAACATCTCTCTTAAAATTCGGTATAGTAAACACAATATTGACGACATAGGACACAATTATGGCACGCTATTCTTTAGCCCAAACCAAAGCGGGCGATATACTTTCTCTAACCGCCAAAATGGCAAATCGCCATGGCTTAATCGCAGGGGCAACGGGTACCGGTAAAACCATCAGCTTGCGTACCTTAGCTGAAGCATTTAGTGATGACGGTGTCCCCGTCTTTTTAGTGGACGTTAAAGGCGATATTTCAGGTTTAACAAAACACGGTGAACTCAGCGGTAAAGTCGGCGAACGCGTTGAACAATTCCAACTTGGCGGAAATGCGTATTTCAAAGGCTACCCTGTGTCATTTTGGGATGTATTCGGGCAAACGGGCATTCCACTGCGTACCACCATTTCAGAAATGGGTCCTATGCTACTGGCACGCTTGATGAACTTGAACGCCACTCAAGAGGGCTTGCTCAATTTGGTCTTCCGCGTGGCGGATGATAAAGGTTTACTGCTGATTGACATCAAAGATCTGCGTGCAATGCTCACGCATGTGGCAGAAAACGCAAGCACTTACCGCTTAGAATACGGCAATGTGTCCGCCGCCAGTGTCGGAGCAATTCAGCGAGCGTTGCTCACACTAGAAAATGAAGGGGCGACCGCACTTTTTGGAGAGCCAGCCCTGAATTTAGAGGATTGGTTGCAAACCCGTGACGGGCGTGGGGTGATCAATATTCTCAATGCGCAAACCTTGATCAATTCCAAGCAAATGTATAGTGCCTTTTTGTTGTGGCTGATGGCGGAATTATTTGAAAATTTACCTGAGGTGGGTGACCCTGACAAACCCACTTTTGTGATGTTTTTTGATGAAGCACACCTGTTATTTGATGGGGCACCAACCGCACTTATCAATAAAGTGGAACAAGTGGTGCGTTTAATCCGCTCAAAAGGGGTTGGTGTGTATTTCGTCACGCAAAATCCGTTGGATTTGCCCGACACCGTATTAGGGCAACTCGGTAACCGTATTCAGCACGCTCTACGCGCCTTCACACCACGGGATCAAAAAGCCGTGAAATCGGCGGCGGAAACTTTCCGTAGTAATCCTAATGTCAATGTCGTTGACGCCATTACCACACTGGGTGTAGGGGAGGCGTTAGTCTCATTTCTCGATGAAAAAGGGATGCCTAGCCCCGTTGAAATCGCATATATCTACCCGCCACGCAGCCAGCTCAAACCTATCAGCGATAATGAGCGTGACCAATGGGTGCGTGATGATGACCTCTATCCAGTCTACCACGATGCGGTGGACAACGAGTCCGCCTTTGAAGTCCTGAATGCACAAAAAGATCTCGCCGCTGTTGCCGCAAAACAGGCAGAGCAAGCACAACAGCAAGAAAATGAAGGGATGATGGGTACGTTAAACCGTATGATTTTCGGCAAGAAAAAACGCGGTGAAGAACTGACTGTGACCGAGCAAATTGTCAGCAGCGTCAGTAAAAGTGTCGGACGCAACATTCGCAATCAAATTACACGGCAA
The DNA here is from genome assembly GCF_014885015.1 of Spirabiliibacterium falconis. Taxonomy (GTDB): domain Bacteria; phylum Pseudomonadota; class Gammaproteobacteria; order Enterobacterales; family Pasteurellaceae; genus Spirabiliibacterium; species Spirabiliibacterium falconis. Next base: position 34,577 of record NZ_JABMIJ010000003.1, on the reverse strand, counting down.
ATTGTGCGTGGCATTTTAGGTGCATTTAAAAAATAACCATAGACGGTAACAAAAAGCAGTCGATAGGCTGCTTTTTGTCTTATTATCCATAACATCAAAGAGAAATTATGGTACTGTTTTATTCCGATAAAGCCCATAAACCACGCACAACAACACTTAAGCTGACGATTGATTCGTTAGACTCCCATGGCTTAGGCGTGGGGCGTGCGAATAATAAAACGTGGTTTGTCGAAAATGCCTTGCCGCAAGAAACCGTTCTTGCACGTATTACACAAGAAAAACGCCATTTCGGGCATGCAAAGGCAATCAACATTGCCAACCCTAATCCACAACGCATTGTAGCAAAGTGCGGTGTATATCATCACTGTGGCGGCTGCCAACTGCAACATATGCCCGCAAATGTGCAACGTGAGGTGAAACAAACCGCACTTTATGATCGCCTACAAGCCTTGCAAAACACACCAATTCAAACGCACACAATCGCCCACGGCAACGCATGGCAATATCGTCGCCGCGCCCATCTCAGTTTGAATATCAATCGCAAAACCCAAACCCTCACATTTGGTTTTCGTGCTAAAGGGTCAAACCAAATTGTGCCGATTGACCACTGTGCAGTGCTCACGCCTGCACTCAATGCCCTGATCGTGCCATTGCAAGCATTGTTCTCCGCATGGCAGCACAAAGCACGCTTAGGTCATATTGAACTGACCGATGCCGCTAACGGCGTGGCACTGCTCCTGCGCCATGTGGGTAATATCGGCGAAAAAGATAAAGTGCGGTTGCTCAATTTTGCCGAGCAGCACAATTTGCTGTTGTTTGTCAGCGAAAACGAAAATACCATTCAACACTGGCGTGGCGATGCGCCTTATTACCAACTTGCTAATGGGCAAAAACTCTATTTTGCAATTCGGGATTTTATCCAAGTTAATGCTGAAATGAACCAAGCCTTGATTGATACTGCACGCTGCTGGCTTAATCTTACTTCCGATGATACATTGTTAGATCTGTTTTGTGGTATTGGCAATTTTACCCTTCCTCTAGCCCAGCATTGTAAAAGTGCGGTGGGCATTGAAGGAGTGCAAGCAATGGTTGAACGTGCAACATTCAATGCAAACATCAATAATTGTGATAATATAACATTTTATCAGGCAGACTTAGCCCACGATTTTTCACAACAACATTGGGCGCAACAACGATTTACAAAAGTGCTATTAGACCCTCCGCGTGCGGGTGCATCGTTCGTGATACCGCACTTATGTAAACTGAAACCACAGCAAATTGTGTATGTTTCCTGTCACGATGCAACACTCGTGCGTGATAGCCAAATGCTAATTGAGGCAGGTTATCAAATAACACAATGTGTGGCAGTGGATATGTTTCCACAAACAGGGCATCTTGAGGCAGTTGTCCACTTTTGCCAACAGGTATGATCAAGGAGGTAATATGGTCGCCATTCGTGCATCACATTTGAGTACAGGTCGTGAATTTGACTTCACGCTATGGGCGAACGCATTGCCAATTGCAAGTGCCACACGAGAAAAACTCTCGCAAACATGGAACTATGCCTTATCACACCTTCGCGAACACGAAACCACAGAGCGGCAATATCTGCTCTATTGCGCGACCGAGATGGTGGAAGTGCTCACCAGCCTCAATATGGATCAAGACAGTCTCATCACTGCAATGCTCTATCCTCTCGCCAAACGGCGGATTATCAATTACGACCAAATAAAAGACGATTTTAGTCTTGATATTCGCAAACTCGCCAAAGGCGTGGTGGAAATGGACAGTATCCGAGTGCTGGATACCAAACAAAGCCATTCCAATGTGCAAGTGGATAATGTGCGCCGTATGCTATTGGCGATGGTTGATGATTTTCGCTGTGTGGTGATCAAGCTCGCTGAACGTATTGCCTTTTTGCGTGAAGAAAATAATTTTATCTCTGAGGCGGAAAAAGAACTGGCAGCCAAAGAGTGCCATACTATTTATGCACCGTTAGCCAACCGTTTAGGCATTGGGCAACTGAAATGGGAGCTGGAAGACTACTGCTTCCGTTACCTTGATCCAGAACACTATCACGCCATTGCCAAAATGTTGGGGGAAAAACGCCGTGATCGGGTGGCCTATATCCAGCATTTCACCCAACAGCTCGAGCAATTTTTAGCACAAGAAAATCTGGGCAATGCCCACGTTTATGGTCGCCCAAAACACATTTACAGCATTTGGAAAAAAATGCAGAAAAAAAATCTGCGTTTTGAACAACTCTTTGATATTCGTGCCGTGCGTATTATCGTGCAACGCCTTGAAGAATGCTACAAGGCTCTCGGCATTGTGCACAGCCATTTCAATCATATCGCCAGCGAATTTGATGACTACATCGCTAACCCGAAACCAAATGGTTATCAATCCATTCACACGGTAGTACTCGGCGAGGGTGACAAAGCCATTGAAGTGCAAATCCGCACCCAACAAATGCACGATGACGCAGAACTTGGGGTGGCCGCACACTGGAAATACAAAGAAAGTGAAAGTGCGGGTCGTGGCGGCTATGAACAAAAAATTGCTTGGTTACGCCAAGTGTTAGCATGGCAGAAAGATTTGAGTCGCAATGGCAATGTGCTGGAAGAAACTCGCAGCAAAATTTTTGATGACCGCATTTATGTATTCACCCCACAAGGGGATATCGTGGATTTACCCACTGGCTCCACCCCGCTCGATTTTGCCTACACTATTCACAGCGAAGTAGGGCATCGTTGCATTGGCGCAAAAGTCGGCGACCGCATTGTGCCGTTTACCTACACGTTACATATGGGTGATAAAGTTGAGATCATTACGCAGAAAAATCCGAATCCAAGCCGTGATTGGCTCAACCCAAACAACGGCTTTGTGACCAATCCTCGTGTACGCTCAAAAATTCAAGCATGGTTCAAACGCCAAGATCGCGAGAAAAATATTCCAATTGGCAAAGAGCTATTAGAAGCTGAAATGGCAAAACTGGGACTAACCTTAAAACAGGTAGAAACCTATGCGTTGCCACGCCATAATCTCAAACATATCGACGATCTCTACGCTGGTCTTGGCAATGGGGATATTCGCTTAAATCAATTAATGAACTTTTTACAAGCGAAATTACTGCGCCCATCTGCCGAGCAAGTGGACGAGCACATTTTACGACAAGTAGAAAACAAATCAGCATCACAAACGCCAAACACTGGGCGAGGTCAAATCGTCATTGAGGGCGTGGGTAATTTGATGCACCATATCGCGCGTTGCTGTCAACCGATCCCAGGCGATCAGATTTTGGGTTACATTACCCAAGGGCGTGGTATTTCTATCCACCGTGCCGATTGTGAGCAAATTCACAACCTGCAAGAAGTCAGCCCTGAGCGGGTGGTCGAAGCGGTATGGGGCGAGAGTTTCAATACGAAATTTAATCTCGTGGTGCGCGTCATCGCCAATGACCGCACGGGGCTACTCCGCGACATCACCACCGTGTTGGCGAACGAAAAAGTCAGCGTGATCCGTGTTTCAAGCAAAAGTGATTTGAAAAAAATGACCGCTACCATCGATTTAGAAATTGAATTAATGAATGTGGAATTGCTAAGCCGTTTATTAAGTGCGTTACTACGCATTGATGATGTGATTGAAGCGAAACGTTTATCCCATTAGAACCATTATGAGCCAATATAAACACAAAGGGTTAACCCACCTAATCAAAGCTACACAATATTCGTGGCAAGGCTTACGCTATGCCGCACGCCACGAAACCGCCTTTCGCCACGAGTTGTTAGCGGCGATTATCTTAATCCCGCTGGCGTTTTGGATTGCACAAAGTGCGGTCGAGTTGGTATTGCTAATTGGCTCGGTGCTGCTGGTGATGTTGGTAGAAATGCTTAACAGCGCAGTCGAATGTGCCATTGACCGCATTGGGCTTGAACGCCACGAATTATCAGGTCGAGGAAAAGATTACGGCTCGGCGGCGGTATTTATCGCGATGGTCATTGCCGTGATCACTTGGCTGGCGATTTTAATTAGCTAAAAGTGCGGTCAAAAAAATGCCAAACCGCACTTTGGGTTTGGCATTATCATTTTTATTATCGCTTAGAATGAGTAGCCCACACCTAAACGCCAGCCATTGAATTTATCAAAACCTTTGATGTTATGCGGTGCATCAATGGAGGCGTTAGTGCCTTCATAACCCACGTTAACCGAGAAGTTTTTCGCTACATCAAATTTCACACCCACGGCATAGGCCAATGATGTGGTATCTTTACTTTCTGAACCATGACCTCGTTCAACATAGTTTCCTCGCTCATGATTTAGCCAACGCCAATCCACGTCCGCTTTTACATGTGCTAAACCTAATTGGGCATAGGCACTGAATACTGGATTAAAGCGGTAGGTTGGACCTGCCAAAAGCGAATAATATTTCACATTGCCTGACAAATGCCCCCGATCTTCAAGTTGACGCCCATTAGATGTAAATGGCATAGAATAAGACTGATCCGTTGTGCCTTTCATATAGCTGAACGTGCCCAACACACCCCATTGAGTGTTATCCCACTCGTGCTGATAGCCAATCGCAAAACCGTTGAGATCGCTGGCATTTTTCACATTTGCATGTGCCCAATCTAAAGACACAGTGCGAGTATCCGCCAACACGGCACCACTGGCTAATGCGCCCGCAAGGGCGACACATAACATTGATTTTTTCAACATAGAACACTCCTTTGTTAGTTGTTCGCCTTGATGATACAAAAAACCGCACTTTTATGCAAAGTGCGGTTTCAATTTATTGCGCAGTTACCACGCGGTCGTTTTCAACGCTCACCGTAATCGGCTTGCCTGGCAGTAACTCGCCAGAAAGCATTTTTTGCGCCAATGCATTTTCAATATCGTGTTGGATAGCACGTTTGAGCGGGCGCGCACCAAAGAGCGGGTCGTAACCCACGTTGGCGATGAATTCCAAGGCTGACTCAGCAAAATGCAGCACATAGCCATGTGATTCCATGCGTTTACTCAAGCGATCCAATTGAATTTGCGCAATCGCTTTGATGTTCTCTTTATCCAATGGGTGGAACACCACCGTTTCATCAATACGGTTGATGAACTCAGGGCGGAAATGATGCCCCACCACGTTCATCACCATCGCTTTAATGCCGTCGTAGTCGATGTCTTTATTCTCTTGGATTAAATCCGATCCTAAGTTTGATGTCATGATCACCACCGTGTTGCGGAAATCCACCGTACGCCCTTGACCATCGGTTAAGCGACCATCATCAAGCACTTGCAGCAAAATGTTAAACACATCGCTGTGGGCTTTTTCCACCTCATCGAGCAAGATGACAGAATACGGGCGACGGCGTACCGCTTCGGTTAAATAGCCGCCCTCTTCATAACCTACGTAGCCTGGAGGCGCACCCACTAAGCGAGAAACACTGTGTTTTTCCATAAACTCCGACATATCAATGCGGATCATCGCCTCTTCGCTGTCGAACATAAACTGCGCCAACGTTTTGCATAGCTCGGTTTTACCCACCCCTGTTGGCCCTAAGAAGAGGAATGAACCAATTGGGCGATTCGGGTCAGACAGCCCAGCACGAGACCGACGAATGGCATTTGCCACGGCATCTACCGCTTCAGACTGACCAATCACGCGTTTATGCAGTGCTTGCTCCATACGCAACAGTTTTTCTTTCTCGCCTTCCATCATGCGTGAAACTGGAATGCCTGTCGCACGCGAGAGTACTTCCGCAATTTCCTCATCGGTAACACGATAACGCAATAAGGTCATTTCTCTGCCTTCTTGGCTTTCAGCAGCTTGCAACTGTTTTTCCAACTCTGGGATCACGCCATATTGCAGCTCCGACATTTTTTCATAGTCGCTTGCCCGACGCGCTTGCTCCATTTGAATGCGTGCATTGTCAAGCTCCGCTTTAATATGTTGTGTGCCAGAAAGTGCGGCTTTTTCACTTTTCCACACCTCTTCCAGCTCAGAGTATTCACGCTCTTTGTCGTTTAACTCTTTCTCAAGCATATCTAAGCGTTTGCGGCTGGCTTCATCATCTTCTTTTTGCAACGCTTGTTGCTCCAGTTTAAGCTGAATAATGCGACGCTCTAAGCGGTCAAGCGGTTGCGGTTTGGAGTCGATTTCCATCCGAATGCTTGACGCAGCTTCATCGATCAAGTCAATCGCTTTATCAGGCAATTGGCGATCAGAAATATAACGGTGCGAAAGTGTTGCCGCCGCCACAATGGCAGGGTCGGTAATCTGCACATGGTGGTGAATTTCATACCGCTCTTTTAGCCCACGCAAAATGGCAATGGTGTCTTCCACGCTTGGCTCGTCTACCAACACTTTTTGGAAACGGCGCTCAAGGGCGGCGTCTTTTTCAATGTATTGACGGTATTCATCCAAGGTGGTCGCCCCCACACAGTGCAACTCACCACGCGCCAGTGATGGCTTGAGCAAGTTGCCTGCATCCATCGCGCCATCGGTTTTGCCTGCACCCACCATGGTGTGAATTTCATCAATAAAGAGGATAATGCGCCCCTCTTCTTTGCTGATTTCATTGAGTACCGCTTTTAAGCGTTCTTCAAATTCCCCACGGTATTTCGCACCTGCAATCAATGCCCCCATATCAAGAGACAACACCCGTTTATGACGCAATCCCTCTGGCACTTCACCATTGACAATGCGCTGTGCCAAACCTTCTACAATGGCGGTTTTACCCACCCCTGGCTCACCGATCAACACGGGGTTATTTTTGGTGCGCCGTTGCAATACTTGAATGGTGCGACGAATTTCTTCATCACGTCCAATTACGGGATCAAGTTTGCCTTTTTCCGCGCGCTCAGTTAAATCAATGGTGTATTTTTTCAACGCTTGGCGGGCATCTTCCGCACTTTGATCGTTGACGTTTTCACCGCCTCGCATTTGCACAATCGCCGCTTCTACGCTGTCTGCTTTTAAGCCCATATTGCGCAACATGCTCCCTAACGCCCCTTTATCTTCAAGGGCGGCTAACACAAATAACTCAGAGGAAATAAATTTATCACTGCGTTTTTGTGCTAATTGGTCGCAGCGGTTAAGCAAGCGCACGAGTTGAGGTGATACTTGCACATCGCCACCGTTACCAGACACTTGTGGCAAGCGTGCAATTTCACGTTGCAATTGTGCTTTTAGCTCAGCGGTGTTAATGCCACAACTGGTTAATAATGGCTGCACCGAGCCGCCCTCTTGATCTAAAAGTGCGGTCATTAAATGGAGCGGCTCAATGTATTGTTGCTCGCCGCCGAGTGCTAGCGATTGCGCTTCAGCAATCGCCTGTTGAAATTTGGTGGTAAATTTTTCAATATTCATAATCTCTCCTAAATTCTTGACGTTTTATCGTTCACGTCACTTATATGGTGACGCCCTAGCAAATTTCAAGGTGAGTTGCAAGTTTTTTATTTTTTTAACCGCACTTTATCTTTTTTTGGGCACAAAAAAACCGCACTTTGAAAGTGCGGTTGTTCTTAAAAGAACGATTATTTCACGCGAGAGACGTACTCACCAGAGCGGGTGTCAACTTTGATCACCTCACCAATTTGCACGAACAATGGCACTTTCACCACAGCCCCTGTGCTTAATGTCGCTGGTTTGCCACCAGTTCCCGCAGTGTCGCCTTTGAGGCCTGGGTCGGTGTCAATCACTTCTAATTCGACAAAGTTAGGTGGCGTAACGCTAATTGGTGCACCGTTCCATAAAGTAACGATGCAATCCGCTTGATCAAGTAACCATTTGTCGTTGTCACCCACTGCCTTGGCGTCCGCCGCCAATTGCTCGAAAGTGTCGTTGTTCATGAAATGCCAGAACTCTTCGTCTTTATACAAAAAGGTTAAGTTCGTATCTACTACGTCCGCCGCTTCCACACTTGAGCCTGATTTAAAGTTGACATCCAAGACTTTGCCAGAAATCAATTTGCGGATACGGGTGCGGGTGAATGCTTGCCCTTTACCTGGTTTAACAAATTCATTTTCAATAATGACGCACGGTTCGCCATCTTGCATAAATTTAAGACCGGGTTTGAAATCACTGGTAGAATATGTAGCCATTGTGTCCTCGTTACTATGAAAAAATGTTATCTTAGATTAAGATTGCAAAATATTATCACAAAGTGTTTATGATAACTCAAAAATGCAAAATAGCGAAGAATTAAGCTGGCAGGAATGCCTAAAGCAAGCAATAAAATCCCCTGAAGCGTTGTTGACCGCACTTGAATTACCACATGCAGGCTTTGAGCAGGCAATTGATGCACGCAAGTTGTTTCCTTTGCTTGTACCACGGCCTTTTGTTGCGCGTATGGAAAAGGGCAACCCACATGATCCGCTTTTTTTACAAGTGATGAGCGGCGCTGGTGAGTTTGAGCACGTTGACGGTTTTGTCACTGATCCACTCGAAGAGCACAACGCCGTACGCCCTGGGCTATTGCATAAATACCATAACCGCGTGCTGATGATGGTCAAAGGCGGCTGTGCGGTGAATTGCCGCTATTGTTTTCGTCGCCACTTTCCCTATCAAGACCATCAAGGATCGAAAACTGTGTGGCAAGGCGCACTGAGCTATATCGCCGAACACCCTGAAATCAACGAGGTAATTTTCTCTGGTGGCGATCCACTGATGGCAAACGATGGGCAGCTCGATTTTTTAATTACCGCACTTGAGGGCATCTCGCACGTCAACACTCTGCGTATTCACACCCGCCTGCCCGTGGTGATCCCACAGCGTATCACAACCGCACTTTGTGATCGCCTGCGTCGTTCTCGCCTACATTGCGTGCTGGTAACACACATCAATCACGCCAATGAAATAGATGATGCCCTGCGAAACGCGTTGAGCAAGCTCAAACACGCCAATGTGGTGCTGCTTAATCAATCCGTGCTACTTAAAGGGGTAAATGATAGCGCACATGCATTAAAAACATTAAGTTATTCGTTGTTCGAGGCAGGAGTACTACCCTATTATCTGCACTTGCTTGATAAAGTTGATGGTGCCGCCCATTTTTTCATCAGCGATGAAACCGCACTTTCACTTTATCAACAATTACAAGCCACCACCTCAGGCTATCTTGTGCCACGACTGGCGCGCGAAATTGCGCATCAGCCAAATAAAACCTTAATCACCCCCATTCTTTACAAAGATTAAGCAATAAAATGACATTTCCCCCTGTTTTTCTTTGCCTGAATTGTTAGAATAGAGAGAATTAACTAACAATAACTTATTTGAGGTGTTGCGTGAACAACAATCCAACCAATCCTAATGATCACAACAATGTCAATTCCGCTGACGATAAAGGGCAGCAGAAATTCGAATTTAAACCAGAGCCAGTTACGCCCAAAAAACCCGTGGAAGAAAAACACTCTTTTTGGAGTAATTTGAAGCATAAAGCGGAAAATAAAGCACACAAAGAGCCAACTTTAGGTGAAGCACCTGCACAACCTGACCACGCTGCACAACAAGAAATACATCTTGAGCCTGTCAGTCCTGTATTAAACGAGCACGAAAACGAACCTGCACTCAATGAGAACGAACCAGCCCAAAGTGCGGTTGTGCCGCCTGTTGCACCGAAAGCAAACTGGAAAAAACCTGAAACCTGGGGGATTTTAAGCCGCCTGCCTGCGAAACATCGCCGTTTGGTGGTGGCATTACTCATTTTAATTTTATTGCTATTATTAGTGTTATGGCTCAAACCAAGCAATAATACCACCGTTGAAGCCTTGCAAAATCAAAACAGCAACGCGTTACCAATTGAGTTTCAACCCCTCAATCAATCAGAAGAACAGCAAGTCAATCAACCCGCAGAAGACAATAGCAATACGCTTGCTGGCAATAACGAAAGTGCGGTTGCTGGTGCACCAAATGTAGCTGAAAATGTGCCAGCAGAGAGTGCTCAAGCACAACCTCAAGCTAATGTTGAACAGCCTGCACCAAGCGATGCCAACGCACAAAGTGCACCGCCTGCGGTTGTACCACCAAAAGTTGTCAACAAACCAGCACAACCTGCTGTACGCAAACCGAGTAGTGATCCACAGCCTGCTGCTAAAACAACGCCGAAACCTGTCGCAAAAGCACCAGAAAAAGCAAAAAGCGAGCCAAGCGTACAACGTCCTGTGCCAAAAGCGGCACCAGCACCTGTTGTCAATGCAAAACCTGCGAATAAACCACAAACATCAGGTCCAGTTCGCACCTTAGAAATTCCAAAAGGGGTTACATTAATGCAGGTGTTCCGTAATAATAATTTGAACATCTCTGATGTGAATGCAATGACCAAAGCAAATGGTGCCAACGGTGCGTTAAGCCGCTTTAAGCCTGGCGATAAGGTAAGCATTCAACTGAATAGTCAAGGTCGCGTTAGTCGTTTAACACTCGAAAATGGCAGCACCTTTATTCGCAATAGTGATGGAAGTTATAGCTTCAAAAAATAAGTGTTAGCCCATTGAGCACTCCTCAATGGGCTTTTTTATGGAGATAGACGTGAGAATTGTGTTTTGGTTTCCATTCGTGCTGTTAACCAGTTGTACGACGATTATTCAACCAGCAATACAAACTGAGAAAACACAAAGTGCGGTCAATGAAACGCAGATTACACCTAAAAAAGGGCGTACAGTGCATTATCAATGCGATCAAGGCACAATTAAGGTTACCACACTAAGCAATCTTGCCCAGCGTAAAACACCGTCTATCACAATCACCTTTCAGCATATCAGCCAACATTTACTCCCCATTATTGCAGCAAGCGGTAAACGTTATGCAAATACACAATGGAACTGGTGGGTTCAAGGAAAAAGTGCGGTCTTAAGCGACAGCCTTGGGCGCACATTGGCAGATAATTGCCAAAGGCAGAAATAAATGACACGCTCCTCTTTCACAATCAAAGTGCGGTTTTAAACCGCACTTTATTGTATTGTGATTATGATCTTAATGACGGAAATGACGCATTTTGGTCAGCACCATCGCCATATTATGCTCATCTGCTGCATCAATCACCTCTTGATCACGCATTGAGCCACCAGGGTGAATCACACAGCTCACCCCCGCTTTTGCCGCAGCATCAATGCCATCACGGAATGGGAAAAACGCATCAGAGGCCATCACCGTGCCTTGCACCTCTAAGCCCTCATCGGCGGCCTTAATGCCTGCAATTTTCGCTGAGTATACGCGGCTCATTTGTCCTGCGCCAATACCAATGGTTTGATTATTTTTCGCATACACAATGGCGTTAGATTTGACATATTTCGCCACTTTCCAGCAAAACAGTAGATCTTTTAGCTCTTGTTCGGTTGGCTGACGTTTGCTGACCACTTCTAAGTCATCTAATCCCACCATACCTAAATCGGCATCTTGCACCAAAAGCCCACCATTGACGCGTTTAAAATCCAAACGAGGATGACGCTCATGCCACTGTCCACAGGCAAGTACACGCACGTTTTTCTTCGTTTTCAACACCGCTTGTGCTGCTTCACTCACCTCTGGAGCAATAATCACCTCCACAAATTGGCGGTCAATAATTGCGTGCGCTGTTTTTTCATCTAAAGTGCGGTTAAACGCGATAATTCCGCCGAATGCCGACGTTGGATCCGTTTGATAAGCACGATTATACGCCACCAAAATATCCTCGCCCAATGCCACACCACACGGATTAGCGTGTTTAACGATCACACACGCAGGCTCTGCAAACTCTTTCACACATTCCAGTGCAGCATCTGTGTCGGCAATATTGTTATATGACAATGCCTTACCTTGCAGTTGCACTGCTGTTGCCACACTTGCCTCTTTTGGTGCAAATTCAGTGTAGAACGCCGCGTTTTGGTGGCTATTCTCCCCATATCGCATAGTTTGTTTACGCACAAAATTTAAGTTTAACGTGCGAGGGAATTGACCGCACTTTGCATTTTTCTTGTCATCATCTGCCCCTAAATACGGTTTTACCAAACACCCAAAATAATTAGCAATCATCGCATCGTATTGTGCGGTATGCTCAAACGCCTTGATGGCTAAATCAAAGCGAGTATCAAACGTCAGGCTATTTTGATGTTGATCAAGCTCAGCAATAATGCGATCAAAATCGCGATTATCTACCACGATGGCAACATCTTTATGATTTTTTGCCGCCGATCGCACCATAGTTGGGCCACCAATATCGATGTTTTCCACCGCATCTTCCAGTGTGCAATCCGCTTTAGCGACCGTTTGTGCAAACGGATAAAGGTTTACCACCACCATATCAATAGGCTCAATCTGATGCTCACTCATCACGGCATCATCCACGCCACGACGGCCTAAAATACCACCATGAACCTTCGGATGCAGCGTTTTAACACGCCCTGCCATCATTTCAGGAAAACCGGTATAATCCGACACCTCTACCACTGGCAAGCCATTTTCTAGCAATAACTTGGCTGTGCCACCAGTAGAAAGAAGTTTAACACCACGTTGGTGTAGCGCTTGGGCAAATTCAACGATACCTTGTTTATCAGAAACCGATAACAAAGCCTGACGGATAGGTCGATTGGCGTGCATAAGTTAATCCTTTGGTTAATTGATTGGATAAATTTCGAGCTATATTATAGAGTAAAACGCTGTTTTTATGTAGTAAATTTAACCGTACGCTGGCTTGCTCCTTTTCATATTTATGCTATAACATACTTAACCTATTACTAAATATACTATTTTGACGAGAAACTATATCATGTCATGGCTTTATTTAATTATTGCAATACTAAGTGAAGTGATCGCCACCTCATTCCTGAAATCCACGCACGAATTCACCCGTCCCATACCAACAGCACTGGTACTAATGGGCTATGGCTTGTCGTTTTATTTTTTAACCTTGAGCTTGCGCTCACTACCTGTGGGCATTGCTTATGCCATTTGGGCAAGCCTTGGCATTGTGCTGGTCACCATGTTTGGCTGGCTGTTTTATCAGCAGAAGTTGGATACGCCTGCGTTTATTGGAATTGGTTTAATTCTTTCCGGCGTGCTGGTAATAAATTTGTTATCCAAAAGTGCGGCGCATTAAGTCGTATTAAAAAACCGCACTTTTAAGTGCGGTTTTATTTTTTAACTTAATAAACATTATTCCAACGAATACCAGAACCTCCACCCATATTTTGTAGGGAATTATTGATATTATTCAAAGAGCGGTTCATCTGTTGCATTTGATTATATTGATTCATTTGATTGTACATATTCATATTATTCTGATTTGTACGCTGAATCGTATTGTTTAATTCTGCCATGCTGTTATTGAGTGCTTGCATCTCAGCATATCTACGCTGTGCCTCCAATTCAGCATTACGCTGTGCAATTGCTCTTTGTTGCATTGCTTGCTGCTGTGCCATCATTCGTTGCTGGGCTAAATAAGCTTGCCCTTGTGGAGTGGAATAAAATGCTTGACGTGCTTTTTCTTCTTTTTCAGCTTGGCGTTTACGAGCTAGTGCTTCTTTTTCTGCCTGCCGTTTTTTCACCAGTTCTTGTTGTTTTTGTTTTTTCCAATTTTTCCTAACACTCTCACATTCGGACTTCTTACCAGCAAGAACAATTCGTTCCTTACTGTTCAATTTATTTCCAAATTTATTAACCAAATATTGTTGAGAATAAGGGTCAGACATCAAAATTGTATAATTTGATCTTCCTAGTGCATCTCCAAAACTCACACTTAGGATAAGATCTCTCATGTGTTTATCTATCTCTTTAGTCACTAATTTATTCATAAGTTTATTGGCGTCAGCATAAGTTTGCCCTTGTAGTTGGGGATATTGACATCCTAGACGACCAAAATAAAGTTTTAACGCCTGCTCTATTTCTTGATCAGTTACTCTATATTTCGGCGTCGAAGAATAATTCATAAAATTCGAGCCACAGCCAGTTAATAGCAGCGTAGTTAAACCTAATGTGATTGCCTTTTTCATCGTTTTGTCCTTGCATTAATTAAAGTGAAACATTTGCTTTTCAGTATCCAACAGAGTCTCTTTCCCTGCTTGTATAAGTGGAGATTTATTTCTAGGCAGTATCAAATCAGGATCCCATAATATAGGATCATCTTGTTCCCGCATTTTCGTTATACAAATATCAACTTCTGCCTGTTGCTGTGGGTTGATTGCTCGAACATTGTAAACACAATAGTTATTTGAGACCTCGCCATCAACCCCATTAAATCTGTTTTCATAAACATCCACTGTAACCTTTATCATAGCCATAACGCACTCCAATAAAGAATTGGTTGTTTTCCAAGGTTTGTTTGTTTTATCTGTAAAGATAAAACAACAAGGAGTATACTCCTTTGATTTGATAAATTTATTTATATATTAATGAGATAAAAGACATTAAAGCGAACATATGAGATATGTCTGAAGGATTTAACGATACTTTTGTCAAGAGCGCAGAGATTGAAACGAGAAGATAATAAAAAAGTGCGGTCAATGACCGCACTTTGTGTTTTGCACTTAACACCTACACATCATAGGTAGTGGATGCGGTGTCGCCGCCTTTGCCTGTCCAGTTAGTGTGGAAGAACTGGCCGCGTGGTTGGTCGACGCGCTCATAGGTGTGGGCGCCGAAGTAGTCGCGTTGGGCTTGCAACAAATTGGCTGGCAATTGTGCGCTGGTGTAGCCGTCTAAGAACGTGATGGCAGAGGCCATGCACGGCATTGGCAAGCCGATTTCCACCGCTTTGGCAACTACTTTACGCCATGCACTCATTGAATTCTCAAGGATATTTTTGAAGTAATCATCCGCGCCTAGGAATCGTAGGTCTGGGTTTTTAGCGTAAGCATCACGAATGTTGCCCAAAAATGCACTGCGGATAATGCAGCCTTCACGCCATAAAAGTGCAGTTTGCCCGTAATCTAAATCCCACTCAAATTGCTCTGAGGCCTCACGGATGAGCATAAAGCCTTGCGCATAAGAGATGATTTTGGATGCCAATAATGCTTGGCGAACAGCTTCAATCCACTGCGCTTTGTCGCCGTCAACTTTGCCGAGTTGTTTGTTGAACAATTTTTGGTTTTCAACACGTTGTTGTTTGAATGAAGACACACAGCGGGCGAACACCGCTTCGGTGATCAGCGTCAACGGAATGCCTAGATCAAGGGCGTTAATACCCGTCCATTTACCTGTACCTTTTTGCCCTGCCGTATCAAGGATTTTTTCCACCAATGGCTCACCATTATCGTCACGGTAGCCGAGAATGTCAGTGGTGATGTCGATAAGGTAACTGTCGAGCTCGGTGGATTTCCAGCTAGCGAATACGTTATGCAATTCATCATAGCTCAAGCCTAAGCCTTCGTGCAGGAATTGGTAGGCTTCACAAATCAATTGCATGTCGCCGTATTCAATGCCGTTGTGTACCATTTTGACAAAGTGGCCTGCGCCGTTTTTGCCCACCCAGTCACAGCATGGCTCGCCTTCTTTGGTTTTGGCGGAAATGGCTTGCAAAATCGGTTTGACATACGGCCATGCCTCTGGGTTACCGCCTGGCATGATAGACGGCCCAAAACGTGCACCTTCTTCCCCACCTGATACACCCGCGCCAATAAAGCGAATGCCTTTTTCAGCTAAGTCTTTCGTACGGCGGTTAGTATCAGGATAATTTGAGTTACCACCGTCGATGATGATGTCGCCCTCGTCTAAATACGGCAAAAGGCTTTCAATAAATTTATCTACTACCTCACCTGCGCGCACCATTAACATGACTTTGCGTGGTTTTTCCAGTTTGTCTGCTAAATCTTGTAGCGAATAGGCACCAATAATATTGGTGCCTTTGGCGGCACCATTGAGGAAATCGTCCACTTTGCTTGTCGTACGGTTATACGCCACCACGTTAAAGCCGTGGTCGTTCATGTTTAAAATCAGGTTTTGCCCCATTACGGCAAGCCCAATTACACCAATATCACCTTTCATAATTGCTTCCTTCCTGTCATTAAATTAGTTAAGTTGAAACGCAGCGTCTGCGTCTAAATACCATTCGGTTGTGCCATTTTTGGCTTTAATGCGTGCCGCTGGGTAGGGTAAAACCGCACTTTCACTTTGTTGGATTTCATGTAATAAATCAGCTTTACTTGCCCCTGTTACCAAGTAAGTAATCCGCTTAGCATTTTCAATTAACGGAGCCGATTTCGAGACACGCCATTGTTGCGTTTGTGGCTGTTTTGCTACAATCGCCAGTGCATCAGTATCAAAATCCACCTGCAATGGGAAAAGTGATGCGGTATGTCCATCTGATCCCATGCCTAAAATAATCCAATCAAATTGCGGCATGCCATTGGCACCTGGCACATGGTTTTGCATTTCTTGTGCAAAACGTTGGGCTTCCTGCTCGGGATCGTCTTCGCCACGAATGCGATGAATATTTTCCGCGGGGATAGAAATATGATCAAATAATAAACGCTGTACTTCACCATAATTACTCTCTTCATTATCTGGCGCAACACAACGCTCATCCCCCCACCAAAAATGCAAATTTGCCCAGTTAATTTTATCCGCATAGTCACTTGCTAAGGTTTTAAACAATAACTTCGGCGTACTTCCACCAGAGAGGGAAATATTCACAACTCGCCCTTCTTGGCTATAGTGTTGTAGGTCTTGTGCGATTTTTTCAACCGCACTTTGTGCTGTATCAAATTTAATATAATTCATCTTATAACTCACAATATTCCGTATCTGTTAGATTTTTACATGGAAAACGCCAGCTTCGCCCTTTATTTTCCATCATTTCATCCGCCTCTTTGGGCCCCCAAGTACCGCAGGCATAACCATAAAGTTTCGGGTTGCCTGCTTTGTAGTCTAAAATCGGCTGCACAAATTTCCAGCATGAACGTACCGCATCACTGCGTGCAAATAGCGTGGCATCGCCCTGCAAAGCATCTAATAACAAACGTTCATATGGTCCGATAATATCAGCATCAGCTAAATCTTCATAGTGAAAATCCATTGCCACTTGTTTCGCGTTAAAGCCTGCTCCTGGCTCTTTTAGGCCAAATTTCATCACAATGCCTTCATTCGGTTGAATGCGAATGATCAATTTGTTTTCTGGTGCCGTTTGGCTAAAGACAGGGTGTGGTGTTTTCTTAAAGTGAATCACAATTTCAGTAACCCGTGTTGGCAAACGTTTGCCAGTGCGAACATAAAATGGCACGCCACTCCAACGCCAGTTGTCGATTTTCAATTTCAATGCCATGTAGGTTTCTGTGCGGGAATCTTCGGCTACGCCTTTTTCTTCTCGATACCCTTTTTGATATTCACCACGCACTTTCGCCCTAGTATATTGCCCCAGCACTAAATTTTTCTCTAAGTCATCTTTGCCCAATGGATGGAGGCTTTGTAATACTTTTTCCACCTCATTACGCATGGATTCTGCATCAATAATCGCGGGGCTTTCCATGGCGATTAACGCCAGCACTTGTAAGAGATGGTTTTGGAACATATCACGCATAGCACCTGCGCCATCATAGTAGCCGCCACGATCTTCAACCCCTATCGCTTCTGCTCCCGTGATCTCCACATAGTCAATATAGTTACGATTCCACAACGGTTCGAATAAACCATTGGAAAAACGCAGCACCAAAATATTTTGCACCGTTTCTTTGCCTAAGTAGTGATCAATGCGGTAAATCTGCGATTCGTCAAAATGTTGATGTAGGCTTTCGTCTAACGCAATCGCCGATTCAAGATCATAGCCAAATGGTTTTTCCACCACTAAACGCTTCCAACCATGCGCTTGAGTGTTTAGCCCTTGCTCCGCCAAACACGTTGGAATCACTGGATACAAACTCGGTGGCGTTGAAAGATAAAATAATGTATTGCCGCCTGTGTTGTGCGTTTTTTCGAGTTCTTGTAACCGCACTTTAACTTTTTCGTACTCTGCCGCGTTGGCTGTATCAATCGGTTCGTAATACACATGGGCAAAATAGGCATCAGCCTCTTGCTCGCTGCACTGCTTACGCTCCATTAATAAGCCCTTTAATTTATCACGAAATGCTTGATCGCTATAGTGGGTGCGACTCACCCCCAAAATGGCAAAATCGTCCGACAGGCGACCACTTTTATACAGATCATAAAGGGCGGGGATCAGTTTACGGTGAGTTAAATCACCAGAGGCACCAAAAATCACAATGGTGCTGTTTTCAGGTTTTTTCATTGTTATTATCCGTTTTTGTTATTCATACTCGTTTGCAGTCTAAAAAATATCACGCAAAAGTGTCAATGCTTTCTTGCCTATTAGTTTAATCGGTCACAAAACGTAGCACAGCATGCCAATCACTTTGTGCAGCACAACGCATTACGAAATTGGGATTAATCAGGCTTTCCCGCTGATTATAGGTCAACTTGCGCCCATGTAGATCACAAATATCACCGCCCATTTCATGCAAAATACACTCTAATGCAGCGGTATCCCATTCCCCCGTTTTACCAACTCGCAAATAGCAATCACTTTCGCCTGTTGCAACCATCACACCTTTAATTCCGCTGGAGCCGCAACGCTGAATTTCAATATTAGCATCTGGTTGCAAAAAGGGCTGCAAGCACGCCACCTTGCTGGTATGCCCTATCACCAACCGCACTTTTTGCCCTGCACGTAATGGCTGCGATGAAAGTGCGGTCAATTTATTCTCTTTCAAGCAATACGCCCCATGTCCTCGCATAGCGTAAACCAAATTATCACTCACGGGCGAATAAACAACGCCAAGGCAAGGTTGATTGTGTTGCACAAGTGCAATTAATACCGAAAACTGCTCCGTTTTATCCAGAAATTGCTGCGTACCGTCCAGTGGATCAACTAACCAATATTGCGTCCAGCCCGTGCGTTCAGCAAACGGAATATCGCAATTTTCCTCCGATAACACTGGCACATGCGGCGTGAGATGCGAAAGTGCGGTGCATAAAAAATCACTCACCGCTAAATCAGCGGCAGTCACAGGCGTGTTATCCGATTTACGTTGCTCTGGCAAATTTTGCTGATAAAACGCCAATAATTTTGCCCCAGCCTGCTTGGCAATTGATAACACGTTTGATAATAAGTGATCATTTAAGTGCAACATCATTCCCCCTTAAATAATCACGCAACATATAAAGTGCGGTCAAATTACGAGCTTCGTTAAAATCTGGGTTAGCAATCAATTCATCAATCTTCGCCAGCGGATAACGCACAAGTTCCAGTGGCTGGGGCTCATCACCGTCTAGCTTAGATGGGCTTAAATCCCATGCTAAAAACAGGTGCATCGGGCTATGCATATAACCTGGATTAGTGCTTAACGTACGCAAAAACCGCACTTTAGCAGGCTTCAGCCCAATCTCTTCTTGCAACTCACGCACCGCACTTTGCTCGGGTGTTTCGCCTTCATCAATCCGCCCTTTCACAAAACCCAACTCATAACGCTCACTGCCTACGGAATATTCATTAACTAACAGTAAATCATCACCATCCATCGCCAGCACGGTTACCGCCCCCCGCACGCTTGGACGCAAGCGTTCATAGGTGGCTTGTGCCCCATTAGCAAAGCGTAGCTCCACCGCTTGCACACAAAACAAGCGCGTTTTCGCTAATTCACGAATGGCAAGAATAGTTGGTTTTGCGTATGTGTCCACAATGCCCCCTTATTTTACAAAGTGCTTGTATAACGATACCATAGCAGGCAATAAAAACAATAAAGAGACGCATTCCTATGCTGAAAAAATATGATTGGGCGCAGATTGATACCGTGATTTTCGACTTAGATGGCACATTAATTGATCTGGCATTGGATTACCAATTTTGGAAAGAGATTGTACCAACGACTTATAGCGCAACTCACGCTGTTCCTGATGCAGCCAGCCAAGCTCTGCTGAACGAACATTACAGTCGCATTGAACATTCTATGCAGTGGTATGACGTGGATTATTGGGCAGACACCCTGCAATTACCTATCCGCACGATGTTGCATCTGCACGCTAAAAACCTCAAAGTGCGGTCAAATGCCGAGACATTACTGCGCACGTTGCAAACCGCAGGAAAACAGTTGATATTGCTCACAGATTCACACCCATATAGCCTGCAAGAAAAACTGGCCCGTTGCGATCTTGAACCCTATTTTCATCATATTTTATCGTCGCATCAATTTCAGCACCCTAAAATGACCGACGCACTTTGGCAAGCCATATTCGCAGAGTATCATATCAACCCTGACCGCACTTTATTACTAGATGATATGCAGCCTGTTCTCGACTGTGCGCGTAATAATGGCGTGAAATTCACCCTTGGCATCGAAACGCCCAACTCCCTATCCGACGCAAAAACGTTTGATCAACACGACAGCATTTCTGATTTTGCTCAATTATTAGATCATAGTACCGAATAAGGTAAATTTTCGTTGTCATAATTCTGTCATATTTCTCCGTTACAATGCTCAACGACCACGAAGCATATTCAGTAAAGGAGAATACTATGCAACGACAATACCATATCATTCGCCGAAACCTCATCACATTAGGATTAACCACATTAGGTGTTACTTTCCCTGCTCTCGCCCAAGATATTACAGGGGCAGGCGCATCATTCCCAGCCCCGATTTACAGCCAATGGGCAACAGACTATCAAAAAGCCACCAATACGAAAGTAAACTATCAAAGTATTGGCTCGTCTGGCGGTGTTAAACAAATTAAGGCGAAAACGGTCGATTTCGGTGCATCAGATGCGCCTTTGTCCGATGATGAACTGGCAAAAGCGGGCTTATTCCAATTTCCAACCGTGATTGGTGGCGTAGTGCTCGCCGTGAATGTGCCAGGGATAAAATCAGGCGAATTAATTTTAGATGGCAAAACCCTTGGTGATATTTACTTAGGCAATATTACCAAATGGAATGATCCTGCCATTGCCAAACTCAACCCATCATTACAGTTACCCTCACAAGATATTCAGGTAGTATTCCGCTCTGATGGTTCTGGCACATCGTATGTATTTACCAGCTATCTCGCCAAAGTCAATGAAGCGTGGAAAGATAGCGTGACCAAATCCTTCCCAGAACCCGAAAAAGGGTATTCTGCGGGTGCAAAAGGCAATGAAGGCATCTCTGCTACGATTCAACGGCAAAAAGGCTCTATCGGCTATGTAGAATACGCCTACGCTAAACAAAATAAATTACCATTTGTTAAACTTATCTCCGCTGATGGCGAGATTGTCAGCCCAAGTGCAGAAAGTTTTTCAAATGCGGCTGCAGGTGCAGATTGGGACCGCACTTTTGCACAAGATCTTACCAATCAAAAAGGCAAAAATGCGTGGCCAATCAGTGCAACAACCTTTATTTTGGTGGATAAAACTGCACAAGATACAAACAAAACCAAAGCCGTACTCAACTTCTTCAACTGGGGCTTAACTGAAGCACATGCACAAACTACCGCTCTGGATTATGCGCCTTTGCCACCTTCTGTAGTGCAAACCATACAACACGCGTGGAAAACAAACCTTCAAGATAACCAAGGCAAGAGCCTATATTAATTGAATAATAGCCCTTGCAACAGGCAAGGGCTCTATGCACCTCAAGGATGGTGAGTATGTCTAAAGCAAATTTCGTCCGACAAGATGCTCTGTTTGCGTTGCTGGTCAAAAGTGCCACCGTATTTACTTTAGTTTTATTTTTAGGCATTATCGTTTTTCTGATTAAAGATGCCATGCCAACTTTAGAAAAATATGGGCTGTCTTTCCTTTGGGAGAAAACATGGAGCCCTGCACGGGAAACCTTTGGCGCATTAGTGCCAATTTATGGCACACTGATCACCTCACTCATTGCATTACTTATTGCTGTGCCTGTGAGTTTCGGCATCGCCTTTTTTTTAACGGAAATCTCTCCTATCTGGCTACGCCGTCCACTGGGTACGGCAATTGAATTATTGGCAGGCATTCCAAGTATTGTCTATGGCATGTGGGGATTTTTCATTTTCTGCCCCTTGTTTGCTGATTATTTTCAAATGCCCGTTGGCAACTTACTCGGTGATTTGCCGATTATTGGCGTGCTCTTTAGCGGACCGCACTTTGGTATTGGATTACTCGCAGCCGGCATTGTACTCGCCATTATGATTATTCCCTATATTGCTTCTGTGATGCGAGATGTGTTTGAACAAACACCTGCTCTCCTGAAAGAATCTGCCTACGGTATGGGTTGTACCAAATGGGAAGTGATGTGGAAAATCATTCTGCCGTTTACCAAATCAGGTGTTGTCGGCGGTATTATGCTGGGATTAGGGCGTGCATTAGGCGAAACAATGGCCATTACGTTTGTCATTGGCAATTCCTATCGGCTAACATCTGCCTCCCTGTTTACACCAAGCTCAACGATCACCTCCGCCATTGCCAACGAATTTGCAGAAGCCGATTCCACGTTGCATATCGCCGCACTTATGGAATTAGGGCTGATTTTATTTTTCATTACCTTCATCGTTCTTGTACTCTCCAAGTTATTAGTGCGTGCCATCGCGAAAAAGGAGGGGTTGCAATGATGCATCACACCATTCGCCAAACCTTACAACGCAAACGCCGACTGAAAAATGCAATGGCCCTTACAACCGCACTTTTTGCCTTAGCGTTTGGTTTAATTTGGCTTATTTGGATTCTTATTACCATTGTGCAATATGGATTCAGTGGACTTTCGTGGACAGTATTCACGGAAATGACACCGCCACCGAGTGGAGAAGGTGGGTTATCTAATGCCATTATCGGTAGTGTAATAATGGTAGGCGTTGCGACATTATTAGGCACACCGCTGGGCATTTTGGTCGGCATTTTTCTTGCCGAGTATGGGCGGCATTCAAAAATGGCGGGGGTGATGCGCTTCATCAATGATGTACTACTTTCTGCACCGTCTATCGTCATTGGGCTTTTTGTGTACGCCTTGCTTGTTGCACCGATGGGGAACTTTTCTGGCTGGGCTGGTGCACTGGCATTAGCACTATTACAAATGCCCATTGTCATTCGCACCACCGAAAATATGCTCAACCTCGTCCCAAATACACTGCGTGAGTCTGCTTACGCGCTCGGCACGCCGAAATGGAAATTGATTTTAACCATTACATTAAAGTCATCAACAGCAGGTGTGGCAACAGGTATTTTACTTGGAATTGCTCGTATTTCAGGCGAAACTGCACCATTGCTGTTTACCGCACTTTCCAATCAATTTACCAGTACTGATTTAAGCCAACCTATGGCAAGTTTACCCGTCACCATTTTTAAATTTGCACTCAGTCCATTTGAAAATTGGCAAGCATTGGCATGGGTTGGCGTATTAATGATTACATTTACTGTATTACTACTTAACATCATTGCACGCGTTATTATCAGTAAAGGGCGCAAATCATAACGGAGATACCATGAATTCACTATCCCCAATTATTCAAGTAAAAAATCTTGATTTTTATTACAACGATTTTAAAGCATTGAAAAATATCAATTTAGAGATCGCCAAACAAAAAGTGACGGCATTTATTGGCCCGTCGGGTTGCGGCAAATCCACGTTATTACGCACCTTCAATAAGATGTATGCGCTGTACCCTGAGCAACGTGTAGAAGGGCAAATTTTACTCAATGGCGAAGATATTGTTACCAGTACACAAGATATTTCTGCATTACGTGCCAATGTGGGTATGGTTTTTCAAAAACCAACGCCCTTTCCAATGTCAATTTACGACAACATCGCCTTTGGAGTACGCTTATTTGAAAAATTAAGCAAACCTGAAATGGACGAACGAGTAGAGTGGGCTTTAACCAAAGCCGCACTTTGGAACGAGACCAAAGATAAATTACACAAGAGCGGTTATAGTCTCTCTGGTGGGCAGCAACAACGCTTATGTATTGCACGTGGAATAGCCGTTAAACCACAGGTCCTCTTACTTGATGAGCCTTGTTCTGCGCTTGACCCTATCTCAACAGGGCTGATTGAAAATCTTATTTTTGAGTTAAAAGAAGAATACAGCGTGGTGATCGTCACGCACAATATGCAACAAGCGGCTCGCTGCTCTGATTACACCTGTTTTATGTATCTCGGCGATGTTATTGAGTTCGGCGAAACAGATGCCATTTTTAATCACCCGCAAGATCAACGCACCGCTGACTATATCACTGGACGCTTTGGATAAAAAAGGAGACGTTATGTTAGTGCAAAAAAAGCACACGAGCGATCAATTTGATCGGGATATGCAACACTTATTTTCTCTGCTATTAACCATGGGGTCATTGGTTGAACAGCAACTGAATCATGCCATGCGTGTAATTCAAGGTGATGAAACCCTTCGCGCCGAACAGGTGATTAAAGGCGATAAACACGTTAATGCGATGGAAATTGCCATTGATGAAGCCTGCGTAACCCTTATCGCCCGCCGACAGCCTGTGGCTCAAGACTTACGTTTTATTATTACCGTGCTAAAAACGGCTTCTGAGCTCGAACGCATTGGCGATACGGTTGATAAGCTCTGCCACACTGTTTTGCATCACGACATCATTCAAGAACACATTCTGTTGGACAAAATGCAACAACTGGCACAGCATGCAATAACGATGCTACATAACAGCCTTAATGCCCTAAGTGACATGGATCTCAATTATGCCATGGAAGTTTACCAACACGATCAACATATTGATCAACACTATAAACAGCTTATGGCTGACATCACGGCATTAATGCGTCAACAACCCGATGAGCTCGAACGCTTTATTCCCGCTTTATTATGTGCACGCGCCCTTGAGCGAATTGGTGACCGCTGCCAAAATATTTGTGAGTTTATCTACTACTACCTCAAGGGGTATTTCCCTCGCCACAACGACATCCAAACCTAGTCAAAAAAGGGCAAAGTGCGGTATCATACTGTCTTCATAGGAGACATTATGCATACAACAGATCAAACGCCCAGCATTCGGCTAGATAAATGGCTATGGGCTGCACGTTTTTACAAAACGCGTAGCCTTGCTCGTGAGATGATCGATGGCGGCAAAGTACATTATAATGGGCAACGCAGCAAACCCAGCAAAACAGTTGAGATTGGAGCTACACTCAAATTACGCCAAGGCAACGATGAGAAAGAGGTGATCGTGCTTGCCTTAAGCGATAAACGCGGCAACAGCCAAACAGCTCAAACCCTTTATCAAGAAACAGATCAAAGCATCAAAAAGCGTGAAACCATCGCGCTGGCACGCAAAGCGAATGCCCTGTCGATGCCGAATCCAGAACGTCGACCCAACAAAAAAGAACGGCGCGATTTACTCAAATTTAAATATCAAGATTAACCTTGCAAATTCGCACAATGCCACCATATTGAAGGTAAACACACAATAAAGGCAAATTATGACAAGTATTGACACACAAGATAACGACAGTTTATACCGTTTTTTATTTCAAGATCGTGCGGTGCGTGGCGAATGGGTGCGTCTTAACCGCGCTTTTATAGACACACTCAACACCCACGATTACCCTGCCGCCGTACGCAATCTGCTAGGGGAAATGATGGTCGCAACCGCACTTTTAACCGCTACCTTGAAATTTGAAGGCGATATTACAGTGCAAATTCGCGGCGACGGTGCACTAAAATTGGCACTCATTAACGGTAATCATCATTTGCAATTACGCGCACTCGCCCGCTGTGACGGTGATATTCCTGACAAGGCAAGCCTGCAAGAGATGGTAGGTAATGCTGTATTGTTGATTGCTATCAATCCAACGCACGGAGAGCGTTATCAAGGCATTGTCGAGTTGAGCAAACCCACCATTAGTGAGTGCTTACAAGACTACTTTGCGCGTTCAGAACAGCTTCAAACCGCTCTTTGCATTAAAACAGGCGAGTACGACGGCAATCCTGTGGCTGCGGGAATGTTATTACAAATCATGCCCGACGGCACGGGTACACACGATGATTTGCAGCACTTGCACGTATTAATGGAAACCGCTAAAGCAGACGAACTTTTCAGTTTGAGCGCACAAGAGATGCTTTATCGCCTCTACCACGAAGAAACGGTCGAACTTTTTCCGAAAAGTGCGGTGAGCTTCCACTGTGGTTGCTCCCAAGAACGCTCAGCAGGGGCACTATTACTGCTTAGCGATGACGAGATTGACGACATTTTAGCACAACACAATGGTACCATTGATATGCGTTGTGAATGCTGTGGCACACACTATTATTTCAATAAAGACAACATTACGCATCTCAAACAGCAGCACTAACAAAACCCTGCTTTACGCAGGGTTTTATTTTTATAAAAATTCCCTGTCAACTTCCCATACTTTGATCTAGCTAACAGTTTTGAACAAAATTTTACCGTAAAATATCCCTATTATTTGGTATTTAATCTTCAACTAACGAGGTAATTATGAGCAGTGTAGAACAAGTCATTCAAGACTTAGCGAAATTGGGTATTCACGACGTTAAAGAAGTGGTTTACAACCCAAGTTATGATCAACTTTTTGCCGAAGAAACCAAAGACAGCTTGCAAGGCTTTGAAAAAGGGCAAGTGACTGAGCTTGGTGCGGTTAACGTGATGACTGGCGAATACACAGGTCGCTCACCGAAAGATAAATTTTTCGTGAAAGATGAAACCACCGAAAATACCATTTGGTGGACATCTGAAGAATATAAAAACGACAATAAACCTGTTAGTGTCGATACATGGAAAGAAGTGAAAAAACTGGCTACCGAAGAATTAAGCGGTAAACGTTTATTCGTGGTTGACGCATTCTGTGGAGCCAATGAAAGCACACGATTGAAATTGCGTTTTGTGATGGAAGTAGCATGGCAAGCGCACTTTGTGACCAATATGTTCATTCGCCCAACCAAAGAAGAATTAGCAAACTTCGGTGAGCCTGATTTTGTGATTATGAACGCCTCAAAAGCCAAAGTAACCAACTACAAAGAGCTTGGTTTGAACTCTGAAACTGCTGTGGTATTCAACCTCACCGAAAAAGTGCAAGTGATCTTAAACACATGGTACGGCGGCGAAATGAAAAAAGGGATGTTCTCTTATATGAACTACCTTCTTCCACTCAACGGCATGGCATCAATGCACTGCTCAGCTAACACCAGCAAAGACGGTAAAGAAACGGCTATTTTCTTCGGTTTATCAGGTACAGGTAAAACTACCCTTTCCACCGATCCAAAACGCTTATTAATCGGTGACGATGAACACGGCTGGGACGACGACGGCATCTTCAACTTTGAAGGCGGGTGCTATGCGAAAGTTATCAACTTGTCTAAAGAAAACGAGCCAGACATTTACAACGCCATCAAACGCGACGCATTGCTTGAAAACGTTACCGTTGATGCCAATGGCAAAATTGACTTCACGGATAAGAGTGTAACTGAAAATACCCGTGTATCTTACCCTATCTATCACATTGAAAATATTGTCAAACCAGTTTCTAAAGCAGGGCATGCAAACAAAGTGATCTTCCTATCTGCCGACGCATTCGGCGTGTTGCCACCTGTATCCATTTTGACACCAGAACAAACAAAATATTACTTCCTCTCTGGTTTTACCGCGAAATTAGCGGGAACAGAACGTGGCGTAACCGAGCCAACGCCAACCTTCTCAGCATGTTTCGGTGCGGCATTCTTAAGTTTGCATCCAACCAAGTATGCGGAAGAATTAGTGAAAAAAATGGAAGCCACTGGTGCAAAAGCCTACCTTGTGAACACAGGTTGGAATGGTAGTGGCAAACGTATTTCAATTAAAGATACCCGCGGTATCATTGATGCCATTTTAGATGGTTCAATTGATAAAGCACCAACCAAAGATATTCCAATCTTTGACTTTAAAGTGCCAACCGCACTTCCAGGTGTTGATCCTGCAATTTTAGATCCGCGTGATACCTACGCTGACAAAGCAGAATGGACCAAACGTGCTGAAGATTTAGCCGATCGCTTCGTGAAAAACTTCGCGAAATACACTGGCAATGATGCAGGCAAAGCATTAGTCAGCGCAGGGCCGAAAAAATAATTGCTAAGGTCAGACAACCGCACTTTATCATTAAAAGTGCGGTTTTTTTTGCGCCCTGAAAAATGAACGTGTACAATCTTACGCATTATTATTTGTGTTTGTTATCGAGGGTTTTATGACCGCACTTTGCACTTATGCTCAACTCAGCACACAATATCCACTCATTATTTGTCCGCTACCGCAATTCCAACTGATTGAAATTACAGGCGAAGATGCACAAAAATTTTTGCAAGGGCAACTCACTTGTGATGTCAATAAACTCGCCATAGGCGAAAATACGCTATGCGCCCATTGTGATCCCAAAGGCAAGGTTTGGTCTATTTTTTATCTCATTAAATGCTCAGAACAACATTTTTACTTGCTCATACGCAACCATTTATTGCCATCAGCACTGGATCAACTCAAAAAATATGCAGTATTTTCGAAAGTGCGGTTTGAACCTTGTAACCGTAAAATCATTGGTGCGGCGGGTGGCAATGCACATGCGTTCATCTCCCAATTTATAACTGCCCCCAATAGTGAAACGCCATTAACTCAAACAGATGAATTCATGGCGTGCTTGCTTGCCAGTGAGCAACCGCGTTTTATTTTGCTTGCCCCCGCCACCTGGCAACCACATACAGCCTATACTCATGATGAACATATTTGGGATGTGCTGGATATGCAAGATGGAATACCTGTACTCACCGCTGAAAGCCAAAATGAATTTATCCCTCAAGCCTTAAATCTACAACATCTAGGGCGCGCCATCTCGTTTCAAAAAGGCTGTTACATCGGGCAGGAAACCATTGCGCGTGCCAAATACCGTGGCGCAAATAAGCGTGCACTATTTACCCTAATGGGTCATGGAAAATGCAACGCACACATTGGTGACAGTGTGGAAATTGAATTAGCACAGCATTGGCGCAAAACTGGACATATTCTCAACCTATCAACGCATAATGATACACAATATCTCCAAGTTGTGCTGGCGAAAGACACGCCGCTGAATGCCAAATTTCGCGTTGATGATCTCCCCTATTCGTTGCTTCCATTGCCTTATAATGTGGATGATAAGTAATAAAAAGCCCCTAAAAATAGGGGCTTTTGTATGCTGACACTATGATAATTTGACCGCACGTTGAATAAACTTGAGTAGTTCATCTTTTGCTATCATAACTTTTTCACCCGTGCGGCGATTTTTATATTCAATCTCGCCGTTATTGAGATTTTTCTCGCCGATTACGATCATATGTGGAATGCCGATTAACTCCATATCAGCAAACATCACACCCGGCCGCTCTTTGCGATCATCAAATAACACCTCCACGCCTTGCGCTATTAAAGTGCGGTAAAGTTCTTCCGCATACGCCTGTACGGCAGGAGATTTGTGCATATTCATTGGCACAATGGCCACTTGGAATGGGGCAAGGGCATCTGTCCAAATAATGCCACGCTCATCATGATTTTGCTCAATCGCCGCCGCCACTACACGACTCACCCCAATGCCGTAACACCCCATCACCATCGTTTGTGGGCGACCATCTTCGCCTTGTACAGTGGCATTCATCGCTTGCGAATATTTTTCACCTAATTGGAAAATATGCCCAACTTCAATACCACGTTTAATTTGCAACGTGCCTTGACCACACGGGCTTGGATCGCCTTCTACCACATTACGCAAATCCGCGACTTCAGGCAGCGGTAAATCACGCTCCCAATTAATGCCGAAATAGTGTTTGCCATCGATATTCGCACCTGCGGCAAAATCACTCAAGTTCGCAACACTGCGGTCAATGATCAGTGGTAAAGGTAACTCCACAGGCCCAAGTGAACCCACACCCGCACCAATCGCCGCTTTAATCTCTGCCTCATCAGCAAATGTAAGTGGCGAGCCAACTTGCGGCAATTTTTCTACTTTCACTTCGTTGAGTTCATGATCACCACGCACCATTAAGGCGACTAAACCGCACTTGCCATTTTCATCGACTTGTCCACGCACAATTAATGTTTTTACCGTTTTCTCAATCGGTAAATTAAACTGCTCTACCAATTGTGCAATGGTTTTCGCCTCTGGCGTATCAACAAGACGCATCGTTTCGCTTGGTGCGGAACGTTCGCCCAGCGCAAGGGCTTCAGCCAGTTCAATATTTGCGGCATAATCTGACTCAGTTGAAAATACAATATCATCTTCGCCACTGGCTGCCAGCACCTGAAACTCATGAGAGGCACTGCCACCAATTGAACCTGTATCTGCCTGTACGGGACGAAAATCTAAACCCAACCGATTGAAAATATTGCAATATGTTTGATACATCACATCGTACGTTTCTTGCAGACTTTCTTTGCTGATGTGGAACGAATAAGCGTCTTTCATTAAAAACTCACGCGAACGCATCACCCCAAAACGTGGGCGCACTTCGTCACGAAACTTGGTTTGAATTTGATACAAGTTGATCGGTAATTGTTTATATGAGGTCAATTCACGACGTGCCAAATCAGTGATTACCTCTTCGTGGGTTGGTCCAAGCACAAAATCACGCTCGCCACGATCTTTTATACGCAAAAGCTCTGGTCCGTATTGTTCCCAGCGACCAGACTCTTGCCATAAATCCGCAGGTTGCACCACGGGCATCGATACCTCAATCGCACCACTTTTGTTCATTTCTTCTCGCACCACTCGCTCAGCTTTTTGTAACACGCGTAGCCCCGTTGGCAACCATGTGTAAAGCCCCGCAGCAAGTTTGCGCACCATACCCGCACGCAACATTAATTGAATGCTGACAATTTCTGCATCATTTGGCGTTTCTTTTAAGGTTGATAATAAATAATTGCTTGTTCGCATAAATTCGTTCCGATGATAAAAAATGGCATTATTTTAGCACCAAAGTGCGGTCAGTTGGTATAAAAATCCACACAACCGCACTTTCCATTAAAAACGCTTGCTTAGCTCAAGAAAAATGCGACTTTTGTCATACGTGTAGAATGGGTGGTTGCTTTTCACGTTTTGATAACTCCACGTAATACGTGGTGTTATGCCCCAAACGTGTACGCTGCGATGCCAAAGGCTGACATTCACACTATACTCGTCATCTTTTTGTGGCACTGTCAAAAACCGTGCGGGTGCTTTGTATTCACGCTTACCATAGCCGAGAATGATACGACTTGAAAGCCCCCAGCTCCATTCCTGCCCCCAGCCTAAACGCACCCCTTTTCGGTCGGAGGCATCGTCTTTATCTCGTGCGTTATCACGGCTGTAATCTGCACCCACAATCCAATATTGGTTGCCACTTGGCATATACAGTAGGGTGTTCGACCATAAATAATTATTACCGTTAAGGTGTTTGCGATCTTGATAACGCTGCTCGCCGTATTCTAATGCACTGGAGATTTGCCAATGTGGACTAAGCCAATAGCTACCATCAAGGCGTGCTCCACTCGTTTTAGAAAACTGTTTCAGTGCATCGCCACCACTTGAACCACCACCATACCATCGTTTTTCAAAAAATGGCGTTAGGCTAATTTCACTACGGGCAGTTTGAAAGCCGACACCTGCACCAATACGTGCCGTAACTTGGTTGTATTTTTTGTTATCCCAATAATATTTACCATAGGCATCACCACTGAGTTTGGTAAACCACCCCCCTTGTAATGACCATTTTTTATCCATGCCAAAACTATAACTTAGCCCCTGTGCATCCTCTCTTTCCCACGCATGAAATTCTTCGAAGGTTGTACCCGCTTTAGGTGCATTATTGATATTTGGCTCTCGTATATAACTTAAACCACCATTAAACGACCACGCATCACGCTTATTTAATGCCTGTAAATACTGCTCAATGACCTCTTTTGCCTCAGCGGGTAAATTTTCACTGCGTAATTTTTCAAATTGATCTTTTGCGGCATCATTTTCATTATTTAAAAACAAGACCTGTGCCATTTGAAAACGCACAGGTAACACCTGCGGATTTTGTGCAAACAATTCACGATAAAGTGCAACGGAACGAGTATAATCCCCTTGCTCTCGCGCTAAAATGGCCTCGCCCCACTTAATTAAAAGCGGATCATTTTTAGGTAAAGTGCGGTAGATTGGCAATAACAAATCCACACCTTCCGCATTATTTTGCAACAACGCTGGCACCAACGCACGCACCACTAAATCAGGATGCTGAGCCAGTTCTTCTTTACTCATTGACAGCGTTTTACCATCCTCTTGACGAGCAACGTGTGGACTTTTCTGCGGCGCAACAGGTTTTGCCACATCAAGTTGTGTTTCTGGCAAATTTCTTGGCTCAGGTTTTGCATTCTGCTCTTGTGCCAAGACGGGGATTGAAGTCCAAAGTGCGGTAACTAACAGTGGCAAAGACAATCTGGTTATGTTGTTCGTCATATTACTCCCTAAATCAATAAAGCTATCCATGCGAATAGCTTTATTGTAACAGGTTAAATAAGAATGTTTATCATTTTATTATTTTTGCTTTTCAGCCGCAAACACCACACCCCATTTTTGGTTGTGGGCTTCGCCTGCGAGTGATTGTGCGTTCTCACCATAGAATTGTGCATTCAGTGGTGCTGTTTTATCTTCGTCAGTTTTTAAATCCCAACCGATTAGACTTGAGTCAATTGAAATATCTTTAACTGTTGCCATACCATTAACGCTATTGCCTGAAATGTTACCTTCAACTTCAATCATACCTGCAGCAGTCCAACCTGAGATTTTTTTTGCATCAAAATCCGCCACAATTGACGTGTCGCCTATGTGTGTTTTGCCTTGAGTGAAGAATCCACCTTGAACGAAAAATAGTGATGCAGATTGAGAGGCATATTTCACCACACCGTGTTGAGGAATATCGCTTTCCGCTGTTGGCGCACCATTGTAGAACGTTACAATTCGCTGATCAGGCGAAATACTTTTCCCAATAATCGCAGCACTAACTTGTTTGTCACTACAACAATACATCGCCAACGATGTCATACGCCACCCAGGAATTTCCTCGCCTTGCTCCGAGCCTCCCGTTGCAATGACGGGATCTGCATTTTTAGGAATAACTTCAAGAATTTTCCCGCCATCGACAGTGATAAAGTTAAGGTCATTAGAATCAACCTGTACATTCTTAACATCTGGATTTTGATAATTACTTACATAAGTAAATCCTTTTCCATGCAGACTATTTTTAGCATAAGCCTCTGCTTTTGCCGCTTCTAATTTTTTCGCTTCTTCAGCCTTTTTCGCCTCTTCGCGTGCTTTTTCTTCTGCGCGTTTAGCCTCTTCTTCAGCTTTTTTCGCAGCTTCTTTAGCGTTGTCTTCTGCTTGTTTAGCTGCTTCTTTCGCCTTATCTTCTACTTTTTTTGCAGAATCTTCGACCTTATTCACAGCAGAATTAACACTGTCATTGCTATCACCGCCGCCACTACCACAGGCAGTTAAAACTAACGCAGCAAGTGCAGTTAAGCTCAATTTAATCCATTTTTTCTCTAACATAGTATGTTCCTTAAAGGTAAAAGTGCGGTCAAAACCGCACTATGATACATATCATCAACTATTTTTTAGTTGCACCAAATACTACACCCCATTTTTCGTTATGGGCGATACCAGCCACATTCTCTGCTTTTGGTCCGTAAAATGCACCGTTAAGTTGTGCATTTTTGTCTGCTTCAGATTGCACATTAGCATGTTCAAGTTCTGCTTTGTCTAAATTAATGAGGCTAGCCGTTCCAGCAAATTGATTTCCCTTAATATCTGCTTTCAGTGCAATAACCTCCTTGCTGACATTATCGTTCGACATAGCATAAATGCTACCTGTAAGTTGTTTATTGTCAAAATCTGCGGTAATTTCAGGTGAAAATTTTAGATCTGTTAGCGCATCTTTTTCTTTTGTGCCATCAAGATCAAATAATCCAACCATAGCAGAGCCTGATTTAGCATACTGAACTTTGCCCGCTTTAGGGATAGCATCAAGTGCGGTCAATTCACCATTGAAATAAGCTGTTGCGCTGTTATCTTTTACAGTATAGCCGAGTTTAACGTAATCTAAACCACGTCCACAACATACAGCCTCATTGTTTAAAATCATCCACCCTCCTGACGAAATGCCAGGATATTGATCTTGTTTTAATACGGTGATTTCTTTGCCATCTACTTTGATTTTTCCATAATCGTTTGAGCTTACCGTAGCATATGTCGCATTGGCAGGTTTGCCATCTTCAACATTCAAGGTTACGCTACCACCATGATATTTATCACTGGCTGCGTCCACTTGATTAACAACATCTTTCGCTTTATCTTCCACTTTTTCTGCCGCATTTTCGACCTTGTTCACAGCCGAGTTTGCACTATTATCACCGTCTCCTCCACTGCTACCACAAGCAGTTAAAATCAAAGCAGCAAGTGCGGTTAAGCTGAGTTTGATACGTTTTTTCTCTAACATAGATTTTCTCCTAGTTGATTATAAAATGTGTGTATATGAGTACATTGCCCGTTCGGTTGTGTGAAAGGCATAACAAAATCACCAGCGACACTATGCCGTGATGTAAAAAGGATTATATAAAGGAAAATGCAACGAAGTTGCGTAAGCAAAAAGTGCGCAGTTATGCGGTCGGTCGGTCGGTCGG
>NZ_JABMIJ010000029.1 GCF_014885015.1 Spirabiliibacterium falconis | reverse complement strand
TGGTCATCACCACCTTTTGAGTGGAACAGTGCAGCACCGCCTAATCCTACGAGTGGCACGAGGGCTAATAACCACCACGGGCTGAATGCCCAAAGTGCAGTCACAGGTTCGCCACCCAAGGCTTGACCTGCTGATACGCTATCCGCTAATTCTGTGACGGCATCTGATTTAACCGCACTTTCTGGTACGTAAGGGTAAACTTCGCCATTTTCCCAATCACCAACCAGTAGGCTGTCGGCATTGTTACCGTCAGCGTAGTAGCCTTCGATAATTAAGTCAGGTTGCTCAATCGTTGAACCTTCAAAGGCGATTTTTAAGTCATCCCCATCACGTTTAATCATGATGTTTTCTGGTCCAAACTGAGTTTGTTCGTCTGTTAGGTGATAGTTCACATGCGGTTGTGCTTTCACGATAACAGCTTTGCCGCTGTGAACGTCAATCTTGACCGTTTCTAATGTGTCTTTTGCGTTGTTAATTTTTAACGTAATTTGTTTTGCCATTGCGTTTTTTACCTTAAATTTATCAATCTAAAACCTATCTGACCGCACTTTTACGCTCAGATAGGGTGATGTTTGTTGGAGTTAATCCGTTACTTTGTTTCACCGTGTACGATAATTTCTACACGACGGTTTGGTTGGTCACACTGTTGACGTGCTTTTGCATTGTTTGGAAATTGCGCGCGGCAATTTGCAACCACTAAGTCTGCTTGCCCACGACCTTCCGTTAAAATGAGATTGCCGCTCACACCGCCTTTAACCAAAGCTTGTTTCACGGTTTGTGCTCGTTTTGCCGATAACGCTTTGTTATATGCCGCGTTCCCTTCTGGGTCAGTGTAACCAATGACTAAGATATCTTTGATTTTGGCTGGGTTTTGTTTGATGTCTGCCGCAACCGCTGCGACTTCTTGTTTCCCTTTCACTAGCATATCGCCGTACGCTGCTCGGTTGAATTTAAACAACGCTGAGGCATCTAAATTGTACTGTTTTAATACATTTGCGCATTGGGTGACTTTATCAACGCGTGGTAAGGTGTGGTTTTGACGTTTGACGTGTTTTAACTCTTCTTTTGCAACGTCTGCGTTCACTTGTTCAAGTGCGGGTTTACCGTTCGCGTTCACGATTTTGAAAAAAGCCACTTGGTTTTCTGGCAAGTTGTAGTAGTTGCCGTCTTTCGCTTTTTCGCGGTAGCCTGGGTCTTGGTGGGTAAATTCAGCATATAAACGTTGGTTAGCTGAACACACCGTTTCTTGACGATACGCATTTGGCTGTAAAGAGCTGAGGTATTCTCCGTTGATATAGACGTTTATGGTTGAACCCTCTATCGCATCTGCTGGGCGGTAAATCACTACCGATGAGCGACCTTCTGGCACGCTGTCTGTGTAGCCAACATTTTTAGTGTCTGTCCAGGTAAGTGGGTCGTGGTAAACACA
>NZ_JABMIJ010000028.1 GCF_014885015.1 Spirabiliibacterium falconis | reverse complement strand
TTTTTGAAGATCATTGACAGGCATAAAAATGGCAATGGAATTATTATTTGATTTTGACAAGTTAGGCGATAAAAGTGAAAAAGCCACAAAAACCACAATCGCCACTCTTAAAAAGAATGGTATTATTATTAATGACGTTGATTCTACCAGTGCAAAACGTAGTAGCGGCATCACTTACAAAGAATTAGGGCTTACAGCTACTGATTCACAGCGTGTAGTTTTGATGATTAAAAAAACAGGTGATATTTTCAAAGTTAAGGTTAATGGCAAAGAGTTGCCAATCAAAAACCAAGACGATCCTAAAAAAGCATTAGAAGAAATCGCTAAAAAGCTGGATAATGGACGCTTAGCGTTTCAGAAGAAGTTGGCGAAAGCTAAAGTAAAATTACCGCCGAAGATGAAATCCACAGTTGGTGGAAAAGAGAAACTGTTAGCTGAAAAAGAAAAATCGCTTGATGAAGCTATTGCAGAGGCTAAAAAAGAGCTTGAGAAATTAAGAGATTAAAGTTATTCGCAATATTTACGCAAAGATGTCATTATCATATTGTTATTTATAAAAATATATTGCTCGCCCAGAGCACCAACTTCAAATAAAATACACTCCAATATGTTCAACAAGCCCTAGAGCCACAACGCTTTAGGGCTTTTGGTTAAAGTGCGGTTAGAGCATAGTAGCAAGAGATTCCCATTCTTTATCTTCTAATACATATTCGGTTTCGTCGCCATATGGGAAGAAGTTGCGATTGCCAGAAAAAAATGTTGCATCGTAGTATTCTTTAAATTCTAACGCAGCGGTTAAGGTTAATAGTCGTCCGTCAATACCTTCTGCACCTGCACACGTATAAGCATCAATCATTTCTTGTGGTTGATTATTGGGTGTGGTATCAGGCAATAGCTGAAAACTTTTTAGGGCTTCCAGTACTGGACCAAAATAAACGCCATATTTTAAGTAGGCTGTTGGTTCGCTATTGAGATACGCTAACACTTGCACGGGCAGTTCGCGATCGTAGTCTTTATCTTTGTATTTTTGTTCAAATGCCTCTTTAGCTCCAGTGTATTTTTTAACCAATTCGTCAACATTATATTGGTAGTTTTTAAATTCCATATTTTCTCCTTAATTTCTAATTGTGATGAAATTGTTACAAAAATGATGGATTCTTATCTTGCCAAAAATTGGGGCAAAAAGCCAATTTTGGCTAGGGGATTGCTTAAAAATCCCCCAATTTACTTGTTAACTCATTGATTTAACAATGTTTAGCTATTTCGTGAGTTCTGCAAAAACGCTATCGGCTGCGTGTAGGGTAGCCTCAATATCTGCTGTAGTATGGGCAAGCGACATAAATCCCGCTTCAAATGCAGATGGTGCAAGATAGATCCCTTTGGCAAGCATCTTGTGGAAAAAATGAGCAAAACGTTCACTATCACATGCCATCACGTCTTGATAATTTTCGACCGCACTTTTGTCAGTAAAAAACAGACCAAACATTGCCCCGACATGATTAGTAACGAGCCCAATACCATGTTTTTTCGCTAATTTTTCTAAGCCTTCGCAAAGTGCGGTGGTAAGTGCGGTTAATTTTTCGTGATTACCTTCTTGTGCCAATTCATTCAGACAACTTAGCCCTGCCGCCATCGCAATAGGGTTTCCAGATAGCGTTCCTGCTTGATAAACAGGTCCTGTTGGTGCAAGGTGTTGCATAATATCTTTTTTTCCGCCAAATGCACCCACAGGCATGCCGCCGCCAATAATTTTACCTAGACAGGTGAGATCTGGCGTGATGCCGTAATATTGTTGTGCGCCGCCAAGAGCTACACGGAAACCCGTCATCACTTCATCAATAATTAGCAAGGCACCGTATTGATCACATAGTTGGCGTAAGCCTTGTAAAAAGTGCGGTTTTGGCAGTACGCAATTCATATTTCCAGCCACAGGCTCGACGATGATACAAGCAATATCCTGTGGGTATTGTTTGAATGCGTTTTCTACGGAAGTGAGGTCGTTATAGTGGCAAACGAGTGTGTGTTTGGTGAAATCTGCGGGAACACCTGGCGAATTGGGCTGGCCGAGTGTTAAGGCACCTGAGCCTGCTTTAACCAGCAATGCATCAGCATGCCCGTGATAACAGCCTTCAAATTTGATGATTTTATCACGCCCTGTATAGCCGCGTGCGAGGCGAATCGCTGACATTGTCGCTTCTGTTCCTGAGCTCACCATACGCACCATTTCAATTGATGGCATCAGTTCTCGTACACGTTGTGCCAGCTTGATCTCAAGTGCGGTTGGTGCGCCAAAACTCAAGCCGTGTTTGGCTGTGTCGATAACAGCATTGCGAATAGAAGGGTGGTTATGCCCCAAAATCATGGGTCCCCATGAGCCGACATAATCGATGTAACGTTGACCATCACAGTCGTAAATATAGGCTCCTTCTGCTTTTTCGATAAACAGTGGCGTGCCACCAACCCCTTTAAAGGCACGAACGGGAGAATTCACTCCGCCAGGAATGAGCCGTTGTGCTTGTTCAAATAAATGTTGTGAATGTGTCATTAAGCCGTCCTTTACATTGTGGGAATTTTGCGTGCTATTGTAATAGAAAGTTACTTTTTTTCACAGTGAGAATAAAAAAGTTTATCTACAATAGATTATGATGTGGTATTCTGTCAGGATTAGTTTAAATAAGTGCAAAGCGCATTATAAAATAAAAAAGTAAAGGCAAAAATATGTGGCTTTCATTGCTGTTGCCATTCGTGGTTTCATTTGTTGCGTTAATTGTGGTTCGTCCGTTAGCGCGCAGAATTGGATTGGTTGATAAGCCGAACTATCGGAAACGTCATCAAGGTGCTGTGCCATTAATTGGTGGTATTGCCCTATTTTTAGGGAATTTGTGTTTTTATCTGTTGCAATGGCATGAGATGAATTTCCCACAACTCTATGTGTTCTGTGTGTCAGTGCTGTTGTTTATTGGGGTATTAGACGACAGATTTGACATTAGCCCCTTTATTCGGGCGGCAATTCAAGTAGGATTAGCTTGTTTGATGATTTATTATGCTAATTTATCTCTCAGCTCTCTTGGACAAATTATTGGTCCGTTTAAATTACAATTGGGGATATTCTCTTCTGTTGTGACGGTCATGATTATTATGGGCGTGATCAATGCGTTTAATATGATTGACGGTATTGATGGGTTGCTCAGTGGACTTTCTAGTGTGACGTTTGGAGCGATTGCCATTTTAATGTTACTCGATAATCAAATTAATCTTGCATTGTGGTGCATTGTATTGATTATGGTTATGTTGCCTTATGCACTGTTTAATCTCAATGTATTCGGGGTAAAAAACAAAGTCTTTATGGGGGATTCAGGTAGTACCTTAATTGGTTTTACGATTATTTGGATTTTATTACTAAGCACTCAAGGCAGTGGACATCCGATTAACCCAGTGACCGCACTTTGGGTTATTGCCATCCCATTGATTGATATGGTTGCGGTGATTGTACGCCGTCTGCGGCAAGGGAAAAGTCCTTTTCGTCCCGACAGGCTTCACATTCATCATTTAATGATGCGTGCAGGTTTAAGCTCACGGCAAGCATTGTTTGTCATCACGTTTATGGCGGCATTATTTGCAGGTTTCGGGATTTTAGGCGAAGTTTACTATATTGATGAGTGGATAATGTTTCCACTGTTTATCATTCTCTTTTTTGTCTATTACTATTCTATTACACGTGCTTGGCGTGTATCACGTTTGATAAAACGTATGCGCCGACGTGCCTCGCGTGCGAAAAATCGTGTCAAACTTACAAAAGGATAATCTATGTCACAAAAAGCACTATCTGCACCAGAAAAGCAGGAGCAATACAGTGTAGAACAACTGGATCTACTCGCCTTTGGTGCCATTTTATGGCGAAAAAGTGGGTGGATAGCACTCATTGTACTACTTGCCAGTGGCATCACATTTGCACTATGCCAGTTCGTAATGAAACCACAATGGCGTGCTGAAGCATATATTGAAGCTCCACGAGAGCCTGACTTGGGGAATTATTACGCACTGTCAGAAATGTATGATCTGATTGCCAGTCGTACGGCTAATCGCGATTCTACGCCAACGCATAACCCCGTTGAAATACAAAGTGCGGTTGACAGCTTAGATGCGCGTGTATTTCAGGCTTTTCTTCAAAATTTGCGATCTTACGATATATTGCGTGTGTTTTGGGAAAATAGCCATTACTACAAGCAGTTACAGACAGGTGAAGCAGCTCACGATCAAGCCTTGCTTGAAGGGCTGATTGCTAATGTCGTTTATCAAGCGGGTAATGCGGCAAAAGGACTTAATGATCGGGTTTATTTAACATTGAATAATCCAAAACAAGCTACAGAATTGCTTCAAGCATTGCTAGATTTTGTCAATGAACGAACGCACCAACAGGAATATGCGACATTGATAGCAAAGTGGAAAAATTTATTTGAGCAAGTGAAGCTCGCGGCTGAACACAAATTGGGGCAAACCCAACAAGGTGATATTGTGCCAGTGAGTGTGTGGGAAAGTAAACTGGCAATGATGCGTTCTGTTAGCCCTTTGGATAACCAATTCCGCGCATTTCATTATCTCAAAACCCCAGTGCAGCCACTTGCCCCTCACTCCCCCAATACCGCACTTTGGGTGTTATTAAGTGCTTTTGCTGCATTGATTATAGGGTGTGCGATTGTGATTATGCTTGCCTTAAGAGATTTAACACAAAAAACGAATGCGTAATATGAAAAAATACAATGTTTTAACGGTTTTCGGTACACGTCCAGAGGCAATTAAAATGGCTATTTTGGCGCAAAAATTAGCACAAGAAAGCCACATTAATGCCAAAGTATGTGTAACGGGGCAACATCGAGAAATGCTCGATCAAGTCTTAGAGCTTTTTGAATTAAAACCTGATTTTGATCTCAATATTATGAAATCGGGGCAGGATTTGACGGATATTAGCGTACGCATTTTGCAGTCGCTACGCGACGTGTTACAAGAGTTTAAACCGCACTTAGTGTTAGTACACGGTGACACCACAACCACATTCGCTACCGCACTGGCGTGTTATTATCAACGTATTCCTGTTGGGCATGTGGAAGCAGGGCTGCGCACCAGTGATATTTACTCGCCGTGGCCTGAGGAGGGGAATCGCTGTATAACAGGAGCGATTGCACGTTTTCATTTTGCGCCGACAGAAACAGCACAACAAAATTTACTCGCTGAGAACAAACATGTCGCCGATGTGATTGTGACAGGCAATACGGTGATTGACGCATTGTTGTGGGTCAAACAAAAATTAGAGCAGTCGAGTGAGCTTAATACTCAACTTGCTAACGCCTATCCTTTTTTGGATCATGCTAAAAAATTAATTCTCATCACAGGACATCGCCGTGAGAATTTTGGCGAGGGGTTTGAGCGCATTTGCAAAAGTATTAAAACCATTGCGGAGCGGCATCATGATGTACAAATTCTCTATCCAATGCACCTGAATCCTAATGTACGAGAGCCTGTCAATCGTTGGCTGAAAGGCATCGAAAATGTACACTTGATTGAGCCACAGGACTATCTGCCTTTCGTGTATTTAATGAATCGTGCGTATCTCATTTTAACGGACTCTGGTGGCATTCAAGAAGAAGCTCCATCATTGGGTAAGCCTGTTTTGGTGATGCGTGATACGACAGAGCGACCTGAGGCTGTAGCCGCTGGAACGGTTAAATTGGTTGGCACTGATGAGGTGCGTATTGTAGGTGAAGTGGAAAAATTATTAACGGATAAGGCGTATTACCAATCAATGGCGCGCGCAAATAATCCATATGGTGATGGCAAAGCGTGTGAACGCATTGTCAGCGCAATTAAACAATGGTTAAACGAAGATTAGATTATGACGACATTTAATACAATTTCAGTAATTGGGTTAGGCTATATTGGCTTGCCAACTGCAACAGCGTTTGCATCTTGTGGAAAAAAAGTATTAGGGGTTGATGTGAATCAACATGCAGTTGACACGATCAATCAAGGCAAAATTCACATTGTTGAGCCTGATTTAGATGTAGCCGTGAAAAGTGCGGTTGAACAAGGGTTATTGACAGCCAGCTTAGTGCCACACGCGGCGGACGCCTTTCTTATTGCAGTGCCTACGCCTTTTAAAGCAGAACATGAGCCTGATTTAAGTTATGTGGAGGCTGCCGCTAAAGCGATTGCGCCTGTATTACAAAAAGGTAATTTGGTGGTGCTTGAATCCACCTCACCGGTGGGCGCAACAGAGGCCGTAGAGCAGTGGTTGCGTCAAGAACGCCCAGATTTAACGTTCCCATCACAGGCGGGTGAGAAGGCAGATATTAAGCTTGCCTACTGTCCTGAACGCGTGTTACCAGGCAAAATTATGCAAGAGTTGTTTTCGAACGACCGCGTCATCGGAGGGCTTTCGTCTGCCTGTGCAAAAGCCGCAGCAGAGCTTTATCGTTTGTTCGTAAAGGGAGACTGCATCGAAACCAACGCACGGACGGCGGAGATGTGTAAATTAACGGAGAACAGTTTCCGCGATGTCAATATCGCTTTTGCCAATGAATTATCATTGGTGTGCGATCATTTAGGTATTAGTGTGTGGGAGTTAATTCGTTTGGCTAACCGCCATCCACGCGTCAATATTTTACAGCCTGGTGCTGGTGTGGGCGGGCATTGTATTGCTGTTGATCCTTGGTTTATTGTTGCTCAAGCACCAGAGCAGGCCCGCTTAATTCGTACCGCGCGTGAAGTGAATGATTATAAGCCACATTGGGTGATTGAACAGGTGAAAAAAGCGTTAGCAGACGTAGTAAGCCAGCGTGATTGTAAAGCATCTGATGTTCGTATTGCTTGCTTAGGTTTAGCATTCAAACCTGATATTGATGATTTGCGTGAAAGTCCAGCAGTTGAAATCACGCACGATCTGGCTAATTGGCATAAAGGGCAAGTGGTCGCTGTGGAGCCAAATATTGAGCAGTTAC
Source organism: Spirabiliibacterium falconis (assembly GCF_014885015.1). GTDB lineage: Bacteria > Pseudomonadota > Gammaproteobacteria > Enterobacterales > Pasteurellaceae > Spirabiliibacterium > Spirabiliibacterium falconis. The sequence continues at coordinate 6,889 of NZ_JABMIJ010000028.1, read as the reverse complement.
CAAAGATATTACAGCAACAAAATATCGAACTTGTTAGCCTTGATGATGCCCGACGTGATGCAGATATTTTAGTGTTATTGGTTGACCACAGTCAATTCAAAGCCGTTCAAGGTTGCGATATTACACAGCAGTGGGTCATTGACACGCGAGGCATTTGGCGCGAATAATGGCATTGTGTTACCAACTTATACGCCATGATTGGGAAAGCGATTTTTTCCAAAGAGAAATTGCACGCCTTGAATTTACGCAAAGTGCGGTTAGCCAACCGCACTTTGATGATTTTGATTTAATTCAATGCAAACTGGCTTTGAGTGAACAAGAAAAAATAACCTGTTTAATGGATCTTGGATTTGAGCAAGTGGAAGGCGAAGTGGATTATTGTTGGCAACTTGAGCGTATTCAACCAACCGCACTTTGCTTTGCAACAGCTCACGATATTGCCGTATTGCAACAGTTGGTGAGCCATGCGTTTGCCGATAGCCGTTTTCGTCAGCCGTGGTTTACCGCCCTACAAAATGCACAGTTTTATCAATGCTGGATTGAGAAAGCGGTGCGTGGCGCATTTGATGATGTATGCCTGGTGGAAAAAGATCAAAATACGATTAAGGGCGCAATTAGTGTTCGGCAAATTGATGCACAACAGGCGCGAGTTGGGCTATTGGCAGTCAATCCTAACTATCGTGGGCAAGGCGTGGCACAGGCGTTATTAGCACAGGCGAGTAGTTGGTGTGCGGCTAAGCATATCAGAACATTATGGATTGCCACGCAGCAAAGCAATGGTGCAGCGAATCGTTTATATCAAAAAATTGGTGCGGTTATTGCTGGGGAAGCAGCATGGTTTTATAAACAGATTACTAAGGATAAGAATAATGATCGTATTTAATAAACCACCTGTGGTTGGCACTGAAATAGGGTGTTTAAATGACGCATTAATCACGGGAAAACTCAGTGGCGATGGACCATTTACGAAAAAATGTGAAGCATGGCTTGAGCGGCATTTTAATACGCCAAAAGCACTATTGACACCCTCGTGTACAGCATCATTAGAAATGGCTGCATTATTGATCGACACACAACCGGGTGATGAGATCATTATGCCAAGCTATACTTTTGTCTCCACGGCTAATGCCTTTGTGTTGCGTGGTGCGAGAATTGTTTTTGTTGATGTGCGTAGTGATACCATGAATATTGATGAACGCAAAATTGAAGCCGCGATTACGGATAAAACAAAAGCGATCGTGCCTGTACATTATGCGGGCGTTGGCTGTGATATGGCAGCCATTATGGCATTAGCGGCAAAATATAATCTGTGGGTAATTGAAGATGCCGCACAAGGTGTGATGTCAACTTATCAAGGTAAAGCACTTGGCACAATCGGACACATCGGTTGTTATAGTTTCCATGAAACCAAAAACTACACGGCTGGCGGGGAAGGTGGTGCAACGTTAATTAATGATAAAAAATTGATTGAGCGTGCAGAGATTATCCGTGAAAAAGGCACAAATCGTAGCCAATTTTTTCGTGGGCAGGTGGATAAATATACGTGGCGTGATATGGGCTCAAGTTACTTACTGTCTGATTTACAAGCAGCTTATCTTTATGCTCAACTTGAGGCAGCACAAGGGATTAATCAGCGTCGTTTAGCGATTTGGACACGTTATTATGATGCGTTTAGCCGTTTTCAAGGGCGTATCGAACTGCCGTATATTCCATCAGATTGCACCCATAATGCGCATATGTTTTACCTCAAAATGCGTGATCTTGATGACCGCACTTTGCTTATTGAGCAGCTTAAAAGCAATGATATTATGGCGGTATTCCATTATGTACCATTGCATTCGAGCCCCGCGGGCAACGCATTTGGCATTTTCTCAGGTCGTGATGAGGTAACGACAAACGACAGTGAGCGATTGGTCCGCTTGCCACTTTTCTACAATATGACGGATGCAGAGGTGGATAAGGTGATTACGGCTGTGACCCATTTTTTACATGATAATCCTTAAATGATGAAATCCCTTGGCGGCGCAACGATTTGGACGGGGGCTTCCACGCTGATCAAAATCGGTGTGGGGTTGCTCGTGGTGAAACTCCTCGCAATTTACTATGGTCCAAAAGGTGTAGGGCTAGCAGCGAACTATATGACGCTATTAACGGTGCTTGGCGTATTTGCGGGGGCGGGCATATTCAATGGCGTTACCAAATATGTTTCGCAATTTGAGCATGATGCCGAGACGAGCCAATCTATTCTAGGGAGCGCATCATTTATTATTTTGCTGTTTTCAGGTTGCTTAGGTGCGGCGATGCTTCTTTTTGCCAAACCGATAGCACTCTTTTTATTTACGAAACCAGGCTATCATCACATTATCCAGATGGTGGCATTTTGTCAGCTTGGCATTGCGTTAAGTAACTATTTTTTAGCGATTTTACGTGGCTATCGTGACGCAAAATACAACGCGATTAGTACGATTATTGGCGCAGTGCTTGGCATGGTGGCGTTTTCAGTAGGGCTTTATTTGTTCGACTACCAAGGTGCGCTAGTTGGCTTAGCACTGGTGCCAGGGCTGGCATTTATTCCCGCATTTTTTGCACTCAAACGTTATCATGCCCAACACGAACCGCACTTTAATCTCGCTTTTCTCAAACCGCACTTTAATGGTGCACAAAGTAAAAAATTGCTGACGTTTTCCTTTATGGTATTTGTCACTGCTGTTACCATTCCTGTGGCGTATATTTTAATGCGTAATTGGCTAAATGAAGGTTATGGCTTAGAGGCCGTTGGGTTATGGCAGGGCGTGAGTAAAATTTCTGATGCCTATTTACAATTTGTAACGGCGGCATTTTCAGTCTATTTGCTGCCAACATTTGCGAAATTGCATGAACGTGGGCAGATAAAGCAAGAAGTTGGCAGAGCTTTAAAATTTGTTTTTCCTGTGACACTGGCGATCAGTCTAGCAATCTATTTTTTGCGTGATGTCATCATTCGTATTTTGTTTTCTCAACAATTTTCTGCTATGAATGAGCTTTTTTTATGGCAGCTTTGTGGCGATATTTTTAAAGTATCAAGTTATATTTTTGGCTATTTAATTGTGGCAAAAGCTGCATTGAAACTCTATATCTTGGCAGAAATAACGCAATTTGCATTGTTACTGGGCAGTGCGTTTGTATTAATTCCACTAAATGGTGCTCAGGGGGCAACGCAATCATATATGCTGACGTATGTCGTTTATTTCATATTATGTGTCATAGGGTTTGGGCTTTATCAACGCAAGGAGCAAGCGTAATGAAAATTTACCATATTCTTGGCTCTCAGATTGACCACCATAACAAAACAGTGTTGGATTTTCTCAGCGGTGAATTGAGCCGTAAAGTTGCACCGCACTTATGCCATGCTGTTTTAATAGTGGGAAATGTGGGCGACTATCCAAACCTTGATATTACGCATTTTGCCAATAAAAAAGCGATTGCGTGCGATTTGCGTCGGCGAGCCAAACAGGAACAGGGCGCATTTTTTCTGTTGCATGGGCAGTTTAATCCGTATATTTGGCTTGATATTGTACTAAACCGTTTGCCAGTTGAACGATTGGGATGGCATATTTGGGGGGGCGATCTTTATGAAGCCTCTAATGCGCTACAATTTCGTCTTTTTTATCCATTGCGTCGTATTGCTCAGCGTAAACTGTGTCATGTTTATGGGACAGTGGGGGATTTAGCGGTATTTCGACGCCAGAATACGCATGCACATTGTCAAGTGCTCTATTTTCCAACCAAAATGAGCTGCGAACTGCCGAGAAATACGCATTCGACGAATGATGGCACATTGACCATTCTGCTTGGTAATTCAGGCGATCCGACCAATCGCCATTGCGAGGCGTTAGATAAAATCAAAAGTGCGGTTGGCGGCGAGGTAAATATTTTCATTCCGATGGGCTATCCTGAACATAATCAAGCCTATATTGAGCAAGTCCGCCAACATGCGCACTCACTTTTTGATGAAAATAGGGTACATATTTTAACGGAAAAATTAGCATTTTCAGCCTATTTATCATTGTTGCAACGCTGTGAGCTGGGCTATTTTAATTTCGAGCGTCAGCAAGGGATAGGGACAATTTGCTTGCTCATTGACATGAATATTCCTCTGGTGTTACATCCACACAATCCATTTTGTCAGGATATGCAAGCCCAAAACGTTCCTTTTTTAATGCCCGAACAACTTGGTCATCAAGAAATTGAACAGGCAAAAGTGCGGTTGCAACAGCTAGATAAACGCAATATTGCCTTTTTTCCACCGAATTATATGCGAGGCTGGCAGATGCTATTAAATGGCATCGCCACAAAGGAGAGCGTGTAGTTATGCTATCACCATTTCAACTTTTGGCATTGTTGGCGGTATATTGCCTCAGTATCGGTCTCATTGGCTTTTTGACATTCCGTCATTATTGTAAAGTGCGGTTCAATTTTTATTTGTTATTTAGTGTAATTTATTTGATCACATTTTATTTCGGGCTGCCATTTACACTCGCATTGGCATATCATTTTGATTTTAAACTGCTTGATTTTGATATGTTATTTGCAACTCAATTTGCTGCATTGGCATTTTATCTCTTATTTTATGTTGCATACAGTGTACGTTTGAAGCCGAATAAAACCCAAACCGCACTTTGGATAGCCAAATCTCCTTGTGTGCGTGATAACAGTGCTAGCATTGCGCGCATAACGGGCATTATCTTGTTACTTATTGGGCTAGGTACAGCGGCCCTCTTCTTTGCCCAAAATGGTTTTTTGCTCTTTAAATTGAGCAAATATAGTCAAATATTTTCGCAACAAGTTAGTGGTGTCGCACTTAAACGATTTTTCTATTTTTGTCTACCAGCATTATTGGTGTTCTATTTTTTAATGCCCAATAAAAAGCACTGGGTTCTCTTTTTAGTATTTGGTGTCAGTTTTGGGATATTAACTTACATCTTAGTCGGCGGCACTCGTGCAAATATGGCATTGGCAGTGGCATTATTTTTCTTTATTGGCATTAGTCAACGCTACCTTTCCATCCGTAGTTTATTTCTCGCTGGTGTAATCGCCATTGGTGCCATGTTTGCGTTGGCATTGGCACGTTATGGCTTGAATGTGCGTGGTAGCGAAGCGATTTACACCTTTTTGTATCTTACACGAGATACATTCTCTCCATGGGAAAATTTAGCGATGATTTTTTCTCATCATCAGCAGATTGAGTGGCAAGGGCTTGCCCCGATTGCACGGGATTTTTATGTGTTTATCCCGAAAACGTGGTGGGAGTCACGTCCAGATTTAATCGTTAATAGTGCTAATTATTTTACGTGGGAAATTCTCAATTATCATGCAGGGCTGGCGATTTCTCCAACCTTGCTCGGCTCGCTTTATATTATGGGGGGCGTGCCATTTTTATGTATTGGGGCGATCGTTTGTGGTTGGTTAATCAAGGGAATTGATGCGCTTTATCAACTCGGCAAAAATAGCGTTAATCGTAGCCGCCGTGCGATTTTACAGGCCTACTGTTTTGGTAATTGTTTTAATCTTATTGTGTTGGTGCGTGAAGGGCTTGATGCCTTTGTATCGCGTTTTCTATTTTATACGCTGGTGTTTTTTATTGCGGTTGTTATCGCATCTTTGATAACCGCACTTTTGCGTAAATTGCGCTGCACACGCAATAAATTAATGTTAGTAAGAGGATAATTATGGATAAAGTTACAATCCGGCAGATTGACTTAATGGCAGTGAATAATCAGCAGGATTTTGTTGATTTTCTCATCAATGAGCAGCAAATCCAGCAAGGCAAGTTGATAGCAATTAATGCCGAAAAAGTCATTACCGCTGAACGAGATCCTGATGTGATGCAATTACTACAACAGGCTGAATTTAAGTACGCAGATGGTGTGAGCATTGTCAAATCCATTCATAAAAAGTACCCTCAATACCGTACATTAGAGCGTGTGGCGGGCTGCGATTTGTGGCAAGCATTAATGCAACGTGCAGGGCAACTTCACGTTCCTGTGTTTTTAGTAGGCGGAAAGCCAGATGTCTTAGCCGAAACTCAACAAAAATTAACCGCACTTTGGCAGGTGAATATTGTTGGGAGCCAAGATGGTTATTTTACCGATCAAGCACAAAGTGCGGTTATTGAACGAATCAAAGCCAGCGGTGCGAAATTTATTACGGTCGCGATGGGCTCACCAAAGCAAGAACGTTTTATGGCAGCATGTCAAGCAGCGTATCCGAACGCACTCTACATGGGTGTTGGAGGAACTTATGACGTCTTTACAGGAAAAGTGAAACGCGCCCCATTATTATGGCAAAAAGCAAATCTAGAATGGTTATACCGCCTACTTAGCCAGCCAACACGTTGGCGTCGACAAGTCAATTTACTGAAATACGCGTATTATTACTTTGCGAATAAGTTGTAATCGAATTTTGTATTATAAACACACAAAAGTAGCGATAAAAGCCTTTTTTTGCATAATTTATCAGCAAGTGAAAAAAAAATAGAAAAAAGCACTAGACAAGCGAGCAAGAAAGCCGTAATATGCGCTCCGCAACGACGCAATAGTGCGCTCGTAGCTCAGTTGGATAGAGCGTTGGCCTCCGGAGCCAAAGGTCTCAGGTTCGAATCCTGTCGAGCGCGCCAGCGTTCGCACGATTTAGCTAATGCTTTATCAAAACACAATGGTGGCTATAGCTCAGTTGGTAGAGCCCTGGATTGTGATTCCAGTTGTCGTGGGTTCAAGTCCCATTAGCCACCCCATTCGGCGAGTAGCGCAGCTTGGTAGCGCAACTGGTTTGGGACCAGTGGGTCGTAGGTTCAAATCCTATCTCGCCGACCATTTCCTTTTTTGGAAAAGTTGTTCTTTAACAATATATC
>NZ_JABMIJ010000027.1 GCF_014885015.1 Spirabiliibacterium falconis | reverse complement strand
TTTTTGAAGATCATTGACACACGTAATCAAATCCCGCGCTAAATCAGCCCAATATTGTAAATAGTCTTTGTCAGCAAATTCCCAGAGAGTTTGATAATCGCGTAAATTGCCGATATTCGCTTGTTGACTAAAGGCATCACTGGGTTTAAAGATTCGATTTTCTTTCAGCATAGCATCTAAATGTTGCATCGTAATCTCCTTTCTAAAAGTGCGGTTTGATTAGTTTTTACACATTTACAGTATAGTAACGATACACACTCTGCAAGTATTGTTAATAAAATGTTAAAGATAAAGATCACATTTTTGAAAATTTATTGTGCCAACGTCAGGCTGAACAATGAAAAGTGCGGTCAGAAATGGATTTTTTAACTGATTTTTTCTGTTATTAACGGCATAATAAGAAAAATTGAATGCCATTCAAGGAAAGTTATGCAATACGGTCAGTTATATATTATTTCCGCACCGAGCGGGGCGGGTAAATCTTCACTTATCGCAGCCCTACTTGACACGTTACCTGCAGGGAAAGCGAAGGTTTCTATTTCTCACACTACACGAGCACCACGCCCAGGTGAAATTGATGGCGTGCATTACTATTTTTGTGATGTAGCTAGTTTTGAACAACGCATTGCTCAGGGACTTTTTTTGGAATATGCCAACGTATTTGAACATTACTATGGCACCTCTCTTCCGATGATTGAAGAGAATCTGGCACAAGGGATTGATGTATTTTTGGATATTGACTGGCAAGGCGCACAGCAAGTGCGTCAAAAAATGCCAAATTGTAAAAGCATTTTTATTTTGCCGCCTTCTCTGGTTGAGCTTGAGCAACGGTTAAAAAAACGTGGACAAGATAGCGATGACGTGATCGCGAAACGAATGCAAAAAGCTATCTCGGAAATGACGCATTATGCAGAATATGATTATGTGATTATAAATGATCAATTTGATCACGCATTAGCGCAATTGAAGGCGATTTTGCAAGCAGAAAAATTAACGCTGTCTGCACAACAAAAAAATCATGCCGCTTTAATTGCACAATTACTAGCGAAATCATAATAGCTTTAGTATGATATAAGATCCTAAAAATTATTATCTCAACGGAGAACAGTATGGCACGTGTTACAGTGCAAGATGCAGTAGAAAAAATTGGTAATCGCTTTGACTTAATTTTAACCGCAGCTCGTCGTGCGCGCCAGTTGCAAACCAGTGCGAAAGAACCGCTTGTTGAACCTGAAAATGATAAGCCAACCGTCATTGCGTTGCGCGAAATCGAAGAGGGTTTAATCAATAATGATATTATGAATAAGCAAGAACGCTTTGAGCAATTAGAACAAGAAGCGGTTGAGCTGCAAGCTGTATCATTATTGTCGGCGAATAACGAAGACGCATAATCATTGAGTTGCAAGTAGGTGTTGATTGTATCTTTTTGAAAGTTTAAATCGCATTATTCAAGGCTATTTGCCACCAGATCAAATTGAACTGGTGCGTCAAGCCTATATTGTTGCACGTGATGCCCATGAAGGGGTTACACGTTCTAGTGGTGAGCCTTATATTACCCATCCAGTGGCGGTGGCGTCTATCATCGCTGAGATGAAACTGGATCACGAAGCGGTGATGGCGGCATTACTGCATGATGTGATTGAAGATACACCTATCACGCAAGCCCAATTGACCGCACTTTTTGGTGAAAGTGTCGCTGAAATTGTAGAAGGGGTGTCGAAGCTTGATAAATTAAAATTTCGCACCCGTAAAGAAGCGGAGACAGAAAATTTCCGCAAAATGATTTTGGCGATGACCAAAGATATTCGTGTGGTGTTAATTAAACTGGCTGACCGCACGCATAATATGCGAACACTTGGTGCACTCCGCCCTGATAAACGTCGCCGTATTGCCCGTGAAACACTAGAAATTTATGCCCCATTAGCCCATCGCTTAGGGATTGAACATATCAAAAATGAGCTAGAAGATCTTGGCTTTGAGGCTCTTTATCCTAATCGCTATCATGTCTTGCAAAAAGTGATCCAAGCTGCACGCGGCAATCGTAAAGAAATGATTTTAAGCATTGCCGATGAAATTCGTGGCAGGCTTACAGAGGCGGGCATTCCTGCACGCGTGTTTGGACGAGAGAAACACCTTTATTCCATTTATCAGAAAATGCGTTTAAAAGAGCAGCGTTTTCATTCCATTATGGATATTTACGCTTTTCGTACCATCGTGGATAGTGTGGATACGTGTTATCGTGTTTTGGGGCAAATGCACGGACTATATAAACCACGCCCAGGCCGTGTGAAAGATTATATTGCGGTACCCAAAGCCAATGGCTATCAATCTCTCCATACCTCAATGATCGGGCCACATGGTGTGCCAGTTGAAGTACAAATTCGCACAGAAGATATGGATCAAATGGCCGAAATGGGCGTTGCCGCCCATTGGATGTATAAAGAAGGAACTGAAAGCAAAGGCACTACGGTGCAAATTCGGGCGCAACGGTGGCTACAAAGTTTGATTGAATTACAGCAAAGTGCGGGTAATTCGCAAGAATTTATTGATAGTGTGAAATCAGATATGTTCCCTGATGAAATTTATGTTTTCACACCAAAAGGGCGTATTGTTGAATTACCAACTGGCGCAACGGCAGTTGATCTTGCGTTTGCGGTGCATTCTGATATTGGACAAATGTGCATTGGTGCTCGAGTTGATCGTGTTCCTTACCCCCTTTCACAACCACTGGAAAGTGGGCAAACAGTTGAAATTTTAACCTCGCCACAAGCTCGCCCAAGTGCGGGTTGGTTGAATTTTGTGGTTACAGCGAAAGCCCGTTCTAAAATTCGTCAAACGTTGAAAAATTTGCGTCGAGATGAATCCATTACATTAGGCAAACGCCAATTAATGCACTCCCTTTCACCGTATAAACTGGCAGATATTGAGCCATCTCGCGTGCAGGCGTTATTAGAGGAGCTGCACCTTGCCAGTGTCGATGATTTATTGGCGGAAATTGGGCTGGGTAATCGCATGAGTGCAGTCATTGCCCATCGTCTGCTGGGCGAAAAAATAGAAATTGACACCGACGGCATTCCAAATAACAGCAAAGATGAAAGCCTTGTTATCAAAGGTGCGGAAGGCTTGTTAATTAGCTGTGCGAAGTGTTGTCATCCTATCCCAGGTGATCCTATCGTGGCATTTGTTAGCCCGGGTAAAGGGTTAGTCGTGCATCACGAATATTGCTCAAATATTGTGCATGAAAAGCAAAATGAACCGCAACATTTTACGCCAGTTGAATGGGAAAAGAGCGAAAATACCGTTGAATTTGATGCAGAATTGCGGATTGAAGCGGTCAACCAGCAAGGCATTTTAGCTCGTTTAACCAATGAAATAGCGAGCACAGGTTGTAACATCAAAAGTATTGCCACCGAAGAAAAAGAAGGGCGTGTATATTTTATTACCTTGCTGATTGCAGTACAAAATGTGGATAAGCTCAATCAGGTGATTAAGAAACTCTTAAACGTTACAGGGGTAATAGAGATTGCACGTAATATCAATGAGTAACCTATGGCAGGTCAATTGCTAGATGCTATACCGCTGACCGCACTTTCGGGTGTCGGCGCGGCAATGGTAAACAAACTGGCTCGTTTGCGTATTCACAACGTACAAGACCTGCTATTTCACCTGCCAATGCGTTATGAAGACCGCACTCGCGTGACCGCACTTTGTGATATTCTCCCAGAGCAATATGCAACCGTAGAAGGGATTGTGCAAAGCTCCGATGTCGCATTTGGGCGACGTGCGATGCTACACTGCGTGATTTCTGATGGCTCAAGCAAGCTCATGTTGCGCTTTTTTAATTTCAACGCGGGCATGAAAAACAGCCTGCAAGCAGGGGTACGAGTTAAGGCGTTTGGAGAAATCAAACGTGGACGCTTTATGGCAGAAATGCACCATCCACATTATCAAATTATTCATAATGATAAGCCCCTTGCATTAGAAGAAACGCTTACTCCTATCTACCCAAGCACAGATGGCCTTCGTCAAGCCACTTTGCGCAAATTAACAGATCAAGCCCTAGCCCTGCTAGCCAGTACACCTGTTAATGAGCTACTGCCAGCAGACCTTAACCCACATAATATCAGCTTGAAAGATGCGCTCTTATTTCTTCATCGTCCGCCACCAAGTGTTATGTTGAGTCAACTTGAAGAAGGGCAGCTGCCCGCTCAGCAACGCCTGATTTATGAAGAATTGCTAGCACACAATGTGGCGATGCTCCAAAGTCGTGCACGTATGCGTCGTCTAAATACCGCCGCACTTTATACCACGGATAAATTGTATCAACCCTTTCTTGCGCAGTTGCCGTTTCAACCTACGCGTGCACAGTGGCGAGTAAGCCAAGATATTCTCAACGATCTGGCGAAAACTGAACCTATGATGCGATTAGTTCAAGGCGATGTGGGCTCAGGTAAAACGTTAGTCGCAGCCCTTGCCGCCTTGGTTGCGATTGAAAATGGCAAGCAGGTGGCGTTGATGGCACCCACAGAAATCCTCGCAGAGCAACATGCACAAAATTTTCGGCGTTGGTTTGAACCATTAGGGATTGAGATCGGCTGGCTGGCGGGCAAAGTTAAAGGTAAAGCGCGCAGTGAGGCGCTTGCAAAGATAAAGTGCGGTCAGGCGCAAATGGTGATCGGTACACACGCCTTGTTTCAAGATGATGTGGAGTTTGCTGATCTGGTGCTCGTTATTATTGACGAACAACACCGTTTTGGCGTGCATCAACGCTTGATGTTGCGTGAAAAAGGGCTTAAAGATCATCTTTATCCGCATCAATTAATTATGACGGCAACGCCTATCCCTCGCACGCTTGCAATGACGGTCTATGCCGATCTTGATACGTCCATTATTGACGAGCTTCCACCAGGGCGTACGCCGATTCAAACCATTGTGGTCAGTGAACAGCGGCGTGATGAAATAGTTGCCCGTGTGCAGCAAGCGTGTGAGCAGAATAAACGCCAAGCCTACTGGGTGTGTACTTTGATTGACGAAAGCGAGGTGCTGGAAGCACAAGCTGCTCAAGCCACCGCGGAAGATTTACAACGCGCTTTACCGAATTTACGCATAGGCTTGGTGCATGGGCGGATGAAACCGCAAGAAAAACAAACCATTATGCAGCAATTTAAACAAGGTGAGCTGGATTTATTAGTTGCAACCACAGTCATTGAAGTGGGGGTGGATGTGCCAAATGCCAGTTTGATGATCATCGAAAATGCCGAGCGGTTAGGGCTTTCACAGCTGCATCAACTACGTGGTCGAGTCGGTCGTGGCAGTGTGGACTCATACTGCGTGCTGTTATATAAAACCCCGCTGGGCAAGGTATCCAAACAGCGTTTGCAAGTCATGCGTGAAACACAAGACGGCTTTGTCATCGCTGAAAAAGATTTGCAAATCCGTGGTCCTGGTGAAGTGCTGGGCACAAAACAGACGGGGGTGGCAGAATTTAAAATTGCCGATCTTATGCGTGATCGCAGGCTGATTCCACTCGTGCAACACAATGCAAAATCCCTGATGGCACAGTATCCGCACTTGGCACAGCCGCTTATTCAGCGTTGGTTAGATGATAAAACGATATATGGCAATGTCTAATGTTTTTGCACACGCACAGTGGCAGGATAACGTCGGCACAGTAAATGCCATACCGCCAGCGGTGCGGCATTGGCTATGTTCTAGCACATCCCTTACGGCGATGTTAAAACAAAAGTGCGGTCAGTTTCAGGTTACTGTTGAAAATGAAGGCTGGCTGACAGACCTTTTTTTGCATGAAACCGCACTTTTGCCACGATGTGAACGATATTGGGTGCGTGAAGTCACCTTGCTAGGCGACGGTATGCCTTGGGTTTTTGCCCGCACCGTCATTCCTGCTAGCACGTCATACGCTTTTCCACAATTATTGACATTAGATACCACTCCACTGGGTGAATTTTTATTTCAGCATAATGGCGTGCGCGGCGCACTGCAATGGAGTAGAATAGCGCACATGTATGCTCGCCGTTCTTGCTTTCATCTTGGCGAACAGCCTTTGCTGGTCAGCGAGCTTTTTTTGCCTGAATTTAATTTTAACCCATGACGAAACCGAATAGTATTCTTGTGTTTGACTCTGGTGTGGGTGGTTTTACGATTTATCGCGAAATCAACGCCCTCTTACCCGATTGGCATTATCTCTATTGCAGCGACAACGCCTTTTTCCCCTATTCTGAAAAGCCAGAGCAAGCGATTATTGACCGCACTTTAGCGATTTGTCAGCGGATGATGCAAGACTATACTATCTCGCTCATTGTCATTGCGTGCAACACAGCCAGCACGGTGGTCTTACCCGCATTGCGTCAAGCGTTTCCAGATGTCAGCATTGTTGGCACTGTACCTGCCATCAAGCCTGCTGCAAAAGTTTCACAAACCAAAACGATTGGATTGCTTGCCACCAAAGGCACGGTAACACGCCCATACACGCAGCACTTAATTGACCAATTCGCGCTTGACTGCGAGGTGCTACGCCTTGGCACAACCGAGCTGGTACAATTGGCAGAAGATAAATTGCACGGCAAACCTATCCAGCCGGCACAAGTGCAAAGTGCGGTCAGTGCGTGGGCGGATAAACCGCACTTAGACACGGTGATTTTGGGCTGTACTCACTTTCCTTTTCTCAAACACGAATTGGCGCAAGCCTTGCCCCAGGTTAAGCATTTCATCGATTCAGGTAAAGCTATCGCCGCACGAGTGCAATATCTCCTCAAAGATCAAAAGCCTTATCTTGTTGGAGAAAATTGTGTATATTATACTCAACCGCTTGGCGACGAGCAGCCACTGCGGGCGTGCTTAGCGCAAATGGGCTTTACGCAGCTGCGCCACCTCTCACTTTGATAAAAGTGCGGTCAGCACAAGGAGGCAATATGCAAAAAAACAAGACGTGGTTATGGCAATTTGGCTTTATCACACTTATTGTCGCAAGTATGGCGATGTTGCTCTATTCGTGTGTCAGTAGTATTTGTTATAACCCTAATGGATGTCAAAAACCAACGTATAATCCCAGCTACACCACGAATGCACCGATGACCGTGAAAGGTATTTCGCTACCGATTGGTAGTGTGATTTATTATGATCAAGAACTCAGCTCCCCGAAAGTACTATCAAAACCAATGGCAGAAAAACGCATTGATTACATTAAGTTTCCCAAAGGCAGTGATGTTCGCTGGGCGGGTGTGCCCATCGTCATGCTCGATCGTTTTTTCAACTCTGAAATGCGTGGCTTTAGCGTGCATCCTGATTGGGAGCGATTCAAACAGCCACGCAATACGTTTGAAAAGATGTGGCACAAATGTGCGGACGATCTGGGCATTTTAGTGAAAAGCCTAGATGATTGGTCGTTTAATCGTAACAATATTGAGGACATCTCATCGTGTAGTGTTGTTTATCAACGTGGCGTTGATGCGCGGGGTGAGTTGTTTCTTGATGCCATGAAAAAAGCGATGTTTAGTTATGATTGTACGGCATGCGACGAAGTCAAAGTGCGGTTCAAAGAGTGAGGAAAATGATGAAAAAAACATACCGAATGATGATTTTTACTGTGGCAAGTCTCTTCTCAATAATTACATCGGTTAAAGGTAATGTCGTGCCGTGGGTAACGGCACCGCCAACATCGTGGGATGTGCAAGACACAGCACAATTGCCACGCTTATCGAATAGTGCAACCGTTGAAACGGTACTTGACAGCCTCACGCGCTATTTTCAGCCACAATATATTGAGGCGCAGCGTTACATGATCAATGTGATCAAAGGTGGAGGAGAAGCACCTACATTTATCATGCTCAACATTATCACGGATGGCGAAATGGATGATAGTGTGCGGGGAATATGGCGACAAATTACGCTAGAAAATCATCAAGGCTGGGTGGCACAAGACTATCGGGTGGCTTATCGTTGCTGGCGAGGTACCATAGCGTCTCAAGAAAACTACGCCCAAATGCGTTGTAATTAACCATGGCGTGCATGTTTTTACACCAAGTTGTTGATAAAAAGCGCACTTAATTATTTTTGTAAAAAAAAGGCTTGCGAAATGCGAGTAGCGTACTATAATGCG
>NZ_JABMIJ010000026.1 GCF_014885015.1 Spirabiliibacterium falconis | reverse complement strand
GTCTGACCGCACTTTTATTTTTGCCAATGATTTAGTGGATGAACACAAAATACAATGCAATGGCAACGATAAAACGGTAAATCGCAAACGGGATAAAAGTAATGTGCGTAATCAGATTTAAAAAGACTTTGATCGCCAACATGGCAACAACAAACGCAACAACAAAGCCCACAACAAACATTGGAATATCTGCACTGGTGAGAAAGTTTAGACTTTTGTATAAATCTAACACCGTTGCGCCCATCATCATTGGCACTGCAAGAATAAATGAATATTCCGCTGCGGCTTGTCGTCCAACGCCCATTAATAAACCGCCTGAAATCGTCGCACCTGAGCGAGAAAAACCGGGTGAAAGTGCTAAGCATTGAAATAAACCAATGGCAAAGGCTTGTTTGTAGGAGATTTGATCCACTGTATGTGCTCGTACTTGCGGACGCATTTTCTCCGCAATGATGAGCAAAATCCCCCCCGCAATCAGCGAAAAAATCACGTTTTGTATCGTAAACCACGATTTAATCGTGTGATGAAACGCCAGCCCCAACACAACAGCTGGAATCATCCCTAAAATGATGTGTAATAGGCTTAATTGCGAATGATTTGGTGCAGGCGGCTTGCCAAAATGAATGCCAATTAAGCCAAACATTTTCCGCCAAAATACCACCACCACCGCCAAAATCGAGCCAAGTTGAATAATAACTTCAAACGTCGCTGCTTTTTCGCCTGTAAAGTTTAGAAAATAGCCTGCGATAATCATATGCCCTGTCGATGAAACGGGCAAAAACTCGGTTAATCCTTCCACAATGCCTAAAATGGCGGCAATCATTAATTCAGACATAGCAACTCCAATTATGCGTTCTCAATATTAAACGTCAGCACATTGCGAATCTCTTTTTCACCCAGTGCGATCATCAACAGGCGATCAACCCCCAGTGCGACGCCCGAACACTGTGGCATTCCATGACGCAACGCTGAGATAAAGCGTTGATCAATCGCACGTTCAGGTAAGCCAAGTGCGCTACGTTGTTTGTTATCTCGCTCAAAACGCTGAATTTGCTCTTGCGCATCGGTGAGTTCATTAAAGCCATTTGCAAGTTCAAGCCCTTTGAAATAAAACTCAAAACGCTCCGCTACACGATGATCTTCAGAACTAATTTGTGCAAGTGCTGCCTGCGTAGTCGGGAAATGGTACACCACCGCTGGGCATTCTTGCCCAATTTTTGGCTCAACAAGTGCGGTAAATAAAAACTGCAATAACCCATCACGTGTTTGATTCTCTGCGTCCATCAACCCTTGCTCTTGCGCTTTTTTCACGAGCTGCTGCTTCTCTGCCGAAAGCGGATCAAGTCCCACACATTCTTGGAAAATAAATTGATAGCTAAAACTTTCTGCTGGTTTACAATCTAAAATTTGTTGCAGTAAATCGTCCACTTCATTGATAAGCCGAAACATATCAAAGTGCGGTCGATACCACTCTAACATGGTAAATTCTGGATTATGGTGTGCACCATTTTCTTCGTTACGGAACACTTTGCTGATTTGAAAAATCGGTCCACTGCCTGCGGCAAGTAAGCGTTTCATATGATATTCAGGGCTGGTGGCAAGATAAAGGGGTTTATCACCATCAGCAAACGGCGCATCATAGCGGCTTTCAAACACACTCAAATGCACGTCAGTAACCGCAAACTCGCTCAAAATAGGGGTTTCAACTTCCAATAAGCCACGATCAGTGAAAAAGCTGCGAAGTTCTGCCAGCATTTTGGCGCGAGCAAGAATATTTTTCATTGGCGCACTGGGCTGCCATTGTTGTTGTAAAATCATATCAACCTGCTTTATGTAAAATTGTGGGCATTCTAGCGATTATTAGGTTAACTCTCAATGGATTTTATATGAAATAACCGCACTTTTTCTATGCCAAATAGAACAACGAAATACCATACTATTTAAGTAAGTTATTATCCTGTATCGCTTTTTTGAGTTAGATCACGAAATGAAACCTTTTTCTGGCGATTTAGAAAAAAGTAATTAATTTGTTATCAAAAAGGTGGCAAAATGACACTAATCAAAAATAGATATTTTAACGATTCTTACTTTTTGTATTTAAAATCATTACTTTTACTCACATTTTGCGTGGAGGAATATCGTGCAAACCGTTAATGTCGATATTGCAATTGTTGGTGCTGGCGGTGGTGGCTTGCGTGCTGCAATCGCTGCTGCTGAAGCAAACCCTAACCTTAAAATTGCATTAATTTCAAAAGTTTACCCTATGCGTAGCCATACTGTGGCAGCAGAAGGTGGTGCTGCGGCTGTTATTAAATCAGAAGATAGCTATGACAAACATTTCCATGATACCGTAGCAGGTGGTGACTGGTTATGTGAGCAAGATGTTGTTGAATATTTTGTTGAGCACTCTCCTGTCGAAATGACCCAACTTGAACGCTGGGGTTGTCCATGGAGTCGCCGTCAAGACGGAGAAGTCAATGTTCGCCGTTTTGGTGGAATGAAAATTGAGCGTACATGGTTTGCTGCAGATAAAACTGGCTTCCATTTACTGCATACGTTATTTCAAACTTCAATCCAATTCCCTCAAATTATTCGCTATGATGAACACTTCGTATTGGATATTTTGACCGATGATGGTCATGCTCGTGGCGTGGTAGCCATGAATATGATGGAAGGTACGCTAGTGCAAATTAACGCCAATGCAGTGGTAATTGCAACAGGTGGCGGTTGCCGTGCATTCCGCTTTAACACAAACGGGGGAATTGTAACAGGTGATGGTTTATCAATGGCCTATCGCCATGGCGTACCATTACGTGATATGGAATTTGTGCAATATCACCCAACTGGTTTACCAAATACAGGGATTTTAATGACCGAAGGATGCCGTGGGGAAGGTGGTATCTTAGTCAATAAAGATGGCTACCGTTATTTGCAAGATTACGGTCTTGGCCCTGAAACGCCAATTGGTAAACCTGAAAATAAATATATGGAATTAGGGCCACGTGATAAAGTGTCCCAAGCATTCTGGCAAGAATGGCGTAAGGGTAACACCCTTAAAACGGCTAAAGGTGTTGATGTTGTTCACCTTGATTTGCGTCATCTCGGGGAAAAATATTTGCATGAACGCTTACCATTTATTTGCGAACTTGCCAAAGCGTATGAAGGGGTCGACCCTGCTAAAGCACCAATTCCAGTGCGTCCAGTCGTACACTACACCATGGGTGGTATTGAAGTTGATCAACAATCAGAAACACGCATTAAAGGTCTATTTGCCGTGGGTGAATGTGCGTCTTCAGGCTTACATGGTGCAAATCGTTTAGGATCAAACTCACTGGCCGAACTTGTTGTACTTGGTAAAGTGGCGGGCGAGAATGCCGCCAAACGTGCCGCAGAAAGTGCACAAGTTAATAGTGCAGCAATTGATGCCCAAGCTCGTGATGTTGTCGCTCGCCTTAATGCACTACTTGATCAGGAAGGCAACGAAAGCTGGTCACATATTCGTGATGAAATGGGTGATGCGATGGAAGAAGGCTGTGGTATTTATCGTACCGAAGAATCCATGCAAAAAACCGTGGATAAAATTGCTGAATTGAAAGAACGCTTTAAGAAAATTCGTATTTCTGACCGTTCAAGTGTGTTCAATACAGACATTTTATATACCATTGAACTTGGCACAATCTTAGATGTTGCCCAATCAATCTCTTCATCAGCTATCGCTCGTAAAGAGTCACGTGGCGCACATCAACGCTTAGACTACACTGAACGTGATGATGTGAACTACCTCAAACATACTCTAGCCTATTACAATGCAGATGGTGCACCAACCATTGAATATAGTGATGTAAAAATTACTAAATCACAGCCAGCAAAACGTGTATATGGTGCAGAAGCGGAAGCGGCTGAAAAAGCAGCCAAGGCAAATAAGGAGTAAACTATGGGTCAAGCAAATAAAATTATGAAAATCGAAATTCTGCGCTACAACCCAGAAGTCGATAACGAACCTTATTTGAAAGCCTACGATGTGCCTTACGATGATCAAACATCACTGCTTGACGCACTAGGCTATATCAAAGATCAACTTGAGCCTGAATTGTCTTATCGCTGGTCTTGCCGTATGGCAATTTGTGGTTCTTGTGGCATGATGGTCAACAATCGCCCAAGCCTCGCCTGTAAAACATTTTTACGCGATTACAGTGGTTTTATGCGCATTGAACCATTGGCGAATTTCCCAATTGAGCGTGATTTAGTGGTTGATTTGAGCCACTTTATTGAAAGCCTAGAGTCTATCAAACCTTATATCATTGGTAACCAAACTCCACCAGGGCAACGTGCAAAACAAACACCAGCACAACTGGAAAAATACCGCACTTTCTCTATGTGTATTAACTGCGGATTGTGTTACGCCGCCTGTCCACAATTTGGCTTGAACCCTGAATTTGTTGGACCAGCTGTATTAACACTTGCACATCGTTACAACCTTGATAATCGTGATCATGGTAAAGCTGAGCGAATGAAAATTATCAATGGTAAAAATGGGGTTTGGACATGTACTTTTGTAGGTTTTTGCTCTGAAGTGTGTCCAAAACACGTTGACCCAGCGGCTGCGGTAAACCAAGGCAAAGTCGAGTCGTCTAAAGACTACGTTATCGCAATGCTGAAACCGCAAAAGTAAGGAGATACGAATGAACACAACGGCAGCAACTAAACGTAAAAAATACGTTCGTGAAGTTAAACCGACTTGGTGGAAAAAACTGGATTTTTATAAATTCTATATGGTGCGTGAAGCAACCGCACTTCCAACAGTTTGGTTTTGTATTGTTTTATTTTATGCTTTTCTTTGCCTCGGAAATGGTTCTTTTGAAACCAATTTCGTGAGTTTTTTGAAAAATCCATTGGTGATCCTGCTGAATGTCATCACAATGGCTGGCTTAGTATTCAATACAGTCACTTGGTTTGGGTTAACACCTAAAGCATTAAATCTTATCTACAAGAATGAGCGTGTGCCACAAGCGTGGATTCGTCTGGTAATGTGGGCAATCACATTATTGGTGTCACTTATTACCCTTGTTCTTGTATATATTTAAGGAGGATACGATGAATCAATCACCAAAACGTTCCAATGAGCCTGTGGTATGGCTACTCTTTGGTGCTGGCGGTACTGTGAGCGCAATCGTGTTCCCCGTTTTAGCGCTAATTTTGCTATTTCTTTATCCATTGGGATTAGTCAGTGCGGAGAATATGATTACCTTTGCCCACAGTTTTTTAGGCAAATTAATTCTTCTTGTTGTTGCGATTTTCCCAATGTGGTGTGGTATGCACCGTATCCATCACGCTTTGCACGATTTTAAAGTGCATCTTCCAGCCAGTGGTGTTATTTTCTATGGGCTAGCTACACTTTATAGTGTGATCACATTCTTTGCGGTTATCAACATTTAATCTCTTAAAACACAAAAAACCCTTGGCATGCCAAGGGTTTTTATTTTAGCGAATCACACTAACACTTTTCACCTGCGCAAATACACGCATTCCAACTCGTAACGCCAATTCAGAAAATGCCCATGGCGTAATTAATGCACAAAACGTTAAACCGTCTGTCGTTAATGCTATTTCGATCTCATGGTCATTAATATGCTTAATAGCACTGATTTGACACGCAAGGCTATTGCGAATGGAGCTATTTTTTACACGT
Source organism: Spirabiliibacterium falconis (assembly GCF_014885015.1). GTDB lineage: Bacteria > Pseudomonadota > Gammaproteobacteria > Enterobacterales > Pasteurellaceae > Spirabiliibacterium > Spirabiliibacterium falconis. Next base: position 38,230 of record NZ_JABMIJ010000026.1, on the reverse strand, counting down.
TCTAATGCGATCGATACATCAGAGGCATAAATACAAACCCGCACCTTCTCACCTACCGCGCTGCCCTTAACGAGTTTAATCCACAATTGCTGCCCTGCAAAGTCAAGTGCGGTCATTGGGAAATCACGATGGTGTAACACTATTGGCAAACTAAAAACCGCACTTTGCTTTGTTTCATTCTTCCAAGGTAAAAAATGCTCACTTTGCCAAATACGCTCTAATTTATCATAAGCTAAAACCTGCCCATCTTGCATTAAAATGACTTGCTGTGCTAAACGCAACAATTCTTCCAAACTGTGGCTAACATATAAAATAGGAATGTTAATCTCTTTGGTCAGACGATCAAGGTAGTCCAACAACTCTTGCTTGCGTGGCAGATCCAAGGCTGCCAGAGGCTCGTCCATTAATAATAAATCAGGCTGAGCGAATAATGCCCGTCCAATCGCCACCCTCTGTTTCTCACCCCCTGAAAGGGTCAGTGGATAGCGATCGAGCAATGCTTGAATGCCTAATAATTCAACAATTTCGTCAAAATGTCTATACTGCTGGCGTTTCATTCCATAATGCAAATTGCCACGTACCGTATAATGCGGAAACAAGCGAGCATCTTGAAACACATATCCGACTTTGCGTTTTTCAGGGGGTACATACACGCCACCCTGCCTGTCCACTAATGTTTTACCATTTAAGTGAATATAACCCGAATCTGGCTTCGTCAAACCACTTACCAGATTAATCAAGGAGGATTTTCCACTTCCCGATAACCCAAAAAGTGCGGTCACGCCATGATTAGGCACAGTCACATCAACATTCAGGGCCATTGTTCCTAACCGCTGTTTCACATTAATTTCCAGCATCACGTTGTCCTAATTTATATTTTGCTTTACGAGCCAGCCATTCAGATAAAATTAATGAAATTAAGGCAATAATGATGGCAATCACGCACAATCTTGCCGCCGCACTTTCCATACCTGGCGTTTCAATTAAAGAATACATCGCCAGCGGAATAGTCTGTGTTTCACCAATAATGTTGGATACAAACGTAATCGTGGCACCGAATTCGCCCAATGAGCGAGCAAATCCAAGCACAACACCCGCTAAAATTCCTGAAAATGATAACGGTAACGTAATGCTGAAAAACACACGCCATGGACTCGCACCCAATGTACGAGCCGCTTGTTCTAATTTTGGATCAACATTTTCCAATGCTAAACGAATCGAGCGCACCACTAATGGAAATGCAACCACTGCTGAGGCCACCACAGCACCACGCCAACTAAAGGCAAAGGTAATACCAAACCATTGATACAAATATTGCCCAATCACGCCATTACGCCCAAGCCCTACAAGCAAAAGGTAGCCTATTACCACAGGTGGCAACACCAAAGGCAAATGGATGATACCATTGAGTAAATTTTTACCAGGAAAGTCATAGCGAGCAAGTAACCAGGCCAAAAAAATTGCAAATGGCAAACTCCACAGCATTGCCAACAGTGCAACGCGTAAACTTAATTTAACGGCACTTATCTCAACGGGAGACAGTGAGAAGAAAGATATCCATGCGTCCAAAACAACCGCCTTTCCTAAAATGAAAGTGCGGTCAATACCGCACTTTACCATAATAAACGAGACTAATTTACGCTAAATCCATATTTAGCCAGCGTTGCTTTGCCTTTATCCGATCCTAAAAACGTCATAAAATCCTGTGCAGTTTTGCTATCGTGCTCTTTTACAATAGCGGCGGGATATTCAATGGCGTTATATGCGCTCTGTGGGAATGTGCCAACAACCTGCACTTTATTGCTTTCCGCTGCATCGGTTGCATAAACAATACCCAATGGTGATTCACCACGCTCCACCAACGCCAAAGCCGCACGCACATTTGCTGCACGAGCTAATTTATTTTCAACTTGCCCCCAAAGTTCAAGATTAGTTAATGCTGTTTTAGCATAGTTGCCTGCTGGAACATGATCAGGATCACCCACAGCCAAATAACGATCGCCTAAATAGGCAACCCATTCTGGTTTCGCAGGGTCAAATTTCACATCTCCTGCGGTTTTAGGCGCAATTAATACCAACGTATTCCCCGCGATAGTTCGACGAGAATCGTTCACGATTTTGTTGTTTTCTTCTAAAAAGTTCATCCATTTTTGATTCGCTGAAATGAAGATGTCAGCAGGCGCACCTTCATTGATCTGACGAGCCACAACCGATGATGATGCAAATGAAAATACAACCTCGGTGTCTTTATGCTCATCTTTAAACTGGGTGGCTATCTCTTGCAAGACATTCGTCATTGACGCTGCAGCAAATACAGTTAATTTTTCGTGTGTAAGTCCTGGTAATGCAAACATTAATGTCCCCACAATAAAAACTGTTTTTTTGATCATTTTGAACATAATCACCTCTATTTTAAACGGAGTTCGTTATATAACTAGATATATAATGCTATAAAAATAGCACTATGGCAAGACAGAATTTTCTTTTACAATAAGTGATAATGAGTGCGGAGAGAGTATGACAGAGAAAAATATTGAAATTGATTTAAGCATAAAGTTGCAACAGCAATGCTTTGTTGACCCTAGACGCATTGCATTGCTTCAACACATTGATACAACGGGCTCAATTGCACAGGCTGCAAAACAAATCAATCTTAGTTATAAAACTGCGTGGGATAGCCTAAATGCCATGGAGGCTGTCAGCCCAAAACCTTTATTACTGCGTAATACGGGCGGAAAAGAAGGCGGTGGTACACAACTTACCGATTATGCCAAACGCATACTCAAACTTTATCATTTACTTGAGCAAGCGCAACAACGCGCATTTACACTCTTGCAAGATGAATCCATCCCGCTTACCAGCCTGTTGGCCGCTACCGCACGTTTTGGCTTACAAAGCAGTGCGCGCAATCAATTATTTGGGCAAGTCGTTCATATTGAAGATCATTATTTAAAATGCAATGTCAGCCTAAACGTATTTGGATTTGAGACCCCACTTATTGTCAGCATTACTAAAGCAAGCCAAAAACGGTTAAATATTCATCTAGGACAAGAGTTATTGATGATGTTTAAAGCCCCTTGGATCAATATCTCCTACACCCCTTGCAATGCCGTCAATACGTTTACGGGCACCATCAAGAACGTAACCACTCAACAAGATACACAAGAAGTCTTATTAGCCATTGATCGCCTTGTGCTGTGCGCCTCTTCCCGAGACTCACAAATATTTAACATTGGCGAACAGGTTTATTTTACCATCGATCCTGAAAAAATTATTCTGTTAGCCCTTTAATATACGCTAACAATGGCGAAAGCAAGCACTAACCCAGGTGCAAATGGCAAGCGTTGCAAGTGCTTTTTCGTGCACAATTTTGCAATCATAAAACCGATCAGCGTACACACACTTGCCCAAAAGAGTAAGTGCGGTAATCGCCACCATGGTAAAAAACAGCCCAACGCACAGATGAGATAGCAATCCCCCTCTCCAAAGGCACAGCGTTGATAGATGATGCGACACAGCTCCAAAATACTGATGCTCAATATAAGCCCAAAGATTAAACTATTGCAAAGCTCAAGTGGCGTTATTACTCCCAATCCCAAGCGCACTTTGATTAGGCCTAAAAGCACAAGCAAAACGCAGTTCAGGGTGGAAATCAATTGATAATGCCAATCCGTCAATGCAATATGCAATAACAGCCAAAGCAAGCTGACATGAATACCCCATGCGATAGTATCACGATATATATACCAACATACTCCACTGATGACTGCCATGCTCAATGGTAATAGCCATTTAGGATAATGCGGAAACGCTGGTAATTTGCGGAAATCCTCTATGGCTTGACCATAGAACGTTTTATACTCCTGTGCTAAAGTGCGGTTGACTTGCTGTGGGAAACGCTGTAATGCCCATTGCAAGGCTCTGCCCGCCATTGCACCTAGAAAAAGTGCGGTTAACATCATCCCAATACAGCTCCCATGTTGAAAATTGGCAGATAAAGCCCCAGCATCACGCCACCGATCAGTACGCCAATGACAAGCATTAACAGCGGTTCTAATACCTGAGAAAGCAGATCAATTTTATGATTTAACTGATCGCGATGCCCTTGTGCAATTTGTGCAAGGATCAGTGCTAACGCATTACTCTGCTCGGCGATACGTAACATACTCTGCTCTTGCTGAGAAAATAAAATGAAGCTCACACTTTGCGAAAAACGATACCCTTGCATCAACAACTGTTGGCACTGCTGCAAGGCAGTATGTTGCAGGCTATGGTTATTTTGTTTGACTAAAATATCGATGGCCTGCATCAACGTTAAACCTGCGTTGAGCATTAGGCTCAAATTTTGACTCAACTGCACTCGTGCTTGGCTTTGCATTATGCTCCCAATTAATGGCATGTTTAATAAAGTGCGGTTGAGTAATTGTTGTAGGCGAACACTTTTTCTTATGCTCATTTTTAAAACAAGGAATAACATAAAAAACCCTACACAACACACAATGCCATACGCCTGTGCAAGATGAGAAAGATGCAGCAACCACTGTGTAAAGTGCGGTAGTGAATGCGAATTTTGTTGATACATTTGTGCAAACTCAGGCACCACAAAAAGCAATAATAACAATGTTAAAACAAACGAAATGACAAATACTAACGTCGGATAAAATGCAATTTTTTGTAATTTTTGTTGCAATGCTAAACGTGCTTGTCTGGCCTGTGCAATACGTTGAAAAATGTCAGCTAGCTCACCACTTTGTTCACCGATATTGATGAGTTCTCGCTCTTGCGCATTAAAAAATGTCGGATATTGTGCTAATGCCTGTGAAAGGCTATAACCAAAGGAAAGCTGTTGATCGAGATGCCCCAGCCAACGATACAGCTCTTGGTGAGTTGTGCTACGATAAATCATATCAATGGCTTGCTTAATGGGCACTTTAGCTTGCGCTAACATCGCTAGCTGCTGGCATAATTGCTGAATATCATGTGCCGATGCTTTATGTGGTAAATGCCAATTGCGCTGCAATGTGACATCATAAACACCCTCATGAGTGAGTTGTAATTGTGCTTGCTCTTTGCTTGCGGCAAGAATGACACCTTTTTGTGGCACACCTAATGCTGATCGTCCACGCCACTGAAATTCAATCATTCTGCCCTCCCTAATACACGTTCAAGCTCAGCATTATCTGTTATGCCGTCAATCACTTTCTGTTTGCCACTGTCATACAGCGTTGCAAAATCAAGTTGATAAAGCATTTCCCCCTGCTGTGACTGGCATGTGAGAAATTGATAAACACCAATCCGCCCTCGATAGCCATTATGACAATGTTCACAGCTTGCATCCGTACATTGACACCGTCGTCGCAGTAACCGCTGCGCAATAACTAATAACAATGTCGATTTAATTTCAAAAGGCGAAATGCCAAGTTGTGTTAGACGATCAATCGCAGAAGCTGCATCATTTGTATGCAGTGTGGAAAGGACTAAATGCCCTGTTTGAGCGGCACGCAGTGCCATTTTCGCACTCGCTTCATCACGAATTTCACCCAACATAATAATATCTGGATCTTGGCGTAAAAACGTACGCAGCAATTGCTCAAATGTTAAGCCAATCGCAGGATTAATTTGCGTTTGCACAATGCCATTTAACGTGATTTCAATCGGATCTTCAGCAGTGAGAATATGCTTTTCAGGGCTATTGAGTGCCGCTAATGCACTGTAAAGCGTGATACTTTTACCGCTCCCTGTCGGGCCTGTTACTAAAATCAAGCCTTGAGGCTGACAAAGTGCGGTTGTAAACTGAGCCACTTGTGTTTCACTCATGCCTAACGCTGTGAAATCCTGCACAATCGGCTCATTATGTTGTAAACGCAATACCGCTTTTTCACCCAAGTGTGTGGGCATCACTGATAGTCGAAAATCCAGTTTGTCATTATAGCGCGTGGTAAAATGAAACGCCCCATCTTGTGGTAAACGTGTTTCGCTAATATCTAATTGCGCTAGCAACTTTAAACGTGACAGGATACGCGGTGCCAATGTTGGCGAAATCGTTTGCACATTGCGTAACACACCGTCAATCCGAAACCGCACTTTTAATCCATTTTGAGCGGGCTCAAAATGTAAATCCGAAACACGCTGTTTCAAAGCTCGTTCAAATAATGTTTGTAACAAGGCAATCACAGGTTCATCGTCTTCTTCCTCAATCTGCGCTTGAGCCGATAATTGATAAAGTTGATGACTATAATCCCGTTCAGGCACATCAACATCATTTAAGGACTTAAGTGCTTGAGTCAAATCCACTTTTGCTAACGCTACGGGTTCAACAATTTTATGGCGTAAAAAAGCGAATACTTCACACGCATTTAAATTATCTAAACTTTCCACCCCCAAATACAAATGTGTGTCCGTTTCTTTTAAGGGCAACGCAAAATATCGCATTAACAGCGCACGCTCCTGCTTATTTTGCGCCCAAAGTCCTGGCGCAATAGAAAATTCACCATCCTGTACACTATGGATACAATAACTCACGCGCCCTCCACCTAACTAGTTTGCATTACAAAAGCCTGCGGGAAATAGCGAAATATCTGCCCCAGAACAGCGCACAGACCATGAAATTTCACCACTATCTGCTTTACTTGGTGTCATGGTATAGCTATATCCATCAAGTGTTGCTTTGCCTTCCACCGTAATCACACCCGCAGCAACATTAATACTCTTGGTATATTTCACCGAGTTATCCGCACTATAATCTTTATTTTGTGCCACACCATTTGTTTGTGCATTACACTGGCTTGCCTCTAAATTATATAAACACAGCTCAACATCACTGCGATAAGGGCTTGCCGCCTGCAATAACTCAGACAATGCCGCTTTTTTGGTGTAATTTTGATAGGCGGGTACTGCAATCGTTGCTAATACCGCAATAATGGCAATCACAATCATCAGCTCGATGAGAGTAAAGCCCGCTTTATACATAGATGTAAATCTTAATTTTGTTTGCATAGTTTTTCCTTTTCTTACTGAAATCAATCGAAAATGATTGACCCCATAACCATGACAAAGCAGAATAAAGAGATCCAATATTGCACCTAAATTTTAGAATGATGATCGCAAATATCACCCATCCACCCTTGGAAATTGAAAACGGCTGGCTAAAAAATGCACGCATCGTACCTTCACCGCACTTTGATCAACGCGAACATGAAGATGACATCAGCCTTTTAGTAATCCACTACATCAGCCTACCACCTGAACAGTTTGGCGGGCATTTTATTGATGATTTTTTTCAAGGAAAGCTTGATACCACCCAACATGCCTATTTTGCCGAAATAGCGGAAATGCGTGTTTCCGCACACTGTTTGATTGACCGTCAAGGAAACATTACCCAATATGTCAATTTTCATGACAGGGCATGGCATGCGGGCGTGTCGTGTTTTCAAGGGCGAGAGAAATGTAATGATTTCGCCATTGGTATTGAGTTAGAAGGTTCAGATAACCAACCCTTTACGCCTGCTCAATACCACAGCCTAAGCCGCTTGACCGCACTTTTACAACGCACGTATCCGAATATTCGCGATGACAGAATTGTCGGGCATTGTGATATATCGCCAGGCAGAAAAATTGACCCTGGTAAATATTTTGATTGGGGATATTATCGCCAATTATTAAAGCAAGAAAAAAGCCCGATATAATCGGGCTAATAACTATTTTGACGAGCTAAAGAGCTCTTTGAATGATTGCCACCAACTGCGTTCATCATCAAGCTCAATCGGCTTAATGTCTCCTTGCTGTACATCGGGTAGTGGTTTATCTAAGGTGAAATCGGTCACCGAACCTTGTTGTGAAAAATTCACCGTCAGGGTTCTTTGTACGGGCTGTTCGTGTCCTTTTTGTTGCAAGAAAACATAATACCAAACATAACGGTTATAAGGATCAATCAACAACGGTGTGCCAAGCAAATACTGCACTTGTTGTGGGCTCATGCCAACGTTAAGTTGAGCGACTTGATCTTGCTGAAGATAATTTCCTTGTGGCACATCAATTCGATACACCAGCTTATTATATAATGAGCAAGAGCTAACACTCACTCCAATTAATGCCAAGGCTAAAAGAGATTTAATACGCATAAGTTTACCTTTTCCATTGGGATTGGCTTGAAACACCTTAAAAGCGGTATGCTTTCATCAATAGGCTTTATAATGCCAAAAAGTGAAAATTTTTTCTACTGCTAAGTGTGCTTGAATGTAAAAATCTAACCGCACTTTACTTATTTTCACTTTTTGCAAAACGTTGTAACTGATCACGCAAATTCGCAGGCAAACCTTTGAGCAACAGCGTATCGCTTTGTTCATCCCAAATTATCCGTTCACCTAAAAGTGCGGTATCAAAACTAATCGTCACGCCTTTGCCTGCACCTGAATATTTCGTGAGCGTTTTAAGTGCACTTTGTACTGGCGGAATATGATCTGATAGGTCGTATTCTTGTGCTTGGCTAAACTCGATAAACGGTTGCTCATTCAACAAAGGCAACGTATCAGATAATTCCGACAACACGATGTCTTCTCCAGCTTTCATTTGCCCTTTGCAGTAATCAAATGTTTGATGTTTTACCGCCTGCGTTTGTTGCGAACTTAGTTCGCCTTGTTGGCAAAAATCATCAATGGCCTGCAATAATGTGAGATTTTGCTGTTTAGGATCAAACCCTGGCTCTGCCCCTAAAAAATCCATAAAGAAATCCGCCACTTTACGCCCAACTCGTCCTTTGAGATAACTTAAATAGCGTTTATCACTCGCATCGTGCTGTAATTGGGTTAAATTGATGCGTGCGGCAATGTCAAACTGTGCCATATTTAAATAGGAGACCTGATGAATATCCAATTTTTCATCCACTAACACACTTTCACGATTATCCAAAAAGGCGATAAACAGGTATTGCGTGGCTAAAAAAGTATAGTGACAAAAAATAAAGGTGCCGCTTTCTGCAAAGTGATATTGGCTTAACTCTTGACTTAATGCTTGGGCACTTTGTTGACTAAACTGTAAAAAATCCAGTTCACTTTCGAGATATTGATTAAGTTGTTGCGCAAAAATGGATTCTTGCTTAAATACCCCGTAGGCTTGTGCTTTACTTTGATATTGCTGATGAAGCGTTAACATCATTTGCAAAATATCATCTTCGACAGTTAGCGGTTGTGCTCTCAATTTTGTTTGCAACGCAATATTGTCGTTATCGCCCTGACTACGTTGCAGTTGGTGAAGAATTATTGCTTTTACATCAATGCTCATACTCATACCCATCATCAAAAAATTTAAGCATATTATAACAAATTTTGCTGCGCTTTTTTAGCGGTCAGAATAAAATTATGCTACTATACAACGACAATGAACTCAGTTTGCACGCAAACATTAACCATAACACAGCAAATGGCAAGACAATCAAAATACTCGGATACACAAGTACGCGCACTGCTTGAAGATTTAGCCAGTGTGCTAGAACAGCATCACGCTAATGTCGATCTCGCATTAATGGCATTAGGTGATACAATAACTAACATCTTAAAATCCAGTGTAGGGCAAGAACAACAAATTGCATTAGTTGAAACTTTCTGCCATGCACTGAAACAATCTATTAAATCGCATCACTAAAAAACTAGGTTAACTCATGCTAAACGTGTCTCGCCAATATTGGGAAGCTATTTCACGCAAAATTGCGTGGGGACATTGGTTTGCACTGTTTAATATTATTTTTGCCATCCTCATTGGTGCGCGTTATGCCTTTATTAGCGACTGGCCTGACACGTTTATCGGACGATTTTATTTCATTATCAATATATTAGGGCACTTTAGTTTTATTGTTTTCGCCCTTTATCTGCTCATTTTATTTCCTTTAAGTTTTATTATTAAAAATCCGACGACATTTCGTAGCATCAGTGTCATCATCGCAACAATCGGCTTAACCTTATTATTATTTGACAGCGAAGTTTATTACCGCTTTAACCTACATTTATCTATCCTACTGTGGGATATTTTAGTCAATCCTGATAATGGAAAATTAGCCCGTAATTGGGAAATATTCTTCGCCCCGATGCCGCTAATTTTGATGTTTCTGATGCTGTTCTCACGTTGGAGTTGGGAAAAATTACGTAGCCTTGAGCGGCAAAAATGGGTAAAAGGTGTCGTGGGCATCTTAACCATGTGTTTTATCTGCTCTCACTTAATTTATGCTTGGGCAGATGCCTACTTTTATCGCCCCGTTACCGCACAAAAAGCCAATTTACCGCTTTCATATCCAATGACAGCGCGCACCTTTTTGCAGAAAAATAAACTCTTAGATAAAGAGATCTATTTTGATCGCCTGTCGCAAACTGGGCGGCTTGATGCCCCTGCGTTAGACTATCCTAAAACCGCACTTGACTATAATCATCCACCGCAGCCCTATCAGAATATTTTATTAATTAATATTTCAGGTCTGCGTTTTGATGCGCTCCAAACAGGTATGATGCCAAACTTGTCTACCTTTGCACGCAGTAATATTCAATTAACCAATAATTATAGCGGCAGCAATAATGAAGATGGTGCCTTAGTCAGCCTATTTTATGGCTTGAATGCTAACTATTTAGACAGTCTCTTAAATCAAAAAACACAACCAATTTGGGTTGCGCGAATGCAGCAACTCAACTATCAATTCGGCATTTTCCCAAGTGCGGTTATGTCGCTTTATCCAAACACACTATTTAAGCAACTGCCAATCACAACCTTACGGCAAGACGACCAACGTACACAGGCATGGCGCAGTTGGCAGGCAAAGCAAAAAACACCGTGGTTTAGCTATTTACAGTACAATATCGTTGATGCGATGTCGGACGCGCTTAATGCAACGCAATCTGAAAAACAAACTGTTTATGCCAATAATCTGAAACGCATTGATGATTATCTCGCCCAGATTTTTACGCAAATTTCTGCAGAAAAAACCAATACGGTCGTGATTATTACAGCTGATCAAGGCTACTCATTTAATAGCAAACATCAACAAGACAATAATTATTTTGGGCAAGATCGTATTCAAGTGCCACTCATTATGCAATGGGCAGGGCATGGTGCAGGCGAATATAATAGCATTACCTCATTGATGGATATTGTACCAACTGTTATGCAAGAGGTGTTCGCCATCAAAAACCGCAATGGAGATTATACCCAAGGACGTAACTTGTTTAATGCTCACAATGCTTCATGGGTCTTCGCCTCGAACCAACGCTGGAATGTCATTATTGCACGGGATGGAATGCAATATCAGCTTGACTCGAAAGGAGAATACTTCCAATTTGATGCAAAACATCAACTGGTACCATCAGAAAAGCCCCCGCTTGAACTCTTTTTGCAAGTGTTTAATCGTGAGCGTAATTTTCTTGCGCGATAATCCCTTGCGCACAAGCATAGGCTGAGCTCCACGCCCACTGAAAATTATAGCCTCCAAGCCAGCCTGTCACGTCTAACACTTCACCAATAAAATACAGATTCGGCTGTGTAACCGCCTGCATCGTCTTCGATGAAATTTGTGTCGTATTTACCCCACCTAAGGTAACTTCTGCACTACGATAGCCCTCTGTGCCATTAGGTTGGAACTGCCATTGATGAACCAATTGCTCAAGTGCGGTTAGCTGTGCATTACTGATATTCGCCAACAAGACATTAGCAAACCGTTGCTGAGCTTCCCACAATGCCACCAACCGCTTTGGTAAAATATGGCAAAGTGCGGTTTTCAGTTGCTGTTTTGGTGAGTGCTGACGAAGCGCAAGCAACATGGTACTAATCGACTGTTGGGGCAATAAATCAATGTGCAAAGGTTCGGTAGGTTGCCAATAATTTGAAATCTGCAACATCGCAGGGCCTGACAAGCCACGATGCGTGAACAATAATTGATGGTGAAATTGCATACCGCTCTTTGCCTGTACTATTACTGGTAACGAAACACCAGCCAGCTCAGCTAAATCACGGTCTTGCTCACGAAATGTAAACGGCACAAGGCTGGCTCGCGGCGATAACACCTCCAAAGAAAATTGCTCAGCTAATTGATAACCAAACGGTGTTGCACCAAGTTTAGGCATTGAAAGCCCACCTGTTGCCACCACTAGATGCGTCGCCATATAGCGTTGATTACCCGAAATCATAAAGTGCTGTTGCTGATACTCCACTCCACTGATGATTTCTCGCAGCGCAATCTCCACTTGCCCTTTTTCACATTCCGACTGCAACAACTGCACAATCTCACTCGCACCGTGATCACAAAAAAGTTGCCCTCGCTCTTTTTCGTGGTACGCAATATGATATTGATTAACCAGTGCAATAAAATCCCATTGCGTAAAACGTGCTAGAGCTGATTTCACAAAGTGTGGATTTTGACAAAGATAATGCTCTGCACTCACATCAAGATTGGTAAAATTGCAAAAGCCTCCACCCGACATGAGAATTTTACGCCCTATCTTTTTGCCATTATCTAAAAGCAACACGCGCAAGCCCGCCTGCCCTAAAATTCCCGCACAAAAAAGCCCTGCTGCACCTGCGCCAATAATCGCCACATCGTAATGTTTTTTCATAAACACCTTAAAGTGCGGTTCACATCACTTCACTTCTTTGCCTTGTGCTTGTAAATCAGCATGGTAGGATGAGCGAACGAATGGACCACAGGCGGCGTGTTCAAACCCCATTGCAATCGCTTTTTGTTTCATCTCATCAAATTCTGCTGGGGACACATAGCGATCGACGGGCAAATGGTGGCGACTTGGCTGTAAATATTGCCCCAAGGTGAGCATTGTCACTCCATTGTCACGCAAATCTTGCATCACTGCTAAAATTTCTTCGTTAGTTTCACCTAAGCCCACCATCAACCCCGATTTCGTTGGAATATGCGGAAATAAGGCTTTAAACTCACGCAATAACCGCAATGACCACTGATAATCCGCACCCGGACGAATTTCTTTATATAACCGCGGAATATTTTCCAAATTGTGATTAAACACATCAGGCGGCGCAGTGGCAAGCACTTCTAAAGCCCGATCAATTTTTCCTCGAAAATCAGGGACTAAAATTTCAATTTTAATGTCAGGGTTTAATTCACGAATGGCTTTCACACATTCAGCAAAATGCCCCGCCCCACCATCACGCAAATCATCACGGTCAACCGAAGTAATCACAACATAACGCAATTTCATATCACGAATCGTCATCGCAAGTTTGCGTGGCTCTTCGAGATCAGGTGGTAGCGGCTTACCGTGTGCTACATCACAGAACGGACAACGTCGGGTACAGATTGCCCCTAGGATCATAAATGTTGCAGTGCCGTGATTAAAACACTCTGCTAAATTTGGACAAGATGCTTCTTCACACACCGAATGTAGCCCATGCTTACGCATCGCATTTTTTATCCCGTCTATTTTTGCGCTACTCGCTGGCAATTTAATTTTCATCCATGCGGGTTTTGGCAGTAACGCTTGATCAGGATTGATATTTTTAACAGGGATAATTGAAGTTTTTGCGGCGTCGCGGTATTTTACGCCACGCTCCATTTTAAACGGTTTGCCCATAGTTTTCTCAGTTATTTTACACCCACCCATGTCGGTGGTGAACAGTCGTGTAGTGCATAATGTTACAAAAATGTTGCACCAATTGTGGAGCAACTGCGTCACATTGTAAAGTGCGGTCTGCAATTAATTCGCTCAACTGGCACATTTCTAGCCCAGCATACCCGCATGGATTAATGTAAGAAAATGGTGTGAGATCCATATTAATGTTCAACGCAAGTCCGTGAAAGGAACACCCTTTGCGAATACGCAAACCCAAGGAGCAGATTTTACGCCCAGCAACGTAAACCCCTGGCGCATCCGATTTAGCCGCACTTTCAATACCGTAATCTTGTAACGTTGAGATTACAGTATTTTCCAGTGCACTGACCAACTCACGCACATTAAAAGTGCGGTTGTGATCCTTATGGCGTTTGATGTCGATCAACACATACATCACCTGCTGCCCGACACCGTGATAAGTGATCTGCCCACCACGGTCTGACTGCACCACGGGAATATCACTTTGACACAATAGATGCTCCGCTTTGCCCGCCTGCCCTTGGGTAAAGACCGACGGATGCTGCACCAGCCAAATTTCGTCCAGCGTGTCCTCATCGCGCGCATCCGTAAACGCTTGCATTTTCTCCCATACATCAACGTAAGGTTGAATGCCAAGTTGACGAATGATTAAGGTTGTTTCCCGTTGTTCCATGACCGCACTTTGCTTTATAGCACCATTCTTACGCCATCAATTTCCGCCAACGTTTTGTATAATGTGTCGATTTGTTCGATGTTTTGTGCCTGAATCGTGATTGACACCGCTTCATATTTGCCTTTTGAGCTCGGTTTAACCTCTGGCACATAATCACCAGGCAGCACTTTCTGTACTTCAGCAACCACCTTGTCTTTCAATTCAGTATCTGCCAGCCCCATCACTTTGAAAGTGAAACTACATGGAAACGTCAGTAAGTCTTTTAAGGTTTTATCCTCACCGAGATCGGTCAAATTAATTTCTTTTGTCATTATATTACCTCATCAAAATAGGCTTTTAACCGTTAAGACAACCCAGTCGACCATTTTGCCAAAGAAGCCTGCCTCGTCAACATTTTCTAATACTTGCAAATCAACGCTAGCGACATCTTTTCCATCAAGCTGGTAGACGACTTTCCCTACACTCTGTCCTTTTGCTAAAGGTGCTTCTAAAAAGCGATTATTTAACTCATAACGTGCTTTAAGGTCGCCCATTTTTCCTTTCGGAATAGTAATGTAGCCTGCTTCAATAGTGCCTAGTTTAACTTTATTTTCTGCGCCATAATACACACTTTGCTCAGAAATCACTGTGCCTGCTTTAAACGGTTTTAACGTTTCAAAATGATTAAAGCCCCATTGTAAAATTTTCTTACTTTCGACTTCACGTCCTTTGTAAGTTGGCACCCCCATTACCACTGACACAAAACGGGTATCCCCATTAACCGCTGAAGCGACTAAATTATAACCTGCTTGATCAGTATGTCCTGTTTTAATGCCGTCCACTTGGAGTGTTTTATCCCACAACAACCCATTGCGATTATTTTGTTTAATTTTATTAAACGTAAAATCTTTCTCTGCATAAATATGATATTCTTCAGGTAAATCACGAATTAAGCGACTCCCAATCACAGCCATATCATACGCTGATGAATATTGCCCGTCCGCATCTAGACCATGCACCGTGGCAAAATGGGTGTTTTTCAAGCCAAATTGCTGTACATATTGGTTCATTAATGCAATAAAATTATGCTCACTGCCCGTTAAATGCTCCGCCAGTGCAACACACGCATCATTGCCTGAAGCAATAATCACACCATAGTTAAGATCTTTAACGCTCACCTGTTGGTTGACATTTAAAAACATTTTTGACGAGCCTGGAAATTTTTTACCCCACGCGTTTTCACTAATGGTGACAATATCATCATTGTGAATTTTGCCTTGCTTTATCGCATCACCCACAACATAGCTGGTCATCATTTTTGTCAGACTTGCTGGCGCATAACGCTCATCCATATCTTTTTGTGCTAACACCGCCCCTGTGTGGTAGTCTAACAAGACAAAACTTTTGGCATTCAATTCTGGCACAGGAATATTGAATTCTTGTGCTTGGCTTTCAGCAAAACTGAAAGATGAAACAGATAAAGTTGCTGCTAACAACGTTATAGCTGATTTCGAGTGTTTAAACATAGCAAACATCCTTTGTCTTATTTAGCGTTATAAGAATATAAAATATTATCACGATGCCCTTCTTTCACTAATTGTGATTTGAGCTGGTTAACCATTGTTCTATTAGCAATAGGTCCAAATTTGACTTTGTAGTGATCTCCTTCGCGGATAATCTCACTGTCGATATTATCCATCGTTAATTTTGCGATTAATGCTTTCGCTTGTTGATCACTCTTTAAATTAACACTTTGCAACTCATAAGTATGGGCAGACACGCTCACGTTTTGCGGTGCGTTTTGTGCTGTTTTGACCGCACTTTGCTTTTTGGTTTGTGCGATTTCAACGGCGTTTTGCGCATCTTTTTGCCCTGGTAAGGGTAAATTTTTCTGCTTCGCAATGGTCAGTAGTTTTTCCCCGCCTGGACCACTAATGTTCCCATGACGATCAACATGCACAATGTCTAATTTGACTTTAGCTGTCCCACGATTCAGCATGCCTAACTCACGCGCTGCTGCCTTGGATAAATCAATTTTACGATCCCCAATAAATGGACCACGATCATTTATACGCACCACCACTTTTCGCCCATTTTGGATATTGGTCACTAAAACATAAGACGGAATAGGCAAATGTTTATGTGCTGCTGTGAGTAAATTTTCATTATAAATTTCACCACTAGCGGTTTTACGCCCATTAAATTTTTTGGCATAAAAACTGGCGATGCCGGTAACCGAGTATGCTTTTGCCGCCTCGTGAGTTAACGTTTTATAGGTTGTCCCTTTCACGGTGTAGGAGTGGCTTTTGCCTTTCGCTGTTTGGCTTAGTGTTGGCCCTTTCACACCGTAATACTTCTCCAGCGCGTTACCTGAACTAGCAAGTGCGGTCTGAACACTCAAACACAGAGCCAACAGCCCACAAAATGTAAGTTTAGTGTATTTCATAAAAAGTCCTCTCAATATCTTAATGATATTGGGTTATTTTGCGCTTGTGGGTATGAATAGACATAATGAGTCCAAACCCAGCCATTAACGTCACAAACGACGTTCCGCCATAGCTAACAAGCGGCAAAGGAACGCCAACAACTGGTAATATCCCGCTCACCATACCGATGTTGACAAAAATATAAACAAAAAAGATTAATATTATCGCACCTGTTAATGTGCGTCCAAATGAGGTTTCTGCCTTGCCTGCAATGATTAAACCACGAATGATAATAAACATATAAATGGCAAGTAGAATTAACACCCCAATTAAGCCATGCTCTTCACCGAGCACCGCAAAAATAAAATCTGTATGCGGTTCTGGCAAAAATTCCAGTTGTGATTGTGTACCTTGCATCCAACCTTTACCAAATAAACCGCCTGAGCCAATCGCAATTTTTGACTGAATAATATGATACCCCGCACCTAATGGATCAGACTCTGGATCAAACAGCGTCATGACTCGTGTCCGCTGATAGTCATGCATCAGAAAATACCACATAATCGGGATAAAACCAGCTAATCCGACCACCGCAATTGCAATTAATCGCCAGCTCATGCCAGCTAAGAATACAACAAATATGCCTGATGCGCTAACTAAAATAGAGGTCCCTAAATCAGGTTGAATAGCAACCAAAATGGTGGGAACAAAAATCATACCCAGTGCGATAAACGTACTAATCAGGCTTGGCGGCAATTTCTGTCGCCCCAAATATACCGCAACCATCAGTGGTACAGACAATTTAACAATCTCTGAGGGCTGAAAGCGAAATAGCCCTAGATTCAGCCATCGCTGCGCACCTTTACTTGTCGTTCCAAAGACATCAACTAAAATTAATAACAAAATACCAAGCACATACCAATACGGTGCAATCCGCTCATAAAAACGTGGCGGTAACTGCGCCATCACAATCATGACCGTAAAACCCAATCCAATTTGAATCATACGGCTTTGAAACATTACCTCACTTGCACCTGAGGCACTATATAGCACAATCAAACCATAGCTACTGATCACCACCAAACCCAAAAAGAGCCAAAAATCCAAGTGGCAACGTGCCCATAGCCCACCGAGAAAGCGTTTCT
Source organism: Spirabiliibacterium falconis (assembly GCF_014885015.1). Classification (GTDB taxonomy): domain Bacteria; phylum Pseudomonadota; class Gammaproteobacteria; order Enterobacterales; family Pasteurellaceae; genus Spirabiliibacterium; species Spirabiliibacterium falconis. The sequence goes on along the minus strand of NZ_JABMIJ010000026.1, from coordinate 20,415 downwards.
CCTCACTCACTGTTGCCCTCCTCGCCTATGACCGCACTTTGTGTTTTGGCATCATCCTTAATATGCCCCATTTTTAACAAATAATAATCCATAATTTGACGTGCAAGTGGTGCTGCATTGCTTGAACCACCACCTGCATTTTCTAAAAAGATAGAGAGTGCAATTTTCGGATCATTATACGGTGCAAATGCGATAAACCATGCATGATCATGCAGGTGCTTAGCTAAACTTTTTGCATCATATTTTTGGTTTTCTTTTAAACCGAATACCTGCGCTGTACCTGATTTTCCTGCTGCATAATAAGGCATGCCCGTAAATGCTTTGCGTGCTGTGCCTGATGCACCATATAATACGGAAAACATCCCTTGTTTTGCCGCTTGCCAATAGGCATTTGGTACCCCTGTAATATCTTCGTATAATTTAGGATCCTGATAGGGTTCAATCTCATTACCAATAATTTCTTTCATAAAGTGCGGTGTATTGACCTTGCCATTATTAATCAGAATGCTCAATGCTTTCACCACCTGTAATGGTGTCGCTGTCCAGTATCCTTGCCCAATGCCGACGGGAATGGTATCCCCAATGACCCATGACTTTTTAAAACGTTTACGTTTCCATTCACGATCAGGCATCACACCCGTGGTCTCCTCCCGAATATCCACCCCTGTTGGCAAACCAAAGCCAAATTTTTTCATCCAATTAGAAAAGCGCGTAATTCCCATATCATAAACCACTTGATAGAAATAGGTATCCGCCGATTCCATAATGGCTTTATTCAAATTCAGCCGCCCATGCCCACTTTTCAACCAATCACGATAGCGTCGCTCTGTGCCAGGTAAAACCCAATAACCCGGATCATAAATGGTTGTACTGGTGCTAATCACACCCTCTTGCAGAGCGGCGACAGCAGCAAAGGGTTTGATCGTAGAAGCGGGGGGAAACGCACCTTGTGTTGTTCGACTATATAATGGGCGGTCGGGATCATTGAGTAAAGTGCGGTAATCCTTGCCAGAAATCCCCCCTACAAATAAATTATTGTCATACGTTGGGCTTGATACCATCGCCAAAATACTATTATCACGAGGATCAAGTACCACCACTGCACCACGTCGCCCATCAAGCAGTTGGCGTATGTAACGTTGCAGGTCAATATCAATAGTCAATTTAATACTTTTGCCCGACACCGCTGGTTGCTGGCGTAATGTACGAATAACTTTACCGCGGTTATTAACTTCCACCTCTTCAAAACCCACTTCGCCATGCAATTGGTCTTCATAGTAACGCTCAATGCCAAGTTTACCAATGTCGCTCGAGCCCGCATAATTCGCAAATTTATCGTCTTTTTTCAGCTTTTCAACGTCTTTATCATTGATTTTAGCTACATAGCCTAAAATGTGCGTCATATCCTCGCCATACGGGTAATGACGCTTAAAATAAGGTCGAACTTCAAGGCTCGGAAAGCGATACTGCTCCACCGCAAAACGGGCAATTTGTTCTTCGGTTAAATTGGGTTTAAGCAGAATTGGCGTATAACGTGAATTGCGTCGCCGCTCTTTTTTAAAGGCCTCAATGTCTTCATCCTGTAAGCCTACAATTTGGCGTAATTGTGCGTACGTTTGCTCTAAGTTTTCCGTTTTCTCAGGTATGATATATAGCCCAAAAAACGTTAAATTTTCCGCCAGTACATGCCCATTGCGGTCATAAATTAATCCGCGAGTAGGTGGCACTGGTAAAAGTTTTATGCGGTTACCATTAGAGCGTGTTTGGTAATTATCAAAATCACGCACTTGCAAATGATAGAGATTGAGTAATAACAAGCCAAGCAATACAATAACGCCAATAAACGCCACCAAAACCCGACGTAAGAACAGGTTCTGCTCGGCTTTATTATCTCGAATAATCTCTTTCACAACCGCACTTTCTCTTTATTCACGATGGTAAGGGTGATTGGTTGATAAACTCCATGCCCGATACAAACTTTCTGCGACCACCACTCGCACCAACGGATGCGGTAACGTTAGTGGTGAAAGAGACCAGCTACGATCTGCCGCTTGTTTAACCGCACTTGACAGCCCCTCAGGTCCACCAATGAGCAAACTAACATCACGCCCATCGTGCTTCCAGCTCTCAAGTTGGCTCGCTAGCTGTTCCGTTGTCCATGGCTTACCTGGAATATCAAGGGTAACGATCAATGATTTACCACAAGCTGCCAGCATCAACTCACCTTCTTTATCCAGAATCCGCTTAATGTCTGCATTTTTACCACGTTTACCCGCAGGGATTTCAATAAGCTCTAATGGCATATCTTTTGGAAAGCGGCGTTGATATTCATAAAAGCCTTCACTGATCCAACTTGGCATTTTCACACCAACAGCAATGAGCTGAATTTTCACCTTAACCCCAAAGTTTTTCTAATTGGTATAAATCGCGGCTTTCTTGCTGCATCACATGCACAATCACTTGCCCGAAATCAACCACCACCCAATCAGCTGTTTCAATGCCCTCAGACCCAAATGCCTCAAAACCGCACTTTTTACATTGCTCAGTTAGGTTTTGCGCAATTGACCCGACATGGCGGCTTGATGTACCCGTGCAGATCACCATATTATCCGTAATACCACTGTTGCCACGCACATCAAACACATCAATGTCGCTGGCTTTTAAATCATCTAAAATTGTTGTTACTGTTTTGACTAACGAATCTTGCAAAAGTTTCCCCATGTATTCTTGAATGTGAAAAAGACAAAATAAAAGCGAGATTATAACCGCACTTGCACGAAAAGCGAAATAATTGACCGCACTTTAACAAGACAAAGTGCGGTTTAGGGTTAACGAGAATAGTTTTTACGACGAGAAGGGCTGCGATTATTCACGCGTGTTGGTGCTGAGCGACGGCGACGCTGCGGTGCTGGCAAATCGTCTAAAAGTGCGGTTTCATCGTATTGACTAACCGGAATATGATGCCCAATATAGGTTTCAATCGCGGGCAAATTCATCGCATATTGCTCACAGGCAAAACTGATTGACTTTCCTGCTTGCCCCGCCCGCCCTGTACGACCAATGCGATGCACATAATCTTCACAATCATCAGGCAGATCATAATTGAAAACGTGCGTTACCGCTGGGATATGCAAGCCACGCGCCGCCACATCCGTTGCGACCAGAATATCCAATTCGCCACGCGTAAATTTTTCTAATAATGCTAAACGTTTATTTTGTGCCACATCGCCAGTTAGCAGTCCTACACGATGTCCATCAGCCGCTAAATGTGCCCAAATTGTTTCGCATTGATGCTTCGTATTGGCAAAAATAATGCAACGCTCTGGCCACTCTTCTTCAATCAGTGTTTGTAGCAGACGCATTTTGTCTTGATTGGACGGATAAAACAGCTCTTCGGTAATTTTACTCGCCGTTTTTTGTGCAGGCTCAATTTCGATATATTCAGGCTCATTCATATCCTCAAAGGCTAACTCGCGTACACGATAAGAGAGCGTTGCTGAAAATAGCATTGTCAGACGATCACGGCTGTTAGGACAGCGACGCAATAAATAGCGAATATCACGAATAAAGCCCAAGTCGAACATACGATCTGCTTCATCTAGCACCACAACTTGGATTTTATCAAGTTCAATGATGTTTTGCTTCACATAATCAATCACGCGCCCTGTTGTGCCAATTAATACATCTACGCCCTGCTCAATGGCTTTCAGTTGCTTATCATACCCATCCCCGCCATACGCAAGTGCAGTTTTAAGCCCTGTTTGCGTACTCAAGGTGTCGGCATCGTGTGCAATTTGTACCGCTAATTCGCGCGTGGGTGCCAGTATTAATGCGCGCGGCTGATTATTGCGAACCGCACTTTGTGTATCTTTTAACAGATGATGAAAGGTGGCAATCAAAAATGCCATCGTTTTGCCAGTGCCCGTTTGAGCCTGCCCCGCCACATCACGCCCTGCAAGGGTAATGGGTAAACTCAACGCCTGAATCGGTGTGCAAAAATCAAACCCTTTATGTGCAAGCGCACGCGCGACTTGTGGGTGCAAAGGCAGTTCACTAAAGCGCAACGAGGTTAAATGAGTATCTTTTTCCATGGCAAATCCTTGCATCGTTTCGTTAAAGTGTTAAGCATAGCATTTTGGTACGTTATCCACAAAATAATCTTGATTTTTATCACAGATCAGCCGTCTATCCACGATTATTCTGAAATCGGGCTAGACACTGGACTGTTTTAATGGTAACGTTATGCACATTCAAAAACTGTCAAGTGCAACCGCACTTTCACATGTCATTAAATCAACTCTTAAATCAAATTTACTTCTCTTAACTATGAATTTAACAGAACTTAAAAACACGCCTGTCTCTGAGCTGGTAAAGCTCGGCGAAGAACAAATGGGCTTAGAAAACCTCGCACGTTTACGCAAACAAGATATTATTTTCGCCATTTTAAAACAACACGCCAAAAGTGGGGAAGACATCTTTGGCAATGGGGTATTGGAAATTTTACCCGACGGCTTTGGTTTCTTACGATCAGCGGATAGTTCCTACCTTGCAGGTCCCGATGATATTTATGTTTCACCTAGCCAAATTCGTCGCTTCAACCTACGCACAGGTGATACCATTGAAGGCAAAATCAGACCACCTAAAGAAGGCGAACGCTATTTTGCGCTCTTAAAAATCAAAGAAGTTAATGCAGATAAACCCGAAATTTCTCGTAACAAGATTTTATTTGAAAATTTAACCCCATTGCATGCAAACTCACGTATGCACATGGAGCGTGGTAATGGCTCAACTGAGGACTTAACCTCACGTATCTTAGACCTTGCCGCGCCTATTGGAAAAGGTCAACGTGGTTTAATTGTCGCCCCTCCCAAAGCGGGGAAAACAATGTTACTACAAAGCATCGCCCAAAGTATCACCTATAATTATCCAGAGTGCGTACTGATGGTGCTTCTTATTGATGAGCGTCCTGAAGAGGTTACTGAAATGCAACGGATGGTCAAAGGTGAAGTGGTTGCCTCAACCTTTGATGAACCCGCCACACGCCATGTCCAAGTTGCTGAAATGGTGATCGAAAAAGCAAAACGTTTGGTTGAACATAAAAAAGATGTCGTGATTTTACTGGACTCCATCACCCGCCTTGCTCGCGCCTATAACACGGTGACCCCTGCATCAGGCAAGATTTTATCGGGTGGTGTGGATGCCAATGCACTTCATCGCCCGAAACGCTTTTTTGGTGCGGCACGTAACGTGGAAGAAGGCGGCAGCTTAACCATTATTGCAACCGCACTTGTAGATACAGGCTCCAAAATGGACGAGGTCATCTACGAAGAATTTAAAGGCACGGGTAATATGGAACTGCACCTTTCACGCAAAATTGCCGAAAAACGGGTATTCCCAGCAATTGATTTCAACCGTTCAGGTACGCGTAAAGAAGAATTACTTACCACACCTGATGAGCTACAAAAAATGTGGATTCTTCGTAAGATTGTACACCCAATGGGCGAAATTGAAGCAATGGAATTCTTACTGGATAAACTCGCCATGGCAAAAACCAACGAAGAGTTTTTTGAAGTGATGAAACGCTCATAACCGCACTTTTAGTCAACACACCCGCACTTTGCGGGTGTTTTTTTAGTGATAAGCTGTTATAGTAACAAATATGTTACAATGTTAAGGAAAGAATAAGATGAAAAAACGCCATATTGCAATCACGCTAGCCGCATTATTAGGGAGTGCTTGGCTTGGAGGAAGTTGGTATTCAGGCAACATTCTTGCAGAACAATATCCGCAATTAGTCGAGCGTGTGAATACTGAATTTACCCATCTGTCTCTCACTTCACCTTATAAAATTCAATATAAAACCACAAAATATGACAAACATCTGTTTAGTACGGATATTCAAGATCAGTTAATCATTACAGATACCGATGACAATAAAACCTACACTATACCGTTAAAAGCCTACGTTGAGCATGGTCCATTCCCTCTTTCGCGATTAATGACTTTCCGCTGGCTTCCTGTTATGGCAAGCGGTAGTTTTGAAGTCCTCAATGATCCAAGTATCAACCTATTATTTGAAGCCAGCAATAAAAAAACGCCGTTAAAAAGCACCTTCACAATGGGGTACAACAAGCAAGTTGCCCAAACACTCTCTATTGCTGCATTTAATCTTCGCAGTGAAGATGGTAAGAGTGAGTTTACCTCCACGCCATTTAACATAGAAAGCGATACTGATCTCAATGGCGTTGGACAAATCACGGCAAAAATTGAGCACATTGTGCTTAAAAATAGTATTGACGAAAAAGACAGTGATGAAACACCGATCTCATTGAATATCAAAGATATTGAATTAAAATCAGATTACACACCAACTGACTATCAATATCTCAGTGAAGGTCAACAACAGGTCAACATTGGCTTAGTTGAAATTTATACGCAAGATGCCGTTGATTCTGTGTCTCCCGCTTTCGTGATGAAAAACATACAAACCGCTGGTGATGTAACCTTAAAACAAAATAAGGTTAATATCACCTCCAAAATGCAAATTGATCAACTTCATATTGAAAAGCAAAATTTAGGTAAACTGGCCTACGATCTAGCGTTAAATCATCTTGACGCAAACGCCTTAAATCAATTTATGAATGTCATACGTAACGTTCAATCAGGTGATGTGAATGAAGAAGAGATTTCTCACGCATTACAGCAACACCTAATGCAGTTGATGCAAAACCAACCGCAAATTGTCTTAAATCCACTCAGCCTAAAAAATAGCCAAGGTGAAAACAAACTCACCGCCGACATCGCTTTTGCACAAGCAGATTGGCAAAAAGCCTTGATGAAAGGCAAAGTGCTCTCACTGTTTGAGCGTCTTGATGTCAATGCTGAGGTAAGCAAACCCGCATTAACCGAAACTATGAAAAGCTTAGCCTTGATTGATGATGCCTCCGACGAACAAACGACACAAGCGGAAGTACAAGCAGAGGTCGATGACATTCTGCAAAGTGCGGTAGCAGAGAACATTTTGCACAAGCAAAATGACAATCAATATACCCTTGAGCTCAAGCTCGACAATGGTGAATTGAAACTCAACGGCACTGTCATCCCTGAAAAAGACATCACCAATATGCTACTGCTCGGCATTCTCGGTGCTGGCTTTTATTAATCATTCAATATAAAGGCGATGTAATCGCCTTTATTTTTCGCCTGACCGCACTTTACAATTTGTGTTATACTATCTCAAACTGATGAGTGAGATACGCCGATGAAATTAAATAAGTTTACGGATTATAGCCTACGAGTATTAATTTATCTTGCAATGAAAAAAGATGCCCTAAGCACCATTCAAGAAATTGCTCATGCTTATCAAATCTCAGAAAACCATTTAATGAAAGTGATTCATAACCTAAGCAAACTGGGGTTTATTATTTCTAAACGGGGTAAAGGGGGCGGCATTTTACTCGCTAACACGCCCGAAAAAATCAATTTAGGCGATATTATCCAAAAAGTAGAAGGTGATGATCCCTATGTAAAATGCACTGACTGCTGCATTGTGCCTCATTGCCAGCTTCCCAGCATTTTTGAACAAGCACTGGCGGCGTTTTACAGCATGTTGCGCCAATACTCCTTGCACGATGTTATCAGCCAACCTGAACTCTTACCCGCACAGTTTTACCCTCGAATTACAACATAAAACTAACATTTTTACTTTACCCCACGCCACTCTTTGGTTATGATAAATTGTTCTCATTGGGGTGCACATTGTGCTGAGAAAATACCCATTGAACCTGATCTGATTAGTAGCAGCGAAGGGATTTGAGACGGGATACCGCACTTAGATCCTTTTTAACAATAAAAAGGATTTCCTATGACTATCAAAAAAACGATTCTCACAACCGCACTTATAACCGCACTTTCAATAACGTATGCAAACGCTGATAATAAGCCTGTATTAAATGTATATAGTTATGATTCTTTCACCTCAAAATGGGGACCAGGAAATGATTTAAAAGTCGCTTTTGAACAAAAGTGCGGTTGTGAAGTGAATTTCATCACATTTGAAGATGGCGTGACAATGTTCAACCGCTTGCGTTTGCAAGGTTCCAAAGCAAAAGTGGATGTAGTGATCGGTTTAGATAATAATCTTATGCCAGAAGCAGAAATTTCCAATCTCTTTGCGAGAAATAATGTCAATCTAGACACGCTCGCACTGCCACAAAAATGGGATAATCACACCTTTTTGCCGTATGATTATGGGCAATATGCCTTTATTTACGATAAGCAAAAACTGAAAAATCCACCGCAAAGTTTGCAAGAACTTATTACGCGCAAAGATATTCAAATTATTTATCAAGATCCACGTACCTCAACGGTTGGACGTGGTTTATTAGCGTGGATTAATAGCGTTTATCCGAAAGATCGCGTTGCAGAGGCGTGGAAAACACTGGCATCACACACGGTAACAGTGGGGAAAGGTTGGTCAGAAAGCTACGGAGCATTTTTGAAAGGTGAAGCCGATATGGTGTTAAGTTACAATACATCACCACTTTATCACCAACTCAATGAAGGTAAAGATAATTATGTGGCTGCACCGTTTACAGAAGGACACATTTTACAAATTGAGCTAGCTGCAAAAACCAAAAGTGCACTACACCCTAAACTAGCGGATCAATTTTTAGCCTTTTTAATCAGCCCTGAGGCACAAAAAACGATCGCATTAAAAAATGTGATGTTGCCAGTGATTAAAACCTCAATTAATGCGCAATACGACAGCTTTACGCCATTTAAAAGTTTGCCTGTTCCGTATCCAAGTAATATTCAAAGCAAAGCACAAATTGAAGTTTGGCAACAGGCTCTTAGTCACTAAATGAAAGGGGCTTTAAAGCAGCTCTCCCTTGGGCAATGCCTAGCTGGCATCGGTGTTGCCCTTTTTTTAACCGCACTTTATCTCAATAGTGCCGGTCAACTCTTGCTGAATGCACAGCACCATCGCTGGCTTGAATTCTGGCAATCAAGTTACTTTTGGCATATTCTGACGTTTAGTTTATGGCAAGCCTCATTAAGCACAGCATTGAGCATTAGCCTTGGTATTCTCTGTGCGCACGCCTTACATCACCGCACATTTTATGGCAAAACACTCTTGCTCAAGCTCTGTTCTCTCACGTTTGTTCTGCCCACATTAGTGGCGGTGTTTGGGCTGCTGGGCGTGTATGGCATTTCTGGTTGGTTAAACCGCACTTTGCATTTTTTCGGTGAGCGTGAAGCATTTTCAATTTACGGACTCTCGGGCATTTTACTCGCTCATCTCTTTTTTAACCTCCCCTTAGCAACAAAACTGTTTTTAAACGCTCTACAAAGCATTCCTGCGGAGCAATATAAACTCGCCACTCAGCTGAATATTCGCAATATTAATTTGTTTCATATTCTTGAATTGCCTTATCTAAAAAAACAGTTAATGCCCAGCATTATGTTGATTTTTATGCTCTGTTTTACCAGCTTTGCAATTGTGTTAACCCTTGGTGGTGGTCCAAAATACACCACACTCGAAGTGGCCATTTATCAAGCTCTTACCTTTGATTTTGATTTAGGTAAAGCTGCAATGCTTGCCATTGTGCAATTAATTATCTGCAGTATCCTTTTTCGCTTCACGCATTTCTTTAGAGCGGAGAAAACCAGTGCAACTAGCACGCACACGCTCTATTTACCACCACTTAACCGCACTTTTACGTTTGTGCATAGTCTGTGCCTTATTGCACTGAGTTTATTTATTGCCCTTCCTTTATTGCATATTCTCGTGCAAGGTTTGACCGCACTTTCTTCTTTAGAGCGCACAACATTATCTGATTTGTGGCTCGCCACACGCTTTTCTCTAGGGTTGTCACTCAGTGCAGGGTTACTGAGTGTGTTATTCAGTCTCGCCTTACTGCTATGTGCTCGCCAATTACATTATTATGGCTTTAGCAAAAGTGCACATGAGATCATCAATCTCGGCATGACCATTTTGGCACTCCCTATGTTGGTCATCGCAACGGGGCTATATCTGTTGCTGCGTGAATTGGATAACACCTATCTGCTATTTTGTGTCGTGGCAGTGTGTAATGCACTCATTGCGATGCCGTTTATATTGCGTATCTTACAACCGACCATGTATGACAATATGCAACGTTATCACCGCCTTTGCCAATCACTAGGGGTTCGTGGCTGGCAACGTTTTCGTTTAATTGAATGGGTAAATTTACGCCAAGCATTACGCACGGCATATGCTTACGCCTGTGCTTTATCACTGGGTGATTTCACTGCCATTGCATTATTTGGCAATCAAGATTTTACTTCGTTACCACGGCTTTTGTATCAGCAATTAGGGCATTATCGCTCAACCGATGGTGCATTGACCGCACTTGTACTTTTACTCTTATGTGCTCTCCTGTTTATGTTAATTGAGAAATACGATGATCGCACTTTCTGATGTAGCATTTCGCTTTGATAATACCGAGTTTTTATTTAATCTCCAGATTCAAAAAGGCGAGCATATCGCCTTAGTCGGCAAAAGTGGAGCGGGTAAATCCACCTTGCTCAATTTAATGGCGGGGTTTTTATTGCCACAACGCGGGCAAATTTGGCTTAACGCACAAAACCACAGTAACACCGCACCGTATCTTCGCCCTGTTTCGATGCTCTTTCAAGAGCACAATTTATTCAACCATTTAACTTGTGCACAAAATATGTTGCTGGGATTACAACCGCACTTAAAAGCAACAGCACATCACTATGCACAAATTGAAGAGATTGCTCAACACATGGACATCAGCGCATTGTTAGATAGAACGCCAGAAGCCCTTTCAGGAGGGCAAAAACAACGCGTCGCACTGGCAAGAACACTGTTGCGCGACAAACCTATTTTATTACTGGATGAACCCTTTTCCGCACTTGATCCCCAACTACGAAGTGATATGCTGACATTAATCTCTACCATTAGCCAAACAAAGCAATTAACCGTCGTGATGGTCACCCATCAGCTACGCGAAGTAGAACACGTCATTGACCGCACTTTGGTTGTCGAAAATGGAAAAATACGATAAATTCGCTTAAGTAAATTGTCATTTTCCGTTACCATAGCCCAACAATAACGACTATATAAAAGGATGTTAAATGAGCGTACAACCTATTGAGTTAAGCCAGCTGACCCCACACCCAAGCGTTGAATATTGGTCGGTGTGCAAAGTTGAAGCCCTATTTGAAACGCCATTTTTAGACTTAATTTTCCGTGCTGCACAAGTCCATCGTGCTAGCTTTAATCCCCAAGCGATCCAACTTTCCACCCTGCTTTCTATTAAAACAGGTGGTTGCCCTGAAGATTGTGGTTACTGCCCTCAATCGGCACGTTATCAAACGGGTGTGCAAAATCAGCAATTACTTGATGTTGAAGAAATTATCGAAAAAGCAAAAATTGCAAAATCTCGCGGGGCTGGGCGATTTTGTATGGGGGCAGCGTGGCGTGGTCCTAAACCCAAAGATGTGGAAAAACTGACTAAAATTATTAAAGCGGTGAAAGATCTTGGTATGGAAACCTGCGGTACCTTTGGCTTATTGCAAGATGGCATGGCAGAACAATTTAAAGCCGCAGGGTTAGATTACTACAACCACAATCTTGATACCGCACCAGAGCATTACAAAGAGGTGATCGGCACTCGTCGTTTTGATGATCGCATCAACACGCTCGGCAAAGTGCGGCAAGCAGGCTTAAAAGTGTGCTGTGGCGGCATTGTGGGTATGAACGAAACACGTAAAGAACGAGCAGGCTTAATCGCCAGCCTTGCCAACCTTGATCCGCAACCTGAGTCTGTGCCCATCAATCAGCTGGTCAAAGTGGAAGGCACGCCGATGATGGACGCCGAAGAACTCGACTGGACAGAATTCGTCCGAACGATTGCGGTGGCAAGAATTACAATGCCTAAAAGTTATGTACGCCTTTCTGCTGGTCGACACGGCATGTCAGAAAGTGTGCAAGCGATGTGTTTTATGGCGGGTGCAAATTCCATTTTTTATGGCGATAAACTGCTTACCACGCCATTGCCACAAGAAGACAGTGATATGGCATTGATGGCAAAACTTGACTTATATCCAGAAAGCCTAGACAATCAAAACACTGATGACAATTAAGGAGTATATATGAAAAAATTATTCGCACTGGTGCTTGCACTGTTTACCTTGGTTGCCTGTGGTGGCGCAGACAATAACAGCCCTGAAAGTGCGGCTGCCAGTTATGTGCAAGCCATATATCAAGGCGATATTGATGCTGCAATGAAACTCATTTATATCAGTGAAAAAGACAAACAACAAGCGGGCATCAATGATTTAATCAAAGGTAAACTGGCAGAAACAGCACAAGAAAACCAAGAGAATGCGAAGCAAAAAGGCGGCTTAAAAACGGTGCATGCAGAAAATGCTGTCTTTGATGAACAAGATAAAAATCAAGCCTCAGTCTCTGTTAAAGTGGAGTTTAAAAAAGCAGAACCGATTTTAAGGCAGATACGTGTAATCAAGACGGATGATGGCTGGAAAGTTAAGCTGTAACGGTGATGATATTCTCTTATGCGAAAAAAGGCGTGCAATGGCTCGCCTTTTTTACTTGCCTACTGCTACTTACGACATTTCACTACCCCAAAGTGCGGTCACTACACGATATTTCGCACCTGCCAAAGCTACACATTGGAGATTGGGTATTGCGTCAAGGCACCACATTAGACAGCAAAATCATTATGCAAGTGTCAAACTCACGTTTCTCGCATATTGGGATGATTGTCGCTACCGAGCCTGTGCCACTGGTGATTCATGCCACAACTGACGACGGTTATCACGAAAAGAATCAAGTCTTTCTCTCTCCCCTGCGTGAATTTTTAAGCCCAAATCTCGCTCACGCTTATATGATCATTCGACCGCACTTTTTGACGCTATCTCAAAAACACGAGATTGCCCAACGCCTGCGGCAAACCGAAGGACAACCATTTCGTCTCGCGACTAAAAATCAACCGCACTTATATTGCACCACATTGTTAGCAGATCATATTCAATCGGTTCTGCCCACTTTTCAACCGCATTGGCAAGCCATTTCCGTGCCATTAATGCAAGGGGAATACCTTATGCCACGTGCGTTTGAACATTATCCCGACACTGAAATACTCTATCAAAGCTATCCAGAGTGAAAAGTGCGGTTTTGACGTGTGTTGACCGCACTTTTATGCTATAATTCTACCAATTTTTTGACAGTCCTAGCTAGGAAGTTTCAATGAGTGAATTTGCAAAAGATATAACCCCTATCAACATCGAAGAGGAGATGAAATCCTCGTATCTTGATTATGCTATGTCGGTGATCGTTGGGCGTGCATTGCCTGATGTGCGTGACGGTTTAAAACCTGTACACCGCCGTGTGCTCTACGCAATGGGCGTGGGCGGCAATGATTACAATAAGCCCTATCGCAAATCTGCTCGTATTGTTGGTGACGTCATCGGTAAGTATCACCCACATGGTGATAGTGCGGTGTATGATACTTTAGTGCGTATGGCACAACCTTTCTCACTACGCTATCCGTTAGTGGATGGGCAAGGGAACTTCGGATCTGTGGATGGCGATTCCCCTGCGGCAATGCGTTACACCGAAGCGAGAATGAGCAAAATCGCCCATTCCTTGCTGGCCGATCTCGACAAAGAAACCGTTGACTTTGTTCCAAACTATGATGGTTCTGAACAAATTCCAGACGTGCTACCAACCCGCGTGCCTAATTTATTAGTCAACGGTTCAAGTGGTATCGCTGTGGGTATGGCAACCAACATTCCGCCTCACAATTTAGGCGAAGTGATCAGCGGTTGTTTGGCTTATATTGAGAATGATGACATCACTATTGATGAATTGATGACGCATATTCCCGGCCCAGATTTTCCAACCGCCGCGATTATAAATGGTCGCAAAGGCATTGAAGATGCGTATAAAACGGGGCGAGGCAAAATTTATGTACGCGCCAAAGCCGAAGTTGAAACCGACAGCAAAGGGCGTGAAACCATTATCGTGCACGAAATTCCATATCAAGTGAATAAGGCACGCCTCATTGAAAAAATTGCCGAGTTAGTAAAAGACAAAAAAGTCGAGGGCATCAGCGGCTTGCGTGACGAATCGGATAAAGATGGCATGCGTATTGTCATTGAAGTTAAACGCGATGCCGTGGGCGAAGTGGTGCTCAATAATCTGTATTCCCTCACCCAATTGCAAGTGACCTTTGGGATCAACATTGTTGCACTCCATCACGGTCAGCCGAAATTGCTTAATCTGAAAGAGTTGATCGAAGCCTTTGTGCTGCACCGCCGTGAAGTCGTTACACGCCGTACCGTGTATGAACTGCGTAAAGCACGTGAGCGAGCACATATTTTAGAAGGGCTTGCCATTGCACTCGCAAATATCGATCCCGTGATTGAAGTTATCCGCAAGGCACCAACCCCACAAGCGGCGAAAACCGCACTTTTAGCTCAACCTTGGGCACTTGGTAACGTACGAGATATGCTTGCCGCGGCAGGTGTTCATGCTGCTCGTCCTGAAGATTTAGCTGAGCAATACGGCATTCACGATGATCAATACTACCTCACTGAGGTACAAGCACAAGCCATTTTGGATTTACGTTTGCAAAAACTGACTGGTCTTGAGCACGATAAATTATTAGATGAATACAAAGCCTTACTTGACACCATTGGCGAGTTGCTGAAAATTTTGAATAATCCTGAACGCTTAATGGAAGTGATCCGTGAAGAGTTAGAGGAGATCAAAACGCAATTCAACGACCAACGTCGCACCGAAATTACGGCAAGCTCCGCTGATATTAATTTAGAAGATTTAATCGCACAAGAAGATGTGGTGGTTACACTATCCCACGAAGGCTATGTAAAATATCAACCGCTTTCAGACTACGAGGCACAACGCCGCGGTGGCAAAGGGAAATCGGCCACCAAAATGAAAGAAGAGGATTTTATTGAGCGATTATTAGTTGCCAACACCCACGATACTATTTTGTGCTTTTCTAGCCGAGGACGTTTATATTGGTTGCGGGTATTCCAATTACCGCAAGCTAGCCGTGGCGCACGAGGTCGCCCAATTGTCAATATTCTACCATTGCAGCAAGATGAACGCATTACCGCTATCTTGCCAGTCGGCGAATATGAAGAGAATAAATTTGTCTTTATGGCAACCGCCAGTGGTACAGTGAAGAAAACTGCACTGACCGAATTCAGCCGTCCACGTGCCAGTGGTTTAATTGCCATTAATTTACGCGACAATGATGAACTGATCGGCGTTGATATTACTGATGGCGAAAATGAAATTATGCTCTTCTCATCTCAAGGTCGTGTGGTACGGTTCCATGAAGAAGCTGTTCGTGCCATGGGGCGGACGGCAACAGGGGTGAGAGGCATAAAACTAGCCTTAACCAATGACATCAGCGACGATGAATCGGATAATGATGACAGTGGCGATGAAAATACCGAATTAGATTTAAATGTGGATAAAGTGGTTTCCCTCGTTGTGCCGAAAAATGACGGTGCCATTTTAACCGCTACTCAAAACGGTTACGGCAAACGCACCGTGCTGGCGGAATATCCAGCCAAATCACGCAACACCAAAGGTGTCATCTCCATTAAAGTCAGCGAGCGTAATGGGAAAGTCGTCGCCGCTGTTCAAGTGGAAGAAGCCGATCAAATTATGTTGATCACCGATGCAGGTACACTTGTACGCACACGGGTTAGCGAAGTTAGCACCGTAGGGCGCAACACACAAGGTGTGCGGCTTATTCGCACCATTGAGGGTGAAAATGTAGTTGGACTTGAACGTATTTGTGACCTTGATGACGAGGACGAAAACGAAAGTGCGGTTGAAGTCAATACGGAAGAACCCGCACAATAACAACCGCACTGTTGAAAATGCACCTTCGGGTGCATTTTTTATGGATTAATATCAATGATCATCACTTCTGATTGGGAACCAATACGAAATGGAATGCCCCATAATCCATAACCAGATGTCACAAAAAAGTGGCGGTTATTGAGCTCAAGATAACCATGATCGAGCGTATATAACATGCCAGTAATGAGATTAGCGGGAAATACTTGCCCTTTATGCGTATGCCCCGACACTTGCATATCTAATGGTAAACGAGCATTGTCATCAACTTCATCTGGACGATGGTCAAGCAAAATCCGTAGTTTATTATCCGATGGTAACTGCGCCAGTAACGCCGTTGTACTTGGGCGATTTTTAGACAAACGATCGTTGCGTCCAATCAGATAAAAACGATTATCGACTAACACACTTGTATCTGTTAACACCTGAATCCCCGCCCCTTCTACCGCGCGAGTAATCGCCTGTTGACTATGAAAATCATGATTACCTAACGTGGCGTAAACACCAAGCGGGGCTTGAATTTTTGCTAAGTGCGGTTGCATATTTTCTGCATCAAACACATCAGTATTATCATCCATCAAATCGCCAGGAATCAACACAATATCGCTCTTCTCTGCTTGAAGAATGTCTGCGAGTTTATCTAACTGGGCTTTGCCAAAAATTGTGCCTAGATGCAAATCCGCAATCAATGCCACTCGCAAACTGCCTTGCAGTTTATCACTGTGAAACGCATAATGACGTACGACAGGCGTGTAAGCATTGTAAAGCCCCAGCGAAATCACCGCTGCCAACGCCATCGGTGATAACACACGAATCCCTTTGCTAACCGCACTTTTGTATTTTTGCGTGCCTATTTTGTATAACAATGAACAAAGTGCGGTAATTATCGCCATATAAACAAGCAAAAACAGCAAAATAGCACTGATCCTAAATAATGGAAACGTGCGAGTAGCAGTTAATAACAAAATGGCATTTGGCACAAGCCAAAATAAGCCTTTCAACACTTTCTCCGCACGCACGCTAAGCCATGGTCGAAAATACCAGCATACCCCTCGACTCACCACCCAAATGAGTAACTGAGCCAAAATAAGTATGCAAATGAAAATAATGAGATAACGCGCTGGCATAATACTCCTAAAAAAATCCCCCAAAAAGAGGGGGATTATAGCTTATTATTGAAAGCTATACTGATGTTTGAAAAATCACCTCATCGGCTTTTTTCGCGAATTGGCTGATTTGATCAAAGTTCATATAGCGGTAGGTATCGTCTTTGTCTTCTTGCAAGGAGGCAACATAATCCAAATATTCCTCAGGGCTTGGTAATCGTCCGAGCAATGCCGCCACAGCCGCAAGCTCTGCTGAAGCAAGATAAACGTTCGCACCTTGACCTAAACGGTTCGGGAAATTACGGGTTGAAGTTGATACTACAGTAGATTTCGGCGCAACACGTGCTTGGTTGCCCATACACAACGAGCAACCCGGCATTTCCATACGAGCACCGCTCTTACCAAAAATACTGTAATAGCCTTCATCACTTAACAATGTCGCATCCATTTTCGTCGGTGGTGCGACCCATAAACGGGTTGGAATCACATCTTTAAATTTATTGAGTAATTTCCCTGCCGCACGGAAATGCCCAATATTGGTCATGCATGAACCAATAAAGACCTCATCAATTTTATCACCCGCCACCTCTGAAAGTTTACGAGCATCATCTGGATCATTCGGTGCACATAAAATCGGCTCTTTAATTTCATCCATATTAATGTCGATCACGGCAGCATATTCTGCATCAGGATCTGCGTGCATCAATTCAGGATTTTCAAGCCATGCCTGCATCGCTTTCACGCGGCGTTCAAGGGTGCGTGCGTCACCGTAGCCTTCTGCAATCATCCATTTTAACAACGTGATATTAGACGTGAGATATTCAATGATAGGTTCTTTATCCAACTTAATGGTACATGCCGCCGCACTACGCTCTGCCGAGGCATCAGACAGTTCGAATGCTTGTTCAATTTTGAGATGCTCAAGCCCTTCAATTTCCAAAATACGCCCTGAGAAAATATTCTTTTTGCCCTTTTTCTCCACCGTGAGCAGCCCTTGCTGAATAGCATAATACGGAATAGCATGCACTAAATCACGCAACGTAATTCCAGGTTGCATAGTACCAGAAAAACGCACCAATACAGATTCTGGCATATCTAATGGCATCACGCCTGTAGCGGCCGCAAATGCCACCAAACCAGAACCCGCTGGGAAAGAAATACCAATTGGGAAGCGTGTATGTGAATCCCCGCCTGTGCCAACGGTATCAGGCAATAGCATACGATTGAGCCACGAGTGAATAATACCATCACCTGGACGTAGCGACACCCCACCACGATTCATAATAAAATCAGGCAAAGTATGGTGCGTATTCACATCCACTGGTTTTGGATACGCCGCCGTATGGCAAAAAGACTGCATCACCAAATCAGCCGAAAATCCTAAACAAGCAAGATCTTTAAGTTCATCACGGGTCATCGGTCCTGTTGTATCTTGTGAGCCAACTGATGTCATTCTTGGTTCACAGTATTGCCCTGGGCGAATGCCCTCCACACCACAGGCTTTACCCACCAATTTTTGCGCTAAGGTATAACCTTTACTACTTTGTTCTGTGCTGCGTGGTTTAGCAAACACATCACTTTCCCCAAGTCCAAGTGCAACACGCGCTTTGTGGGTTAAACCTCGTCCAATAATTAATGGAATACGCCCCCCGGCTCGCACTTCATCCAATAATACTTGGGTTTTTAATTCAAATTCTGCTAACACCTCATCACTATCGTGTTTGCAAATTTTGCCGTGATAAGGATAAATATCAATCACATCCCCCATTTCAAGTGCGGAAACATCCACCTCCACAGGCAAAGCCCCCGCATCTTCAAGGGTATTAAAGAAAATAGGTGCAATTTTACCACCTAATACCACGCCACCCGCACGCTTATTCGGCACATAAGGAATATCTTCCCCCATCAACCACAATACTGAATTTGTCGCCGATTTACGCGACGATCCCGTACCAACCACATCGCCGACATACGCTAGCGGGAATCCTTTCTCTTTCAACGCTGCAATTTGCTTCATCGGGCCAATTTCACCTTCCACATCAGGCTCTATCCCATCACGGCTATTTTTCAACATCGCTAACGCATGCAACGGAATATCTGGGCGCGACCACGCATCTTGTGCGGGCGAAAGATCATCGGTATTGGTTTCCCCCGTCACTTTAAATACCGTTACCGTAATTTTATCGTCCAATTTTGGACGATCTAAAAACCACTGCGCATTCGCCCACGATTCCAAAATCGCCTTCGCATAAGGATTACCTGCCTTTGCCTTTTCCTCCACATCATGAAAACTATCAAACATCAACAACGTTTTCGACAATGCTTTAGCCGCCAGTGGTGCTAGTTTTTCATTATCCAACGCATTAATCATCGGCTCAATATTATAGCCTCCCTGCATTGTGCCTAAAATCTCAACCGCACTTTCAGGGCTAATCAAAGGCGAAGTCACATCACCGCTAACTAATGCGGATAAAAATGAAGCCTTCACATATGCCGCCTCATCAACACCCGCTGGCACACGTTGCTCAAACAAGTTTAATAAAAAAGCCTCTTCGCCTGCGATAGGATTTTTGAGTAACTCAACTAACTGTGCGGTTTGCTCCGCATTCAACGGCTCGGGCACAATACCTTGTGCCTCACGCTCTTGTGCTTTTGTACGGTAGTTTTGTAGAAAATCTGACATTGTCCACCTCATTGACAGTAAAAGTATTCGTTGCTCAGATTATAACATAATTTTGTTATAAAATTGTTGCATACTCTGCCACAATCCCCGTGTTTATTTCAAATTTTAGGCATAGATCATATTTTTGACCGCACTTTGCACTTCTCTCACACGCCCCTCACACGCTTCAAAACCCAAAGTGCGGTTTGAAAAATATGACAAAGATCAAAAAATCACAAAAAAGATCGCTATCCCATTGTTTTTTTTTTTTTTTTTTAAACTTAGTCTGTTTAAGCAAAATTTCAGCAAAACGGCCTAAACACCACTCAAATTTTCTATTAAACCTAACGTAAAGGACACAAAAATGAAACCGACAATCAAAACAACTGCATTAGCCATCCTCATCTCCCTCGGTGCTGTCGCCTGTGGATCGAGTGGTGGTTCTTTTTCAACAGACAGTGCCTCATCTCAATTGGATAAAAAAGTAACCCAAACCAAAACAGATACTCAAAAAGCAGTTGATAAAGCTAAGCAAGCACAAAAAGATGCAGAAGCAAAAGCGAAAAAAGCGGAAGCAGATGCCAAAGCGAAAGCCCAAGAAGCAGCTAAAAAAGCAGATGAAGAAAGCAAACGCGCTGCCGAAAAAGCTAAAGTAGAGGCTCAAAAAGCCAAAGAAGAGGCTCAACGTAAAGCGGAAGAAGCTCGTAAAGCCG
>NZ_JABMIJ010000025.1 GCF_014885015.1 Spirabiliibacterium falconis | reverse complement strand
GAAGCTCGTAAAGCTGAAGAGGCACGTTTGGCTGCGAATAAAATCAAACTATTCGAAAACGCCCAAAAAGCGGGATTAAGCGAAGAAGATGCTAAAGCATATTCCGATAATTACTTTCATGAAGATGATTACGTTGCCATAGAAGCTCTTAATCAAAAAGTTCGTGCACTTTCTGTTGATACCTATACAAGAAAAGATACTTCATTCAGAAATAGTGATTCTAGTGCGTTCCAATATTTGTGGCTTGAAACAGATAACTCGGGAATGCATACATCAGGTAGTTCAGAAAGTAGTATAATCAATGGGAGATACAAGCAAATGAGTTATGAGGTATACAGTTATAACAGCAGTGAATCAGCACATGGTATTTCTACTGCTGCTGGTAATTTAGGTCGTGACTCATTAATTGCATATAGTGGAAACCCAACAAAAAGCCATGTCATTGAAAAACTAAAAGGAGAAGCGACTTACTCTGGAAAAGCATTTGTGAGCAATAACTATCGTGTTGATACCAATGGACAAGTAACATTAAAAGCTAATTTTACTGAAAAGACTGTATCAGGAAATATCGCATCGGATATTGAAGATATAACTCTTTCTAATACCAATATTAACCTCGATAATGGTGTAATGGAGTTCAAAGGTAATGCAAATGCCACTGGAAAACGGTTCGGAGTTCAATACACTGGAGAATATGAAGGAAAATTTATGGGAGTAAAAGCTGAACAAGTCGCTGGTGTAGCAAAACTAGCAGATAGTTCTGATCTTAATGTACTCGGTTCATCATTCAGTGGAACAAAATAATCATTACTATTAACGCCCTTCTTGGGCGTTTTTCTTTTACTTAAAAAAGTAAAAATCTCAAATATGAAAAAATTATCTATTT
>NZ_JABMIJ010000024.1 GCF_014885015.1 Spirabiliibacterium falconis | reverse complement strand
CGCATTATAGTACGCTACTCACATTTCGCAAGCCTTTTTTTACAAAAATAATTAAGTGCGCTTTTTATCGACAATTTGATGAAAAACCGCACTTTTATCGTTGATTACATCGCCACAACAACGCAACTGGCAACGGCTTTGACTCGATTAAGCTCAGCCTTAGCCGCGGCACGATCGCCAACTGGACCGATGAAAACGCGTGTCCAATTGGCACTCACAGCAGTGCGTGCATTAAAACCAGACATCACCAGCTTAGCTTGTAAATTTTCAGCTTGCTGGCGATTTTTGAAAGCACCGCACTGTAAGCCAAATTTGCCTTTGCTTTCCGCAGCAGTTTTGTTCGCTTGAACCGCACTTTCTGTTTTCTTCTCTGGTAAGACAGGCTTTTTCTCAGGTTTGGCGACAGCCACTTCTGTCACAATAACCTCTTCTTTTGCTTTCGGTTTATCCACTACTTGCGGTGCTTTAGGTTTTGGTTCAGGCGATTTTATCGTCTGTTCTGTGCTGGTATTTTTTTCCACTTTAGGCACATTAACCACTGGCTGATCTCGCTCAAGCATCTTGAGAATTTGCTTTTGTTCTTCAGTGAGATTCTGTATTTTAGCACTGTCTTTTGGATTGTCATCAATAGGAATTTCACGCGTTTCAAGATCACGAATATAGCTCCATACCTCTTCTGGACGACTCGGCAAGGTGCTTTTAGGTTGTTCTTCAACCGTTTTATCTGGCACTGGGAGTGCCACACCACTTTCTGTTGACTTTTCCTTAAGCAAAAAAAGCCCCGCTGCAAACGCAATAACGATACTTAATAAAATAATCAGTAAAAGCAGTTTGTTAACAGGCGCATGCTTTTTCTTTTTTTTCTTACCTCTGGCGGCATAATCTCGCTGAACCACGATGACAACCTTTTTATCACGGACTAAACTAATATTAAAGTAGAGAATTTTACTCAAAAAAGGAGCTATTGCATAGTGTCAATATCATAATATTGCGTATTAACTGAAATCTATTGGGTCAATATCGACTATCATTTGCACATTGCTCGGCGGCGCGATCGCCATATGCGAAAACTCAGATAAAGCTGTTTGCAATACAGATTTTGATGGATGCTGTAATAAGAGTTGCCAATGATAAAATCCCGCTCGCTTTGGGTGTAGCCCTTCTATCGGACCCAAAATTTGTAAATCACAAATCTGATGCTGAGTACAATACTGCTGAAAGAAGGTGGCAATTATCTTGAGGTAGCTAACCGCACTTTCACTTTTTTTACTGCGTGTTTTAAACAATGCCTGCCCAGCATAAGGGGGAAGCCCAAGCCGTTGGCGTAGTTGCAATGCCTGTTGTGCAAAAGTGCGGTAACCATCATTAAGCAAGGTTTGTAATACAGGATGTTGAGGGAAATGCGTTTGTAGTACGACCTCACCTGCTTGCACGCCACGCCCTGCTCGCCCAGAAACTTGCACATACAGTTGTGCCAGTCGCTCTTCACTGCGAAAATCTTGCGAAAACAATGCGCCGTCAATATTTAGCAAGGCAACTAACGTGACATCAGGAAAATGATGCCCCTTCGCCAACATTTGTGTGCCGATCAAAATCTGGCTTTTTTTATGCTTAATGGCGTGCAAATGCGTCTCTAAGCTCCCTTTGCGCGCCGTGCTATCACGATCAATTCGCACCGCCTGAAAATCAGGAAACGCCTGCTTAAGGTGCTGCTCTAGTTGCTCAGTGCCAATGCCTGTCGTGACTAAATGAGTGGAACCGCACATTGGACATTGTGTAGGAATACGTTGCTGAATGCCACAGTGATGGCACCGTAGATGCTGTTGCTGTTGATGATACGTATGCGGTCGCTCACATTGCTGGCATTGCGCAATCCAACCACACTCGTGGCACAACATCACGGGGGCATAACCACGTCGGTTTAAAAATAAAAGCACTTGGTTGCCACGCTCTAGATGGGAGCGCATTTTTTGTTCTAATGCAGCAGAAATGCCTGCTTTTAGGGGCTGATTTTTCAAATTGATAATTTGATGCGCTAACGTATGCGTGCTTATTGCTCGGCGATCCAACTGCAAGAGGCGATATTTGCCTTTCTCTGCATTAGCCAAGCTCTCCAAACTTGGGGTAGCACTGCCAAGAATAATCGGAATATTCTCGCTCCTCGCACGCATGACAGCCATATCCCGTGCATGGTAACGCCATTGCGTTTCTTGCTGTTTATACGAAGGATCATGCTCTTCATCCACAATAATCAGCCCAAGCGTACTAAATTGTGTAAATAACGCAGATCGTGTGCCTATCACTATGCTAGTGATACCGCACTTTGCCCTCTTCCACACGCTAAAACGCTGTAAATCCGTTAAGTTAGAATGCAAAACATCAATCGGCAGATAAAAACGCTGCTCAACACTGCGCACTAATTGCGGCGTAAGCCCAATCTCAGGCACAAGCAAAAGCACTTGTTTCCCTTGTGCGAGCACCCCTTCCATCATCTGTAAATACACTTCCGTTTTACCAGCCCCCGTAATGCCATCTAACAGCCAAGTATGATGCCCGTTTGCCATTGCCATCGCATTAAGAACCAAGGCTTGCTGTTTGTTTAAGTGTGGTTTATTTTCGGCTGAATACCACACATCCTCAAGTAGACGCTGCCATGGCTGATATTTTGGCTCTTGCGTCAGTTTTGAGATTAAGCCTTTATCTTGCAACGTGCGCAACACCGCGTGATATTCATGCAATTGTTGCGCCATCAGGGTGTGAGCAGGTGCACTTTTTAATAATTCAAGACAGGCTTTTTGCTTAGGCGCACGACGTAACGTATCCGTTAAAAGTGCGGTTTCGCCCGCATTCGTAAGCTGATACGCATAGCTTGCTGGAAACGCATCCACATCTCCTGACCGTAGTTTTGCTGGCAAGGCCTGGAATAACACCTCGCCTAATCCTGTGTGATAATAGCGTGCTGCCCACGCTAATAGGGTAAACATCTCCGGAGTAAAAACCGATGCACTATCCAACACCTCAAGAATTGGCTTGAGCTGCGACATCGGCAGAGGACTCTCGCTCGGTAAATCTACCACAATGGCAATGCGTTGTTGTCGCCCAAACGGCACACGCAACCTTGCACCAATGCAAATTGGCGTGTTATCAGATGCAAGATAATCAAATGTTTTTGCCAGCGGCATAGCCAGCACGGTGCGCACAATGATTGCCATATCAAATCCCACTAAAAATTGCTGCCAGTATAGCCGATTTGAAATAAAACCGCACTTTGCAAATAAAGTTGCGAGTACGCTTTTTATTTTGTATAATTCACCGCCTTAAATACAAGGTTGTGCAATTTGCACTTGATTAATACATATGGTGTCGGGCATCGCTCCCGATAGCGATATGGCTTCACATTGAGGTTTTCTATGAAACAAGGTATCCATCCTGAATATAAAGAAGTAACTGCAACATGTTCTTGCGGTAACGTTATCAAAGTTCGTTCCACAGTGGGACACGATCTTAACCTAGATGTTTGCGGTGTTTGCCACCCATTTTACACAGGTAAACAACGTGTTGTGGATACAGGCGGTCGTGTAGAACGTTTCAACAAACGTTTCAGCATTCCAGGTTCTAAAAAATAGTGATGAACCGCACTTTACTGTTAAACTAACCGAGCAATTGCTCGGTTTTTTATTATTTTGAGGAGATAGAATGCAATCTATCGAAAAATTAATCGACATCATGCGCCAATTACGTAATCCTAATGGCGGCTGCCCGTGGGATTTGGAGCAAACCTATCAGACTATGATTCCACACGTGTTAGAAGAGAGCTATGAGGTTGTCGAAACACTACAAACACAAGATTTTACCGCTATGCGTGAAGAACTTGGCGATCTGTTGTTGCAAGTAATTTTTTTAAGCCAGCTAGCGGATGAAGATAAGCAATTTGATTTTAACGATGTTGTCACGCATCTTAACCAAAAATTGATATTTCGCCACCCACATGTTTTTGGAGAGAAGCAAGCACACAATGGTGCTGAAGCTCTCAAAAATTGGGAAGCACAAAAAGAACAAGAGCGGTTAAACAAAAAGCAATTTTCGCTGCTTGATGATATTCCACGAGCACTTCCCGCCTTACTGCGTGCAGAAAAGTTACAAAAACGTATTGCAAAATTCGATCAAAAGACACGTTGTCATTCTGATTTAATTAGCCAAAGTGAGCACTATTTGCAGCAATTAACAGGAAACGCACAAGATGCAGAAACACTGGGGCAATTATTATATTCAGTGGTAGAACTTTGCCGTCAAGCAGGGCTGAAAGCGGAAAGCCTGTTACGCGATGAAAATGAACGACAAGAAATGCTAGCAAGAGAAAAAGAAAACGTAAAGTGCGGTTAAAGTGTCTTTTTAAGTCACAAAAAAGGGCGAATATTCGCCCTTTTTCTTCTCAATAATTCATCATTATTTGATGA
>NZ_JABMIJ010000023.1 GCF_014885015.1 Spirabiliibacterium falconis | reverse complement strand
AATTCATCATTATTTGATGATTTTCGCTACAACACCCGCACCTACTGTACGACCACCTTCACGAATCGCAAAGCGTAAACCTTGGTCCATCGCAATTGGGTGAATCAAACTTACAGTCATTTTGATGTTATCGCCTGGCATTACCATCTCTACACCTTCTGGTAACTCGATAGTACCCGTTACGTCAGTTGTACGGAAATAGAACTGTGGACGGTAACCTTTGAAGAATGGCGTATGACGACCACCTTCATCTTTTGACAATACGTAAACTTCTGATTCGAAATCAGTGTGTGGTGTGATTGAACCTGGTTTCGCTAATACTTGACCACGTTCGATTTCTTCACGTTTAGTACCACGTAACAAGGCACCAATGTTCTCACCCGCACGACCTTCGTCAAGTAATTTACGGAACATTTCAACACCTGTTACTGTTGTTTTCGTCGTCGGTTTGATACCTACGATTTCAACTTCGTCACCTGTGCGGATAATTCCACGCTCAACACGACCTGTTACTACTGTTCCACGACCAGAAATTGAGAATACGTCTTCAATTGGCAACAAGAATGGTTGGTCAATCGCACGTTCTGGCTCTGGGATGTAAGTATCTAAGTGGTTCGCTAGTTCTACGATTTTTTCTTCCCACTCTGCATCGCCTTCCAATGCTTTTAACGCTGAACCACGTACGATTGGACAGTCGTCACCTGGGAAGTCGTATTGTGAAAGCAATTCACGTACTTCCATTTCAACCAACTCTAATAACTCTTCATCATCAACCATATCACATTTGTTCAAGAATACGATGATGTAAGGTACACCTACTTGGCGACCTAAAAGAATGTGCTCACGTGTTTGTGGCATTGGACCATCTGTCGCTGCAACTACAAGAATTGCACCGTCCATTTGTGCCGCACCTGTAATCATGTTTTTAACATAGTCGGCGTGTCCCGGGCAGTCAACGTGCGCATAGTGACGAGTTGGAGTATCATATTCAACGTGTGAGGTGTTGATGGTAATACCACGCGCTTTTTCTTCTGGCGCGTTATCAATTTGGTCAAATGCACGAGCCGCACCACCGTATTTTTTCGCTAATACTGTTGTGATAGCAGCTGTCAAAGTTGTTTTACCATGGTCAACGTGGCCGATTGTTCCCACGTTAACGTGCGGTTTTGTACGTTCAAATTTTTCTTTAGACA
>NZ_JABMIJ010000022.1 GCF_014885015.1 Spirabiliibacterium falconis | reverse complement strand
TCAAAAGGTGGTGATGACCACAAAGACACCACCCCACCTGCTGCCCCAGAGGTAAAAGCAGAAGACGACGGCTCAGTAAGCATTACGCCACCCAAAGATGATGACACCAAAAAAGTGACCATCGAATACACCGACGAAGACGGCAAAGAACACACTTCAACTGTGACCAAAGGCGACGATGGAAAATGGACGACAACCGATCCCAACCTCAACGTTGACCCAGATACAGGCAAAACCACCATTCCTGCCGACAAAGTCAAAGACGGCAGCGAAGTAACAGGTACAGCTACTGACGACAGCGGCAACGTTAGCGATCCAGCAACAGATACCGTTAAAGACGTCACCCCACCTGCTGCCCCAGAGGTAAAAGCAGAAGACGACGGCTCAGTAAGCATTACGCCACCCAAGGATGATGACACCAAAAAAGTGACCATCGAATACACCGACGAAGACGGCAACAAACACACCTCAGTAGTAGAAAAAGGTGATGATGGCAAATGGACCACGACTGATCCCAACCTCAACGTTGACCCAGATACAGGCAAAACCACTATTCCTGCCGACAAAGTCAAAGACGGCAGCGAAGTAACAGGTACAGCTACTGACGACAGCGGCAACGTTAGTGATCCAGCAACAGATACTGCTAAAAATAATAATGATAGCGACGCAGACGCTGATGCAGACGCTGATGCTGACGCCGATGCAGACGCAGATGCCGACGCCGACGCCGATGCTGATGCTGATGCTGATGCTGACGCCGATGCTGACGCTGATGCTGACGCCGACGCTGATGCCGATGCAGATGCTGATGCTGACGCTGATGCAGATGCTGATGCTGACGCCGATGCTGACGCTGATGCCGATGCAGATGCCGACGCAGATGCCGACGCCGATGCTGATGCTGATGCCGATGCAGATGCAGATGCTGATGCAGACGCCGATGCTGATGCAGATGCCGATGCTGATGCAGATGCCGATGCAGATAAAGATGCCCCAGCTGCGCCAACAGTGACTGCCCAAGATGACGGCTCAGTGACCATTGACCCACCAAAAGACGACGACACCAAAAAAGTTGACGTGAAATACCCAGGTGAAGACGGTCAAGACCACACGGTTACCGTAGAAAAAGGCGACGACGGCAAATGGAAAGTGACCAACCCAGATGAAAACCCAGGTGTCACCGTTGACCCGGACACAGGCAAAGTCACCATTCCAGAAGACAAAGTCAAAGACGGCGGCGAAGTGACTGCCAAAGCAACCGACGAAGCCGGCAACACCGGTGACGAAGGCAAAGACAACGCTAAAGACGTAACCGCACCAAAAGCACCGACAGTTGAAATCGCAGGTGGCGACGACGAATTGACACCAGACGAAGTTTCAGACGGCGTTAAAGTGAAGGTAACGTTTGACACCACAGACGACAAAACCGCACCAAAAGCCGGTGACAAAGTGGTGATTGAAGGTCCAAATGGCTTCAAAGAAGAGAAAGTGCTCACTGATGAAGACATCAAAAACGGTGTTGAAGTGACCATTCCAA
This sequence comes from Spirabiliibacterium falconis, assembly GCF_014885015.1. Taxonomy (GTDB): domain Bacteria; phylum Pseudomonadota; class Gammaproteobacteria; order Enterobacterales; family Pasteurellaceae; genus Spirabiliibacterium; species Spirabiliibacterium falconis. The sequence continues at coordinate 13,110 of NZ_JABMIJ010000022.1, read as the reverse complement.
AAGACAAATTGCCAGAAAGCGGCAAAGTGGAAGTGACAGCCAAAGTGACCGACAAAGCAGGCAACGAAAGCCCGGAAGGCAAAGATGATGCCACCTTAACCGGTGCCACGCCAGAAAACCAAGCACCTGTGGCACAGCCTGATACTGGTGAGGGTTCATTTGACAAACCTGCGAAAGGCAATGTGTTAGACAATGACAGCGACCCTGATAATACAGGCGAGTTGAAAGTGACGGGCGGTAAGGTAACCGTTGGTGGTAAAGAGCAAGCGATTCCTGTAGATCAGGAAACGACGATCACCGACGCTGAGGGCAACCCGATTGCTAAGGTAACTTTGAATGAAGATGGCTCATACACCGTTACGCCTGAAAAAGGCTATCGCGGCGAAATCCCAGAGATTACCTACACCGTAACCGATGGTGACAAAGAGAGCACATCAACCTTGACCATCACCAACACGAACCCTGCGAATGAGGCACCGACGGCAACGCACGATGACTTCAGTGGTTCAACCGAAGAGCCAGCCAAAGGTAACGTGTTAGATAACGACAACGACCCTGACGGTGCGAACAGTGATCCGAAACAAGATCTCGAAGTGAGCAAGATCACTGTGGGCGGTGAAGACGTGCCAGTGGGTGAAAAAACCACCATTCGCAACAGCGATGGCGAAGACGTCGGTACATTAACCATCGGCAAAGATGGAGCGTTCGAGTTCACGCCAAAAGAGGGCTACACAGGTGACATTCCTGAAATCACCTACCAAGTCACCGACAAAGACGGTGCAACGGCGGAAAGCACCATTACGGTAACCAACAACAATGTTGACCCTAATGCACCGCCTGCGAAAATTGACATTGATGAAATCGCTAATGAGCAACAAGGGCGTTTCGACCACGACGATTATGGGCAAATTAACCAAGTGGACAAAGAAAACGGCTTTAACATTGGCGGCTCAACCGACGTTGAAAATGGTCAAAAAGTTACCGTAACCATTAAAGACGGCAACGATGTAGTGTGGACAGGCACAACCACCGCCCAAGATGGCAGATGGTCTGTGAATGTACCTGAAAACCAAGATTGGATTCAAAATGGCAAGTCGTACAGTGTAACCGCTGAAACCACCAACCAAAGCGGTGGCAAAGCGTCTGACACCGACCGCACTGCGCCAACCAATTTAGAGACCCATATCGTGGAAGGTATCAACCGTCTCACTGTGGATATCTCGGAAAATGTAGGTCCGAACAACCCAGGTGGTGAAATTGTTGGCGGTGGTAGTATCAATGACCCAAATAAATACAATGGTCAAGAGCAAAAAGATACGCCAGATTCACAATGGAAAACCACCAACGGCGATGACTACATCATTATCACAGGTAGCATCGACACAGGTCCAGGCAATGGTGAACTGCATGTGGATACAGGCGACGGACGTGACTACATCACCGCCAGCTTTGTGGACGGCACCTACGGCACCGTTACCATCAACACAGGTGCTGATAAAGATGTGATCAACATCTATCGACCAGGTGAAGCCCTGATCCGTGGTGGTAACATTGATATGGGTACTGGCAACGATGAGTTGACCGTAGTAGACAGCGGCCTACAATCCACAACCGTGAACATGGGCGAGGGTGATGATATTATGAGCGTCGGCTACCTTGGTAACGGTAACGTAATCAATATGGGTAGTGGTAACGATACGGTTATCATCACGGGTACAACCCAAAATGGAGCAGGTACAGGCGACAACCCAGGCAGAATTGATTTCGGCGATGGCGATAAAGACTTGCTCATTATCACCGCAGACAATCATGATGGACAAGGTCAAAGCCAATACGGTGCAACGCTGTTTGAAAACCTAGAATTGCTTGACCTTGAAGGAGCGGGCAACCAAGTCAACCTGTATCAATACACAGGCAATGGCTTGCAAATTTTCGGCAGCACAGGTGACGGTCCTAGAAATGCTATTTTAGGGGTGGATAAATCCTCTAAAGGCGCGCAACACACGATTCAGACCGACAATGGTGACATCACTGCGTATGAATACACCACTGAAGGCGGTGGTCATGTGTACATTGCTGAAAACTTGGAAGGCATCATCTAATCGTGATGACAATAAAAACCCACTTCGGTGGGTTTTTTTATGCCGTCTGAAAACCGCATTTTTGATTGAAAGTGCGGTCAGCGTTAAGTAAAGGGTGAAATGTGATCGAAATCACAGAATTACAAAAAGAGTTTTGTCATTAAGTTAAAATAGTTTCAATAGAAAATGACGTTTTTTTCTTAATCATTGGAATTTGTTATAAAAAATAAATTGTAAATATTTGTCATCAATTGTTTTTTTTTTTGATGTCAAGTTTTGTACATTTCTTGGTTGAGTTGTATCCGAAATGGTGTTTTAATAGCGACAATTCTCTAATTTCGGAGAGTTGTCCCTATGGTTGTCACACACGTTTGTGCATAAGAGCCGCTCTCCAAAAAAGTCATACAATTCAACGAGTAACAAGGAAAATCCAATGAATAAGATCTTCAAATGTATTTATAACCAAGCCACTGGCACATTTGTTGCAGTTTCAGAATTAGCCCGCAGCAAAGTGATAAAATCCTCCTCAAGTAACACCAGCAACACCTCCCCACAACAAACATCTGGAATCTTATTCAAACTCTCCGCCCTTTTTGCCTCCATCTTGACCGCACTTTCAGCTAACACCGCATTTGCGGCGGATGTGGCGGTTCAAAATAATGCGGGCGATCATAAGACAGTCGTCGTCAATGGCGGTACAGACGCACAAGCCAATAGTGCAGGTGGCATTGCCGTTGGCGGAAGCGCCAATGCGGTAACCAATGGATCTATCGCCATTGGTGGTGGTGCTGTAGCAGGACAAGAAAATGCAGCTTGGCAAGGTGTGACGATTCCAGTTTCTGCATCGTTCACCTACCAAGGTCAACAGTATAATCTCGTAGAAGGAAAGTCTTTTGCAAATGAGAAAGAGTACCAAGCCTTCTTGAACCTGCCACGTGGCTCAAAGTTGACCGTCAGTGGAGGGGACGCTACTAAAGCAAATCTACTAGCCAATGATTTTATTAGAAGCCACCAAGGGCATATGTATAACATTGCTATCGGTGAACAGGCAGCTGCTCGGGGCGGTCGTAATGTTTCCATCGGTGAGCATGCAGGGGCTGCTAAAGGTGATAGTTGGGATCAAAAATTCCACGACAAGGAACTTGAAAAAGAAATCATCGCCGATAACTGGAATATTCATAATGTAAACCTTGGAACTTATGCTGGTGCAAACTCGAAAAAAGATTACAGTGTAGCAATCGGTTATCAAGCGGGTGCTTTAAGTGAAGCTGTGGCGAAAGAGCAACGCAGCATTCATAATGGTGCAGATTATGGAGGTCGCAGCCCAAGCGTATTGATTGGTAAAGAAGCAGGTAAAGACAGCATTACCTACGGCACAGTGGCAATTGGTAATGGCGCCGGTGTTGGTATGCGTTTGAACACCAGCATTAGTGATGTTGAAAAACGCGATAGCAAGAGCAATGTTTTCCTTGGTACAAGCGCTGGGGCTGGTGTGAAAACCAATAACGGTTTTGTTGATCATGCTCCGGCTAATGGCGCAGGTAGCAATATCGGGATCGGTACAGGTGCATTACAAACCTCAGTGGGTGACGCAAACATTGCGATGGGGATTAAAGCAGGATCGAAAATTAATGGTGATGAAAATACCGTCATCGGTAACTTTGCTATCGCCGGGGGAGACTGGAAGAGTTTTACTCGCAACATAGTTCTCGGTAACCAAGCGACCATTGCCTCAGGTTCTGGCACGGAAACTTGGGATAAAAACGTTATCATCGGGGACTTCGCTAATGGTAACTCTACTGGCTTTAACATGAAGCGAGCCGTTGTTGTTGGTGGTAGCTCTCATGTTCGAGCAGACTTCGGTACCGTTGTCGGTGCAGGCAGTGTAGTAGATGTGAATGCAATCAATGGTACTGCTTTAGGGGCAGGCTCTTTGGTCAAATCGGCAGGTGTGAATGGCATCGCCGTAGGTAAAGGTGCGACGGTTGAGGCAAAAGACGCTATCGCAGAAGGTACAAGTGCGGTTGCCTCAGCGGAATCAGCGATTGCGATTGGTAATGGTGCAAAAGCGAAAGGCGAAAAATCCATCTCCATCGGTACGGGCAATGAAGTAACGGGGGCGAAATCCGGCGCCATCGGTGATCCAAGCACGGTATCTGGCGCAGGTTCGTACGCGATTGGTAATAATAATACGCTGCCCAAAGATAATACCTTTATTCTTGGCAATGGCGTGACAGCGACTCAACCGAATAGTGTCATCTTAGGGAACGAATCTGCTGACAAAGAAGCGAAAGCTGTCACCACTGCAGAAGTGAATGGCATTAACTATGGTGGTTTTGCTGGTACAGGGAAGGCTTCCTATGGCGTAGTCAGCGTGGCAAAAGCAGGGGCAGAACGTCAAATCGTCAATGTAGCACCTGGTGAAATTTCTGCGTCTTCCACGGATGCTATCAATGGTTCCCAATTGTGGAATGTGTTAGAGAAAGGTGGCATTACCTTTAAAAATACAGGTAGCAAAGGTGAGTCAGGTGGCGAGCAATCCAGCTTCGTTAAATTTGGCGATACGGTAACATTGGAAGGTGATGGCGATGTGCAAGTGCTATTTGATAAAGATTCAAATACCTTCACGATTGCCAGCCATGTTGAACCAGGTTTGGGTAGCTTTAGTGTTGATGGCGATAACTCAAACGCATTGACGATTGATAGCGAAAATCCAAGCTTGAATATCAAAGGTGATGAAAGCCTAATCGAAACCGTATCTGATGGTAGCAATACAGTAAACATCAAAGCAACCGACAAATTGAAAAGTGCGGTCACTCAGGTTGAAGCCAACAAAACTAATATTGAAGGCAATAAAACTAATATTCAAAATAACGCCAATGAAATCGCCAAAGGCACGAAATACGCAGGTGATTATAAATCTGATAATGCGAAAGCCAACGAATTCGCTCGCCCATTAGGTGAAGTAACCAACATCAAAGGTGGCAAAGCCTCAAAAGATGATTTAACTGACGGCAATATTGGGGTTGAATCTGACGGTGAGAGCACCCTAACCGTGAAACTGGCTAAGAAAATCAATCTTGGCGACGGCGGTGAAGTGAAAATGACCAACGACGCAGGTGACGAAGTAACCTTAAATGGTGACGGCTTGGTTGTGTCACCGAAAGTATCAAGCGGCAATCAAACACCAATCAAAATTACCAAAGACGGCATTGATGCTGGTAATCACAACATTACCAACCTTGCCTCAGGTGGTGATACAGACAGCAACGCTGCCAACATCGGCGACGTAAAACGCATTGCGAAAGCTACTCAGCCAGTGGTGAAAGGTGCTAAACAAGCGACAGTGTCTACTAAAGAGAATAATGGCGTTATTGAATATACCGTGAGTGCAACAAAGACGACGGTTGAAAAAGGCAGCGATGCTGTGAACGTCACTGCCGAAGCTGAAACGCCAGAAGGCATCTTAAATTACAAAGTAGACCTTGCAAAAACCACTAAAGACAACATCCAAAAAGGCGTAGACGCTGATACCGCGGTTAAAACTAAAGGTATTGCATTTGGCGGCGACGCTGGCACTGTGGTGACCAAAAAACTTGGCGAACAAGTGGATGTGAAAGGTGGCATTACCGATGAAGGTAAAGTGACCACTGGCAACATTGGCGTGTTTGCAGATGGGGCTAGCACATTGAACGTGAAACTTGCCAAAGACTTGACAGGATTAACAAGTGCGGTCTTTGGGGATAGCACCACTATTAATGGTGATGGCGTAACCATCAAAGACGGTCCAAAAATTGTCAAAGACGGTATTGATGCAGGTGGCAAAAAAATCACAGGTGTAGCTGAAGGTACAGATGGCACAGATGCTGTAAACCTAGATCAGTTGAATAAAGCCATCAAAGGCGCAACGCCAAATGTGGGTAAATTCGGTTTAACATCTGATGATGGTAAGGCTGTTCAGAAAGATTTAGATAATACCATCTCTGTAAAAGGTGATGACAACATTACCACGAGCACGATTGCAGATGATGGCATTAAAGTATCCCTTAATAAAGATGTCAATCTTGGGGATGACGGTTCCGTAACGACTGGTTCTACCGTGATTAACAAAGACGGTGTAACCACCCCGAAAGTGACCACTGGCGATACTGTGGTAGAAAGCGGAAAAGTAACAGGTCTCGATCCACGCAATCCTGTAACGAACAAGTCGGATTATGGTACAGGCGAGAATGCTGGTCGTGCCGCAACGGAAAGTGCGGTTAAAGCCGTTGATGATAAAGTAAATACAAACACGACGAATATCGCAGGTAATACAACTAAAATCACGGCATTAGAAGAAGGCTGGACAGTGGACGTTGGCAATGAGGGTACTGGTCAAGTGACCTCTACCACCAATGCAAAAGCCGTTAAAGCGGGCGAGACCGTGAAGGTGCAAGCTGGCGACAATATGGCGGTGAAATTGGCGGATAAAACTATCACCCTTGCCACAAAAGATGAAGTGACCTTCAAAAAAGTGACCATCAAAAATGGCGACAACAGCACCGATTTGACATCAACCGCAGATGGTCTTGACGTCGGTGGTGATAAAATCACTAACGTTGCCGACGGTAACATTGCAAAAGACTCTAAAGACGCTGTTAATGGCGGTCAGTTGAATGATGTGAAAACGGTAGCAGATTCGGCTCTTCAATCTTGGGATGCTAAAGTGAACGGTGAAGTGGCGAAAACCGTTAACAAAGACAGCAATAACGTGAACTTTGTGAATGGCGACAATATTGTCATCAGCAAAGAAGGCAACGGTGATATCAAAGTTTCTACCAGCAAAACGCCAACCTTTGATAGTGGTACGGTAAATAATGCGGGTAATAACAACTATATCACCGAAGGCAATAAAAATATTGTCAACGGTGGCGATGTGTATAACGCCATCCAAGCGTCCGCTTACAAATATAAAGGGGACAATGGGGATGTAACCATTAGCCGCACACCGAAAGAGACTCTTTCTGTACTCGGTGGCGCAACCGACATGACCGAAAATAACATCGGCACTGTAGGCGATGCAGGCGGTTCTATCACCGTGAAATTGGCGAAAAACCTCACTAAACTAGGCAGCGTGGCAATCGAAAACGGTCCAACTATCAATAGTGATGGCATTAACATGGGCGACAAGCCGATTACGAACATGTCTATGAACACAACCCCAGATGATAAAGATGCCGTTAACGTGGAATATTTGAAAAACTATGTGAAAAATAATACCGCTGACGGTACGATGTCTTCTTTCAATGTGGCGGATAAAACAACCACAGCGAGAATTGAAAATGCTGAAACTGTCACATTTGTTGATGGCGATGGAACTGTTGCGAAAGTAACCGATAAAGGCAATACCGCTGGTGCTGATGTCACATTTGATCTTTCTGAACAAACTAAGAAAGATATCAAAGACGGTAAAGATGCTAAAGAGGCTGTTGACAATAAAGGCTTAACCTTTGCGGGCGACAGTGGCAAATCTGGCGTTAAGAAACTTGGCGATGAAGTGAAAGTGACAGGTGATAGCAACATCACCACCAAAGGGGTTGATGGCGGCATTGAAATCGCCTTGAATAATGAGGTTAACTTGACCGAAGCGGGTTCCTTGACTATCGGCGACACAGTGGTGAATAAAGAGGGTGTGACCACACCGAAAGTGACCACTGGCAAAACCACTGTTGAAGCGGGCAAAGTGATGGGGCTTGATGACCGTAAACCAGGTGATAGCAATATCACAGATTACGGCACAGGCGACAACGCAACCCGTGCAGCTACTGAGGGCGCAGTTAAGAAAGTCAGCGATGATGTGAATGCGGTGGATACCAAACTCGCTAACGCAAAATTTGGCTTGACAGCAGCCGACGGCAAATCCGTTGAAAAACCGCTCAATGGAAAAATTGAAGTGATTGGTGCTGATGACAATATCACTACGAAAGTGGCAGACGGCAAAGTTCAAATTGAGCTGGCGAAAACGCTTGACCTTGGAAACACAGGCTCTGTCACTATGGGGGATACAAAAGTATCCAATGACGGCTTGACTATTACAAACGGTCCTTCTGTGAAGAAAGATGGTATTGACGCTGGTAATAAGAAAATCACCAATGTTACTGACGGCGCAATTGGTCCAAACAGCAAAGACGCTGTTAACGGCAGCCAATTACACGCTACTAACACTCGTGTGGATACATTGGAAAGTGGTTGGAACTTAACTACTGGCGAAGATGGCGGTAAAGCTGAAGGTACAACTGTTGCAGCTATCAAAGCGACTAACACTGTTACCGTGAAAGCGGGTAAAAATATCGCCATTAAACAAGCAGGCAAAGATATGACAATCGCCACTGCGAAAGAGGTGGAATTTGATAAAGTCACTACTGGTCCTGTTGTGATCGATAAAGATGAAGGCATCAATGCGGGTAACAAGCAAATCAAAGGTGTTGCTGCGGGTACTGACGACACAGACGCTGTTAACGTTAAACAGTTGAATGACGCGGTGGGTGCTGGATCTTACAACTTCACTGTATCTGATAAAGACGGTGCTAAAAGTGCGGTTGCCAAAGGCAAAGATGTGAAGTTTGTCGGTGCGGACGGTGTAACCGTAAAACGCACAGGCGACGCCAACGAAGACCAAAAATTTGAAATTGGTTTAGATAATGAAGTCACTGTTGGCAAAGATGGCAAACCAGGCAAAATCGGCGTAGCGGGCGAAAACGGCAAAGACGGTGTCGCTATCGACGGTAAAGACGGCGGTACTATCGTTGTTGGCGGCGAAGATGGTAAAGCCGGTAAAGACGGCGTTGACGGTAAACCAGGTGTAGCCTTAAATGGTAAAGATGGTTCCATCGGTCTTACTGGTAAAGATGGTAAATCCACCATCACCGTAGCTGCTGGCAAACCAGGTCTTGATGGCATCGGCGCAAACGGTAAAGACGGTGCGGACGGCAAAACCGAGACTCGCATTGTTTACACCGATAAAGCAGGCAACCCACAAGAAGTGGCGAACCTCAATGACGGCTTGATGTTCCAAGGGAACAACACCGACAAAGACGTTATCAAGAAAAAACTGAACACCGTGATGACCATCAAAGGTGAGAATGCGGGTACGTCTGTATCGGGTGCCAATATGTACGTTGAGAACAATGGCACTGACCTTATCGTGAAAATGGCCAAAGATTTGACCGAGCTGGATACGGTTACTGTTGGTAGTGGTGATAATGCGACCAAGATTGATGGCAATAACGGCAATGTAACCGTTGGCGGCAGCGATGGTACGAAGATCGAAAAAGGCAAAATCACAGGCTTAGATGCACGTGATCCTGCTAGCAATGCAGCAGATTACGGCGTTGGTGATAATGCCAACCGTGCAGCGACTGAAAGTGCGGTTAAGAAAGTGAGTGATAAAGCTGGCGATAACGCAACTAATATTGCCAAAGGCTTAGATTTCTCTGGTGATTACGGTGTGGCTGATACCAACACGTTCAATCGTAAATTAGGACAAGAAACCAAAGTGGTTGGCGGAGCTGAAAAAGCAGACTTGACCGATAAAAATATCGGAGTGGTATCTAACGGCATTGACACTTTAACAGTGAAATTGTCGAAAAACCTAACTGATCTTGAAAAAGTCACTTTCGGTCCGAAAGATGGTGATCCAACATCGACAGTGTCGATCGGCAAAGATGGCGTAAATGCTGGCGGTAAAACCATCACCAACGTGAAAGCTGGTGAGAAAGGCACTGATGCTGTTAATAAAGATCAGTTAGAGAAAGCCATTTCCGACAACGCTTATGGTTTCACTGTATCTGACAACGGAACTGATAAGAAAGCCGTTGTCAAAGGCAAAGATGTGGCATTCAAAGGTGCTGACAAAGGTGGCATTGTGGTTACTCGCTCAGGTGAAGACAACGCAGACCAAACCTTTGAATTCAAGCTGGATAAAGACGTTACCGTGGGCGATGACACCAACCCTGGCACTATTACTGTAAAAGGTAAAGATGGCAAAGATGGTGTTTCCATCAAAGGTGAAGACGGCTCAATCGGTTTAGCTGGTAAAGATGGTGCCAACGGCAAATTGACAGTGGGTAAAGGTGCTGACGGTCTTGACGGTAAGAATGGCAAAGACGGCAAAGACCGCCTGAAAGTCAACGATGAAGATGTCGCTACACTTAACGACGGCTTGAAATTCCAAGGCAATAAAGGTGGTGAGATTGCTAAAAAACTCAACGAAACCTTATCCATCAAAGGTGCTTTGGCTGACAATAAAGAAGCCTCTGCTGCCAATATCCGTGTGGATAATGATGGAGGCGAACTCATCATTAAACTTGCCAAAGAATTGCAAGACTTGGATAAAGTGGTAGTTGGCGGCAAAGATGGCGTACCAGGTAAAGACGGTACACCAGGCGTTGCGCTCAACGGTAAAGACGGCTCAATCGGCGTGGCGGGTAAAGACGGTGCGAATGCTGACATCACCACTAACAAAGGCCCTGCTTTCTTAGGTGGCAAAGGTGATGATGGCAAAGATGGCGCAGACGGCACTCGCATCACTTACCAGCCAAAAGACAAAGACGGCAACCCAGTTGGCAATCCAAAACAAGTGGCTACCATGGATGATGGTATCGCTTACACAGGCGATGTCGGTGCAGCCAATGTTAAGTTGAATAAGATCACCAATATCACTGGTGGTGTGAAAGACGAAACGAAATTGTCTGATAACAATATTGGCGTAGTGGCTAAACAAAATGGTGAAAATGCGGACTTGACTATCAAACTTGCGAAAAACCTTTCTGACCTTGATAACGTGGTCTTTGGCAAAGCCAAAGATGATGGTACGGCAAAAGATCCGAAAACCACCGTGTCTATCGGTAAAGATGGCGTGAATGCGGGTGGTAAGCAAATCACTAATGTAGCCAGTGGGTTAGATGGTACTAAACTTGCTGATGCGACAGGTGATATGTTGACTAATGCAGCCAATATTGGCGATTTGCAAAGTGCGGTCAACAACATCACTGACGCTGCTAAAGGTGGTGGTTTTGGCTTGACTGATGATAATGGCACCAAAGTTACTCAAAATTTGGGTAAACAAATTCAAATTAAAGGTGTTGACGGCATCACCGTAACCGCTAAAGACGCTGATAAAGATAATAGACGTTTAGAAATTGGTTTGAGTAACGACTTGACTGTCGGTAAAGACGGCAAAGACGGCTCAATCGGTGTGAATGGCAAAGACGGCAAACCAGCTGTGGCCATTAACGGTAAAGATGGCGGTTCTATCGTGGTTGGCGGTAAAGATGGCGTACCAGGTAAAGACGGTACACCAGGCGTTGCGCTCAACGGCAAAGACGGCTCAATCGGCGTGGCGGGTAAAGACGGTGCGAATGCTGACATCACCACCAACAAAGGCCCAGCTTTCTTAGGCGGCAAAGGCGATGATGGCAAAGACGGTAAAGACGGTAAAGACGGTACTCGCATCACTTATCAGCCTAAAGACAAAGACGGCAACCCAGTTGGCGATCCAAAACAAGTGGCTACTATGGATGACGGCATTGCCTACAAAGGTGACCAAGGTGAAGCCAATGTGAAGCTCAACAAAGTAACCAGCATCGTTGGCGGTGCAACAGGTGAGTTGGCTGATGGCAATATCGGCGTGGTGGCTGATCAAGATGGCGACAATGCTAAATTGACAGTAAAACTAGCCAAAGACTTGAAAGGCTTGAATTCAGTTACAACCACTGATGCTGCTGGCAATACCACTGTTGTTAACGGCGGTGGCGTTAGCATCACTGGCACCAACGCTGAAGGCAAACCAAGCAATGTAAGCCTTACTGCCAACGGTTTAGACAACGGTGGTAACAAAATTACCAATGTAGCTGATGGCGATATTTCACCGACCTCTAAAGACGCTGTGAACGGTAGCCAGTTAGTAAAATATGTCAACGAGAATTCTGGTTGGAATATTTCTACTAACGGTCAAGACCAAAGTGCGGTTAAACCGAATTCAACAGTAGATTTCGGTAGTGCAGATGGTTCTATCGGTGTAAGCAAGAAAGTTGAAAACGGCGTGACTAAAGTCGACCTTGCCCTTGGCAACGATGTTAATATCGGCGGTCCAGGCAAAGACGGCAAAGATGGTGCTGACGGTAAATTGGCTGTGAATGGCAAAGACGGTAAAACGGGTGTTGTTGTAAATGGCAAAGATGGCACAATCGGCTTAACGGGGCCTGCTGGTAAAGACGGCAAAAATCCTAACGCCGTTATTGGTGTGAAAGATGGCGCACCAGGCCTTGATGGCAACGATGGTCAAAATGGCGAAAGCAAAACGCGCGTAGTGTACACAAAACCAGATGGTAATGTGGAAGAAGTGGCAACCTTGAACGACGGCGTGAAATACGAAGGTGACCAAGGTCAAGCCGCTGTTAAACTCAACCAAACCACGAAAGTGGTGGGTGGCGCGAAAGGCGAGCTGACTGACGGCAACATCGGTGTTGTAGCAAGCCAAGAGGGTAAAAATGCTAAACTGACTGTCAAACTGGCGAAAGACCTTAAAGGCTTGAATAGCGTTGAAGCGAACAACGTTACCGTGAAACAAGGCGGCAACTTGAAAGTGGAAAACGGTGCCAATGTTGACATGGGCGGCAACCAAGTGAAAAATATCGCCAGCGGCATTAGCGGTAAAACTTACCGTGATCCGAAAGATAACAACGCTGCGAACATTGGCGATGTGAAGGCGATTGCAAATCAAGCCGTTGCACCACTTCATAAACGCATTGGTGACGTTGATAAACGTGCAAGTGCGGGTACCGCGTCAGCGATGGCAGCAGCGGGGCTTCCTCAAGCCTACTTGCCAGGGCATTCAATGGTAGCCGTAGGCGCGGGAACACACCGCGGTCAAAATGCGATTGCAGTTGGTGTGTCACGCATTAGTGATAGCGGACACGTTGTTATTAAACTCAACGGTGCGACTAATTCGAAAGGCGACACCAGCGGTAGTGTTGGCGTAGGCTATCAA
>NZ_JABMIJ010000021.1 GCF_014885015.1 Spirabiliibacterium falconis | reverse complement strand
TGCATGATCATTAACACACTGGCTTGGCTAACGTTGCATAAGCGTGCTAACGCCTGCTGAGAGCCACAAATACTGATTGATTGTTGAATGGTCTTATTCATATTCACCTTTGTTATAGGATAAAACAAAACTTATAAAATATAATAAACTAAAAGTAATAATAATAAAACTATTATTTTTTGTTTTGTTATAACAAAGGTTATAAAATTGATAAAAAAGGGGGCTTTATGACTACACTTGCTGAACGCTTACAATACGCCATGCAGTTATCTAACATGAATCAAATCGAGCTAGGAGCTGCTGTTGGTGTTTCTCAAGCTGCAATCCATAAGATTTTAAAAGGTGATACAAAAAATCCTAAGAATATCCTTCAACTCGCAAAAGTTCTGAATGTATCTGCGGAGTGGCTAAGTACTGGGACTGGCGATATGGGATATGATTTCAGTAAAGTTCATAATGTATCTGTTGCTGAAGAAGTTGATGATGATCTGATTGATAATTATATAAGAATTGATCTGTATGACGTAAAACTTTCAGCAGGAAAAGGAAATCTTGCATGGTTCATTAATGACGATGATCCAGTCTTATTACGTCGTTCTTGGTTTAGAAGAAATAGTATCCACCCAGATACTTGCAAAGCCATGTATGTTAAAGGCAGTAGTATGACGCCTGAATTAGAAAATGGTGATACTGTCATCATTGACACTGCGGACACAGATATTGAGGACGGTGAAATCTACGCCGTATCCTTTAAACAAAGGCTTTTCATTAAAAGAATCATTAGAACAGAAGATGGCATCAGGCTTATCAGTGCCGCAGAAGGATATGAACCAATAGATATTGATGAAGATATGGCTGAATCTTCTGATTTTCATATTTTGGGGCGCAAAGTATGGCGTGGCGGTTGAGCACCGCACTTACCTGTGATGCAGTGTTTTTGGGTGGTGGAAAGAGTGAAAGTATATTGTTGTAATTTAATATTCTCGGGAGAAAAATAGTGAAAGCGACAATCAAACTTTATAAAATCAGTCGATGTGGGGTTTACAAACAAAACTCGCAGTTACCTGTATTTTTAGGGATTTCTGAATTACTCCAGGAGCTGTCAACGTGGGCAATAGGCAAGACGCTATCCGAAACTGACATTTTTAGAAATCCAAACAACGAAGGTTTTTGTACATATCTAGCAGATATTAGATCCTACAAGTATTCATATCTGTTGGTTATGTGGAATCAAGTTCCGTACACTAATGCAGGGGTTCTCTCATTGCCAAATACATCTAAAGTCGGGAGTATTAAAAAAGCTGACACGAATGCAGTGAAGGATAATTCAATTCCTGGCTATCCAACTTTTTTTTGGTTTTTACCAAAACAAAATACTTTTGCAACAATCTGTTTTAATACTACAACTAACGGTCGTTACGACATGGAGCAGTATCTAAAACAATTTATGAGAACATATTCTTCACATGTCGTAAAATCTATTGACAAGTCCCAAAAAGGTGTTGCTATCGAAGGATATTCAAACAATCCAAATGACAGTGAACAGCCAATTTATAAAAAACATCCTGTATTTTTATCTCGACCATATCCTTTATCTACTAATATAGAAAATATAGCAAAAAAAGCATACAAAATAAAAAAAATTACAAAAAAGGCAACAGCTAAATATAATAATGAAGTTACTAAAGCTTTTTTCCAAAAAGCTCTTGAGTTTTTTCAATTAATTAAGCCAAAAGCTAATAGTGCCGATGTTTTCTCAGTAAAAACTGAGGTGTCTACTCCGAATGGTTTAACTTCTAAGGATGTGATGGATCTCTATGCGGAATGGAGTAGCGATGTTAACTCAGTACATACATTAGACTATGGTTTTACGCTTGATGGTAAAAATTTATGGTTTAGCCATACAATAGCAAAATGGGAAGGGGAAATTTCTCTTTCATTTACAGAGCAAGATTCATTTGGTAATATGGAAAAGCTAATTGTTGAATTGGAAAACAAAAAAAGATCTATTTTATCAATCATTTAAAAGATGAATATATATAAAAAAGTTGCACTTGGTCTATCGATAGTCTTCTCTGTTGTACCGCCTTACTTTATCGGTGATAGAATAACGTTCTCAGACCAATGGCCCCTTTACGAATCATTGCGCACTACAGCTGCAATCATTTTTGCAGTTGTTGGTGCTTGGTTTGCCATAGTATATCCTGAAAAGTTAAAATCACCATTCAAGGGAGGAATAATAGACAATCAAAGTTCGGATGCTAGATTTCGTGCATTGTTTTCACCTATAGTCCATTCTACTGCTATTCTTTGTATCATCCTGTTTATTGGTATTCTTGCCCCAATTATGAAACAAATCCCGGCTTTACTAGAGTATAAGAACTATATGAGAGCGATCAGTTTTGGCTTTCTGTGTATATTGACTTTTTGGCAGATTTGGACTGTATTTATTACTCTGATTCCCGCCGATATAATAAAAAACCAAGCGGAAATAGAGAAAAATAGACAGAAGAATATCGATCACCTAATGAGCAAAACCAAACAGGAATAATAATGTTTTCGTTCTTAAGTCGCAATTAATCTCTTATCCGCCCCTTTGCGATACGGTTTCACTATCCGAAACTATATGACCACTGGGGCTTTTACCGCACTTTACCCACAAAAAAGCCACGCTGAACGTGGCTCTTGATTTAGCCCAACTCACCCACCAACTCAGGGCGTTTGCTTAACAGTTTAATCAATGCTGCTGCTGCGCCACTGGGATTGCGCTGCCCTCTTTCCCATGATTTTAGTGTATTCACAGAAATGCCCAGCTTCTCAGCAAACTTATTTTGACTTAAGCCTGCTTTATTGCGCGTTTCTACAATCGGGTGAACGTGAACAACCGTTTTGCGGGCATATTCTCCACGCTTCACTTGCTCCAACGCTCTCGTTAAACTTTCACGGATTGCTTCTGCATCAGGATCGTCTGCAATCACGGCATCAACCATTTTGCTTACATCCCAGTTTTTAATCTCATTATTCATACATTCCCCCTTAAATGCTTTGTTTCCTTTGTGGAGATATTTTCTTTTACGTTTTTCGTGTAAATATCCAACATCAAAACTTGACCATCATCAAGCAGATTAAAATAGATAACCCTTGCGCCACCCCGTTTTCCTTTCCCTAACGCTTGCCAACGAATCTTGCGTAATCCGTTTGAATGAGGGATAACATCGCCCTCCAGTGGATTACGTGCAACGTGTGCAAAAAACATTGACCGCTCTTCTTCCGTCCAAATTTTTTTGACTTTCATTTTAAAGTCTTCAGTTTCAATGATGGTGTACATATTTTCTTATTAAAAGGTTACTATGCACCCCATTATAGAGACACAAAGCACACCAGTAAAGCTTTTTTTATGAGTTCGAGAAACTGCCTCAACCCGAACTAAACACCGCCGTTAGTTCGACTTCATACGAAAAAGTGCGGTTTTGCCTCATGTCAGCAAAAAATTTCAAAATAAATTTCCTTAAAAATCAAACAAATAAAACATTTGTTATAAATAATTAATAATTTTTGTTATTTTATTCTTTACTCAATATAACTTTTATTATAATATACACCCATCAAAACGAGATACATATCTCAACGCTCTTTAAATTGATGGAATAAGTGGAATTAAGTTAGTGTGTTAATGATCATGCA
>NZ_JABMIJ010000020.1 GCF_014885015.1 Spirabiliibacterium falconis | reverse complement strand
TCATCAAATAATGATGAATTGTTGAGAAGAAAAAGGGCGAATATTCGCCCTTTTTTATTACCTAAAGACCGCACTTTTTATGTCCCAACCTTTGTAAAATAACACAATGTTTCATAAAAATTAGACCTTAATCACAAAAACGAGTGGATATTATCGGAATCTTTTGAATATTGCGTGCTAAATCCATAGAATCAAGGGGTATAGCAAATTCTGCTACGATCTATTGATAAGGAGAAGGTATGTTGACACAAAAATTATTTAAACTTGCTACGGTAACAGTTGCATTAGGTACTGCATTTTCGGCTTATGCCACAACAGAATTAAAAGTTGCATTTAACCAATCCGATAAACATCCACAATATGAAGCATTGCAATATTTAAGTGATAATTTATACAAAAAAACGGATGGGCGTTATAAATTAAATGTGTATCCAAATGAACTATTAGGTGATCAACGCGCTTCCCTTGAGCTTGTGCAAAATGGTGCAATCCAAATGGCGGTTGTTGCGAATCCATTGGTTGAAAATTATGACAAAACATTTGCTGTCTTGGGGCTTCCATATCTTTATAGTAATGCAGCACACCAAGAAAAAGTATTTACTTCAGGCGTGTTAGATAATTTATTTAAATCAACCGATAAGTTTGGGTTTGAAGTGTTAACTGCATACACCGCTGGTGCTCGCAGTGTTTACAGTAAAGGTGCACCAGTCAAAAGTGTTGAGGATATGAAAGGTAAAAAAATTCGTGTTATGCAATCTGATACGATGATCAAAATGCTGAGTTGCATGGGCGGAACAGGTGTTCCGATGAACCAAGGTGAAGTGTACACCGCGATTCAGCAAGGGGTATTAGATGGTGCAGAAAATAATGAAATTACCTATGCGGACTTAAAACAATATGAAGTTGCACCGCACTTTTCACGTACTCAGCATTTAATGGTGGCGGATTTGGTTGTGGTAAGCAGTAATTTCTTATCCACTATGTCAGAAGAAGACCAAAAGACATTGCGTGAGTTAGCGAAAGACAGTACTAAAAAAGAATTTGAACTTTGGAATGCGCAAATTTCTAAAGCAGAAGCATTAGCAAAAGAAAAAGGTGCGACATTTACGGAAGTGGATTCGTCGCAATTCCAACAAAGCTGTAAACCGCTTAACATGGAGTTATTGAAAACACCAGAGCAAAAAGCATTATATGAAAAAATTGAAACGTTAAAATAAGTTGTCTATAAAAACACGCCGATTGTGTCTGCAATCGGCGTGTTTATTAAGGTATTCTATGCAAAATCGTATTGAACACAACCGCTTTTTTTATTGGCTTGATAAAGTTAAATTTGCGCTTGATAAACTGGCAGCAAGCATTTGTATTGTGATTGTTGCAGTAATGACTGTGCTAATTACGTATCAAGTTATTTCTCGTTATATTTTTAACAGCCCAAGTGCGGTCAGCGAAGTCTTGTCACGTTATCTTTTTATTTGGCTTATTTTGCTTGCGGGGGCGTATGTATTTGGTTTACGAGAGCATATGGCGATCTCGTATATCAAATTAAAATGTAGTCCTAAAGTCCAAATTATGCTGGATATGATCTCCGAACTTGCTACGGCTATCTTTGCACTCACTATTATGATCCTTGGCGGATATAGTGCGGCATTGCGTCAAATGTGGCAGCTTGATTCTGCATTACAAATCCCAATGGGGGCAATCTATGCAGGTATTCCAATCAGCGGTGCGATGATAGTGTTTTATTTCGTTTATAACGAATTAAAACTGGCGCGTGCATTACATCATTTAAAACACTAAGGAGTTATTATGGATTTAGCGTCAACCGCTGCACTAATCATGTTGGTTGGTACGGTGTTTTTCTTGATTATTGGCACGCCAATCAGCATTAGTGTAGGCATTTCATCCTTTGCAGCCATGTTAACTATTTTGCCATCACAAGGTGCGATGGTAACCTCTGCACAGCGCATTTTTGTCGGATTAGATTCATTTGCGTTGTTGGCGATTCCATTTTTTATTCTAGCAGGAAATATCATGAATAGCGGTGGGATTGCTATTCGTTTAATTAATTTTTCTAAAATTATCAGTGGCTTTTTCCCTGGTGCGTTAGCACAAACTAACATCGTATCTAATATGTTATTTGGGTCAATTAGTGGATCTGGTGTCGCTTCTGCTGCGGCAGTGGGCGGCATTATGTCTCCTATTGAAAAAAAAGAGGGCTATGATCCTAAATTTAGTACCGCTGTGAATATTGCTTCAGCTCCAACAGGTATGCTCATTCCGCCAAGTAATACGCTGATTGTTTATGCAACAGTTGCGGGGAGTGTCAGTGTTTCTGCGCTATTTATGGCAGGCTATGTACCCGGCATTTTATGGGGAATTGGCGTTATGATTGTCGCTGGAATTATCGCGAAACGCCGAGGATACATTGCGAAACATCGCATGACCTGTGCTGAATGTTTAAAAGTGACTATTGAAGCACTGCCAAGTATGTCGTTAATTATTATTGTGATTGGCGGTATTTTAGCTGGCGTATTTACAGCAACAGAGGCATCAGCAATTGCGGTAGTTTACTCCCTGATTTTAAGCTTACTATACCGCACTTTAGATCTTAAAAAGTTACCTGATATTTTCTTACAAACAGCGAAAATGTCGGCTATCGTGATTTTTATGCTGGCAGCATCGTCTATAATGTCTTGGGTAATGGCATTTACACAAATTCCAGCTATGATCGCCAATGGTTTATTGGGACTAACGGATAACCCTATTTTGATTTTATTGATCATCAATTTAGTGTTGTTATTTATCGGCACATTTATGGATCCAACGCCAGCGGTTTTGATATTTACGCCGATTTTTCTACCTATTTGTATGAACCTAGGCATGAGCCCAGTTCAGTTTGGGATCTTATTAGTGTTTAACCTATCGCTTGGTACAATCACGCCACCTGTGGGGCCGATTTTGTTTACAGGTTGTAAAGTCAGTAATATTGAAATTGATCAAGTCGTGAAAACCTTAATCCCGTTTTTCTTGGTCATTTTCTTGGTTTTATTGCTGGTCACTTATGTGCCTGCGATTTCCATGACAATTCCTGAAATGATGGGACTAGTGCAGTAATAACAAAATAGGCTAACCGCACTTTGGATAAAAGTGCGGTTTTTTTATTTTAAGCGAGGGATTACTAATAAGATCTTGGCAAAAGATAAATTAAAATGCTACAATCCTGTGTTCTAAAAAATAGGTCGTTTAACGTTGGAATGAGACCAATATGAATTCGAAAAATACAAAAAAACTTCCTGAAGTTGCGCAAGAAGGAAAAGGCAAGGGCGCAAATACCCTGCTTTGGCTTTTAGCCCTAGTTGCGGTGGTTGTTGCGGCAGTAGGAAATGCTTATTTTGCTCAAGATGTGAATGTAGCAATCCGCGTGGTTGGGGTTGTGGTATTGTTGGCATTGGCATTACTTTTTGCCGCCTTGACTAATCAAGGTAAAAAAGCCATGACATTTATACGCGAATCGCGTGTTGAAGTGCGTAAAGTCGTATGGCCAACTCGCCCAGAGGCAACGCAAACTACCTTAATTGTATTTGGGGTTACCGTCATTACTTCATTAATTTTATGGGGATTTGACTCAATTATTATTGCGGTCATTAACTTTTTAACTAATTTGAGATTTTAAGCTATGAGTGAGAATGAAACCCCAATTAAAAAACGCTGGTATGTCTTACAAGCGTTTTCAGGTTATGAAGCACGCGTTGCCAAAACATTGATTGAATACATCAAACAGCAAGGCATGGAAGACCAATTTGGTGAAGTCTTAGTGCCAACGGAAGAAGTGGTCGAAAATGTAGCGGGGAAACGTCGTAAAAGTGAACGTAAATTCTTTCCAGGTTATGTATTGGTAGAAATGGAAATGAATGATGACACATGGCATTTAGTTCGTAGCGTGCCTCGAGTGCTTGGGTTTATTGGTGGTACGCCAGATAAACCAGCACCGATTTCAAGACGTGAAGCGGATACTATCTTGAATCGCTTAAAACAAGACGGCGACAAACCAAAACCGAAAACGATGTTCCAACCAGGCGAAGAAGTGCGTGTTACCGAAGGTCCATTTATGGATTTCAATGGTACGGTAGAAGAAGTGGATTACGAGAAAAGCCGCTTAAAAGTCTCTGTCTCCATTTTTGGACGTGCCACGCCAGTGGAGTTGGAATTCCGTCAGGTGGAAAAAGCACTTTAATCAATTTAAGCGTAAAATCGCTTGAAATCTGTGCGGTATTTATCTACAATACCGCACTTTTACACACTAGGGAAGCCGCAAGGCGATATTACCCATTAAGAGGAAACTAAAATGGCAAAGAAAGTACAAGCCTACATTAAGTTGCAAGTTGCAGCAGGTATGGCAAACCCAAGTCCACCAGTTGGTCCTGCATTAGGTCAACAAGGTGTGAACATTATGGAATTTTGTAAAGCGTTCAACGCAAAAACAGATAGCATGGAAAAAGGCTTGCCAATTCCAGTTGTAATTACTGTTTATGCAGACCGCTCTTTCACCTTTATCACCAAAACCCCACCAGCAGCAGTATTGCTGAAAAAAGCAGCAGGCGTGAAATCAGGTTCTGGTAAACCAAATAAAGATAAAGTGGGTAAAGTAACTCGTCAGCAAGTACAAGAAATTGCGGAACTTAAAGCAGCTGATATGACGGGTGCGACTATCGAAACTAAGATGAAGTCAATTGAAGGTACTGCGCGTTCAATGGGCTTAGTGGTGGAGGACTAATCAGATGGCTAAATTAACAAAACGTATGAAAGCGATCCAAGAGAAAGTTGACTCTACTAAATTCTACGATGTGAACGAAGCTATCGCATTGTTGAAAGAATTGGCGACAGCTAAATTCAACGAAAGTGTTGATGTAGCGGTAAATCTCGGTATCGAAGCGCGTAAATCAGACCAAAACGTACGTGGTGCAACTGTATTGCCACACGGTACAGGTCGTAGCGTACGTGTAGCTGTGTTCACTCAAGGTGCTAATGCAGATGCGGCTAAAGAAGCAGGTGCTGATGTTGTAGGTATGGATGACTTGGCAGAGCAAGTGAAAAAAGGCGAAATGGATTTTGACGTAGTAATCGCTTCACCAGATGCGATGCGTGTTGTTGGTCAGTTAGGTCAAATCTTAGGTCCTCGTGGCTTAATGCCAAACCCGAAAGTGGGTACTGTAACGCCAAACGTAGCGGAAGCTGTAAAAAATGCCAAATCAGGTCAGGTACGTTACCGCAATGACAAAAACGGTATCATCCACACCACTATCGGTAAAGTGAGCTTTGAAGATAACCAAATCAAAGAAAACTTAGAAGCGTTGTTAGCGGCGTTGACTAAAGCACGTCCAGCTTCAGCTAAAGGTGTATTCATCAAAAAAGTGAGTCTGTCAACTACACAAGGTGCAGGCGTTGCGATTGATCAAACAACATTGAATCAATAATTATCCGATAAAAACCTATCATAATTGATAGGTTTTTTTCTGTCTAAAAGGGGATAATATGAAAAAATCCTTATTATTGTCACTACTGTTCACTACTTCTTTCCTTGTCTCATGTACTACGCCACAGCATATTCAGCCGCAACAAATTCGCGGTGTGTGGGGATGCACAACTAAATATGATAACTTAGGTGTCGGCACAAAAGATATTGTTGATATAAAAGCAGATGGGCATTTTCGTATGACGGGCATTATCTTTGATCACTTTTTCGAGAAATTAACCGATAAAAAAATAGATGATTATTTTTCTTCAATATTAAAGTATAGCACCTCTTCTGAAGGGCAATGGCAGTTAAACAGAAATGAATTAACTTACGAAATAACCCAACATAAAGCTACAAGGTTAATTTCTCCGAAATTGATGGCTGAAATTCAAAAATCACTGACGTTAAAAGCGATGGAACAAGCAGTATTTGATATTTATTCAAAAAAAGAAGTCGCAGAAAAGGATAAAATTGAACTTGTTATTACACAGTTTGAAAAGCATCGTTTCACGGCAGAACAAGCATTTGACGATAGTAAAAATATATCGGTCTGTAAAAAACTCGCAAATAAAGAGGACGCATTCCAATTTTTAATTGCCGACAAATAAAAACTAAGATTTTTATTTACATTGATTCAAAATCTCTCTATAATGTCCGACCTAGTCTATTTAGGTAGATTCTATGATGGTGCTTGCCGTAAATCAAGCCCCATCCAAGACCGCAAGGGAACGCACTAAAGTGCGGTCTTAATCATCTTGCGTAGATGGTGAACAGAATAAGAATTTTTTCTGCTTCTGCGCACCGAAGACGTCTTAGTAGCTTCGGCTATTAAGGAATTTTAATCTGGGAAACCAGAAGTGTATTCAGGAGCTAAAAGCCAATGGCATTAAATCTTCAAGACAAACAAGCAATTGTTGCTGAAGTAAATGAAGCTGCCAAAGGTGCCCTGTCAGCGGTGATCGCCGATTCTCGTGGTGTGACTGTTGATAAAATGACTGAATTACGTAAAAACGCTCGTGAAGCGGGTGTGTCAATGCGTGTGGTTCGTAATACATTATTACGCCGTGCGGTTGAAGGCACTGATCTTGAGTGTTTGAAAGACGTGATGGTAGGTCCAACACTTGTTGCTTTTTCTAGCGAACATCCAGGTGCAGCAGCACGTTTGTTCAAAGATTTTGCGAAAGCAAACGACAAGTTTGAAATTAAAGGTGCTGCCTTTGAGGGTGAGTTTATTCAAGCGAGCGATATCGATCGTTTGGCATCTCTACCAACATACGAAGAAGCAATTGCACGTTTAATGGGTACAATGAAAGAAGCTGCGGCAGGAAAACTTGTACGCACTTTAGCGGCATTACGCGACAAATTAGAAGCAGCTTAATTAAGTTTGCTTGGTCTATTAAATATTTTACTTTAGGAATTGATTGTTATGTCATTAACTAACGAACAAATTATTGAAGCAATTGCTGAGAAATCAGTAATGGAAATCGTTGAGCTTATCTCAGCAATGGAAGAAAAATTCGGTGTTTCTGCTGCTGCAGCTGCTGTTGCAGTAGCAGGTGGTTCTGATGCAGGTGCTGCTGAAGAGAAAACTGAATTTGATGTAGTATTAACTGCAGCAGGTGCTAATAAAGTTGCTGTTATCAAAGCAGTTCGCGGTGCAACTGGTCTTGGCTTGAAAGAAGCGAAAGATATGGTTGAATCTGCTCCAGCAACCTTAAAAGAAGGTGTTGCTAAAGCAGAAGCTGAAGAATTGAAGAAAGCATTAGAAGAAGCAGGTGCTTCTGTAGAACTTAAATAATTTTAGTTATTTAAGTTAGCCTAATTAAAGGCGAATGGCTAGTGGTATTTACTGCTAGCCATTTTGTGCCTTTAAAAAATAAGAGTGTTATTGCCGTTTTTTCACTTTTATAATTACTTAATTTTCAATAAGTTAAGTCTGCACAAGAGTTGTTTGAAAGCAAAAGTGCGGTACCAACAAACGGTATCGAATGTATTGCCACCTTGTTAACTTGATCGCAAGTGTGCGCGAATTTTGGGTCACCGATCAGCAAGCAGAGGAACCCTATGGTTTACTCCTATACCGAAAAAAAACGTATTCGTAAAAGCTTTGGCAAACGCCAACAAGTTTTAAATGTACCTTATTTATTAACTATCCAAATTGATTCTTTTGATAAATTTATTCAACAGGATCCTGAAGGGCAACAAGGACTTGAAGCTGCATTTCGTAGCGTGTTTCCCATTGTCAGTAATAATGGTAGCACTGAATTACAGTATGTCAGCTACAAACTTGGTGAGCCAGTGTTTGATGTACGTGAATGTCAAATTCGTGGTGCAACCTACTCTGCGCCATTGCGTGTGAAATTACGCCTTGTCAGTTATGATCGTGATGCAGCACCTGGAACGGTGAAAGACATCAAGGAAAATGATGTTTATATGGGTGAAATCCCATTGATGACTGACAACGGAACATTTGTCATCAACGGTACAGAACGTGTTATTGTTTCACAATTACATCGTAGCCCTGGTGTGTTCTTTGATAGCGATAAAGGGAAAACACATTCATCGGGTAAAGTGCTTTATAATGCACGAATTATTCCTTATCGTGGTTCTTGGTTGGATTTTGAATTTGATCCAAAAGATAATTTATTTGCACGTATTGACCGTCGTCGTAAGTTGCCAGCAACCATTATTTTACGCGCGTTGGGTTATACGACGGAAGAGATTTTATCGCTATTTTTCGATAAAGTGCGGTATACCATTCGTGATAACCAGCTATTAATGGAGCTTGTGCCTGAGCGTTTGCGTGGTGAAACTGCCAGCTTTGATATTGAAGCTGATGGTAAAGTCTATGTTGAACGGGGTCGTCGGATTACAGCACGCCATATTCGCCAATTAGAAAAAGATAAAATCAGCGAAGTTGTTGTACCGACGGAGTATATTGTTGGCAAAATTATTGCTAAAGATTATGTTGATCTCGACAGCGGCGAATTAATTTGTGCTGCGAATGATGAAATGACATTGGAAATGTTAGCGAAACTCAGTCAAGCAGGTTACAACGAGTTTGATGTCTTGTTTACGAATGATCTTGACTATGGGGCTTATATTTCCGAAACATTACGCATTGACCCATCAAATGATCGCTTATCAGCATTAGTTGAAATTTATCGCATGATGCGTCCAGGTGAGCCACCAACAAAAGAGGCTGCGGAAGCGTTATTTGATAATCTCTTTTTCTCAACAGAGCGTTATGATTTATCGGCGGTTGGTCGTATGAAATTCAACCGCTCTTTGAATATTCCTGAAGGTGAAGGTTCGGGCATTTTAAGTAAAGACGATATCGTTATGGTGATGAAAAAACTCATCGAAATCCGTAACGGCCGTGGTGAAGTAGATGATATTGACCATTTGGGCAATCGTCGTATTCGTAGCGTAGGTGAAATGGCTGAAAACCAATTCCGTATTGGCTTAGTGCGCGTTGAAAGAGCGGTGCGTGAGCGTTTGTCTATGGGTGATCTTGATGGTGTAACACCACAAGATTTGATCAATGCGAAGCCAATTTCAGCGGCGGTGAAAGAGTTCTTTGGTTCATCACAATTGTCTCAATTTATGGATCAAAATAACCCATTGTCTGAAGTGACGCACAAACGTCGTATTTCAGCATTAGGCCCAGGTGGTTTAACGCGTGAACGTGCTGGCTTTGAAGTGCGTGACGTACACGCCACCCATTATGGTCGGGTATGTCCAATTGAAACGCCTGAAGGTCCAAATATCGGGTTGATTAATTCATTGTCCGTCTACGCGCGTACTAATGATTATGGTTTCTTAGAAACACCATATCGTAAAGTAGTGGATGGACAAGTGACGGAAGAAATTGAATATTTGTCTGCGATTGAAGAAGGCAAATATGTTATTGCACAGGCAAACTCAAATCTTGATGATGATTTCCGTTTCACTGATGAGTTTGTGACTTGTCGTGGTGAACATGGCGAAGCGGGTTTATACAAACCTGAGCAAATTCACTATATGGACGTGTCCACACAACAAGTTGTATCGGTAGCGGCTGCATTGATTCCATTCTTGGAACATGATGATGCTAACCGTGCCTTGATGGGTGCAAACATGCAACGCCAAGCCGTACCAACATTACGTTCTGATAAACCACTAGTAGGAACAGGGATTGAAAAAGCGGTTGCTGTTGACTCAGGGGTAACAGTTGTTGCTAAACGTGGAGGCTATGTTCAATACATTGATGCGTCACGTATTGTGGTAAAAGTAAATGAAGATGAAACTGCTTCAGGCGAGGCTGGAATCGACATTTATAACTTAACCAAATACACACGTTCAAATCAAAATACCTGTATTAACCAAGTGCCGTGTGTGGCATTAGGTGAACCAATTGAACGTGGTGAAGTGCTAGCGGATGGTCCTTCAACTGATCTCGGTGAGTTGGCTCTTGGTCAAAATATGCGTGTGGCATTCATGCCATGGAACGGTTATAACTTTGAAGATTCAATGTTAGTGTCTGAGAGGGTGGTACAAGAAGATCGGTTTACTACCATCCATATTCAAGAGTTGACAGCGGTCGCGCGTGATACCAAATTAGGTGCGGAAGAAATTACGGCGGATATTCCTAATGTAGGTGAAGCGGCACTGAGCAAACTTGATGAATCAGGTATTGTCTATATCGGCGCAGAAGTGAAAGGCGGAGACATCCTAGTTGGTAAGGTAACGCCTAAAGGTGAAACACAATTAACGCCAGAAGAAAAATTGCTACGAGCCATCTTTGGTGAAAAAGCCTCTGATGTAAAAGACTCATCATTGCGTGTACCGAACAGCGTATCGGGTACGGTTATTGACGTGCAAGTCTTTACACGTGATGGCGTTGAAAAAGATAAACGTGCGATTGAAATCGAAGATATGCAACTAAAACAAGCGAAAAAAGACTTGATGGAAGAGTTGCAAATCCTAGAAGCGGGTTTATTTACCCGTGTTCGCAATTTGCTTGAACAAAATGGCGTTGATAGCAAGAAATTGGATAAACTTCAGCGTGAAAAATGGCTTGAGCAGTCTCTAGCGGATGAAAATCAACAAAATTTGTTAGAGCAGCTAGCGGAACAGCACGAAGAGTTGCGTCGTGAGTTTGAACGTAAACTTGAAATTAAACGTGGCAAAATTACACAAGGCGATGATCTTGCACCAGGTGTGTTGAAAATCGTTAAAGTCTATCTTGCGGTTAAACGTCAAATTCAGCCGGGAGATAAAATGGCAGGTCGCCATGGTAACAAAGGGGTTATTTCAAAAATTAACCCAGTGGAAGATATGCCATATGACGAACATGGTCAGCCCGTGGATATCGTGTTAAACCCGTTAGGGGTACCGTCACGTATGAACATCGGGCAGATTTTAGAAACGCACTTAGGCTTAGCGGCAAAAGGTATCGGTGACAAAATCAATGCGATGATCAAGCAGCAACAATCAGTTGCTAAATTGCGTGACTATATCCAACGTGCGTATGATTTAGGTGGTGCGCCAAAGCAAGTGGATTTAGATACATTTACTGATGACGAAGTAATCCGTCTGGCGGAAAATCTACGCAAAGGTATGCCACTTGCCACCCCAGTATTTGATGGTGCGCATGAAGAAGAGATTAAAGGCTTATTGGATTTAGCAGGCTTACCAACCTCAGGTCAGATTACTTTGTATGATGGTCGTACGGGTGAAAAATTTGAGCGCCCAGTAACTGTGGGTTATATGTATATGCTCAAACTTAACCACTTGGTTGATGATAAAATGCATGCACGTTCAACAGGCTCTTACAGTCTAGTTACCCAGCAACCACTGGGTGGTAAAGCACAATTTGGTGGTCAACGTTTTGGTGAGATGGAGGTATGGGCATTAGAAGCATATGGTGCGGCATATACCCTACAAGAGATGTTGACGGTGAAATCTGATGATGTGAATGGACGTACCAAAATGTATAAAAACATTGTGGACGGCACACACCAAATGGAGCCAGGTATGCCTGAATCTTTCAATGTATTGACTAAAGAAATTCGATCTTTAGGTATCAATATTGAGTTGGAAGAAGATCAGTAAGTGTAAAAAGTGCAAGTGCGGTTTGACCGCACTTGAATCAAGTTTAACTCCGACAGGAGCAAATCTGTGAAAGACTTAGTAAAGTTTTTAAAAGCACAAACAAAATCCAGTGATGATTTTGATGTGATTAAAATTGGCTTAGCCTCCCCTGACATGATCCGCTCATGGTCATACGGTGAAGTTAAGAAACCTGAAACCATCAACTACCGCACTTTCAAACCTGAACGTGATGGGCTTTTCTGTGCGCGCATTTTTGGACCAGTGAAAGACTATGAATGTCTTTGCGGAAAATATAAGCGTTTAAAACACCGCGGCGTGATCTGTGAAAAGTGCGGTGTTGAAGTTACCCAAACGAAAGTTCGCCGTGAACGCATGGGGCATATTGAATTGGCCTCACCAGTTGCACATATTTGGTTTTTAAAATCATTGCCATCGCGTATTGGTTTACTACTTGATATGCCATTGCGTGATATTGAGCGTGTCTTGTATTTTGAAAGCTATATCGTAACTGAACCAGGCATGACTGACCTACAACGTGGTCAATTGTTAACGGAAGAGCAATTCATTGAAGCGGAAGATCGCTGGGCAGATGAGTTTGAAGCCAAAATGGGTGCTGAGGCAATTCAACACCTGTTGAAAGAGATGGATCTCAACCATGAGATTGAGACCTTGCGTGAAGAGTTGCAAGAAACGAGCTCTGAAACCAAGCGTAAAAAAATCACTAAACGCTTAAAATTGCTTGAAGCGTTCGTGCAATCAGGTAATAACCCTGAATGGATGGTATTAACTGTATTACCTGTATTACCACCAGATTTGCGTCCATTAGTGCCGCTAGACGGTGGTCGTTTTGCAACCTCTGATCTTAATGATTTATATCGCCGCGTGATTAATCGTAATAATCGTTTAAAACGCCTGCTAGATCTCGTTGCGCCAGATATTATCGTGCGTAATGAAAAACGGATGTTGCAAGAATCGGTTGACGCATTGTTAGATAATGGTCGTCGTGGTCGTGCGATTACAGGCTCAAACAAACGTGCCTTGAAATCACTGGCGGATATGATCAAAGGGAAACAAGGTCGTTTCCGTCAAAATCTACTCGGAAAACGTGTGGATTACTCAGGTCGTTCTGTTATCACCGTAGGACCTTACTTGCACTTGCACCAGTGTGGTTTGCCGAAAAAAATGGCATTGGAATTATTCCGTCCATTTATTTATGCCAAACTCGAAAGTCAAGGGCACGCGTCAACGATTAAAGCTGCCAAAAAAATGGTGGAGCGCGAAGATGCTATCGTATGGGATATTTTGGCAGATGTTATCCGTGAACACCCAATTTTGCTCAACCGTGCACCAACCTTGCACCGTTTAGGTATTCAAGCATTTGAACCATTATTAATCGAAGGTAAAGCTATTCAGTTGCACCCACTCGTTTGTGCGGCATTTAACGCCGACTTCGACGGTGACCAAATGGCGGTTCACGTGCCATTAACTCTTGAAGCACAGCTTGAAGCCCGCGCGTTAATGATGTCAACGAATAATATTCTTTCACCAGCGAACGGTGAGCCTATCATCGTGCCATCACAAGACGTGGTGTTGGGTCTTTATTATATGACCCGCGAAAAAGTGAATGCCAAAGGTGAAGGCATGTTGCTACAAGATCCGCGTGAAGCAGAAAAAGCCTATCGAACAGGTGAGGCGGAATTGCATGCACGTGTTAAAGTGCGGATCACTGAGCACAGCAAAAATGAGGCGGGTGAATGGGAAGCCAAAACAACGCTAACCGATACCACGGTTGGACGTGCCATTTTATGGATGATTGCACCAAAAGGGATGCCGTTTGAATTATTTAATCAAACACTTGGCAAAAAAGCGATTTCTAAACTCATTAATGCTTGTTATCGTATCTTGGGGATGAAATCGAGCGTTATCTTTGCTGACCAAATTATGTACACTGGGTTTGCTTTCGCAGCACGCAGTGGTGCATCAGTTGGTATTGATGATATGGTTATTCCAGAGCAAAAAGATGACATCATCAATGCGGCTGAAGATGAAGTAAAAGAAATTCAAGAACAATTCCAATCAGGGCTTGTAACCGCAGGTGAGCGTTACAACAAAGTGATTGATATTTGGGCGGCAGCGAATGAACGTGTTGCTAAAGCGATGATGGAAAACCTCTCCACTGAAGAGGTGCTTAATCGTGACGGCGAAATGGAAAAACAAGCCTCCTTTAACAGCATCTTTATGATGGCAGATTCTGGGGCACGTGGTAGTGCAGCACAAATCCGTCAGCTTGCTGGTATGCGTGGTTTGATGGCACGTCCAGATGGTTCAATTATCGAAACCCCAATTACCGCAAACTTCCGTGAAGGTTTGAACGTATTGCAGTACTTCATTTCAACCCACGGGGCGCGTAAAGGTTTGGCGGATACCGCACTTAAAACCGCAAACTCAGGTTATTTGACTCGTCGTTTAGTGGATGTGGCACAAGATCTAGTGATTGTGGAAGATGATTGTGGCACGGATCACGGCATCGTAATGACCCCATTAATCGAAGGTGGCGATGTTAAAGAACCATTGCGTGATCGTGTACTCGGTCGAGTCGTGGCTGAAGATGTGTTAAAGCCAGGTACAGATGAAGTCTTAATTCCACGCAACACCTTGATTGATGAAAAATGGTGTGACGTGGTTGACCGCGAATCGGTTGACAGCATCAAAGTGCGGTCAGTAGTAACCTGTGATACCGATTTTGGCGTCTGTGCGAAATGTTACGGTCGTGATCTGGCGCGTGGTCATATTATCAATAAAGGTGAAGCAGTCGGGGTTATTGCAGCACAGTCAATCGGTGAACCAGGAACTCAGCTTACCATGCGTACGTTCCACATCGGGGGGGCTGCGTCTCGTGCGGCGGCAGAGTCTAGCATTCAAGTGAAAAACAACGGTAGTATCCGCTTGGCGAATGCAAAATTTGTAACCAATAAAGACGGCAAATTAGTGATTACATCACGTAATACCGAATTGACCGTATTAGACGAATTTGGTCGCACAAAAGAAAGCTATAAATTACCGTATGGTGCAAGCCTAAATAAACAAAATGGCGATGAGGTAAAAGCTGGCGAAATTATCGCTAACTGGGATCCGCACACCATGCCAATCATTGCTGAAGTGGAAGGTAAATTAGAGTTTGCAGACATCATCGACGGCGTGACCGTAACCCGTCAGACAGATGAACTCACAGGGCTTTCTTCTGTGGTGGTGCAAGATGTGGGTGAACGTGCAACAGCGGGTAAAGATTTGCGTCCAGCCTTGCGTGTGCTCGACAGTAAAGGTAACCCAGTATTATTGAGTGGAACCGATGTTCCAGCACAATATTTCTTACCAGGTAAAGCGATTGTAACACTTGATGACGGTGCCGAAATCCATATCGGTGATCCATTAGCCCGTATTCCACAAGAATCGGCAGGAACAAAAGATATTACCGGTGGTTTGCCACGTGTTGCGGACTTGTTTGAAGCACGCAAACCGAAAGAGCCAGCGATTATGGCGGAAATTTCGGGTACGGTATCATTTGGTAAAGAAACCAAAGGTAAACGTCGCTTATTGATCACACCAACTGACGGTGGTGATGTGTATGAAGAGATGATTCCAAAATGGCGACAATTGAATGTGTTCGAGGGTGAACAGGTTGAACGTGGCGACATTATTTCCGAAGGGGCAGAAACACCACATGACATTTTACGTTTACGTGGCGTGCATGCAGTAACGGAATATATCGTAAATGAGGTGCAAGAAGTTTACCGCCTACAAGGGGTAAAAATTAACGATAAGCATATCGAAGTTATCGTGCGCCAAATGCTACGTAAAGCGATTATTACGAAAGCCTATGATTCTGAATTCCTTGAAGGGGAGCAGGTGGAAGTGGCTCGCGTGAAAATCGTCAACCGTGAACGTGAAGCACAAGGCAAACCGTTGGTGGAATTTGAGCGTGAATTGCTTGGTATTACCAAAGCGTCGTTGGCAACGGAATCCTTTATCTCAGCGGCATCGTTCCAAGAAACCACACGGGTGCTTACCGAAGCGGCAGTAGCTGGAAAACGTGATGAGTTGCGTGGCTTGAAAGAAAACGTCATCGTTGGTCGTCTCATTCCAGCGGGTACAGGCTATGTGTACCATCAAAACCGCCATCAAGAGAAAGTGGCGGAAGTGGTAGTTGATGAAGAGCTTGAGCATAAAATTGATGCGGATGAAGCCTCTGCCAACCTCGCTGAAATGTTAAATATGACAACCGATTTTAATCAGTCGTAATTCATCTTTTGTCATTCTCAAAACCCTTGGTACTGCCAAGGGTTTTTTTATGTCTATTTTACTTGTCTTTGCTAACCGCACTTTACGGGTTTCTTCTAAAATGTGTTAAATCGAATGTTACAAAAATATTAAATTTGTAAACATAAGTAACTCTGCGGAGTTAGAGTAGACGGTTTTATTCAAGAAAATAGTGGATTTTTAGCACGGCTTTAAATTTAATAATTGCTTTTAATTCATTAAAAATCAATATATTATGCCTTGCCTTGCCTTGCCTTGCCTTGCCTTGCCTTAACGTATTTTGCAAGCAAAACTTTTGTAAATTATTTGTATGAATAGTTAAAATGTGATTTAATAGCGCGCTTTTAACGTTCAGATATGAACAATAGTTCAACATATTGTGCGAAATGCAACCACAAAATGATTACAAAGTGAACATTTTGGTGTGTGGGCAAATCAAGGTTGAATACAAATTAATCGTTTGAACGGGGCACAAGATATCTCATCTATGGTAATGCTGTAGATAATTAGTTAAGTAAAGTAGGAAAATATGAATATTAATTTTAAAGTTATTTTTAATCGTGCATTGGGTTGTTTTGTGGCAGTTAGTGAGTTAGCAAAAACCCAAGGGAAGAGCAACACAAAAAGTGCGGTACGTACACGCACATCACAGCGTACATTTATCCGCACCGCACTTTCAGTTGCAGTATTAATGGCATTCACCAACAGTGCAATGGCGAATGCTACTGGAATTACCTTTGCAGGCAATGGCGGTAGTGCATTAGCCAAATTCGGTGATACGGTTACCATTGAGGGGGATAATGACACTATTTCTGTGGAGTTTAATCCTAATACAAAAACTTATACAGTACATGGTTCATCAGGAAACGGTGTAACCATCAATAATTTAACCGTTGGTAGTGATAGCGGTTCAACCGAAGCGATGAATTTGGGCAGTGAAGCACAAAAATTTTCGATTAAAGGCGAAAATGGCATTACCACCGCCGCATCAGATTCAGACGTTACTGTTAAGCTAGATGATACAACCAAAAATAAAATTGATACTATTGATAATAAAATCGATAGCAGTGCAATCAAAAAACTCACCTTTAAAGACGGTAATACAAGTGGCTCAAGCGTTGAATACAATCCAGCCAATGCAGAGAAAAGCATTACCCTAAAAGGCGAACACGGCACAAGCGTTACCCTTGCCAGCGACGGCACATACACCATTTCTAGCCAAGAACTAGAAACTAAAGCGAATGATGCTAAAACTAAAGCCGACGCAGCGGATAGCAAAGCAACCACTAATGCAGGCAATATCTCCAGCAACAGCAATGCTATCACTGAACTACAAAAAGGCTGGAAAATTCAAACCGCAGCTGCAGGCGGCACGTTAGATAACACATCAACGAAGGATGCTACCAAAGTCGGTGCAGATGATACCGTAACCTTCAAAGCAGGCAAAAACATCACCCTCGCCCGTACGGATAAAGAAATTACCATCACCGCCGCCGATAGTGCTGCAGGTGTGGAATATTATTCTGTGAATGATAACAATAAAGTGCGGTCGAAAGACGAAAACAAAGATAAGAATAAGAGCAACAAAGGGGCGTATGGCGCGCAATCGATGGCGGCAGGCATTAATGCACAGGCATTGACCGAGTACAGCATTGCGCTTGGAACAGGTGCTCAAGCAGGTGCTATCTTACAAGCTGATGGTGATGATCTTACTGAAACTGCGAAAAAAGGCTCAAGTGCGGTTGCCATTGGGCGGAATGCGAAAGCTTTCGGAACATATTCTGTTGCGTTAGGAATAAATGCGGTGACAGGGAAAGCTGAAGGCTCAAGTGGTTCGGCGAGTGTGGCAATTGGTAGTGGTGCAAGAGCAGAGCGTGCAAAAGATATTTCAATTGGTAATGCGGGCTCAAAAAATAAAGATGGTTGGGGAAGTAATATTGCTATTGGTGACGGTGTAGGGCGTGATGTTTCAGGACAGTACAATACTGCACTAGGGGCATCCTCAGGTAATAACGTCGGTTCGGACACTGCCATATCCTATGGTAACGTAGCAATTGGTTTCAAAACAGGTTATAACGTACGTGGTAACTCGAATGTTGCGCTTGGTGAATGGGCAGGTACGGATGTTGGTACCAACTTTATTACAGGTGAGCGTGCCCCTACGTCAAGTAGTGGCGGTAACTCTGCACTCGGCACACAAGCTGGACGTTTTGTATATGGTGTTGGTAACGTTGCTGCCGGTGCTGGTGCGGGTAGTTATTTGAAAGGGGTTGGCAACATTAGTTTTGGTGATGGTGCGAATAAGAATATAGTAGGTGGTGGTAACATTGCACTTGGGCGTAGCGCAGGTGGTAACCAAATGGGAACATTAAATGCCACCCAAGATGGTCTAGATTATAAAGACGAAAGCAACAATATTGCCATCGGTTATGTTAGCCGTGCACATGGCACTCGTGCAATTGCGATCGGTTCTTCACAAGCCCATAATATGCAAGGTCCATTAGCAGATGGCAATGACACCTTTGCGGTTGGTGCACAAGCGTCAGCGGTGCAAACGTATGCTAATGCGATTGGCTTTCATTCCTCTGCGGTGGCACAAAATGCCATTGCATTTGGTAAAAATGCAGCAGCAGGCGGTGATATTCAAAAACAATTAACGGAATTGAATTTAAAACTGGATTGGGCAAATGGTACGCTTAACTCTGCTCAGCGTAACCTTGGAGCTTACCGTAGCCAACTGGCAGCGGCAACTGATGAGAATGGGCGCAAAGCGGCACAAGCACAAATTGATACTTGGGTTGCAAAATTAAAAGAAGCCGCCGTAGAACGTGATGCCATAGCGGCAGAACGTACCGCACTTTTAGATTCAGTGAAAGAAAATCAAAACGCTATCGCCATTGGTAATAGTGCGAAAGCGATAGCGAAAAATGCCATTGCTCAGGGTACGAGTGCAATTGTTTATGGTGAAAATGGTGTTGCGTTAGGAAATAATGCTAAATCAGGCGGTGGATTTGGTAACAATGCTACGCATGCCAATTCTGTGGCTATTGGTAACCAAGCTAATGCAGGTAATATATCAAGTGTAGCCATCGGTGATGGTGCTGTAACAGGAACCGATGGTAAAAATGCGATTTCAATTGGTAAAAACGCAAGAACAGGACGATATTCAGTACAGTCTATCTCAATGGGGTTAAATGCCTACTCTAAGCATTTCAATAACATTACTATTGGTGCTGATACTGAAACTGATGCGGCAAGAGCAATGGCAATTGGTGATAATGCGAAGACTTACGGTACAGATTCATTAGCAATCGGATCAAATGCCACTGTGCAAAACCAAGATAGTGCAATAGTCTTGGGAGCAAATGCTAAAGTGGGTAATAAAACGGGTGATAAGTCTGTTGAGGGGGCGAATAACATAGCCATTGGTCGAAGTGCGATAGTCGGCAATGAGATTAAAACAACGGATGCAATCGCTTTAGGTACTTCTGCAAAAGCAAATGATATTAATACAACAGCGATTGGTACAGGTGCAAATGCAAGTAAAGAGAAAGGGGTAGCGCTGGGTTACCATACGACAGCATCGGGGCGCTCAAGTGTCGTTATTGGTGATGCTTCAAGTGCCAAAGAATTGCGCTCTATTGCAATTGGTAATTTGAGCAATGTTACAGGATATGTCTCAACAGCTATTGGTTATGCAAATAATATTGCACAAGCTAATACAATGGTATTGGGTAATAGTGTTACGACTACCCAAGCCAATAGTGTTGTGTTAGGCAATGCCTCAACTGACCGTGCGGCAACCACTGAAAATACGGCAACCGTAAACGGCATTACCTACAGCGAATTTGCAGGACAGGGTTCAGCCGATAAAGGCGTAGTGTCTGTGGGTAAAGCAGGTGGCGAACGTCAGCTCATTAACGTGGCAGCAGGTAAAATTTCAGCAGATAGCACTGATGCAATTAACGGCTCACAATTGTATTTAACCCAAAACGCATTGGGCAATGTTGCCAATAGCACCAAAAATATTTTGGGCGGTGATGCGGCGGTTACGCCGGAAGGCAATATCACGATGAGCAATATCGGTGGCACAGGTAAAAACACCGTTGATGACGCTATTAAAGCCGCAAAAACGGAAGTTGTTTCGGGTAATAATGTGACTGTGGACAACGAAAGTATGCCAGACGGACATACTCGCTATACGGTCAATGCAGAAAAAACAACGGTGAGTGCCGCAGATAAAAGTGCGGTTGCGGTAGTGAAAGGTGACAAAGATGAAGAAGATGTTACAAACTACACGGTTGATCTAACCCAAGAAACCAAAGACAACATTCAAAAAGGTGTAGACGCAAACAAAGCGATCGAAACCAAAGGTGTTGAATTTATGGGTGATACAGGAACTAAATTTGCCCGTAAATTGGGTGAACAAACCAATGTCAAAGGTGGAGCAGTAGGTGAGTTGACCGACGGAAATATCGGCGTAGTAGCAGATGGAACAGATACGTTAACCATTAAACTTGCCAAAATGGTCAATTTAACCGAAGACGGTATGCTCATGATTGGTGATACTGTAATGGATAAAGACGGTTTGGCAACGCCAGAAGTTACAGCAGACAAGGTTAATGCGGGTACAACCAAAATCGAAAGTGGCAAAATCACAGGGCTTGAAGAGCGTAATCCTGAAGATAATGCAGCAGATTACGGTAAAGGTGATAATGCCAATCGTGCTGCCACTGAAAGTGCGGTTAACGTAGTCAATGATAATGTTAACCTCGTTGATGCAAAACTCGACGCTGCGGAATTTGGCTTAAAAGGTCAAGATGGCAAGGAAGTTAAGAAAAACCTGAACAACACCATCGACGTTGTCGGCGCAGATGACAATATCAGCACCAAAGTTGATGATGATAAGTTGAAAATACAATTAGCCAAAGATCTGAAAGGATTGACCAGTGTTGAAGTGAAAGGCTCTGAGCCAAATCAAAGCACAGTGATCAATGGCGATACTATCACATCAACCAGTAAAGACGGTGAAGTAGCTAACCGCACACCAAACAAAACCGAGTTTATCGGCGGTGATAATGATACTGTAACCTTAAGCAACAACGGGCTTGATAACGGTAATAACAAAATTACCAATGTGGCTAATGGTGTTGCGCCAACTGATGCCGTAAATATGAGTCAGTTGACAGGTGTTTCCGATAAAGTCAACGAAGGTTTGTCGTTTGCGGGTGATTACGGTGCAACAGGCAATGACGATAAAAATAAATTCACACAACAGTTGGGTGATATGACCAGCTTTGAAGGCGGAGCGGATTTTAACGATCTGTCTGACAACAACATCGGCGTGGTGTCTAATGGTTCTGATGGCTTAGCGATTAAATTAGCGAAAAACATCGACTTAACCAAAGAAGGTAGCGTGCAGCTAGGCGACACGATGGTAAATAATGGTGGTTTAACGATTGCAGGTGGCCCAAGTGTGACTAAAGGCGGTATCAATGCTGGTGATATGCCAATTTCTAATGTTGCAGCAGGTTCAAATCCAACGGATGCAGTCAATATGAGCCAACTAACCGCACTTGGTGATAGCAAATTGTCGAGTTTTACGATTGGTGCAGACTCTTATGGTAAACAAATTACTGTGGATAACGGCAATCAACATTTTGATATTGTAGGTTATAGAGGACCAAATACGGCAAATCTAGGTGGACCTCGAGATAATATTTATACGGCTATCAATGGTAATAAAGTGGAAATAGATTTAACTCCACACCTGACTATAGGTCGTAGATATGTCCATGATAAGGTTGGAACAGCTGGTAGCATTAATGTTCAAGGGCAGTACAGTAAACAAGGGGTAGGTATCTTTGGTGAATATTCTACAACATGGGAAAAACCAGTAATTGTGATTTCTGATACTAATGATGAACGTGATCCAGTTATTTTGTCTAATAATAAACAAGGTACACCAGCATTAGATGGTAGTGAAAGCAAGCCTCGTTTACAGATTAGCCGAGAAAATCCTGATTTTTATGACAGACCAATATCTCACGAAGACGTTGCTACAATGAATGACGGTTTATTATTCCAAGGGAATAATAAAGATGCAGACCAAGCGCCAATTGCGAAAAAACTGAACAAAAAACTCACCATCAAAGGTGGCAATGATGGTAGCAATGTGTCTGATGCTAACACTTACGTTGATAACAACGGCAGTGAATTAGTGGTGAAAATGGCGAAAGATCTCACCGACATCGACAGTATTACTACCAATGGCGGTGTTGTGATTAACGATAAAGGTATCAACGCAGGCGATAAAACCATTACCAATGTTGCACCAGGTGTGAACGGCACTGATGCGGTTAATAAAGATCAGTTAGATGCGGTTTCAACCAATGCAGATAGTAAATTGGCTGACTTTACTGTGGGAGCGGATAATCAAGCATCAGCCGATGGTATTGTGATTAATAAAGCCAATAAACGCTTTGACATCGTCGGGGGTGAAAGTAATTCTATCACTACCAAAGTAGACGGCAATAAAGTGGTCGTTGACTTGGCGAAAGATTTAACAGTTGGTAAACCTGGTACGAATGGTGAAGCTGGCTCAATTGGCGTCGCAGGTAAAGACGGCAAAGACGGCGTAAGCATCAAAGGCGACAACGGTGAAGGAAAACCAGCTATTGCCATTGCAGGTAAAGATGGAAAAGACGGCGTAACCCTCACCACCAAAACTGACGGTAAACCAGGCGTGAACGGTAAAGATGGCGAGACTAAACCACGCTTAGAAGTGAACGGAGAAGAAGTCGCAACGCTCAACGATGGTATTAAATACGCTGGCGATACAGGTTCAGCCGCAACCGCACTTAACAAAACCGCGAATATTGTCGGTGGCGTGACAGACAAAACAAAATTGTCTGACAACAACATCGGTGTAGTGGCAGAACAAGACGGCGAAAATGCGAAATTAACCGTGAAATTGGCGAAAGATATCAAAGGTCTTGACAGCATTGCTACCAACGGCGGTGTAAAAATCGACGGTAACGGCATTGATGCTGGCAATAAAGCTATCGCCAACGTTGCTAGTGGTGGTGATGTTGCCACCAATGCAGCTAACATCGGAGATGTGAAAAAAGCCGCGGCAGCTGCTAGTAATAAAGTGACTGCAGGCGATAACATTGTAGTGACTGAAGATAAAAACGCAGATGGCAGCACTACATATAAAGTAGCAACTGCGAAAGACTTGAACGTGGATAGCGTGAAGGCAGGCAACACTACCGTGAATAAAGACGGCGTGAAAGTCGGCGATAACGTTACGCTTAATAAAGACGGCTTGACAGCAGGCAATGTGAGCGTAACTACCGCAGGTATCAATGCAGGCGACAACAAAGTAACAGGCGTTGCAAATGGTGACATTTCAGCTACTAGCAATGATGCAGTGAACGGCAGCCAGTTGTTTAACCAAGGTGAAAGCGTGAAAAATATCATCGGTGGTGATACCACTTATGATCCGAGCACAGGTACCTTCACCAACGCTGACATTGGTGGCACAGGCAAAGGCAACATCAACGATGCTATTGCGTCTGTTAACACAGCGTCTAAAGCAGCGAAAACGGAAGTAACTGAAGGCACAAATATCACTGTGACTGAAAGCAAAGGCAATAACGGTCAAACCATTTACACTGTGGCAACGGCGGATAAAGTGGCGTTTGATGAAGTGAAAGTGGGTGATGTTGTGATCAACAAAGACGCTGGCATTAATGCAGGCAATAAAGCGATTGATGGCGTGAAAGCGGGCAACGTGGCTGAAGATAGCCAACAAGCGGTCAATGGTGGTCAATTGCACAACACGGCACAATCCGTGGCTGATGCACTCGGTGGCGGGTCAAGTGTGAACGAGAACGGCGAAGTGACTGCACCAAGCTATGAGTTGACAGGTACAGGTGGCGATAAAATGACCGCTAATAATATCGGTGGCGCGTTGAACTTCTTCACTAGCCAAGTAGTGAAACCGATTACTTTTGCAGGGAATGAAGGCACACATACTGCACAATTAGGCAGCACGGTGCAAATTACAGGTGCAGATAACAATATCTCAACCAAAGTGGAAGGCAACAATGTGAAAATCCGCCTAGCGGATAATCTTAACGTGAAAAGCGTAACCACAGGCAACACTGTGATGAATGGCGATGGCATCACCATTAACAACCCAGCCGATGCGAACAAAAATGTGAGCTTAACGGCTAACGGATTGAACAATGGAGGCAACCGTATCACTAATGTAGCCCCTGGCGTGGCCGACAGTGATGTGGCAACCATTGGGCAAGTGAAAGGTGTTGCGCAGCAGGTGAATAACAACACCCAAGCGATCAACAATCTTGGTAACCGTATGAATACAATGGATCGTAAGCTCAAAGGCGGTATCGCTGGCAACTCAGCCATGGCGAGCTTGCCACAAGCCTACATTCCTGGGCACTCAATGGTTGCTGTGGCTGGTGGTCACTACAGCGGTAAAAGTGCGGTTGCACTCGGTGTTTCACGCATCTCTGATAGCGGACATGTTATCATCAAACTGAACGCAGCGACCAATAGCTCTGGCGGCACAAATGTGGGCGCAGGCGTAGGCTATCAATGGTA
>NZ_JABMIJ010000002.1 GCF_014885015.1 Spirabiliibacterium falconis | reverse complement strand
ATCGCATTCGTTGTAAAGACATATTTTTACTATATTAATTGAAACCGCACATTGATACGAGTGAAAAGTGCGACACAACCGTGATATAGATCACAGTTTTTCTAATTTGGCGATGTGAGCAATCAGCCATTTGATACCTTGATTTTGAAATGCGATTTGTAGGCGTGTATTTTTATCCGCGCCTTCAACATTAATAATCGTGCCCTGTCCAAATTTATTGTGTACCACTTTCTGCCCGACTTGCCATTCACTGTCATGAGTGAGCATGCCGCTCGTACGTTGACTTGGTTGAAATGTGCAAGTCACGCTGCCACGCAGGCGGATTTCTTGCACGCAATCTTTCGGCAATTCAGCCACAAAGCGTGAAATTGTATGTCGCTCTTCTTTGCCATAAAGGCGGCGGCTTTCGGCATAGGTGAGCGTTAGTTTTTGCATCGCACGCGTAATCCCAACATACGCTAAACGCCGCTCTTCTTCCAGCCTTCCCGGCTCTTCTAGCGCCATGCGGCTTGGAAAAATACCTTCTTCTGCACCCACAATGAATACACGGGGAAATTCCAGCCCTTTGGCAGAATGTAACGTCATCATTTCAACGCAGGCTTGATGGCTATCAGCCTGCCCTTCTCCCGCCTCAAGCGAGGCATTGGTTAAAAATGCCGTTAAATCACTCATGTCTTCTGCTTCATCAGGTTTAATAAACCCACGCGCCGCTGAGACAAGCTCTTCTAAGTTTTCGATCCGCACTTCTCCTTTTTCACCTTTTTCTTGTTGATACATCGCATACAAGCCAGCGTGTTTGATGACATAATCGGTTTGTGCAAACAACGGCATTTCAAGTGTTTCCTGATCTAACGCATTGACTAACTCGGTGAAACGGAAAAGTGCGGTCAGAGATCGCTGGGAAAGTAAGTTATCATGTGAAGCAATATTAATCGCTTGCCATAATGTTACCCCTCGCTCTCGCGTGATCTCACGTAGCGTATCCAAAGTGCGGTTGCCAATGCCGCGGGCTGGTGTGTTGACGACTCGCTCAAACGCAGCGTCATCGTGGCGATTAGCAATAAGACGCAAATAGGCTAACGCATCTTTAATCTCTTGGCGTTCAAAAAAGCGTACGCCACCATAGATACGATACGGCACGTTAGCTTGAATAAAGGCTTCTTCCAGCACGCGTGATTGGCTATTACTGCGGTATAAAATCGCACAATCAGGATATTCTCCACCGTCATCTACCCATTTTTGTACTTGAGAGACCACGAAACGTGCTTCATCCAGTTCATTAAATGCACAATAGATGCCGACAGGTTCACCCTCCCCACCGTCTGTCCACAAATTTTTTCCTAATCGCTCGGCGTTATTGGCGATCAATTCATTCGCTGCACGCAAAATATTGCCACTCGAACGGTAATTTTGCTCAAGGCGAATAGTTTGTGCTTTAGGATAATCGGCTAAAAAACGTTGAATATTTTCTACACGTGCACCACGCCAACCATAAATTGATTGATCATCATCGCCGACAATCATCACATTGCCTTGCCCGCCCGCCAACAGTTTGATCCACGCATATTGGATGGTATTGGTATCTTGAAATTCATCAATCAAAATATGCCGAAAACGTTGTTGATAACGTTGTAAAATCAGCGGTTTTTTCAGCCACAGTTCATAAGCACGCAAAAGCAATTCTGCAAAATCAAGCAACCCTGCACGATCACACGCATCTTGATAAATTCGATAAATTTCAACCCATTCCCGTTCTTGATAATGGGCATTATCCAAATGCTGTGGTCGACGACCTTCGTCTTTTTGGTGATTGATATACCAT
Organism: Spirabiliibacterium falconis; assembly: GCF_014885015.1. Lineage (GTDB taxonomy): Bacteria > Pseudomonadota > Gammaproteobacteria > Enterobacterales > Pasteurellaceae > Spirabiliibacterium > Spirabiliibacterium falconis. The sequence goes on along the minus strand of NZ_JABMIJ010000002.1, from coordinate 7,958 downwards.
GCCACTTGTTTCGGCGGGAAATTTTTTTCATCATAATAGTGCAGTTTCAACAACCGCTTAATCATTCGCTGCTGATCTTCGCTATCCATAATTTGAAAATCCTGCGGCAAATTCGCATCCATATGGTGCGCACGCAAAATGCGATTAGCAATGCTGTGAAACGTGCCAATCCACATGCCACGATTGCCTTGATAGCTCTCGCGTTGCAAGGTGGCAAAAATGCGCTGACGCATCTCAGCGGCGGCTTTGTTGGTGAACGTCACGGCCAAAATCTCGCCCTCGCGCACGTCCTCAACGCCAATCAGCCATGCAATGCGGTGTGTTAATACCCGCGTTTTGCCCGAGCCTGCACCCGCTAACACCAAATAATTTCCCAGCGGTGCTGCCACCGCCTCACGCTGATGCGTATTTAATCCGTCAAGAAGCTCTGAAAAATCCATGCCGACCGCACTTTTACTGGTTATTTATCCAGTGATTATACGGTTTTTTTGAACAGAATTAAATGCCCAAATCACAAAGTGCGGTTAAAACGGTACAGGTGCAGTAAACGTGATGTGCTCTTTGCTAAGTGGATGCGTAAAACTTAACTGCTCAGCGTGCAATGCAAGGCGCGGGCTGAGGGCTTTCGCGGCTGGGTGGGCGTAAAATTTATCACCAATAATGGGGTGTCCGAGAGCAAGCATATGTACCCGCAATTGGTGTGAACGACCTGTAATCGGTGTCAGTTGCACTCGTGCGGTGTTGTTGGCGTTATATGCCAGCACCTGATAAAAGGTGGCCGCCGTTTTTCCAATATTAAAGTCAATGCGTTGGCGAGGGCGATTTTCCCAATCACAAATTAAGGGTAAATTGATTACGCCTTTACGTTGATGAGGATGCCCCCACACAATGGCTTGATAACGTTTTTGCGTTTCGCGTTCACGAAATTGACGCTTGAGATCTTTCTCTGCCATTTTGCTCAGCGCAAACAGAATAATACCACTGGTTGCCATATCTAAGCGATGCACAGGTTCTGCAAACCCAAACTTTTGTTGCACACGAACCGTGGCACTGTCGCGATATTCTTCGCGATTGCCTGGTACGGAAAGTAATCCGCTCGGTTTATTGACCACTGCAATATGGTTGTCGAAATAGAGCAGATCAAGCCAAGGGTCGGTTGGAGGATCGTAATGAATGAGTGCCATATTATTCCTTATTACTCACGATTAAACGTACGCTATCAAGACGCACGCTGGCATTCGCAAGAAAATGTGCCATATCACGTTCAGCGGTGATAAGTGATTCAATTTCTGTTTGACGAATCGCACCATTAACCGCCGCGAGTGCCTTCAGCCGTGTAATTTCAGCCTGCATTTGCGTGTGCATCGTTTCTGTGGCGTGGGCTATCATAACCGCACTTTGCTGTTTTACCAAGGGTTGGGCATGTGCAATTGCATGTTCTACAATGGATTTTGTCATGGCAATCATTTGCTGCCCCATGCCTTTCGGGACATTTTTTAATTGTGCTTGTAAGGTGTGGCTGGCAACGTGCACACTCAAATCTCGCCCTTGACGATCCAGCAATAGCCGAATTGGCGTTGGCGGTAAAAAGCGCGTTAATTGCAAGGCGTTAGGTGCTTGCGTGTGTAGCACAAACACCAATTCGACGAAGCTCGTGCCAACAGGCAGGGCTGGGTTTATCAGTAACGCAACCGCACTTTTTCCTAAATCACTTGCCAGTACAAAATCAATGCCTTGCCGAATAAAGCGACTGTCCCACGTTAAAAATTGCACCTCTTCACGCGCAAGTGCAAACGTGCGGTCAAACGTGGCACTGATGCCTTCGTCAGGCAAGGTGATGAAATCACTGAGCATATTCTCGCCTGCACGCAGTAAAAAATGCGTGTCACTTAAACTTTCGCAGTCTATTCCCACGCACTCAAAAAGCCGTTGTGCAAAATCAGCTAACGCTGGGTTTTCATCGTCTTTCGCGATGCCATTGGCAAGTGCTACCGCACGCTGTCCACCATTTGAATGATATTCCAGCAATTTATCACGCCCTTGTGCCAAACACGCCGCTAATTGCGCCTTGCGCGCTTGAGTTTGTGCAATCACCGTTTGAAATTGCACATCATCAGCTACGGTGATCAGTTCTTGCCATTCAGCAAATAGCGTTTCACCCATAGGGCAGGTTTGCGCAAACGCATTCAACCCATGATGATACCACTGCACTAAGCGTGCCTGTGCAGAATGAGAAAAATAGGGCACAATAATCTCGATTTGTGCACCTTGTCCAATGCGATCGAGCCGTCCAATGGCTTGTTCTAAGCGATCAGGATGATCGGGTATGTCGAATAACATTAAGCCGCTGGCAAACTGAAAGTTTCTCCCTTCTGCACCAATGGCAGAACAGATCAGCAATCTGGCACCCTGCTCTTGTTCAGCAAAATACGCCGCCGCCCGATCACGCTCAAGCAGACTCATTTGTTCATGAAATAAAGCACAACGGATGCCCAAACGCGTACGCAGTGCCTGCTCAATCGCGATCGCAGTATCCGCATAGTGACATAATAGCACCCATTTCTGTGCATTATCTTGTTGCAAACACGCTACAATTTCACTGATACGAGGATCAAATTGCCACCATGGCGTTGTATTATCTTGCTGTGCATAATGCCATTGTGGTGCAAGGGTATGTGCAACATGCTCATATTGCACCGGTAAAGGCAATTCAATTAACCGCACTTCACGTTTCGGGAAACCTTTTATGCTTAACCGTGTATTACGAAATAGCACACGGCTCGTTCCGTGGCGATCGAGCAAAGCATCAATTGTTGCCTGACGGTTATTTTCCGTTACGCTAAAGTGCGGTTGGTATAGTAATTCACCGATGAGCTTGCATTCAGACACACTCAAGGGCTGCTCATCAAGCAATTTATTGATAATTTGTACTACTCGCTGATAGCCATCCTGTTCGTTTTGAAAAGCGTTAAAATCATAAAATCGATGCGGATCCAGCAATCGCAAACGCGCAAAATGGCTCTCTAGCCCTAATTGTTCGGGGGTTGCAGACAATAACAACACTGATGGAATCGCCTGCGCCAGTGTCTCGATCGCACAATATTCCTCACTGGCTTGCTCCAGCGACCACGCTAAATGATGAGCCTCATCCATCACCAACATATCAATTTCTGCCTGTTGTGCAAGCTCCGTCCGTTCAGGCGAGTTGAGCAGCCACGTAAGAGAGCAAATCAATAAGGCGTTTTGCCTAAATGGATTTGCCGCATCATCATTGCCCAATAAACTAAACGGCAAATCAAAGCGGCGACGCATTTCAACTAGCCATTGGTATTGCAAATGATCCGGCACAACAATTAACACACGCTGAATTTTTTCACTCAACAATTGATGCTGAATGATTAAGCCCGCTTCAATGGTTTTGCCTAGCCCGACTTCATCAGCCAATAACACTCTTGGTGCTGTTCGCTCGCCAACCTGCTTGGCGATATGCAATTGATGCGGAATGAGTGCCGCACGAGCACCTCGCAAGCCACGCCATGGCGACTGAAATTGAGCGTGCTGTGCCCGCAAGGCTTGAAGGCGCAGGTCAAAGCATTGATGACGATCAAATTGCCCAGAAAACAACCGCACTTTCACATTACTAAACGTCAAACGGTGTGCAATTTGGCTCTCGGGCAACTCAACATATTGCCCCGTATCTAACCGTGCCCCAGCATACAGAAGAATACCGTCAATTGCTGTACACCGTTCCACTTTCAATTGCCAACCTTCAGCACTTTCAATGGTATCATCAACCGCAAAGGTCAAACGCTGTAACGGTGCATTTTGCACAGAATATAACCGCTCTTCGCCTACTTGCGGAAAATAGAGTCGGACTTGCCGCCCTAAAAGTGCGGTAACAATCCCTAATCCAAGCTGGCTTTCACTTTCACAAAACCAACGTTGCCCGACGGCAAAATGCTGCATTGTTGTCTCTTTTTCGCTGTTTTTCATGAGCATTATTATAAAACAAATTACGATACCCTGATATTTTTTCCCTAAATGAAAAATAAAAATCACAAAATATAAAAAATCACTACGCAAAATTTATTTTTGTGATATATAATTTACCCAATTTATTTTAATGAGGATAAAAATATGACAATGTGGCTACAAAAACTCAAAACCGAGTTATTTTCTGGCTGGACGCCTTTTGAAGCATTTTGGCTTTTACTTTTTCTTGCGGTGCAAATTGGCGTTTATATCTACGAACCCGATTCCTTATTAGGCATGATTTCAGGAATTAGTGGCATTATATGCGTGGTGTTTGTCGGCAAAGGAAAAATCAGTAACTATCTTTTTGGGCTGATTTTCGCCTATACCTATTTTTATGTGGCTTGGGAAAACAAATTTTATGGTGAAATGACCACAACACTCTATGTGTACATTCCCGCACAATTTATCGGTTATTTCCTATGGAAAGCCAATATGCAACGCGAAAGCAGTGGCGATGAATTAGTCAAAGCGAAAGCCTTAACGCTCAAGGAATGGATGATGACATTAGTGGGTATTGCCGTTGCGTCAGCTGCATTTATCGCCTTTTTAAAAACCACCGATGGCAATTCTGTCGGACTTGACGGAGTAACAACCGTTATGGTGGTTGCTGCACAATTATTAATGATTTTACGCTATCGCGAACAATGGCTATTTTGGATTGCCATCAATATTCTCTCCATTATCTTGTGGTATGACACCACCACCCCAGCCATGTTCATCATGTATAGTGCTTACTTGCTCAACTCACTCTACGGTTACTACAACTGGACTAAACTGAGCAAACAAACTCAGCTCAATTAAGACAAAAAGTGCGGTCAACCAGACCGCACTTTTTACATTAAAATCGCAGATAAAACGCCCGTGTTAATTGTCGATAATCTGCGCTGTAATCGTCTCCAGCATGGATGACTAAGGCTCGATGAATACACGCCTTCGGTTGCATGGCAAAACGCAATAACATGCGACTCGGTGATTTTTGCACAGTGGTAGCAACATCAACTCGCTCAATGCAATGCAGTTGATGAACCGCACTTTGTGTCAGCAATTTAAGCCCAGCATCATAAGGTAAGACCAATGCTATCGCCCCAGAACAACGCAACATCGTTTTGGCGCATAATAGCCAATCCAGATGCGACCTCAATGCACTATGCCCCACATAACGCGCGGTGTCTCGTGCCTGAGCACGACACGCGATTCCAGCTGGAAAATAAGGCGGATTTGCTACAATGAGATCAAATTGTTGCGTATTTTTGTTCGCAAACGCAGCAACATCATCATGGAATACCGCAATATGCTGTGCCCATGGACTTTGCAATATATTATCACAAGCTTGCTGATAAGCATTGCGCTCAATTTCCAACGCCGAAATCATAAAGTGCGGTTGCTGCTGCAAACGCTGAGCTAACATCAGGCTTAAAATGCCACAACCACAGCCCATATCTAGCACCGTCTGCACAGCCTCTAGCCCAACCCAACTGCCTAATAAAATGCTATCCGTACCGACTTTCATCGCACAGTGATCATCTTGAATATAAAATTGTTTAAATTGAAATCCCATCGCTAAACTCAATTCATCTTAATAAAAAAGTGCGGTTTGTTGCCAATCTCGTTATAATCAAGGCAACAAGAAAGGACACCTTATGACAACATTTGATCAATTTGATTTACACCCCGCTTTGCTTAAAGCCATTGCCGCCAAAGGCTACACACGCCCGATGGACATTCAGGTTCAAACCATTGAACCTGCACTCGACAAACGCGACATTTTAGGTTCTGCCCCAACTGGCACAGGTAAAACTGCCGCATTTTTAATTCCTGCGATACAACATTTACTCGATTTTCCTCGTAAAAAACCAGGCGCACCACGTATTCTTATTCTAACACCAACGCGTGAACTTGCCCTACAAGTTGCTCAACAAGCCGAAGAATTATGCCAGTTTACCCCCCTTAACGTCACCACTATCACGGGTGGTGTGGCATTTATCAATCACGCAGAAGCCTTTAACGAAACCCAAGATATTGTGGTCGCCACGCCAGGGCGATTATTACAATACATCAAAGAAGAGCATTTTGACTGCCGCACTATTGAAATGCTAATTTTTGATGAAGCCGATCGCTTGCTCGAAATGGGTTTTGGGCAAGATGCAGAAACCATCGCCGCCGAAACACGCTGGCGTGAGCAAACGTTACTATTTTCTGCTACACTTGAAGGTGATTTGCTCCACGATTTCAGTGTACGCTTACTGAATAATCCACAAAAAGTGGAGGCCCAACCCAGCCGACGAGAACGTAAAAAAATCCATCAATGGATGTGCCATGCCGACAGCAAAGAACACAAATTTAAGCTACTGGTGCGTATTATTGAAAATGAGCAAATTAAGCGTGCCATCGTATTTGTTCGCAAACGTGAGGATGTTCGCCCCTTAAGTGAAATGCTCCGCAAACGCAATATCCGCAGCACCTATCTTGAAGGTGAGATGGCACAGACGCAACGCAACAATGCCATCGACAAACTCAAAAATGGTATTGTCAACGTGCTGGTAGCAACCGATGTGGCAGCGCGTGGGATAGATATTGACGATGTGGATTTTGTATTCAATTACGATCTCCCTTATAGTGCAGATGTTTACCTTCACCGCATTGGTCGCACAGCACGTGCAGGCAAAAAGGGCACAGCGGTTTGCCTTGTGGAAGCACACGACTACAAACTGCTCGGGAAAATTCGTCGCTATACTCAAGAACTCATCAAACCACGAGTAATTGATGGGCTTGAGCCACGCACCAAAGCCCCTAAAGATGACGGCAAGAAATCACCCAGTAAAAAACAAAAAGCACGCATCAAAGCGAAAAAAGCAGAAAAGAAAGAGACACAAAAGAAAATAAAACAACGACACCGCGATCGCAAAAATATTGGCAAGCGGAAAACAGCGTCATCATCAATATAATTTTTATTAGCAAAGTGCGGTTAGACCGCACTTTTATTTTTTACACTGTTTTTATTTCATTTCCTAATAGTTTCATATATAAACTATATATTACAAAAATAACATTAATTTTCCAAAATTTGATCTAATTTGCTATTTTTGCTATCCTTTATTATGAATTTGAAATAATCCTATTTCAAATTCATATTTGCTTGGCTTACAAGTAAATAGCAATAACAATAAATTGGAGGATTCCGAATGAAACATACTTATTTAGCCGTAGCATTATTAGCTAGTTTAGGTTTAGTGGCTTGTAGCAGCAGTGATGATGATAAAAGCACTGAAGATAAAGTAAAAGAAGAAGCAGGTCGTATTGAAGATCAAGTAAAAAACAAATATCAAGATCTTGAAGACTTAACTAAAGACGGCGTTGAATCAGTGAAAGGAAAAATTCACGCAATTAAAGTGGGTGATAAAACCTATGATTTAACCGATGCAAAAGGCTCAAAAGAGTTTAAAAACTTTAAAGAGAAAAAAGACGATGCTAACACCATTATTACCAGTAAAGATTACGAAGACAGCAACTTCGGTGTTGTTAAGTTAGCTGACCATGGTAAATTCTTTAGTTATGGTGTACCGACAAAAGATATGCCACAAGAAGGTAAAGCAAACTATTTCGGTGGGGCATTATTTACAAAAGATAATGGCAAAACATTAGAATCAGGTCGTACAAATATCGGTGTTGATTTTGGTAAACGCACAATTGATGGAAATATTGTTTCAGATAACAATAAAGAAATTACATCCTTTAAAGCGGGTTTTGATAAAGGTGCAAACCAATTTGACGATGATGGCGTAAAAGGTCGATTCTATGGCGAGAATGCAGCTGAAATCAGTGGTAAATTTGATAAAGGCGGATACACTGGTGTATTCGGAGGTAAAAAAGGTAAATAAAATTCACTGTTTAAAGCCACGCATCGCGTGGCTTTTTTGTATATT
>NZ_JABMIJ010000019.1 GCF_014885015.1 Spirabiliibacterium falconis | reverse complement strand
AATAAAAGTGCGGTCAGACCGCACGTTGTGATTAAAAATCTCGGGTAATCATCAGGTTGACGTTTTTCTCGGTGTAGGAATACAAGGTTGGCAGGTTGCTGCGTTGCTTTTTCCAACTCAGTTGCAGTTTTGGGGTGAAGCCTTGCCAGTGCCAATCTCGCTTCCATAATGTGAGGTTGGCGTTGTAAAGGGTATCCGACCGCACTTTACCCAGAGGCAGAATGCCGCCGAGTTTGGCGGTGGCTTTGTAATCTCGCTTGGCAACGGAAACGCCCACACGAGTGGCAATCTGCCACGGCAGGTCTTGCCCAATGCCCAGTCGCACGGTTTTGGTATCGTTCGACAGTCTGCGGGTGGCGGTTTTTTCACGATTCACATCTATGCCCGTGTAGAGATAGGTTTTCGTGCCAGCCAGCCACAACAGCGTGGCGGAGCCGAGCTGATTAAAGCCGTTCAGCTCAGGATTGTCGGGGTAGTGTGCTTTGCCATACTCCCCCGCCAGTGAGAGCTGCCAGCGGTTGGTCAGCCAGCGGTTCCATTCTGCTCGCACGCCTACACTGCGTTGATAACGGCTGCCCGCCACCCAACGCCATTCGGTAAACGGCAGCAAGCGTACGGTTTGCACCGCACTTTTATGCGCAAGCCCTACCAAAGTGCGGTTGAGCACGTCGTTGTAGTCTTTGTTATCCCAATAATATTTGCCGAACAGATTGTTCTCAAAGGCAAGATAATAGTGCTCACGCAGGTTCCAGTCTTTGGCGAGGTTGAACGAATACGCCAGCCCGTGCGCCGATTGCGGCAGCATATCGTCGTTTTTGATAAAGCCACTGTTTTCAATCCGCCGCTCGCTGCTGGTATTATTGACATTGTGGGTGCGTAAATAATTGGCATTGGCGTTGATTTGCCAACGCTCACGGTTATCGAGTGCACGCAGATAGTGGTTAATCAAGGCGTGAATTTCCGCTGGTGGATTAAATTCCCGAGCACGCTCAAATGTGGCACGAGCTGCGTTATTTTGCTGGCTTTCAAAAAGTGCGGTCGCCAGTTCAATGCGTACGGGGTTGAGCTGCGGATTGCGTGCAAGAATGGCCTCAAATTTCGCCACCGCCGCATCAAATTCGCCATGGGATTTTGCCATCGCCCCTTGGGCAAACAGCACCAAAATCGGGTCATGCGAACCAAACGTGCGGTAAATCGGTAATACCCGTTCCACCACATCATAACGGCGTTGGGCAATCGCTACATTCAACACCCGCTCACACAGTGGCAAATTGTGCGCCAACTCATCGAGGGAAAACGCCAACGGCTCAACCGCACTTTCTTGCACCACCGCCTGCTCAGGCGCAACAGGTTTCGCCACCTGCGTGACGGCTTCAGGCTGAAAGGTCGGGCTAACCGCCACTGCCGAGAGCGGCAATAAAGCTAAAATAGATAATTTTTTCATAACATCATCGCAAAAAAAGCCACCGCAAAGCAGTGGCTTGTGAGAAAGTTAGGTTATTTATTTAGCACCGTGGAAAACACCAATTTTTTTAGTTCCCCATCTATTTTCTAATTCGAATGAACCAGCAACTTCAGCAGCATTGCGCCCCATAAATTTACCTTCATAGGTCCCTGTGCTTCCATTATCTAATTTCCCTTTACCTGTATCATGAGCTCTTCCTGAGAAGGTAATTTCATTATTTCTTTCTTGAATAGAAGCATTTTCTAGAGCAATTTGGTTACCAATCTGTTTATGGAATTTAGCGGTGATTAATCCAGAAACTTCTTTTTTATCAAAATTAGCCGTCATAGTAAAATCTGCAGGAATACCTGTCTGGTCAATAAAGCTTTTCCCTTTATATTTTGCTGAACCAGATAGTTTTGCCATCTCTTTTGCATTTGTAGCTTTACCAGAGTAGAGGTACATCAAGCCTTCTGCATTGTTATCATTCACTGTACCTGATGCACTTAATACAGCAATTCCTGAATTGGCTAAATTATGGCTGTAGGTTTCATAACTAGCGTCAATATGTGTTTTTTTACCATTGATAATAGAAGTACTGTTAATATTTTGGTTAGATTCGGCTGAACCTGAATTGTCTGCTAGCACAAAACGCTCTAAGCCTTGTTGTTTTCCGTCAATATTTGTATCGCTCTCGATTGCGGAAAAAATATCGCTATCATTTTGTTCAACTTTTTTCACAAAGGCAAAGGATTTTGGCTCAGTGAGTTTTAATTCTTTTTGTTTTGCTTTCTCAGCCTTACGCGCTTCTTCGGCTTTACGAGCTTCCTCAGCTTTACGTTGAGCTTCTTCTTTCGCTTTTTGTGCCTCTACTTTGGCTTTTTCGGCGGCGCGTTTGCTTTCTTCGTCTGCTTTTTTAGCGGCTTCTTCGGCTTTTGCTTTGGCGTCGGCTTCTGCTTTTTTGGCTTTGGCTTCAGCGTCTTTTTGTGCTTGCTTAGCTTTATCAGCGGCTTTATTAGCTTGATCTTTTACTTTGTCGATTTTTTTCTCTGTTTGTGATGTTGTGTTATTGGACGAGGAATCTCCACCACCACTCGATCCACAGGCGACAGCACCGAGAGAAATGAGGATAGCCAATGCAGTTGTTTTGATTGTCGGTTTCATTTTTTGTGTCCTTTACGTTAGGTTTAACAGAAAATTTGAGTAATGTTTAGGCAGTTTTGCTGAAATTTTGCTTAAACGGACTAAGTTTAAAAAAAAAAAACAATGGGATAGCGATCTTTTTTGTAATTTTTTGATCTTTGTCATATTTTTCAAACCGCACTTTGGGTTTTGCGAGGGCGAGGTGAAAATGTGAAAGTGCGTTCGGGGATTAGCGCAAGATATAGTTTGCGTATTGCATGACACGGAAATCAAAGGTGGTGAAGTGTGGATTAGCGTGTTTTAGGGCTTTAAATTCAGGCATCGCACCAATGGCACGGTTGGCAGCACCCGATGGGGCGGTGAGAGAGATGACCTCAAAAGTGCGGTTAGCAACGTGGAAACGGTGGTGGCGAGGCACGCTGTTGTCGATGAGGTGCAGTGTGATCTGGTGCGTTTTGAGCAATTTTCTGAGCAGAAATTCAGGACCATTTTGGCTGTTGCCACCTGTTAATAATAAGGTGGTGAGCGTTGGCGTTGCATGTAGATACGCTAACAGGGGGCGCAGATGGATGTGGCGCATGCCAAGATCGGATGCGTCTGCTTTTTCACGCCAGCAGTGGGAAACGAGATCACAAATACCGAGACGGTGCTGGTGTAAAAAGGCGAGCCGTTCGGCGACCGCACTTTGCGTGGGGACGAAGGTGAAATAGTGCTGTGTAATTTTGCCAAACACACGCCACAATAAGCCGTCACGGCTGCCGTAGGGGAACGGCACATCGTCGGGTTTAAGTTCCCCTGTGCTAAAACGTGGCGGCGGGAGCGTGCCAACAATCAGCTTGTTGGCATTGGGTGGAATCAGCGGTGGGTAGGGGTGGTAGTGCCAAAAGCCGTTAGAGATCATAAATTAACACTTTCGATTTGCGCTGATGATCGTACGTTGCCTGTTTTTTGCTTGGCAAGTCGGCAATCTCGGCAGGCGTGAAACCACGCTCTTGAAACCAGTGCACGGTGCGGGTGGTGAGCACGAAGAGGCGTTTTATACCGCACTTTTTCGCCCGTTTTTTCAGTGCGTCAAATAACACATCACCACGGGATGAATTGCGATAATCTGGGTGAACGGCAACACATGCCATTTCTGCCATTGCTTCATCTGCATAAATATTCAATGCTGCACAAGCGATGATCACGCCATCACGATCGATAATGGTGTAATTATCAATCTCCATTTCCAACTGCTCGCGTGAGCGTTTCACCAAAATGCCTTGCTGCTCCAGTGGATAAATTAATGCCAACAGTCCCGCGATGTCGTCCACGGTGGCGGTACGGATAGTTTCCGATTGCTGCATTGAGATTTGTGTGCCGACCCCGTCACGGGAGAATAGTTCGTGCAACAGTGTGCCGTCTTTTTCAAAATTGAGCAAATGCGCACGGTTGACACCCGCTTGGCTCACGGCAATGGCGGCGGACAAGAAGCGCGCTTGGGGGCTGTTGTATTCCCCGTTTTGGTTTAAGTGATCTAAGTGCTGCTGTGCAATGGCGGGAAAAAGATCGGCGATCAGCTCGCCATTGTCGTCGAAAATGCCATCTTGGGCGCAAAAGCCAATTAATTTATCGGCGTTGAGCTTGATTGCCACCTGTGTTGCGATCTCTTCAAACGGCAGGTTAAAATTTTCCCCCGTAACCGATACGCCAATGGGGTTGAGTAGCACGATAGCATTATTGGTCAGTTGTTGCTCAATGGCGTTGATGTCGATATGGCGCACTTTGCCACTGAGTTGGTAATCTACACCATCAAGCACACCAATCGGTTGTGCCGTCACAAAATTGCCGCTGACCACATTGATGTGGCGTGATGTATGCCCAAGATTGACCGCGCGCAGTGAGAGGTAGCCGCTAATATCAAATTGAATTTTCCCCACCACCTGCTTGGCAATATCTAAAGTGCGGTTATCGGTGATGCGAATATGCTGATGAAATGGGCTTGTTATCCCTTTTTCTGCCAGTGCAGCATTAATTTGTTGATGCGCGCCGAATACTACAACCAATTTAATGCCAAGGCTGTGGAGCAGGCTGATGTCTTGCAAAATATTACGAAAATGAAAGGCACTAATCGTGGCACTGTCGAGCATAATGACAAAGGTTTTACCACGATGCAAATTGACATAAGGGGTGGATTCACGAAACCATTCAACCAGTTGTGTTTCTTTCATAAGCAAGTCTCTTTTATTTATATATGCTTTAATTTTGCATAAATATTCAATCTTGGCAAGCTTTAACCGCACTTTGGGTTGCGAAAATGCGATTCCATAGCTGGCATACCGTGTTGCGTTCGTGTTCAAATTCATTGGCTGGCGCAATTGGCGGGCAGCCTTGCAAGCTGAGTTGATGAATTTTATTGCGCAGTGTAACGTAGCAAGTTTTCAGGGCATTTGCATCATTTTCGGTCAAAATACGGTGGGTTGCCATATCATCAAAAATGCGGACATTATCTGACCACGTCGTCAAGGCTGGGCAGTGTGGCGCATGTGCCAACACTAAAAATTGGGCGAGAAATTCAATATCTGTAATGCCTCCTACATCCTGTTTTAAGTGGAATGATTCGTTGTGAGCATTGGCAAGATAGGCATACATTTTTTGACGCATAGCGAGCACCTCGTGGGCGAGAGTGGCAACATCGCGCTCGCAGCTCAGTACCCGTGCACGAATTTGTTCAAACCGCACTTTGAGTGGCTCTTCCCCATAAATGGCGCGGGCACGCACCAGTGCTTGTTTTTCCCATGTCCATGCGTCGTGTTGTTGATAGCTTTCATAGGCGGTTAAGGCACTGACTAAAAGCCCCGCTTCACCCGACGGACGCAGGCGCATATCCACCTCATACAGCACGCCAGCTTGTGTATTGAGGCTGAAAATACTGATGATTTTTTGTGCAAGGCGAAGATAGAACTGCTCACTGTCAATACTGCGTTTGCCCCCAATCGTGGCACTGGATTGGCTGTTGTCGTATAAAAAAACGAGATCTAGATCGGAATTATACCCCAACTCAATGCCGCCGAGTTTGCCGTAGCCGACCACTAAAAAGCCTTTGTTATCGCCCTCAAGGTGTGCTGGAACGCCATAACGTGCGCGCGTTTTTTCCCATGCCAGCGAAATGACCGAGCCAATAATGGCTTGGGCAAGGTAGGTGAGGTGATCGCTAACTTTCATCACAGGCAACACGTCCAGAATATCCGCCGCGGCGATATGCAAGAGGCTGGCTTGTTTAAATTGCCGTAAACCGTCGAGTTGTTGCTCCTCATCATCAACGGGAATGCGGAGCAGATAACGCTGTAAAAGTGCGGTATAGTCGGTTAATTGTGGCGGATTGAACAGGGATTGGGTGTCGAGCAATTCATCTAACAAAATCGGGTATTTCGCCACTTGTTCAGCGATCATTGGCGACGCCGCACTGAGGCGGATGACCATATTCAGCGCATTGGGATATTCAAGCAGCAATTCTAAATAGGTGGTGCGTGTGGCGATATGGGTGAGGATGTTGAGAATATTTTCTAGCACGACCGCACTTTGTGTTGTGGCGAACGTACGGTCAAGCACCATTGGTACGAGCTTGTTAAGTACCTCACGCCCACGCTGCCCAATGGGGCGGCGTAAAATTTCTTGCTGAAAATGGTGTAACGTCGAGGTTAATGCATTTTCATCTAATGAAAAGTGATGTAGCGTTGTATTGATGTCGTCTTCGTCAAAGGTGAAAAAATCTTGCCATACGCTGTGTTGCTCTTGCTCCTCGCTGGCACTGTCTTCCTCGCCGATCAGGTCATCGAAAATGTTTCGCACTGCACGTTGATGTTGTTGCAAATGTGCTTCAAAACTTGCCCAATCGTGAATGCCAGTGGTGACAAAAGTGCGGTTGCCATGGGCATCATTGAGGGTATATTCGCCACAGGCGGCAATTAACCGTGCGCGATTTTGCTCATCGTCGGGTAGCGTTTGTGTTTGTTTGTCATCAATGGCTTGCAGCACGTTTTCTACGCGTCGTAAGAAGAGATAACTCGCTCGCAACATGGCTTCTTCATGAGCACTAAGCACATTGAGTTGCACCAAGTGCGGTAACACATCCAGCAAAGCGCGGTGTTGCAAATGTGCATCTCGCCCCCCACGAATAAGTTGAAACACTTGCACGATAAATTCAATTTCACGGATGCCACCAGCCCCTAATTTAATGTTGTTGACCAGTGCACGGCGACGCACTTCACGCTCGATCATCGCTTTCATATTACGCAGCGATTGAATGACACTGAAATCAATATAGCGGCGGTAAATAAAGGGACGAAGCATGTTTTTGAGCTGTTGGTGATAGTCATTGTGAGCGTTTTCGCCCATAATACGGGCTTTAATAAGGGCATAGCGTTCCCAATCACGCCCTTGTTCTTGGTAATAATCTTCTAAGGCGGCAAAATTGAGTACCAGCGCACCCGCTTCGCCAAACGGGCGCAGGCGCATATCGGTGCGATAGACAAAGCCATCAGCGGTGTGGTTATCGAGGGCATGAATCAGGCGTTGCCCTAGACGTGTGAAAAATTGGGCGTTGTCAAGGCTACGCCGTGCGCCAACCGTTTCGCCCGATTCGGGAAAGGTGAAAATCAGATCAATATCTGAGGAAAAATTCAGCTCACGCCCCCCGAGTTTACCCATGCCTAAAATAATAAACGGTTGAGCAATGCCATCTCGATTCATGGGAGTGCCATAACGTTGACTGAGTGTTTGATATAGCCAGTTAGCTGTTAAGGTAATGATCGTTTCTGCCAGCGAGGAAAGCGCATGAAAGGTCTGTTCTACCGTCATGATATTATTGCTTTGGCAAAAGCTCAGATAAGCCATTTCACGGTGGCGAAATTGACGCAAAGTGCGGTGCAACTCGGTTTCATTCTCAATGGTTGAGAGTTTTGCGTCGAGCTCTTCGTTATACATTCTTTCCATGTGGGAGCGGCTTTGCCAGTGTGAAATCAATTCAGGGTGTTGCTGTAAGACGCGCATCACAAATGGCGATAACGCTAATGCGTGGCTAAGCTGTGCACGATATGCTGGTCGGTTTAGTGTGCATTCAATGGCATGCATCTGCTCGCGTGTTTGCGTATGTTGTAGGTGTTGTAATAATGTGCTAAGCGGTGATGTTTGTGCTAGTTCCATGCTTCCCCCTTGATCATGATATGTAGTGTACCGCACTTTGTATTTTTCGTCGTGTGTAAGTTATGTAAAATCAAACGTCAAATATAAAATATTGTTTCAATATTAAAATTGGATTATTATTTGCGAAGAGAAATGCAATCGTTAAGGAGTGATTATGTTTGTTTATGGTAATGAGGTAAAAAAGGAAGATTTGGGCGCAGGTGTGCAGCGTAAAATTATGGCTTATAGCCCAAATATTATGGCGGTGGAAGTTTATTTTGAAGAAGGTGCTGTTGGTTCATTGCATAGCCACCCACATGAGCAACTAACTTATGTGTTAGCAGGGGAATTTGAATTCACGATTGGGGATGAAACCAAAGTGGTTAAAGCAGGTGATGTGCTATATAAAGAACCCAATATTGTGCACGGATGCCGCTGTTTGAAAAAAGGTGTGTTGCTAGATTGCTTTACCCCAATGCGTGAAGATTTTGTTAAAAAATAACATAAATTTAACAATATAAGGCTATGATTTCATAGCCTTTTTTATTGGCTTTTTTCTAGTGAATAATGTTCGTTCATTTTAGTAAATATTTTTGTGATTATGGTCACACAAACAAAAATTTACGATTACCTTATAAAAAATAAAATGCTATTTTACTTTTTGTTAAATTTAACCCAACTTAAGGAGAAGTTATGAAATTTAAACCCCTATTAACCAGTTTATGTGTTGCCTTACCAATGCTCGCTGCGTCAACAGGTGCATTGGCTGATAAAGTAACAATTAAATTGGCACATAATCTTGAGCAAACCCATGTGGTACATAAAGCTATTGACAAAATGGCGAAAGATTTAAAAGCCAAATCGAATGGTGAAATCATTATTCGTGTATATCCAAGCCGTCAAATGGGGGATGCACGTGAAACTCTGGAAATGGTGCAAAATGATGCCTTAGATATGACGAAAGTGAATTCCAGTGAATTAGAACCATTCATTGGTGAATTTGCGATCTTTAACTTACCATATTTGTTCAAAGATGAAGACCATTTTAAACGTATGCTTTATGGTGATATTGGTAAAAAATTGGCTGATAAAACCCAAGCTAATGGTTATCGTATTGTAGCCTCTTATGTGGGCGGCACCCGTAGTTTCTATACCAAAAAACCTGTTCATTCTCCAGATGATCTTAAAGGTATGAAAATTCGTGTTATCTCAACCCCAACTACCAATAAATCTATTGAGTTGCTTGGTGCTTCGCCTGTGTCATTGCCGTTAGGTGATGTGTACACGTCATTACAGCAAGGGGTAATTGACGGTGCGGAAAACAACATTCCATCTTATGCCTCAACACGTCATGATGAAGTGGCTAAATTCTATTCAGCTGACCAACATACTTCAATTCCTGACTATTTAGTTATTTCTGAAAAAGCATGGAATAAAATGAGCCCAGAACAGCAAAAATTGTTTATGGAAGCGGCACAAGAATCTGAAGTATATCAACAAAAATTGTGGGATGAAGAAACTGCACGTTCTAAAGAAGAAGCCGAAAAATTGGGCGTAACCTTTATTGAAGTGGATAAACAACCATTCCGTGATGCATTAAAACCATTATTTGATGACTTCCGTAACGATCCGAAACTTGTCGGGTTTGTGGACGAAATTCAGTCAATTCAAGACGCTAAATAATGGGTAATAGGGTAGCGATATGCTGTTAGAAAAAGTTAAAAATAGTGTTGATAGAGTCATTGCCGTATTTGCGATTATCGTTATGGTAATGTTGGTAGTATGTGTGACTTGGCAGGTATTTAGCCGTTACGTGCTTGAAATGCCAAGTACTGTTACTGATGAAATTGCGCGTTTTAGCATGATTTGGGTTGGATTACTTGGTGCAGCTTATACCACAGGGCAACAACGTCACCTCTCCATTGATTTATTTACCCATAATTTAACTGCGCGTAAAAAACAAATCAGTGCTATTTTTATTAATGTGGTCATTTTTCTATTCGCTATCAGCACTATGGTGTATGGCGGTTCTGTCTTGGTTAGTAAAGTATTTGCTATGGGACAGATCTCGCCATCAATGCAAATGCCAATGGCATATGTTTATGTGGCAGTGCCACTAAGTGGACTGTTGATTATGTTCTATAACATTATTTTTATTATTGAAAATATTGGCAAGTTATCACGCGGTGAGGAGGTATAACAATGGAGTGGTTGCTTTCTTGGGAATGGTTTGCACCGCTTGTGATGCTGGTGTCATTCGTTATTTTAGTTTTTGCGGGCGTTCCAATTTCATTTTCGATTGGGATCTCGACCATTGTAACAGGTTTTTTTATTCTGCCATGGAATATTGTACTATTAACAGCTGGGCAGAAAATGGCAACGGGGCTAGATAGCTTTTCGTTGTTAGCGATTCCATTTTTTATCCTAGCGGGTTCTTTGATGAACAGTGGTGGGATAGCAATTCGTTTGATTAATTTTTCTCAAGTATTGGTTGGGCGCATTCCTGGCTCTCTTGGGCATGTTAATGTATTAGCCAATATGATGTTTGGTTCTATTTCAGGTTCTGCGGTTGCGGCTGCGGCTGCGGTAGGTGGAACAATGGCACCAATTCAGAAAAAAGCAGGTTATGATCCAGCTTATTCTGCAGCTATTAATGTTACATCCTGTATTTCAGGCTTATTAATCCCACCGTCAAATGTGATGATTGTTTATGCGTTAACCGCAGGTGGTATGTCTGTTGCGACATTATTTATGGCCGGTTACTTGCCAGGCGCATTAATGGGATTATCCATCATGGTGGTGAATTTTATTCTTGCGAAAAAGCGTGGGTATCCCGTTTCAGATAAAATCACATTTAGTATTTTTATGAAGTACACCCTTGATGCTATTCCAAGTATTTTGATGGTAATTGTGGTAATTGGCGGTATCTTAGGCGGTATTTTCACGGCAACCGAAGCATCCGCTATTGCCGTGGTTTATACCTTTGTCCTCTCAGTGATTATTTATCGCGAAATTAAACTTAAAGATCTGCCAAAAATTATTCTTGATGCGGTGGTTACCACCTCAATTGTACTGTTCTTAGTCAGTGTATCAGTGGCAATGTCATGGATTATGACAAGTGCGGATATTCCATTTATGATTAATGAATTGCTAACCAGCATTTCTGATAATCTATATGTTATTTTGTTTATCATCAATGTCATCTTATTGGTGATTGGGGTGTTTATGGATATGACCCCTGCGGTGCTCATTTTTACCCCGATTTTCTTACCTATTGTTACCGATTTAGGTATGGATCCAATTCACTTTGGTATAATGATGATCTTTAACTTATGTATCGGTCTATGTACTCCACCTGTTGGTAGTGCACTCTTTGTTGGGTGTTCGGTGGCGGGGGTGCGGCTGCAAGATATTATTAAGCCGATGTTACCTTTCTTTATCGTGCTCTTAGTATCATTACTTGCGGTAACATATATTCCACAAATTTCATTATTCTTACCAAATTTATTGGGCATTGTATAATAACGTTGTATCCTATATGCGCCATTTCAATAATGGCGCTTTTTATTTTGTGAGGCAGTGTGAACGAGTATCTACATTACATTATCAATCTCTCTTTTGCCCAATGGCTAGGGATTTTGGTCTTTTTTCTTGGCATTTTAGTCTTTTATCAACGCAACGATAAACGGTTTAAAATTATTATGGTCATTTTAAATCTGACCTATATGTTGCACTTTTATCTCCTAGGTTCTCCCATTTCTGCGCTGAGTTCTTTCATCGCCGCGTGTCGCACGGCTACCTCCATCTTTATTAATTCAGCCTATGTTGCCTTTGCTTTTGTTGCAGTTGCCGTTGGTTTTGGGCTTTATATCTCTGAACATTGGTGGAGCTTATTTCCTATTGTCGGTACCGCAACAGGTACCATTGCCTTGTTTTTGCTAACGGGCATTAAAATGCGACTTGTAATGTTATTTGGTTCCATTTGTTGGATGACCAATAATATTATTGTTGGATCCATTGGTGGTGTCTTGCTTGAAAGTACGGTTATGACGATGAATATCATCACGATTTTTCGGTTGTTAAAAGCACGCGCAGTTGAGCGTAGCGTTACTCACTAAGCATTGATTTTTATTAGAAAGGCGTTTATTGTGAGCAAAAATAGGAGAGACGTTATGCAAAAATTACTGTTTATTATCAATAGCGCACCTTATGGCAGTGAAAATCTTTTTAATGCCTTACGCTTAGCCATTATGTTGCAAGAAGAACATAAAAGTGCGGTCGAGATTAAGTTATTTCTCCTTTCTGATGCGGTCGTGGCTGGACTAGATAAACAAAACCCAAGCGAAGGATATAATGTGCAGCAAGCACTTGAAATTATTACCAGTTTTGGAGGAGAGGTTAAGCTGTGCAAAACGTGTACTAATGCACGCGGCATCACAGATCTTCCACTTGCCGAGGGCGTTAGTGTAGGCACATTGGGCGACTTAAGCCAATGGACATTATGGGCAGATAAAGTCTTATCATTTTAGGCTCATCAATATGCAGCCACTTGATCCATTCTCACACCCGTTGGTGGGCACATCATTAATTGAAGCCTCAGCAGGCACGGGCAAAACCTATACGATGGCGGCACTGTATTTACGGTTGTTGTTAAATATCGGGGAAAATATGTTTGGGCGAGCACTTAACGTTGAACAGATTTTAGTCATGACGTTTACCGAAGCCGCAACTCAGGAGTTAAAAGAACGCATTCGAGCACGTATAGTTGAGTTACTGCATGTGTTGGAGCACTGGAAAAAAACAGGTGAGGTTATAACACGCGATCCCTTTTTATTAGCACTATTTGCCCACCTGCAAGACGATGTTGATACTGCGATTTTACGTTTAGATATGGCGCAGCAGAATATGGATTCTGCGGCGATTTTTACCATTCACGGCTTTTGCCGACGCATGCTTAACCGTTATGCGTTTGATGCTGATATTCATTTTAATGCTACACTAATCTCAGAAGATGATCTCAGACAACGCTATTTGCAATTTTGTCGTGAGTATTGGCGTGAGACGTATTACCCACAAAGTGCGGTTGTCAGCCGTTATGTGCACAAATATTTGCAAAGCCCCGAAGCGGTATTACAACGAATTTCACCTCTGCTAGAAGGCGAATTACCGCTAAAAACTATTGCATCATTTGAGCAACTTATCAAGCATATTCATGAAATTAATATCCAGATTGCTGATGTGAAAGCCCAATGGTATCACGTTAAAAGTGCGGTTTACGCGCTCATTTCCGAGAGCATCAGTCAAGGGCAGCTAAATGCCAATTCCTATCGTGCAAACCAACTGGAAACCAAGTTGCATGCCGTTGAATGCTGGCTTGAAAGTGCGGTTGATTTTGATGACACTAAAGCGATTCATTATCTTTCGCAAAAAAATCTGACTAGTAAAACCAAGAAAGGTAAAATCCCGCCAGAGCATCCTTTTTTCGTTGCCATTGATCATCTCATAGACGCCTTGGCGCAATTTAATAGCAAGGGCATTCATAACGCATTGCATTGGCATTATGTATTGGCAGTGCGAGAAAAACAGCAACATTATTCTCGCCAACACAGTGAAATGAGCTTTGCCGATTTGCTCACACGTTTACGCCAAGCGTTGCAAAGTGTGCATGGTGAGCGATTGGCGCAATTAATACGTTTACAGTTCCCGTTTGCGATGGTGGACGAGTTTCAGGATACGGACAGCGAGCAATTTCACATTCTCGAAAAACTGTATCTTGATGCACCACAGCCGACTATTGGCTTGATTATGATTGGCGATCCTAAACAGTCAATTTACCGTTTCCGTAGTGCTGATATTTACACCTATCTCAATGCTAAAAAACGTACTGCGCGAGAATTTACATTGGCGACGAATTGGCGATCGAGTGAAAGTGCGGTTGACGTTGTTAATCAGCTATTCAGTGCATGTGATAACGCATTTATAGTGTCTGATATTGCATTTTCCCCTGTGCATTCAGCGGGAAGCAAAACCGCATTTTTACTTAATGGGGACGTTCAGCCTCCCTTGTGTGCCATATTAAGTGATGTGAAGAACAAGGACCAATTCAAACAAACACAAGCACAAGCCTGTGCGATAAGTGTGCAGCACTATTTGCAACATTGTGCACAAGGAACACTTTGGGGCGAAAATCAACAAGGAGACAGAATCACGCTGGCACCACAGGATTTTGCCATTTTGGTACGCACAGGCAACGAGGCTCAACTCATCAAGGCTCAATTGCAAAGTCTTGGTATTCAAAGTGTGTTCTTGTCAGAGAAAAGTGCGGTTTTTCAAAGCCCTTGGGCACGAATACTATTTTATGTGTTACAAGGGTGTTTGACACCTTATCATCGACAACATGTGCTAAATGCACTATCTAGTGAGTTGTTTAATTTCGACAGTTTTCACTTAAGCCAGCTTCTGTATGATGAGCAATTATGGGATAGTTGGGTAGAACGTTTTACCGAATGGCAACAATTATGGCAAAAACAAGGTGTGTTGCCGATGATTCACGCTATTTTGCAATATGATAATCTGGCGCAAACTATTCTGGCGAAACCTGACGGTGAGCGGGCGATAACTGATATTTTGCACCTTGCTGAACTATTACAAGCCCAGATGAACGAGCAGCCAAATCCGTTTGCACTGTTAACGTGGTTTGATCGTCATATTCGCCAAACAAAACAGAGCGATGATGTTTTACGCCAACGCCTTGAAAGCGAACGTGATTTGGTGAAAATTGTCACCATTCACGGCTCTAAAGGGCTGGAATACGGTGTGGTCTGGCTTCCTTTTATTGGGCTTGGCGTAAATTCTCATGCGAATACGCTAAAAAAATTCAATAATCAAGGGCAAACAGATATTGCCCTTGATGACAGCGCAGCGGATCAGATCTTGCGAGAAGATGTTGCCGAAGAAATGCGTTTGCTTTATGTTGCACTGACGCGTGCGGTTTATCAGATTCATCTTGGGCTTTATACGCAGTTTTATCAAAATAAAACTGTTGGCGATAGCAGTTGGGGTTGGAACCCGCTGGTTTATCTACTGAGCCGTGGTGCGTTGGGCATTGATTTAAAACAAAAGTGCGGTTTTGATAGTAGAACATTATTACAAGAGAGCTTACGACCAGAACAGTATCAGGTGATATGCAGTGACGCGATGGAACCATCAGATTGGCGTGCGCAGACCGCACTTGAACAAGGGCAGGCTGCCCACTTTATGGGGGAGATCGAAAAAGATTGGCGTATTCATAGTTTTACTTCCCTGAGTTCAGCCCAGCACAATCATCTGCATGGGGCAACATCGTTTGATGATAGCCTCACAGAAACCCCCGAACAGCCTTTAGATTATCAGTTGGTACTGCCTGACATGGCGAGTGAGCCGTTACCACATACTGAAGCGTATTCTCCCTTTCATTTTCCTGCGGGTACGAGAGCGGGGGATGTGTTGCATACTTTATTGCAACGTTGGGATATGCGTATCGAGGCGGATAATCAAGCGCATATTCAGTTTGCATTGCAGGCGTTGGCACTTGATGAAAATTGGGCGAAGCCGTTGCAGTTATGGTTTGAGAACATGCTAAATACGCCTTGGAATTCGCCAAATACATTGTGCTTACGTGACATTACGCCTCAGAAAAGTCTGCGTGAAATGGAGTTTTTACTTTCCATTACATCGCGTGTCAATATGGCAAAATTTAATACATTACTCAGGCAATATCCGCTTAAAACAGGACGGACAGCACTTGAGATAACAGATTTTAAAGGGATGTTGCGCGGCTTTATTGACTTGGTTTGTGAGTATGAGGGGCAGTATTATGTTGTAGATTATAAAAGCAATTTGATTGGCGATGATATGGCTTATTATGACATAGCGCAGCTTAGTGCGGTGGTTGCCTTACATCGCTATGATTTGCAATATTTACTTTACACGCTCGCCTTGCATCGTTACCTTAAATATCGCTTAGCTGATTACCACTATGAGCGTGATTTTGGCGGTGTGTATTACCTTTTCTTACGCGGAATGAATGGCGAAAATAGTCAAACGGGCATTTATTTTGACAAACCGCACTTTGCTTTAATTGATGGGCTGGATAAGCTATTTTCGGAGTGATAATGCTAGCGATTTTACAACAACTTAAGCACGCCGAATTGATTTTGCCAATCGATTACCAATTGGCAAAAATGATTGCCAGTGCACCGACGAGCCATTCGCAATACGCCGATAATTTGGCGATATTATTAACAGCACAATTAAGCTATGACTTACGCATGGGCAGTGTTTGCCTTGACCCGCACGAATTTGAACAGCGTGCATTTTTTGATATAAATGACCCGAATTATTTGCCATTGTTAGCGGATATTGCTAGTGCAATTGGGCATATTCCCCCCGCAGAGTGGGAACATACGCTTGCCTTGCACAGTGCACTTACCCATACTACACCAGCACCGTTGGTTTTTTCCCAAGGGCTGCTGTATTTTTACCGCACTTTTGATGATGAACAGCAAATTGCTCGCCACATTCTTCAACGTATAAGACAGCCACTGCCACCTGGCGATCTCGTCGGTATCAAAAAACTGCTTGACCAGCTATTTAATCCCTGCGATGGGATTGATTGGCAAAAAATTGCCGTAGCGATGGCGTTACGCAGTGCATTTTGTGTCATCGCGGGCGGTCCTGGTACGGGCAAAACCACGACCGTTTGTAAGTTACTACTCGCATTGCAATATCAGCAACGTGCACAAGGACTTACTGCCCTGAAAGTGGCTATGGCAGCCCCAACGGGCAAGGCAGCGGCCCGTTTAACTGAGTCGATTCGTCATAACCTAACAAAAGCAGCACAAGCCAGCAACGAAGCACAGCTTGCCGATCAAATTGAATGTCAAGCGCAAACATTACACCGTATGCTCGGCATTAATATGCAAACAGATAAAGTGCGGTTTAATCATGCCAATCCCTTATTGGCTGACGTGGTGATTGTGGATGAAGTCTCCATGGTTGATCTTAATTGGTTTGCTAGGCTGCTTAATGCAGTGCGTGCGGATGCACGCATTATTTTATTGGGTGATGAACATCAACTGGCATCGGTGGAGTCGGGGGCGGTGTTAGCACAACTTTGTCAAGGGCAAGATCGTTTTAGTCCAGAATGTGTTGCCTATTTGTCTGCGACAACAGGGCAATCTGTTCAAAGTGCGGTGATAGGACGGGTGTTGCGTGATGTGGTTTGCCATTTACAACAAAGCCACCGCTTTGGCGAGGATTCTGGCATTAAGGCACTGGCAGATGCGGTGAATCGAGGTGAAAAAGCGAGTTGGTCGGTCATGGCACGCAAGCCCGATCTGCACTGTTATGATTATGGTAAACGCCATGCCAGCAGCGCACTGCATTGGTTGATTTCACACGCTAGTGTGGATTATGCAAATTATCTACATGCCATTCATCAAAACACAAAAGTGCGGTTGGAAGACGTGGATGCGATTTTTCGTGCATTTCTACAAGTGCGTTATTGCTGTGCGTTGCGTAGTGGTGAATTTGGCGTAACGTATTTAAACCAAGCAATAAGCGAACATTTGAAGCGAGAAGGTGCGTTGCATTTTACCCACCGTGATGAATGGTATCACGGCAAACCTATTATGATCACACAAAATGATAGTGTAATTGGACTTTATAATGGCGATGTTGGATTATGCTTGCGTGATGAACACGGCAAACTTAAAGTGTGGTTTGAGCAGGGGCAGCAGCAATATATCGCATTTTCACCAAGCCGAATTCCAGCATTTGAGCCTACGTTTATGATGACGGTGCATAAATCGCAAGGATCCGAATTTGATAAAACGGTATTAGTTTTGCCACCAACACATACGCCCCTGATAACACGGGAATTGCTTTACACGGCAATTACACGCGCTAAGCGAGAATTTGCCGTATTTGGGAATAAGGCGGTTTGGGAATCTGGCGTGCAAAGCCCCGTGCAGCGACGCAGTGGGCTATATCGCACATTGACCGCACTTTAGTGTTGCATTCGTAATGTTGCTAGTAATCCTTTCAGGCTGTGATCTAACGGTGCGGTAAGATAGAGAGTTTTTTCGTGTTTAGGGTGCGTAAGGCGAATAGCGTAAGCATGCAAAAAGAGTCGGGTTAAGCCTAATGCTCGCATTCGCGCATCAAAATCACTGTCGCCATATTTACTATCTAATGCAATGGGATGCTGTGCATATTGTGTATGCACCCGAATTTGATGGGTGCGTCCTGTGATTGGCATGGCTTTAATGAGGGTTGCGACATCGCCAAAGCGTTCTTCCACACTAAACCGCGTTTGCGAGGCTTTGCCGTCTGCACTGACGCGCACAATGCGTTCTCCGCTGGCAAGCTCATTTTTATTGAGAGGGGCATCAATGGATTTTACCTGTGATTGCCAACGTCCACGCACAAGAGCAAGATATTCTTTTTGTATCGTTTTATCACGCAGCTGTTGATGTAGATGGCGCAATGCTGAGCGTTTTTTAGCTACTAACAATATGCCCGATGTGTCGCGATCAAGACGATGAACTAACTCCAAAAAGCGGGCTTCAGGACGCAGGGCACGTAGGGCTTCAATAACGCCAAAAGACAATCCGCTGCCACCATGCACAGCCATGCCAGACGGTTTATTTAACACTAATAGTACATCATCTTCAAAAATGATGGCATGCTCGAGGGCACTGACTTGGCTAAGTTTGTTCGAAATTGGTGCTTGTATTTTTTCACTGACTTTTACAGGCGGAATACGCACGACATCGATAGGTTGTAATTTATAGTCGGGTTTCACTCGCCCCTTATTGACCCGCACTTCGCCTTTACGAATAATGCGATAAATTAAACTTTTCGGCACGCCTTTAAGTTGAGTCAGGAGATAATTGTCAATGCGTTGCCCTGCTTCATCGTGAGTAATTGTAGTAAAACGAACGCTCATAAAACGCCTTTTAAAAAGTAGTTAGGTTGTGATTGCATCATTATACAGAAAAAGCAGGAAAAAATGTGATGGAGAATGAAATTTTATAAATGGTTGCTTGCCAAAAGCCGTGATAAAATGAAATAATACAACGCTTTTATTATAATTAATGTAATAGGCAAAACCGCACTTTTAAATAAAAGGCAAAGCCTGAAGTGCGTTATGCAACATGTTTAGGGCTGTGCAGCATAGCGTAAGACACCACGCCTTAAAATAATGGGATAAATTGTCGAGCAATTGACACTTTCATTTGCTATTCATGTGATATGCCTTTAATGCGCCTGCAAAAGACAATCGGGAGATTGGCAAGATATGGACATCAGGCCTAAGGTAGCACAATTTATCTAGTGATTAAAAAAATGAGAAAGAGTTTAAAATTTAAATGAAAAGAATGTTAATTAATGCAACTCAAAAAGAAGAGTTGCGTGTTGCGTTAGTCGATGGGCAACGCTTATACGACCTGGATATTGAAAATCCTGGGCATGAACAAAAAAAAGCCAATATCTACAAAGGTAAAATCACGCGTGTTGAGCCGAGTTTAGAAGCCGCTTTTGTCGATTATGGTGCAGAGCGTCATGGCTTTTTACCCCTTAAAGAAATTTCGAGAGAATACTTCCCCGATGGCTACACATTTCAAGGTCGCCCAAATATTCGTGATGTGATCAAAGAAGGGCAAGAAGTTATCGTGCAAATTAGTAAAGAAGAGCGCGGTAACAAAGGTGCGGCATTGACAACCTTCATCTCGTTGGCGGGTAGTTATTTAGTTATTATGCCAAACAACCCGCGTGCTGGCGGTATTTCTCGTCGTATTGAAGGTGAAGAGCGTCAAGAGCTAAAAGAAGCACTAAGTTCTCTTGATGTGCCAGATGGTGTAGGGCTTATCGTTCGCACCGCGGGCGTTGGCAAATCGCCTGAAGAATTGCAGTGGGATCTAAAAGTGCTATTGCATCATTGGGAAGCGATTTTGCAAGCCTCTCAATCGCGTCCAGCACCCTTTTTAATTCATCAAGAAAGTGATGTGATAGTGCGTGCCATTCGTGATCACCTTCGTCGCGATATTGGTGAAATTTTAATTGATAATGCAAAAGTGTATGAAAAGGCTAAAGCGCACATTAAATTAATCCGCCCTGATTTTGCTAATCGCATTAAACTGTATCAAGGTGAAGTGCCGCTATTTAGTCATTATCAAATTGAATCCCAAATTGAATCGGCATTCCAACGTGAAGTGCGGTTGCCATCAGGCGGTTCGATTGTCATTGATGTTACTGAAGCGTTGACAGCCATTGACATCAACTCAGCACGCTCCACGCGCGGCGGTGATATTGAAGAAACCGCACTTAATACCAATTTAGAAGCGGCAGATGAAATTGCACGCCAATTGCGGTTGCGTGATTTGGGCGGTTTAATTGTCATTGATTTTATTGATATGACACCAGTGCGTCATCAGCGTGAAGTTGAAAATCGTGTGCGTGATGCCGTGCGACAAGATCGCGCGCGCATTCAAATTAGCCGAATTTCACGTTTTGGCTTGCTGGAAATGTCACGTCAACGTTTAAGCCCATCATTAGGGGAGTCGTCGCATCATATTTGTCCTCGTTGTCAAGGTACGGGTAAAGTGCGTGATAATGAGTCTTTATCTTTATCTATTTTGCGTTTATTGGAAGAGGAAGCGTTAAAAGAAAACACTTCACAAGTGCATACTATCGTGCCAGTGGAAATTGCCTCTTATCTATTAAATGAAAAGCGTAAAGCCATCTACAACATTGAAAAACGCCACGATGTTGAAATTGTTGTTGTGCCGAACGAGCAAATGGAAACACCGCACTTTTCGGTATTCCGAATGCGTGAAGGCGAAATGGCAAATATGCTGAGCTACAATTTAACGCAGTATCATGCGCAGCATGAAGAGAGCGGTCAGTCAACTTATCAAGACACCATTGCGGAACAGGCATCACCTGATACTGCTGCGGTGACGGTTGAATCTGTATTAGAAAAAGCGGCGGCAGGTGAGTTAAATATGCCAAGTGCATCGCCTTATTCAGCGAGCCAAAAACGCAGTGAACCATCACTGTTAGCACGCTTGTGGGCACGGGTGAAAGCATTATTTGCAAGTGAAGCAGAACCAGAGAAAAAGCCAGAAAAACGTCAGCCGAATCAGCGTCGTCGCCAAGATCGTCGTAATCATAGCCGTAGATCTGAGCGTACCCAAGACAACAGTGCAGATAAAGCGAAAAATGGCAAACGCGATGAAAATGGGGAAGAACGCAAAGCGCGTACTAATTCACGTCGCACACGCCGTCGAAATGAGAACAATACCGCAAATACCACGTCGCAAGTCGTTGAACGGGTTGATCTTGAAAAAGAAGAGACTGAAAAACAGGTTGTGGCACGGCGTGAACGTCGCAATTTGCGTCAAAAAGTGCGGTTGACCAGCGATGGCACACCAGAAAATACCACTGTAACTGAAGTGCGTACATCATCAGATCCAGCTATTGCATTTGAACAATCTGACTTAGCGCAAGATGCACCGCTACAAAGTGCGGTTGCTGTGAGTGATGAAGTCATTGACGAGCCTTCAGTGAAAAATGACGAGGGACGCAATCGCACTCAACGCCGTCGTCGCACACCGCGGCATTTACGCACAGGTAGTCAGCGTCGCCGTCGTCAAACGAGCGAACTGGTCAGCCCAATGCCATTGACAATGGCGGTGATGTCGCCTGAACTGGCTAGTGGTAAAGTATGGATTGATCGTTCAACCTTGCTGGAAGAAGAGGAAATGCCATTTGTACCTGTTGAGCAACTGCTTGAGCAGCAAGAAACCCAAGAATCGCAAAGTGCGGTTGGCGAGCTTAGTGATGAAGAGAAAGCAAAGCGTAATGCTGAGAAATACGGTTCTGGCATAACTGTTCCTGCGGTGTCTTGTGTGGTGAAAGACCAAAGTGCATTGCCATTAGGCTTCATTACGCAGCCAGCTAATGAGTCGGTTGAGAAAAAATTGCAGGCATCAAATAGTGTATTGCAGCAACATGAAGCGGAACAGCAGCCATCACGCAGGGTGGTAAAAGAGGTTAGCGTGCAGGAGGTGATTGCCAAAGTGGATAATGCTCAACCACAAAGTGCGGTCAACGATCCCGCACAATATGGCACATATTCTCGTGTGGCGCATGTAAAAACGGCAATGACACAAGCGAAAGCACAAGCAGGCAGTGAGCCATTTGCGATCGTTGAATGGCAAGCCTCACGTTATCGCTTTAAAGGTGATGGTGGTGCAGGTGTGCATAGTGCCACAAGCCATATCAGTGTTGAAGCACGTCAAGCGAACTAGAAAAAGCCCCCAATGATCATTGGGGGTTTATTTTTTCAGGAATGATACTTTGCTTATCATTTCTTAAAAATAATTTGCTATAATACACTTCCTTTTACAGTGTAGGATTTTTTCATGGCAAGGCAACCCACTTCTTCAACGTTGAGTGAAAACGATCTCAAAACCCAAGCGTTAAAAAGTACACCGCATTCTCTTGAAGCAGAGCAGGCGGTGCTGGGGGGAATTTTATTAAGCAATGACAAATTAGAAGATGTGATTGAGCATGTCATTGCGGATGATTTCTACACTTTTGCACATCGAATGATTTTCCAAGAAATGGAAGCGTTGGCGCGTAATAATCAGCCAATCGACATTATCACGCTTGATCAACAGTTAAAAAAGAAAGGCATTAGTGAGGATGTGGGGGGGTTTGCGTATTTAGCAGAATTGTCGAAAAATACTCCCAGTGCAGCTAATGTGTTGACTTATGCAGATGTGGTGCGTGAAAAAGCCATTCAACGTGAGTTGATTGGTGCTGCATTGAACATTGTAGAAAGCAATTATGAGCCGAAAGGGCAGGATATTAAAGCACTACTCGATAATGCGGAAAAACAAATTTTTGATATTGCCGAAAAACGCACGAATAACGCTAAAGAAGGGCCAAAACGTATCGTGGATATCTTAGATGATACGTTACAAAAAATTGAAGTCTTGTCGCGAGCGAAAAACAATAACGGCGTTACAGGTGTTTCTACGGGTTACACGAGTTTAGATCTTAAAACAACAGGCTTGCAAAAATCAGATTTGATTATTGTTGCAGCACGCCCATCTATGGGAAAAACCACGTTTGCCATGAATTTATGCGAAAACGCAATGATGAGCGAAGATAAACCCGTGTTGGTATTCAGCCTTGAAATGCCTTCGGATTCTATTGCGATGCGTATGCTTGCCTCTCTGGCAAGGGTCGATCAAACCAAAGTGCGGACAGGGCGGATAACCGATGATGATGAGTGGTCTCGTATTACGGGCGTTGTGCAGATGATGTCAGATCGTGGCAATTTATATATTGATGATTCGTCGGGTTTAACGCCAACAGAATTACGCTCGCGTGCACGCCGAGTGTATCGAGAAAATGGGGGATTGAGCTTGATTATGGTGGATTATTTGCAGCTCATGCGAGCACCAGGTTACAGTGAAAACCGCACATTAGAAATTGCCGAAATTTCACGCTCACTCAAAGCATTGGCGAAAGAATTAGAAGTGCCTGTGATCGCCCTTTCTCAGCTTAACCGTAGTTTGGAAAACCGAGCCGATAAGCGTCCTGTGAACTCAGATTTGCGGGAATCAGGTTCGATTGAGCAAGATGCCGATTTAATTATGTTCATTTACCGTGATGAGGTATATAACGAACATAGTGAATTTAAAAATGTGGCAGAGATTATCATTGGTAAACAGCGAAACGGGCCGATAGGCAAAGTGCGGTTGACATTTAATGGACGTTTTTCCCGTTTCGATAATTATGATGGTCCTGCGTATAATGAAGAAGAATAGTGATGCAAAAAATATATGGCGCAAAAGCCACGATTCAATTAGCCGCCTTGCAAGAAAATCTTGCAAAAATTAAGCAGCTTGCTGCTGGTAGTCAATGTATTGCGATTGTTAAAGCTAACGCCTATGGACATGGCATGCTTGCGGTGGCGAAAGCACTACAAGACAGTGCGGACGGCTTTGGTGTTGCCCATTTAAAAGAAGCAATAACATTGCGACGCAATGGCATTGAAAATCCCATTTTATTGTTAGAAGGATTTTTTCATTCAGAAGATGTGGGCTATTTGCCGGAATATGATTTACAGCCAGTCATTCATAGCCATTACCAATTGCACGCACTAGAACAAACCGCACTTTGTGGGCAAATCAAGGTTTGGATTAAAATTGATACAGGTATGCACCGTTTAGGCTTTTCGGCGAATGAAGTGGCGGAGGTCTATGCGCGTTTAATGGCGTGTGGCAAGGTGCGTGAAATTGGATTTGTTAGCCATTTTAGTCGTGCTGATGATAGACAAAGTGATTATACCGCAATTCAAATTGCCCGCTTTGAAGATGCTATCGGCGATTTGCAAGGTGCGCGTAGTTTATCAGCATCCAATGGCATTTTATTCTGGCCATCGGCGCATTACGATTACGTTCGTCCTGGCATTATTCTCTATGGTATCGCACCTGATGACAAGGTGCAGACAGCGAAACATTATGCACTCACGAGCGTGATGCAGTTAAGTTCGAATATTATTGCCTTAAAACGCCTAAAAGCAGGCGAGCCTGTGGGCTATGGCGGGCGTTGGATTAGTGAAAAAGAGACAACCATTGCCGTGGTTGCGATGGGCTATGGCGATGGTTTTCCACGCGATTTAAAAGATAATACCCCCGTTGTTATTAATGGCAAACGTTTTCCCATCGTTGGAAAAGTATCTATGGATATGCTTACTGTTGATCTCGGGCAAGAGCATGCAGAGATTGGCGATGAAGTGATTTTTTGGGGAGCTGATTTACCGATTGAGGAAATTGCTCAGCATTTAGGTATGATCAGTTATGAATTGGTAACACGACTGAGTTCACGTGTTAATCGAGAATATGTATAAAAACATTTGGAGACATTATGCAAAATATTAACCCAGTAAAAACATCTGCTTGGCAAGCATTGGAACATCACAAACAAGCACAACAGCATCTCACCATTAAGCAGTTATTTGAGCAAGATAACGCACGTTTTGAGGCATTTTCTTTGACGTTTGATAACCAAATTTTGGTGGATTTTTCAAAAAATGCGGTTAGCGCACAAACGCTCACATTATTGCGTCAATTGGCGAATGAATGCGCCTTGAGTGAGGCGATTGAATCCATGTTTACAGGCGAAAAAATTAATCGCACCGAAGATCGTGCCGTGTTGCATACCGCACTTCGTAATCGTTCTAATACGCCGGTATTTGTGGATGGTAAAGATGTTATGCCAGAGGTCAACGCAGTGCTGGCCAAAATGAAAGGATTTTGTGAGAGAGTGATTTCGGGGCAATGGAAAGGTTACACTGGCAAAGCCATTACCGATGTGGTGAATATTGGTATTGGCGGCTCAGACCTTGGTCCGTATATGGTAACAGAAGCCTTGCGCCCTTATAAAAATCAGTTAACCATGCACTTTGTGTCTAATGTGGATGGTACGCATATCGCCGAGACAGTGAAAAAGCTGAACCCAGAAACCACCCTCTTTTTAGTGGCGTCAAAAACATTCACTACGCAGGAAACGATGACCAATGCGCATAGTGCGCGTAATTGGCTACTGTCAGCGGCCAAAGATGAAAGTGCGGTTGCTAAACATTTCGTGGCATTATCAACGAATGCGCAAGCCGTGCAGGAATTTGGGATTGACACAGAGAATATGTTTGAATTTTGGGATTGGGTTGGTGGTCGTTATTCATTATGGTCAGCTATTGGGCTTTCCATTGCGCTTTCCATTGGTTTCGATAATTTTGAGCAATTACTCAGCGGTGCGCA
Organism: Spirabiliibacterium falconis; assembly: GCF_014885015.1. GTDB lineage: Bacteria > Pseudomonadota > Gammaproteobacteria > Enterobacterales > Pasteurellaceae > Spirabiliibacterium > Spirabiliibacterium falconis. Next base: position 13,533 of record NZ_JABMIJ010000019.1, on the reverse strand, counting down.
TGCGATGGATAACCATTTCCGCACAACCGCACTTGAGCATAATATTCCTGCTACATTAGCATTGATTGGGATTTGGAATAGCAATTTCTTAGGCGCAGAATCGGAAGCCATTTTGCCGTATGACCAATATATGCATCGCTTTGCAGCCTATTTTCAGCAAGGTAATATGGAATCCAATGGTAAATATGTTGACCGCAATGGCGAAAAAGTTGACTATCAAACAGGACCAATCATTTGGGGAGAGCCTGGCACGAATGGACAGCACGCGTTTTATCAATTAATTCATCAAGGTACGCAGCGTATCCCATGTGATTTTATTGCACCAGCACAAAGCCATAATGTGCTTGGCGATCATCACTTAAAATTATTATCGAACTTCTTTGCTCAAACAGAAGCGTTGGCATTTGGTAAAACTGAGCAGGAAGTGATCGATGAGTTTATCAACAATGGTAAAACGTTAGAGCAAGTCAAAAATATTGTGCCGTTTAAAGTGTTTGAAGGTAATCGCCCAACTAACTCGATATTGTTGCAAAAAATCACACCGTTTAGTTTAGGTGCGTTGATTGCGATGTATGAACATAAAATTTTTGTGCAAGGGGTTATTTTCAATATTTTCACATTCGATCAATGGGGCGTGGAATTAGGGAAACAATTGGCAAACCGCATTTTGCCTGAGTTAGAAAATAGCGAACCGATCTGCTCGCATGACAGCTCCACTAATGGATTGATTAATCAATTTAAGGCGTGGCGTTAATCACAACAAACCGCACATTAAAAGTGCGGTTTTTTATTTATAAGATAATTCTAAACGCGAGCCGTCAGCATATTGAATGAGTAGGGGCAATGTGAGGGCTTTGATATTGAGATCTTTATGTGTAAAAAGTGTTCTCGCATCGCGTGAGATAGAATCTAGAGGAAAGACTAAATCGATATTGCGCTCGCTCAGGTTGCCTGAATCAGATTTAAATGCAATTTGGATTTCTTTATTAAAAATAATATGTCCTTGATAAAGATAAAGCGCAAGCCATTCAATGGAATGAATTGGCTTTTCCGAATGCGTGGTTAAGGTGTAGCGCAACACGAGCTCATTTTTTTCTTGTGTGGGTAGTACAATATAGCGTGGCGGACTTAAATCCACTCGTCGATGAAATTCATCTAACAACGTGCGGTTGGTCAAGTTTTCTGCGGTTAATTTATATTCATTGGTAGCCAAGCTGGCTGAATGTGATTGGCTTCGCAAATCAAGCCAGATCATTAACGTAACCAGCCCAAATAGGCTTAAAAAAGCGATGGTGTATTTTACCGCAGTCCGCATAGCATTGCTCCTTGTATTCCAATAAGAATAAGCAATCTTGCCTTGGCAGTCAATCTTTATGATCGAATCATAAAAAGTGCGGTCAGACCGCACTTTGCACTATTTTTCTTGTGCCATAAATTCTTGCGCTTTTTCCACCATATTTTTCGAGCCAATAAACAGAGGAACGCGTTGATGCAGTTCAGTTGGCTGAATGTCTAAAATACGATTATAACCGTCGCTTGCCAAGCCCCCCGCTTGTTCCGCTAAGAATGCCATCGGGTTGCCTTCATACAATAAACGTAATTTACCATTTGGATATTGTGTGGAGGTTGGATAAATATAAATGCCGCCTTTAAGCATATTGCGATGGAAATCAGATACGAGCGAACCAATGTAGCGAGAGGTATATGGGCGATTGGTATCCTTATCTTCCTCTTGGCAATATTTAATGTATTTTTTTACCCCCATTGGGAATTTTAAATAATGCCCTTCGTTGATAGAATAACATTTACCATCTTGTGGGATTTTGATATTTTCGTGAGACAGAATAAATACGCCCAATGATGGATCATAGGTAAAACCGTTTACACCGTGTCCTGTGGTATAAACGAGCATTGTTGATGAGCCATAGACAATGTAACCCGCCGCAACTTGCTTATTACCCGGTTGTAAGAAGTCTTCCATTGTGACAGGTTGCCCGATAGGCGAAACACGGCGATAAATGGAAAAAATGGTGCCTACGGCGACATTTACATCAATGTTTGATGAGCCGTCGAGTGGATCGGTGAGAATGATGTATTTTGCGTTGCGACCACGCTCGGTATTGAATGCGACAAAGTTTTCTTCTTCTTCTGAGCCAAACCCTGCGACTTCATCACGTGCGATAAGTGCAGCTTTCATTTTTTCATGGGCGAAAGCATCCAGTTTCATTTGTGCTTCACCTTGTACATTTTCAACACCAGAATTGCCGATAATGTCGTTCGTGAGCCCTGCTTTATTAATATCTCGATGAATAATTTTAGCCACCAAACGGATGGAGGATAAAATGCCACTCAGTTCACCTTTTGCGTTGGGATAATCGTGTTGTTTTTCGACAATGAATTCGCCTAATGTTTTCATAATTGGCCTCAGGATAATTTGAAAGAAAGTTTTTACTTTTTAATGTATAATTAAGCATAATTATTATAGCAGTTAAAAATGGAAATGCCTGCGAGCAGTCTTGTAGTTTGTGATCATTTCCACACTTTTATTATAGAGCGATAAAAAATGAAACAACAACATATTCATATTCTTGGTATTTGCGGCACATTTATGGGCGGAGTGGCTATAATAGCCCGTCAAATGGGGTTTAGAGTAACGGGCTCTGATGTTAATGTATATCCACCTATGAGTACATTTTTACAACAGAGTGGCATTGAGATTATTCCGCATTATGACCCTGCTCAGCTTGAGCCAAGTCCTGATATGGTTATTGTTGGTAATGCAATGAAGCGGGGCAATCCGTGTGTTGAATATGTCTTAGATCATCAGCTTCCATACACGTCAGGGCCGCAATGGTTGCATGATAATCTCCTGCGTGAACGTCATGTGTTGGCAGTATCAGGTACGCATGGAAAAACCACCACCAGCAGTATTTTGGCATGGATTTTAGCGGACAACGGACTTGAGCCTGGCTTTTTAATTGGTGGTGTAACAGGTAATTTTGCAACCTCAGCGCAACTGGGTAAAGCACCGTATTTTGTGATCGAAGCGGATGAATATGACACCGCATTTTTTGATAAGCGGTCAAAATTTGTACACTACAATCCGAGCACGCTGATCATTAATAATATTGGTTTTGATCATGGCGATATTTTCGATGATCTTGCCGCTATTCAGCGTCAGTTTCACCACGTCATTCGTACTATGCCAAGTAAAGGGTTAATTTTATCGAATCCATCCGATGCTACGGTCAAACAAACATTAGATATGGGGTGTTGGAGCGAACAGCAGTTTATCGGTGCAGATCAGGATTGGTTTGCGAAAAAAATCGCAACCGATAGCACTGAATTTGCGGTTTACTATAAAGGGGAAGAAAAAGCCAAAGTGCGGTGGGATATTTTTGGTGAACATAATATGCACAATGCGTTAATGGCTATCGCGGCTGCTCATCGTGTTGGCGTACCGATTGAGAGGGCCTGCGCTTCATTAAGTCGTTTTGTGAATGCCAATCGCCGTTTGGAAGTTAAAGGTTGCGTTAATAACATTACCGTTTATGATGATTTTGCCCATCACCCTGCAGAAATTAATGCGACCATCAACGCACTACGCGATAAAGTAGGCGGAGCTAAACGCATTATTGCGGTGTTAGAGCCTCGCTCAAACACAATGAAAATGGGATTACATAAAAATGAATTGGTCTCAGCGTGGGTTAAATCCGATGTTGTCTTTTTATTACAACCTGACAATATTCCGTGGGAAGTGGCTGAATTGGCGGAAAAATCAACCGTGCCAGCGAAGTGGAGTGGCAATATTGATCTATTAATCGAGTTGATCGCCAATGAAGCACAGTCAGGTGATCATATTTTGATTATGAGCAATGGTAGCTTTGGCGGTATTCATCAAAAATTACTTGAGCGATTGGCTAATTAACGCAAATAGTGTGAGAGATTTCACCTTTTTGAGATAAAAGTGCGGTTTTTGATGAGAATTGAGAAATAAAGCGTGTCTTTTTTAGGTGATGTGATACTATGAAGTGGCTCTTAGAGCAGAATAGATTTACCAGGTTATGAACATCAATTTTAGTTGTCCGTATTTTAGGTAAAAATTGTTAAATTAGTTATTTTAGGATTTATTATGTCTCAAGTTAAAGGAACCGTTAAATGGTTTAACGAAACTAAAGGTTTTGGTTTTTTACAAGTTGATGGTGGCGAAGATGTATTCGTACATTTCTCTGCAATCAAAAGTGACGGTTTCCGTACCTTAAAAGAAGGTCAATCAGTCGTATTTGATATTGTTGATGATCAACGTGGTAAAAAAGCGGAAAATGTTGTCGTTGCATAATTAACGACAATCAATAATGAAGTCGCCTTAGGGCGGCTTTTTTATTGCTTACGATAGAGAAAATTGTAAAGTGCGGTTGAAACTAACTTGCAGATAACAAAAAACCACCTAAGAAGGTGGTAAATTGGTTGCGGGGGCTGGATTTGAACCAACGACCTTCGGGTTATGAGCCCGACGAGCTACCAAGCTGCTCCACCCCGCGTCTGTTTGAGGTGCTTATAATACGCAGTTTAGAAATTTTTGCAAGGCAGATCACAAAAAATAGGTTCAATCGATTAAAAAAACGTCTAGTTGCTTAATGTTTGTCCATTAAGTTGACACAACTTATGCACAGTTTCATCCTAATTCATATGAAGTTGCACTGTATTTTTGCCTGTATTTTTGATAACGTAAGCCACTTATCAATATGATGAGCATAAAATTTAGACAGCTTAAGGTAAAATCATTTTATGAATGTAGTTAAATCAGCGGTATCCATCGGGTTAATGTGTTTGCTTGTTGCGTGTGGGAGTGGTCCAAGTAAGCATAGTGTAGATAATGATCGTCAAATGCGTGAAAAAATGGGGGCGATTTATGGTGGACGAGATTACATCAATCAAGGGCAACATCTCACGCCAGTTTCTTATGTTGCAAACCAAGGTAGCGTGGTAAATCAAGGGGATTTTTTAACCCAGATGTCCATTGTTCAAAACACATCACCACGTTTGGCGAACAAATTTGGTAATACCTATGCCAAAGTGCTGAATTGGGTGCTTAGCGGTGCTGATGTGAGCCAACTCAATGCCGCAGGATTAACACCTCTGCTCATGCGAGGTGAAGATGGTTTTCAAAATGTCTTAATGACAGGCTATTATTCACCTGTTATTCACGCACGTTATAGCCCTCAAGGGCGTTATCAACACCCTATTTATGCTATGCCGCAACAAAAACGGTTTACCCGCGCGCAAATTTATGCGGGGGCCTTAAAAGGGCAAGGGCTTGAGTTAGCTTATACGGATTCAATGTTAGACAATTTCTTACTAGGGGTGCAAGGTAGCGGCTATGTTGATTTTGGCAATGGTACGCTGAATTATTTTGCTTATGCTGGGCAAAATGGCTACAAATACGCCAGCATTGGTCGATTATTAGTTGAAGATGGGGAAATTGCAAAAGAAAAAATGTCTGTACAAGCGATTAAAGATTGGGCAGAGCGAAATCCTGAACGATTGCAAGGCTTGCTGGAGCGTAATCCATCATATGTATTTTTCAAAAATGTGCCAAACGGTAAAGTGAAAGGCTCTGCGGGCATTCCATTAATTCCATTGGCAGCGGTTGCCTCTGATCGTCGAGTGGTTCCGTCAGGAAGCATTTTGTTGGTGGAAGAACCTGTCATTGATCAGCAAGGAAAATGGACAGGGCAGCACCAATTACGCCTGATGATCGCACTTGACGTTGGTGGTGCAGTAAAAGGGCATCATTTTGACCTCTATCAAGGCATTGGTGATGAAGCTGGGCATCAGGCTGGATTGTTAAAACATTATGGACGTGCGTGGGTATTGCGTTAATGAGTGATGAAGTTGAGCGTCGTTTTGGGGGCATTGCACGTCTTTATGGTATACAGGCATTGACGATATTACGCCATACGCACATCTGTGTCGTGGGGATTGGTGGCGTTGGCTCATGGGCTGTGGAAGCACTGGCACGAAGTGCGGTCGGCAAAATAACGTTAATTGATATGGATGATATTTGTCTAACTAACACCAATCGACAAATTCACGCCATCAATGGCAATTTTGGTAAGCTCAAAGGCGAGGTTATGTGCGAGCGCGTACAGGCAATTAACCCCGCCTGTGAAGTGCAGTATATTGATGATTTTCTCACGTTGGAGAATATCGCAACGCACATTCAACCGCACTTTGACTATGTGATTGATGCGATCGACAGTGTAAAGGTAAAAGCGGCACTGATTGCATATGCAAAACGCCATAAAATTCGGTTGATCACCACAGGCGGCGCAGGCGGTCAGACAGACCCAAGTAAAATTCAACTCGCCGATCTCTCGCGGACGATACAAGATCCGCTGGCTGCCAAAGTGCGGTCGCTGCTTCGTAAGCAGTACAATTTCAGCCAAAATCCAAAACGTAAATTTGGTATAGATTGTGTGTTTTCAACACAGCCTTTGATTTTTCCTAAAATGGAAGGGCGGTGTGATGTATCTGCCACAATGAACTGTGCAAACGGCTTCGGCGCGGCAACAATGGTTACTGCAACGTTTGGTTTTTTTGCAGTATCTCGGGTAATTGAAAAATTGCTACAACAGCAAAAGGACAAGGTATGAAAAAATTGAATAAACAACTTCTCGCCGCCACGGTACTTTCCACCGCTGCACTAAGCGCACAAGCGGATATTTTAACGACGGTGAAGCCGATTGGTTTTATTGCGGCTGCGATTGCAGAAGGGGTAACGCCAACGGAAGTGTTATTGCCCGCAGGTGCGTCACCACATGATTACAGCATGCGCCCGTCTGATCTAGAGCGGTTGAAAAAAGCACAATTAGTAATCTGGGTTGGTGATGAAATGGAAACTTTCCTTGAAAGCAGTGTGGAAAAATTGGATGAGAAAAACGTGCTGGAAATTGAAGATATTGATGGCATTAAGTCCTTGTTAGGTAAAGCGATGCATGTGCATTTCCATGGTGACCACGATCATGACCATAAGCATGAGCATAGCCACGATCACAAGCATGCCGATCATGATCATAAGCATCATGACCACCATGATCACGACCACCACCATGACGGTTTACAAACTGACTGGCATGTATGGTATTCACCAAAAATCAGTGAATTAGTCGCTGAAAATATTGCTGAGCGTTTAACCGCACTTTATCCCAATAAAGCCGCGTTGATTAACTCAAATTTGGCAGATTTCAAGAAAAATATTGCTGATAAATTGGCGAGTCTGAGCAAACAACTTGCCCCTGTGAAAGGAGAGGGCTACTACGTATTCCATGACGCATACGGCTATTTTGAGCGGCAGTTTGGGTTAAATCATCTCGGGGCATTTACCATTAATCCAGCGGTTGCACCAGGTGCGAAAACATTAAGTGAAATCAAAGCTAGCATTACAGAACATAAAGCGAAATGCTTATTTACCGAACCGCAATTTACCCCGCGGGTAGTGGAAACGTTACAAAAAAATACGGGTGTCAGCGTGGGGCAACTTGACCCATTAGGCGAAGACATTGCACTTGGGAAAACAGCGTATATTGACTTTTTACAAGCGACTGCAGATAGCCTAAGCCATTGTTTGAGCAAAAAGTAACGTTGCGTTGGAAATGAATTTTTAGGCAAAAAATAAGTCTAACACCTTGCTAAGCAAGGTGTTTTTTATTTCAACAGGAGAGTGAATGTGTTAAGAAAAAAATGTGTATTCGTTGTCAGTACCATTTTTGCCAGTCAAATGGCAGTGGCAGTAGGGGAGACCTCCCCCGAGCCGAAGGAAAGTGCGGTGCCCAATTTGCAAACGCATTTACCGCTTGATGTGCAGCGTCAGCTTTATCAGAAAACCGCACAGCTTTTACCATTGGCTGCACAAAAGCAGCATTTTCAACAGATTGATACAATGCTTTCAGCCTTGCAAGGCTATATTCTTACGCCTTATTTGTATTATCAACGCCTGCTCTTAGATAAAACCCAGTTGAGTGAGTCACGTATCGTTGAGTTTGCCACACAGTACCCAGACATCGCTAATCAGCAAGAACTGAATCGAACGTTACTTACGCATTTATATCAACAGCAAGACTGGCAGGCAATTCGTGATTTTCTCGCACGTCATCCAATGGATGATGTTGCCAGCCAATGTATTCAACTGAGTGCGCAGCTTCATCAAACACCTAATGCGCCGTCGATTTGGGCAAACGTCACCGCACTTTGGCAAACAGGGAAGTCTTTGCCAAATCAATGCGATGCCATTTTAGCTCAGTGGCAGCAGGCTGGGCAGCTGACACCTGCGTTATTGCGTCAGCGTGGTTATCTGGCGTTTTTGGCTGGCAGTGATGGGCTATTACGTCACTTGCGTAATTTGGCAGGCGATGACATTGTGTCGCAAAATTGGCTGGAATCGCTTGTGCAGTTGCGTGAACATCCAGAGCAGTTGACCGTATTTGTGCAAACGGCGGCGATTACACCTGAAAATCAGGCCATTGTTGACCGCACTTTTCCTCGTTTTTTAAAAAAACTGGATATATCGTTGCTTGATCGCCATGATCCCTTTGCCGAATTTGCGCGTTGGGCAGAACGCTTTCATTTGGGGGCAGAGCAGCGTGAGAAATGGCAAAGTGCGGTAGTCAGTAAATTATTTGATCAAGATGAAGCATCATTGCAACGTTGGCGTGATGAGGCGATTCGTACATTAAAAGATGATGTGCTCACAGAGCGGCGTATTCGTACCGCACTTTTGCAAAAAGCCGATTTGGCACCTTGGTTGGATTTGCTGTCTCCTGAAGCCGCCAATAAACAAGAATGGCGTTATTGGCAAGCGATTAATCGTGAAAAACAGGGGCAATCAGCACGTGGATTACTGGAAAGCTTAAGCCAAGAACGTGGTTTTTATCCCATGCTTGCAGCAGCGACGCTAGGCGTGGTGTATCAACCGCACTTTGCTCAACTGAGTGCTGAGCAACGCCAGCAGGCATTAATTCCCTTTAAAGTGCGGTTAGCTCAATTACAAGAATTACACATAGTGCGGCAAACGCAAACAGTCAATAGCCTGTGGCAGCGTATGTTAGATGAGGCGGATAATGAGCAAAAAATTGCATTAGCAGATTATGCCAATGAACACGGGTGGTATGATATTGGGGTGCAGGCGACCATTGCTGCCAAAGCGTGGGATTATATTTCGGCACGTTTACCACTGGCATATGACACGTGGTTTAAAATTAATTTAACTGGCAAAACGCTTCCAGTCAGTTTTGCACAAGCCATTGCACGCCAAGAAAGTGCATGGAATCCATCTGTAATATCCAGTGCAGATGCGCGTGGCTTAATGCAGTTATTACCTAGCACTGCGAAACAAACAGCAGATCAGTTAAAATTGCCGTACAATAATGCCAATCAGCTTTTTTCTGCGTTTGACAATATTATGCTGGGTACTGCACATTTGCAGCAACTGTCTGAGCGATTTGAGGGGAATCGCATTTTAATTGCCAGTGCGTATAATGCAGGTAGCCGACGCGTTGAGCAGTGGCTTACTCGAGCTGGAGGGCGGTTGACGATGGCAGAATTTATTGCCACGATTCCTTACTATGAAACGCGAGGTTATGTGCAAAATGTACTGGCGTATGACTATTATTATCAATTATTGCGTAAGCAGCAGGGAATTTCATTCGCCAAACGTGAGTATGATCGCTTATACTAGTACATAAGTAAGGGCGAAAGGAGAAGGACATGATCGCAAATAAAACAGAACAATGGCATGTGTTTGTTGAACTATTGCGAGCAGCATTTGCGGAAAAACGGGAACATGAGGTACTCAGTATGTTGTTGACCGCCGATGAGCGAGATTCAATCGGTCTTCGTGTTCAAATTGTTAAAGCTTTATTAGCGAAATCGCATTCTCAACGAGAGATTCAGCAACAATTAAATACCAGTGCAGCAACCATTACGCGTGGATCAAATATGTTAAAAACAATGCCAGATGAGCTGCTTGCGTGGCTACAAGGTCATGGCAATTAAAAAGGTGGCGTGGCGACGGCGAATAGCTCGGAGGACAGTTCGCATTGTCGCTTATTGTGTTGTATTTATGGTTATGCTGACCGCACTTTTGCGTTTTGTACCAGTGCCGTTTTCGGCATACATGGCACAACAACAGCTACGGCACTGGTTTACGGGAGATTTTGCATTTAAAACCCACTATCAGTGGGTTAATCTTGATCAGATGAGTAAAGCGATGCAATTGGCAGTGATTGCCGCTGAAGATCAACAATTTCCACGTCATTTTGGCATTGATTGGATTGCAATCGAAAAGGCGTATAAACATAATCAAGTCAATAAAGCAGTGCGTGGTGGTTCGACAATTTCACAACAAACAGCCAAAAATTTGTATCTTTGGCATGGGCAAAGTTGGCTACGTAAAGCTTTAGAAGTGCCTATTACATGGCTTTTGGAAGCTATGTGGGATAAAAACCGCATTTTAGAAGTGTATTTAAATATTGCTGAATTTGGTGATGGCATTTATGGCGTAGAAGCGGCGGCACAGCACTTTTTTCATACCAGTGTACGCAAGTTGACAACATCACAAGCTGCACTTTTAGCCAGCAGTTTGCCTAATCCGCATATTTATCGGGTTAATGTGCCATCACGCGCCATGTTGCGCAAACAGCAATGGATTATGCGCCAAATGCAAGCCCTTGGGGGCAGTCCATTTTTAGATAAATTAGAGTAATATGCGTTTATTTATTGCTGAAAAACCCAGCCTCGCACGTGCGATTGCTGATGTGTTACCCAAGCCCCATAAGCGTGGTGATGGCTTTATTCAATGTGGAACGCAGGATTGCGTTACATGGTGTGTGGGGCATTTATTAGAGCAAGCAGAACCCGATAGCTACAATCCTGAGTTTAAGCGTTGGCGGTTAGAACACTTGCCGATTGTGCCTGAACACTGGCAATTACTCCCTAAAAAAACAAGCCAAAAGCAGCTTAATATTGTATTGAACTTGATCAAACAAGCTGAGATGTTGGTTCACGCAGGAGACCCCGATCGTGAAGGGCAATTATTGGTAGATGAAGTGCTAAACTATGCACAATTGTCCAATGTGCAATTGGCGGACGTGCAACGCTGCTTAATTAATGATCTCAACCCTAGTGCGGTGAGCCAAGCCATTAAACAGCTTGTGCCTAACCGCACTTTTATTCCGCTGTCCACATCTGCGTTGGCGCGTGCACGTGCGGACTGGCTATATGGCATTAATATGACGCGCGCCTTTACCCTGTATGGACAACGGGCGGGTTATCGTGGCGTATTGTCTGTTGGGCGAGTACAAACGCCAGTATTAGGATTAATTGTGCGTCGTGATTGGGAGATTGAGCACTTTCAGCCTAAAGCGTTTTATCAAGTAAATGCCCACATTCACACTGCTAATACGCCACCTGACGAATTTATCGCGCAGTGGCAGCCTAGTCAAGCGTGTGAAGACTATCAAGATGAGCAAGGGCGAGTGCTTTCCAAAGGGCTTGCAGAAAATGTCGCGCGACGCATTGAAAATCAAGCGGCAACGGTTAAACGTTATCAAGAAAATCAAGAAAAAGAGCTTGCACCATTACCGTATTCACTTTCTGCACTGCAAATTGATGCGGGCAAACGGTTTGGCTATTCTGCCCAAGAAGTCCTTGATGCGTGTCAACGTTTATATGAAGTACATAAACTCATTACCTATCCACGATCCGATTGTCGTTATTTGCCCAGCGAACATTTTGAACAACGAAGTGCAGTCTGTAACGCCATTTTAAGCCATTCCAGTGAATTTAATTCACTGCCTATGGCAGTTGATTTGTCTTGCAAAAATCGTGCGTGGAACACCGAAAAAGTTGAAGCACACCATGGCATTATCCCGACAGCGAAAGGGGGAAAAACCGCACTTTCTACGCTTGAGCAGCGTATTTATGATTTGGTTGCACGGCAATATTTAATGCAATTTTGTGCTGATGCCTTATTCAATAAAACGAAAATTGAGCTTGAGATTGCAGGCGGTACATTTGTGGCACAAATGCGAGGTATTGCACAATTAGGCTGGAAAGCCTTACTCGGCAAGGACGACGATGAGACGAACATAGAGCGAGCCTTGCCGAAAGTCAAAAAAGGAGAGAGGTTACATTGCGTTAAAGGGCAAGTGGTAGAAAAACAAACGCAGCCGCCGAAGCCTTTTACTGATGCAACATTACTTTCAGCTATGACAGGAATTGCTCGTTTTGTGCAGGATAAAGCCTTGAAAAAAATTTTACGAGAAACCGATGGCTTAGGCACAGAGGCGACCCGTGCGGGAATTATTCAATTACTGTTTAAACGCGGTTTTATCGAAAAAAAAGGGAGCAATATTATTAGCACACAGGCAGGGCGCATTTTCATTCAATCGTTACCCGAACGTGTCACAATGCCTGATATGACCGCACATTGGGAGTCTCAACTCAATGCAATTAGCCAAAAGAAAGCAAATTATCGCCAATTTATGCACGAATTACTCACGCAACTGCACGACCTTTTAGGTCAATACGATATGCGAACATTGAGACAGTTACAAAATATTCCGCCTCAACCTGCAGATAACAGCACGGTGCGTCAACGTGTTGCACGAAAAAAAAGCAACTAAACCGCACTTTTGCAAAAATAACTTGCTAAGCTTGTGTAGTTTCATTATCATGCCACAGTTAAATCAATTAGAGAGTTAGGTTATACGCCTTAAAAGATTATGTACGAGATTTTAATTATTGCTTACATCTTAGTATCCGTTGTATTAATCGGCTTTATCTTATTGCAACAAGGTAAAGGTGCGGATATGGGAGCATCATTTGGCTCTGGAGCATCTGGCACGATCTTTGGTGCGGCAGGCTCAGCCAATTTTTTATCGCGTACAACTGCTATTTTAGCTATTTTCTTTTTTGCTATTGCTCTCGTAATTGGTAACCTTAATACACATCGTCAAGCTCCACAAGGTGCATTTGATGATTTAAGTAGCGAAGCGCAGCAGATTCAAGAGTCAACAACTGCGCCAGCGACGGATGTTCCGACTGAAACACAAAATAGCGACATCCCGCAATAAAGAAATATGACGATTTCTGCTCTGGTGGTGGAATTGGTAGACACGCTATCTTGAGGGGGTAGTGTCCATCGGACGTGCGAGTTCAAGTCTCGCCCAGAGCACCACGATTAAAAAGTAGTCAATTTTGGCTACTTTTTTTATTGTCGGAATATAGAGGAATTTGACGGAATTTATCTATCTAAACAAAGAGTTACTCACCAAACACAGCATTTCACTAAAAAAACATTTTGCAATTTATAGGAATTTGCAGGAATATAAATGAAAAAATTTACGCACAAATTACGCATAAATTTACGCAAAACAGGGTTGGTTTTCTACACGTTTAAAAAGGTGAAATAATGGCTACAATTCGACCGTACAACGGTAAGTATAGAGTTGAGGTGTTAATGATCATGCAAAA
>NZ_JABMIJ010000018.1 GCF_014885015.1 Spirabiliibacterium falconis | reverse complement strand
GTTAATGATCATGCAAAAATGAGCCAGGCAGACGCACTAAGATCATCGAAAAGTGATCCACTGCGTCTTTTGATAAACTCCTTGTTATTTAAACAGGGAATAACCTGGTATGCTTTGTATGGAAACTATCTTAAAAATTCGCCGCCTTTATCATAAAGATGGCCTCTCGCAGCGTAAAATTGCTGAAAAACTTCGACTTAGCCGTCGTACCGTTAAAAAATATCTCAACACTATTGAGATGCCACAGTACCAACGTCAACACACAGATGCGCCTAAGTTAGGTCCTTATAAAACGTTATTGATTGAGCGCCTTCAAGAAGAGATGACTAAACCACCTGCTCAACGATTAACGGCTGTTCGCCATTTTGAGTATCTACAAAGCCTCGGTTTTGATGGGAAATATCCCTGTGTCTCTCGTTTTATTAAGCATTATAAAGCAACGTATTCTCCAACAACCACAACAGTCTTTATTCCCCAAAAATTTCCGCTCGGAGAATCTTATCAATTTGATTGGAGTATCGAGAAAGTCATATTAAATGGAGTAGAAACAACCGTTAATGTTGCACATTTTCGATTATGCCACTCTCGCGCTTATTATGTTCGTGCTTATTTTAGGCAAACCTTAGAAATGCTAATAGATGCCCATAATCACGCCTTCGCCTATTTCGGTGGAGTTCCATCACGGGGGATTTATGATAATCCTAAGACCATTGTCAAACAGATAAAACGAGGTAAAGAGCGGACTTTTAATGACGGGTTTTTAGCGATGATGAACCATTTTCTTATCGAACCGGTCGCCTGTACACCTGCCTCTGGTTGGGAGAAGGGACAAGTCGAGCGACAAGTTCAAACCTTACGTAAACGTCTTTTTCGTCCTTTACTCGCTTTTTCTTCCCTGGCAGAACTCAATGAGTATTTAAGCGATTGGTGCGCAAACCAGATTAAAACCCAGCCTTGGATTGAAGATAAACAACAGACTATTGCTCAACGTTTGGAAAAGGAACGCGAAATACTCTCGCCTTTTAGACCTTACTTAGGTTATCGCACCACACGCTTACTCGTTAATACCTCTGCGCTCGTTCTGTTTGACTCTCATCGTTATAGTGTACCTTGCCATTTATGTGGAAAAGAAGTGGTTGCTCAAATTGGGGCTGAAGAGGTCGTTCTTGTTTACCAAAATCAAATTATTGCTCGGCATCCGCGTCAATTTATTAAGGGAGGAACCAGTTATAATCCGCTTCATTATCTCTCTGCTTTAAAACAAAAGCCTGGTGCATTACGTCATGGGGAACCTTTTCAAGGTTGGGCGTTGCCTCCAGCCATTAAAACCCTTCAACACCATTTACTTAAACAGCCACGAGGAGATAAAGCGATGGTGAAAGTATTAAGCTTGATTGCAGATTTTGGTGAAGAGGTCGGGGTTACGGCTGCAGAACTTGCTTTAGAGCAAGGGTTGCCGACAGTAGAAGCTGTTCTCAATATTATTTTAAGATTGACTGAACCGACTATCCCTAAAATTGAGAGCAAACATGTGGCACTTTCTTGCCCGCCTAAAGCGAATCTCAGTCAATTTGACCAGCTTCTGCACTACCGCAGAGCCACTTCTTTTCCCTCACTAAAATAAAGCTATTAAGGAGATGATGATGGAGAGACAAGACTATATTGACTTACTTCAACAACTTAAACTGCCTACCATGGCAACTGAATTTGATGACATCGTGATTGAGGGTGTTCGACGTAAACGCCCAACATTAGATATTCTTGCCCGATTATTGAATGTGGAGATAACTCAAAGAAAAATTAACCAAACATTAGGACGTATTAAGCGTGCCAAATTTCCCCAGCAGAGAACCTTTGCAGAATTTGATTTTACCCATAGTCCCTTAGATGAAGCGCATCTTCGTTTGCTATGGGAGGGAGATTATATCAAGACAAAGCACAATATTATTTTAGTCGGTGGACCTGGAACAGGTAAAACCCACTTAGCAACAGCCCTAGGACTGCAGGCGGCAGAGCAAGGCTATAAGGTCCGCTTTTGGAATGTGTTGGATTTAGTCAATCAACTTGAATTAGATAGTCAAACCAAGCAATTTAAGCTTGTTCCTCAAATGAACCGTCAGGATGTCATTATTCTAGATGAACTGGGATATTTACCTTTTAGCCAAAAGGGGGGAGCGTTGTTGTTTCATTTAATGAGTCAGCTTCATGAACATACCAGTGTAATAATCACGACGAATCTTGAGTTTTCGGAATGGGGAACATTGTTTACGGAGGCAAAGATGACGAATGCACTTTTAGACAGACTCATTCATCACTGTCATATATTAGAAACGGGGAATGAATCTTATCGGTTTAAACATCGTAATTAACTCATAATTAACAATAGAAGTGGATCACTTTTGATAGATCTTTGTGGTTCAGTTTTTGAAGATCATTGACA
>NZ_JABMIJ010000017.1 GCF_014885015.1 Spirabiliibacterium falconis | reverse complement strand
AATATACAAAAAAGCCACGCATAGCGTGGCTTTGAGCAAAACATAAATTAGATTTTTACGCAGATATATTTTAGCTCCATAAACTCCTCAAGCCCTTGTCGAGCACCCTCTCGTCCGATACCCGATTGCTTAATACCGCCAAATGGTGCGATCTCTGTTGATACCAACCCTTCATTAACACCTACGAGCCCGTACTCTAATGCCTCACTGGCTCGCCAAATGCGAGAGTAATCTTGGGTAAACAGATAAGCGGCTAGACCAAATTCAGTGTCATTTGCCATAGCAATGACCTCTTTTTCCTCATCAAACGCAAAAATAGGTGCAAGCGGTGCGAAGGTTTCTTCCTTAGCCACTGCCATTGCTTGAGTTACACCAGAGAGTACGGTAGGCTCAAAAAAAGTCTGTCCTAAGGCATGGCGTTTGCCGCCGCAATGTAATGTTGCCCCTTTAGCTAATGCATCTTGAATGTGGCTTTCCACTTTTTCGACCGCACTTTGATTGATTAACGGCCCTATGTCGGTGTTATCACTAAATGCGTTGCCTATGCGTAACAACCGCACTTTTTCGACAAGTTTCTGAGTGAATGCAGGCAGAATACCACGCTGTACATAAATGCGGTTAGTGCAAACACAGGTTTGCCCTGCATTACGGAATTTTGAGGCAATGACGCCTTCCACCGCATTATCTAAATCGGCATCATTAAAAACAATGGCGGGGGCGTTACCGCCGAGTTCAAGTGCAACTTTTTTTACACTGCTGGCACATTGCGCCATTAACATTTTTCCGACCCGTGTTGAGCCTGTAAAGGTTAATTTTTGCACATCAGGGTGTTCACTGAGTATTTTCCCGACGCGTTCAGCTTGTGTGGTCGGCAAAACGTTAAAAACACCTGCCGGAATACCTGCTTGTTGTGCAAGTTCTGCCAGTGCTAATGCGGAAAGTGGTGTTTCAGGCGCAGGCTTTAACACCATTGTACAGCCTGCAGCGAGTGCGGGGGCGGCCTTACGCGTGATCATGGCATTGGGGAAATTCCACGGCGTAATCGCTGCTACCACCCCGATAGGTTGTTTTAAAACTAAAATGCGGCGATCGGACTTGTCTTGCGGGATAATTTCACCATAAGCACGTTTACCTTCTTCGGCAAACCACTTGATGAAACTCGCACCATAAGCTATTTCCCCCAAACTTTCTTTTAGTGGCTTGCCTTGCTCGAGGCTTAAAATTTCTGCTAATGTTTGCTGATGAGTCATGATCAGGTCATGCCACGCCATCAAATAGTCTGACCGCACTTTTGCGGGTAATGCTGCCCATGATTGTTGTGCAGCTTTTGCACTGGCAATAGCACTTTCAGCATCAAGTTCGTTACAATCACTGACCTGTGCAATTTCGTCGCCAGTGGCAGGATTATATACCGCAAAGCGTGCTCCACTGTTGCTGGTCATAAATTTTCCGTTGATATAACTGTCCGTTTTAACAAGCGGTAATTGTGATAATGTCATTATTTTTATCTCCCATGTTATCCTCATCTTAGTTTACGACGATAGTCAAGAGATTGCGAATTTATCTCCGTATTCACTAATTAACCACCTATACGCGAACCGCACTTTATAATTTTCTATTGCAAATAATAATTAATATCATTATTATTTGATGGCTTGAGTATGTTAGTAAATAAACCTAAGGATATTGCATTTATGCCGAAACACACATCACTTTCAATTTTTGTATTTTCAATAATGTTGGCTTCCTGTTCTGGAGGTAGTGATGTTAATCCGCCCACAACAGTGGCCGATATTCCAACGGCCAAACCGTTTACTGAAAAACAGCGATTAGATGCAGTCCATAACATTGAGCCAACGTATGGCAAAGTGTTTTTTATTCAGTCTGATTTTAAAGATGAATTTTCATACGATAATGCGGAAGGATTTGCCTATCAGACACCAGATGGCAAAGTGTATCGTTTTAGCGCCTTTGCGACAATGATTGTGCCATCAACTTATACTGGACAATCACTTGCAATGCGTACGAAACATGCCATGCAACCACTAGATAATGGTGGGCAGTTATTTGTCTGCTGTGAAGGTAGCCCAAATCGTAATGCCTTTCCTGCTATGTGGACGGGAAGTGATTTTCGCTATGGTGTTTATGTTTCTCCTCAAGGTGTGCCTGATTACTTTGTGGGTGGCAATATTGCGGATAAAGATAAGTTCAATCATTGGGCAGATAAAGGCTCAGCAAGCTATGAAGTGTTAGCTGTGCGTTATCGCAATAAGAATGTGGCTACATCGGCTTATACACCAGCGGGAGCTTATAACAATAACGAATCAAAAGTGCGGTCGCTGCTGGTTGCGGATTTCGATCATAAAAAACTAGACGGTACGATTATTGGAAATGATGATTTTGGTGGCGATATTCATTTTACTGATGTTGCTATTAAAGACAATACGTTTAGCGGAACAGTCGAATCAGAGGGGCATCAAGGGAATGTTAATGGTGCATTTTTTGGTAATACGAGTTGGGGAGCATTCCATGTAGGCGACAAAATTGGCGGTAAAACGGAATTTGAGGACCGTGATCTTAATGCTGCATTTGGTGGTTCACAGGTTGAAAATTGAGGTTAATCATGCAAAAGAAATTCGCATTATCAGTAATTAGTACCGCACTTTTATTGACTTTTTCCGTACACGCAGAGGAGAAACTTGACACGATTGTAGTCGAAGGTGAACACAATAGGCAAGCGGAACAACTTAATGAAAAACTTGGTGAGGTAAGCACGACACGTTCACAGCTTGACCGCACTTTAACACAAGATATTCACGATATGGTTCGCTACAATCCTGGTGTGAGTGTAGTTGAAGGGGGGCGTGCAGGCTCTAACGGCTTTAGTATTCGTGGGGTTGATAAAGATCGGGTTGCGATTAATGTTGATGGGTTGCCACAGGCAGAAAGTCGCTCATCAAGCGCGTTCCAAGAACTGTTTGGTGCATATGGTAATTTTAATAGCAACCGAAATGCGGCAGAGCTGGAAAATATCCAGTCGGTTACTATTAAAAGAGGGGCGGATTCTCTAACGTCAGGCAGCGGCGCATTGGGTGGAGCTGTGAATTATGAAACCAAAATGGCAAAAGATTTTCTTAAGGATAAACCTTATTTTCTTAGTGCTAAAGGTGCATATAGTGGTAAAAATCGTGAATGGATGCGTTCGGTAACAGCTGCGGCTGAATACAATGGTGTTGATGCGCTGGTTGTATTAACTCGTCGAGATGGACATGAAGTGAAAAACCACAGCAATAATGTCAGTGAAGTCGTACAAGATGAAAATAGTGTGTATAACCCAGCAGGTGGCAGTGGATATTTTGGGGCTATTGGCACAGTTCGAGGGGAACCCGATCCACAAGATTATCATGCTAAAAGTGGTTTAGTTCGCTTAGGCTATCATTTTAATCAGCATAATTATTTAAATTTACTGTTTGAAGATTATCGTAAAGACAGTTATACCAAAGAATATTCTAACCTTTGGTCAGCTGATTGGCAGGGCAAGCCAAGTAATGAAGTACGAAAACGTAATGATGTGAGTTACCGCCAACGCTACGGTGTTGAGTTTGAAAATACGGCAGAAAACACGTTGTGGGATAAGTTTAATATTAAGTTTAATCATCAGCAGATCAATATGGATACCATGAGTTGGGACATGGCTGAAGATATGAGCAAAAGTCCAGCGGGCATTAATAGTGAAGTATATTATATTTATCGCAGCATTAAGCAAACCCTTGATCAAGGCAAGCTCACAGCGGAAAAATTATTAACATTTAATGATTGGTTATGGCAAATCAGAACAGGAGTGAGCGTTGGGCGTTCTCGTAATGAAAATGAAAATTTGTCTTATTTTGTACGAGCGTTTGATCCAAGTATAAAAACAACCAATACAGGGGAAGAAGAGTTTTTAATTGAGGCAAAATCACATAATCGCAGCCTATTTTGGGATAATACCTTTCTTATTGGTGAAAAACTCAAACTCAATGCAGGCATACGGTATGATTGGATCAAGAGTCAACCATTAGCAAATGATAAATTTATTACCGCTATGGCGGATTTAAAATTACTTAATCGCCAAGCTAAATTTCAAGCGATAAGTCAAGGGCTCTCATTTAGTTATCAATTACCCTATGGGTTTAATTTTCTTGGAAAATATAGTTCAGGATTTCGAGCACCAACGACAGATGAAATTTGGTTTAACTTTCCACACCCCGATTTTTATGTGAAAGCAAATCCTGATTTAAAAGCGGAAAAATCCCATAATATTGAATTTGGTCTTGCAAACCAAAGTGAGTGGGGCTATGGACAGCTTTCTACTTTTTATACACGTTATAATAATTTCATTGATTTTGCTTACCTTGGTAAACAAAGTGTGCCATTTTGGGATTCTGTCAATAACAAGTGGCGTAATGAAGATGCTCCTGCGTATCAAAATGTTAATCGCTGTAAAGCCGAAGTTGCAGGCATTGAGTTTAGTGGACATTTAGAACTTGCACCACTCGGTGCACCACAGGGATTTTATACCGCACTTAATGCCAGTTATACCAAAGGACGGCAGTTGCATGATTCAGGTGTGTATATTCCATTAAATGAATTAGATCCATTTAGTGGCACGCTTGGGTTGGGCTATCAGCATCCAGAGGATAAGTGGGGTTTGGCAACACATATTACCTATACTGCGGTCAAGAAATTAGTAGACACGTTTCATAATGACAGTGATGTTTATAAGCCTTGGCCTTATACAACACATTCACGCCATTACACGACGGTAGATATTAGTGGACATTACAAATTGAATAAGCATCTCACTATGCGTGCTGGTGTATTTAATTTATTTAACCAACGTTATTACACGTGGAATTCATTGCGCAGCATTCGTGAATTCGGTACGGTAAATCGGATCGATAATAAGACCCATGCGGGCATAGGGCGGTTTACCGCTCCTAGCCGCTATTTCAGCTTTATGATTGAAGCAACTTTCTAACCACCATTTTAAGGAGCAGACATGTTTAATTTACCCAAAAAAACCGCACTTTGTATTTTAGTTGCACTTGGAGCAACGGGATGCTTGTCAACCAATAATGATCAAGCACCAGAAAAACAACCCATAAATACCGCACAACAAGAGAGTAAAGAGAAAGGTAAACAAGCCGATACTAACGATAATGCTAATGCAAAAGAGGAAAGTGCGGTTAATCCAGATGTCTCAAAACCGACGACTGACGTTTCAACGGAAGTTGATAACACTAAAAAAGACGACAACGTTAGCGATGCTTCTGAGGACTCGGCCGCTAATGACAATACAGATACTTCACTCAATACAGGTGATACATCGGCAAATGATAATACGCATGATACAACGGATAATAATGCAGATAGTCCAGCACCAACCGTTGAGCCAGTTGTTGAAAAAACAGAAGATGATATCACGCGGGAAAAAGTTGCTGCATTCACACAGCGTAATTATCAAGAGAGTGCAAAATCATTACAAGCTCAGAACTATGATGGAGAGCCTCGTTACTATTCAGCTGATGTCAATGTTGAGATGGGGGATGGGACTTCAATCAATGTAGAAAAAGAAAAAGGATTTGTGAATTTACCACTCGGGGATTTTATGCTACCTACGCATGGTCGCGGTAATTATCGTAAAACAGAGTATGGTTATAATAATGTTTATTCCACCATCTTTTTCTCAGATTTTGATGCTAGAACCGCAGCAAGTGTTTATGGAACCCGATTAAATGAGCTAAATGAACTTCCTCAAGACGGTGTTGCGAAATATTATGGGAAATTTAAAGGAGCGAATGCACTTAATGGTAATGTGGTGCTTAATGCAAATTTTGCTGATAAGACCCTAGATGGAAAAATTATCGAGCTCAAAGACGCTAATGCGAGTATTCCTGATATTATTTTAGAAAAAGCCAGTATTAAAAGTGTGACAGATCCATGGTCTTTTGATGATGCAAGTGAAGTTGTGTTTGAGGGGAAAGCAACAGGGGGAAAATCTGAGTGGCAAGATATTAGCTATAAAGGACACTTTTATGGTCCAACGGGTGAAGAAGCCGCTGCTAAGTTGAGTACTGAGGTAGAGAAAGACTATAACGGTTATAAATACAAAGAAAACACAGCAATTGGAGTATTTACGACCACCCGTGATGAATAATAGCATCATTATGCCACATAAAATTAAAACAGCACGAATGTGCTGTTTTTTCTATTCAATATTCTGAATTTGTTCGCGCATTTGTTCGATTAAGACTTTTAACTCAACAGCGGCATTAGTGGTTGTGGTATTGATGGACTTTGAGGCTAATGTGTTTGCTTCTCGATTGAGTTCTTGCATCATAAAATCCAGTCTGCGGCCCACTGCTCCGCCTTTTTGTACGATGTTATGGATTTCTTTTACATGCATTTCAAGGCGGTCGAGTTCTTCTGCAACATCAATTTTTTGTGCCAGCAGGACCATTTCTTGTTCCAGACGTTGAGGATCAGCTTGCAGTTGAATTTCATTAAAACGTTGTTGTAATTTTGTGCGTTGCCATTGCAAAATGTCTGGCATTTGCGACCGCACTTTTGCAGTTTCTTGCTCAATGGCGAACAGGCGTTGTTCAATGGCATCGCGTAGTTTTTCACCTTCACGGGCTCGTGTTGCAATAAAATCATCTAGCAATGTTTCAAATCCGACGAGCAAATCATGGCTGATTTGATCCATATCGTGTTCTGGTGTTTCTATTACGCCAGGATAGCGTAGCACATCCATCAGGTTGATGTTGCCTTCGCCTGCTTGCGTTTTCAGCCAGTGCAAGGATTGCACAATTTGCGTTGCTAAGGTCTGATTAAGCTGTAGTTCAACCGCACTTTGGTTTTTTAATTCAAGGCGTAAGCTGCATTCTACTTTGCCACGAGTGATGCGTTGACGCACTTTTTCTCGTAGCGTATTTTCTAACGCACGCACGGTGTCAGGCAGACGAAAAAAGTTTTCTAAAAAACGCTGGTTCACGGATCGAATTTCCCAGACTGCATTGCCCCAGTTATGTTGTAGTTCAATGCGTGAAAATCCTGTCATACTGTAAATCATCATATTTTTCCTGTTTTTTATAAATATTAGCCATTGTACTGATAATTTCCTGCGCTGTCAGTGGCGAATATGGTTTGACGTGGTAGAATAGAACAATTTTGTGTTTAGGAGAGTGTAATGCGACCACATAATCGAGAAAATCATGCCACCCGCCCAATTACGATCACCCGTAATTATACCAAGCATGCTGAAGGCTCGGTGCTCATTGAATTTGGTGAGACAAAAGTATTGTGCAATGCCAGTATTGATAATAATGTGCCCCGTTTTTTGAAAGGGCAGGGGCAGGGCTGGATTACCGCAGAATACGGTATGTTGCCACGCTCTACGAATGTGAGAATGCCACGAGAGGCGGCGAAAGGTAAACAAGGTGGGCGTACGCTGGAAATTCAACGTTTGATTGGGCGTTCATTGCGCGCCATGATTGATTTAAATGCACTGGGTGAGCGTACCATTACCGTTGATTGTGATGTGATTCAAGCCGATGGCGGCACGCGTACGGCGGCTATCAGTGGCGCATGCGTTGCGGTGTGTGATGCGATTCAACATTTAATCGATAATAACGAATTGAAACGTAATCCCATCAAGGGGCTAATTGCGGCAATTTCGGTTGGCATTGTTGAGCAGACCGCACTTTGTGATTTGGAATATGTGGAAGATTCCAACGCAGATACAGATATGAATATCGTGATGAGTGAAGATGGACGCATTATTGAAATTCAAGGCACCGCAGAGGGCGAGCCATTTAGTGTCGTGCAATTAGAGCAATTGCTTACCCTCGCTAAAGGCGGCATTGCGCACATTATGGATAAACAACGAGACGCACTGGGTAAGTAATTATGCAACAATATAAACGTGATTTTATTGAATTTGCGCTAAATTGCGATGTGTTAAAATTTGGCGAATTTACCTTAAAGTCAGGGCGCATTAGTCCTTACTTTTTTAATGCAGGGCTGTTTAATACAGGGCAGAATTTAGCAAAATTGGGCGAATTTTATGCCGCTGCGATTATGGCACATAAATTGGATTATGACGTTATCTTTGGGCCTGCTTACAAAGGTATCCCGATTGCCACGACCGTCGCCGTCGCACTGGCAAATCAATTTGGCTGTGATAAGCCTGTTTGCTTCAATCGAAAAGAGGTCAAAGATCACGGGGAAGGCGGCAATTTGATTGGTGCAGCCTTATCTGGCAAGGTGTTATTGGTGGACGATGTGATCACGGCAGGCACTGCCATTCGTGAATCTATGGCGATTATTGAGACCAATCAGGCCATGTTAAGTGCGGTGATCATTGCACTTAACCGTCAAGAGCGTGGTAGTGGCGTATTATCATCGATTCAAGAAGTGGAGCAAGAATACGCCTGTCAGGTATTTTCGATTATTACTCTTGATGATTTGATGCAGTTTATTGCCCACGATTCGCGCTATATGCATTATTTACCGAAGATGCAGGCTTATCGTTCACAATATGGAGTATAAACATGAATGCAGGGCAATATTTTGTTTATTGTTTAAAACACACATTTGATTATCAAGGGCGGGCAAGACGCGCAGAATACGGCTGGTTTTTGCTTATTAGCATCATCATTAATCTTGTATTGGGCTGGGTGCAACAAGGTACGGATTTGGCATTGGTACAAATTCCGTTGGGGATTTTTTCCATTTGGTTAACCCTTTCAGGCATTGCGGTTACAGCACGTCGTTTGCATGACTTGGGGTTTTCAGGATGGTGGCAATTGATCCCGTTATTGCCACTTGTGTTAATGGGTGTTATCGCATGGGTGTTTAAGCCAGACGTTGGCATGATTTATGCAATATTGGCATTCTTATGGTTTGCTATGCTGTTGGGATTTCAGATGTTTATTCTCTTCAAGTCAGGGCAACCTTTCTCTAACCGTTTTGGCGAAAATCCGAAAGGCTAATGTAAAAGTGCGGTTAGACCGCACTTTTTAGTTTTACGCATTTAGCACTTGTTTAATTTCCGCTAAACTCAAATGGAACTTGCGTGGGCATTGATTCCAAGCATCAAGCATTTTGATGTATTTATCCCACATTGGTGTTTGTGCATCGCAGCCATTCGGGCATTGTACCAACTCACGGTAGTTTTTATCGGTTTGTGCTACAAAGCCGAGGTAATTGAGGTATTTTTTCTCACGAATAGCGCAGTAACCTAAAAATTTCAAACGATGTGACGTTAAATCACCTTTATCAGCAAGGTTGTTATAAGACACTTGCAAGGCTTGATACATTTCGAGCGTATCACGTACTGTAATACATTCTTCTTCACTTAACTCACTGAAATCTTTATATAACTCTTTCATTTCGAGCTTGTAGCCACCTTGAATAATGCGTTGCATACGTTTATATTCGGCGGCATTATCTTGGTCTAGACGTGCCATTAATTCATATTGATTGACTAAAATCAGGCGTTGGGTCAAGGTAATTTCCATTTATTAATCCTTATTAATCTACATCGTTGAGTATGTCGTTTGAAAGTTGTTCTTGGGCAGGTTTTTCACCGTTGCCGTCATGAATTTTAAATTCTAAATTTTGAAAGTAGGCTTCACGCACTGTTAAATAGGGATCTTGTGCTTGTGCTAAAATAGCATCTTGACTGAGCAATTTGGCACGAGCGTCCACGGCTTGAATGCCTATTTTTAGCCATGACCATGGCCCTAACATGGATAATGTTGGATAGGTGTAGTCAACTAGACGTCCAAGATCTTGGCGTGGCGTGGCAGGGCCGTAAAGTGGAAGCATAACATAGGAGCCTGTTCCCACTCCCCAAGTGCCTAAGGTATCACCAAACGTACGCTTATTTGTGATTTGCAATGGTGGGCTGGCACTGGCAATATCCATAAAGCCAAATAAACCAAAAATGGAATTGAGCCAAAAACGGTTAAAATGCACCATTGCTTTTTGAAATTCGCCTTCGAGTAAGCGGTTAACAAAGCTGGCAGGCTCATCAAGGTTATTTGCTGCATTCGTCAGTGCCGTAGTGAGTGGTTTTGGCACGTGATTTTTCCAGCCTTGTGCAACGGGTTTTAATAGGTATGGATCAGCGACTTTATAGTTAAAATCCCACATAGCGCGATTAAATTGTTGCAATGGGTCAGGGCGTTCGCCTGTGATAGGATCAATTTGTGATGAGCAGCCACTCAAGGCCCCCATCAACATGAGCCCGCAGAATAGTGCTTTTCCTTTTGATAAAAACATTTATCACCTCACTTCTTTATTTTAGTTATTTTAGCAAGTTTGAGCGTAAAGCACAGCATAAAATTTCAGCGTGATTTTTACTTGCATGTTAATAAAATGTTTTGCATAATAATTCAATATTTTTGAATAAAAATTTATTACAGGTAAGGCTTGAATTCTGTAATGTTGTCCATTACAATAATTTGCTCAATTTTGCTACAGTTGTAGCCGTTCAGATACCTATCTTGAATAACGTTGGGCGTTGAGCTTTGCTCTTAACACACAATCACAACATCATTCAGGGAGAGCGTTATGTCTGAACCTGCTATCTTAGTGCTTGCCGATGGATCGGTTTTCCATGGCACAGCGATAGGTCATCTTGGGGTGAGCGTCGGCGAGGTCGTGTTTAATACGGCAATGACAGGCTATCAAGAAATTTTGACCGACCCTTCTTATACTAAACAACTTGTCACCTTAACTTATCCGCATATTGGTAACACAGGCACTAATGATGAAGACACCGAGTCTAATCACGTTTATGCCAGCGGGCTAATCATTCGTGATTTACCGTTAATTCACAGTAATTTCCGAGCAACGCAAAGTCTAAGTGACTATTTAAAAACAAATAACGTGGTCGCTATTGCCGATATTGACACTCGTCGTTTAACACGTTTATTGCGTGATAAGGGTGCACAAGCAGGTTGTATTATGGCAGGTGAGGTGGATGAGCAAAAAGCGCTTGAGCTTGCGAAATCGTTTGGTTCAATGGCGGGTAAAGATCTTGCAAAAGAAGTCAGTTGTGCGAAGCCTTATGAATGGACGCAAGGACAGTGGGCATTAGGGCAAGGTTTTAGCCAGCCATTAGGTGCACGTTTTCACGTGGTTGCGTATGATTTTGGCGTGAAGCACAATATTTTACGCATGTTGGCGGAGCGAGGCTGCCGCATTACTGTGGTGCCAGCACAAACGCCAGCGTCAACCGTGCTAGCGTATAATCCTGACGGCATTTTTCTTTCGAATGGACCAGGCGATCCCGAGCCGTGCGAGTATGCAATAGAGAATATCAAAACACTATTAAACAGCAAAAAACCGCTCTTTGGGATTTGCCTTGGTCATCAACTGCTTGCCTTATCGGTTGGTGGCAGAACACGCAAAATGGTGTTTGGACACCATGGAGCGAACCATCCCGTGCAAGATCTTGACAGTCAGCAAGTGTTTATTTCCAGCCAAAATCACGGCTTTGAAGTGGATGAAACGAGCTTGCCCGATTATGTGCGCATTACCCATCGTTCATTATTTGATAATTCGGTGCAAGGATTGGAACTGACCACACAATCGGCGTTTTCATTTCAAGGGCATCCTGAGGCAAGTCCAGGACCACATGATTTGAGCGGTTTGTTCGACAAATTTATCCAAGAGATGGACAGGCTCCGCCACACTCACACAGCGGCAAGCTATGTGGTGCGGTACTAAACCTAAAGTGCGGTCAGTTGCGCGATAAAAGGAAGCCATGTTATGCAGACTTACGCCTATGTCATCGTCAACGTCTTTGCAGAAAGCCATTTTGGGGGGAATCCGTTAGCGGTTTTCCCCGAAGCGGATGGGCTATCACAAGAGACTATGGAATTGATCGCACGGCAGTTTAATTTATCGGAAACTGTGTTTGTGCAACAAGCGCAACAACAAAGTGCGGTCAAAACATTACGTATTTTCACCCCAGCGTATGAGCTGCCCTTTGCTGGGCATCCGACATTGGGCGCGGCTTTTGTGTTACACCAACGGCTCAATTTGCCAGATCATTATCTGTTAGAAACGCAAGCAGGAATGGTGGAAATTACTCATCAAAATGAACAGGTAACATTTGGTCTGCGTCATCCCGTGTGTATCACGCCAAGTGTCATTTCGCCTACTGAAATGGCGAATATGTTAGGCTTAATGCCTGAAAATATTGTCGGGGATGTGGTCAATGTGGATACGGGTAGCGTGCAAACGTTAGTACAATTGGACAGTGAAGACGCAGTAACACGTTGCAATATTGCGACCGCACTTTTCTTACCGTACTTTGCTCATCACGCTTTGTATGTGTGGTACGAAAGTCAAGGGCAAGTGACATCACGCTTGTTTTTCGCACAACAAGGGGCGGTGTTAGAAGATCCTGGAACAGGCTCTGCTGCGGCGAATCTCGGCGGCTGGGCAATCAAACATCAGCGTGCGCCATTGGCGTGGCAAATTGCGCAAGGGGATGTGATAAACCGCCCGAATCGGCTGAGTTTGAAAGTGGATAACGAGAACACCATTTGGGTGGGCGGAAAGGTCATCGAAGTGGCAAATGGTACGTTTTTGGTTTAGCTATTGGGTTAAAACCGCACGTTGACTGAAGTGAATGAAAAAGGACGATTATGCAGCAACAGTTTGATACTCCCGTCATCTTAAGCGATAGCAAAGTGCGGTTACGCCCACTGCAAGCACAGGATGTTGACGCATTTATACGCATTGCAAAAGATTGCCCACACACGTGGCGTTACTCGTTGGCGAACCCTGCGCAAAGTGAGCAGGCGATGCGAGATTATATCCAAACCGCACTTTCAGCCAAAGAACAAGGTGTAGCATATCCCTTTACGGTTGAGCTTTATGACACAGGTGAGGTGATCGGTAGCACCCGTTTTTATGAGATTGACCCATCACGTCAAAGCTTGGCGATTGGTTACACTTGGTTACATGAAAAAGAACGAGGAACGGGCATAAATAAACGTATGAAGTGGCTTATGTTAGATTATGCTTTTCGCCAACTTCAACTAGCACGCGTGGCATTTTATGCCGATGCACGCAATGAAGTGAGCCTTAACGCGATGAAAAGCATCGGCTGTATACTCGAAGGTGTACTACGTGAAAATGTGCAAGCGCCAGACGGCACTCGCCGCAACTCCGCCGTGTTGAGCATATTGGCTCACGAGTGGGAAGACAAATTACGCACGCAATTATTAGCAAAAATTAAAGGAAATCAGTGAGATGCCAAAACGTACAGACATAAACAGTATTTTAATTATCGGAGCAGGGCCGATTGTGATTGGGCAGGCGTGCGAGTTTGACTACTCTGGCGCGCAGGCGTGTAAGGCGTTGCGGGAGGAGGGCTACCGTGTGATTTTGGTCAACTCCAACCCCGCGACCATTATGACCGACCCGAATATGGCCGATGCCACTTATATTGAGCCGATCCGCTGGGAAACGGTGGAAAAAATCATTGAACGTGAACGACCTGATGCCATCTTGCCAACCATGGGCGGGCAGACCGCACTTAACTGCGCCCTCGATCTTGCAAAACAGGGCGTGTTGGAAAAATACGGCGTGGAACTCATTGGTGCCAGCGAAGATGCGATTGATAAAGCCGAAGATCGTGGGCGGTTTAAAGAGGCAATGGCGAAAATTGGCTTAAACACGCCAAAATCCTTTGTGGCACATACCTTTGAAGAGGCTTGGCAGGCGCAAAGTGCGGTTGGTTTTCCAACGCTGATTCGTCCATCATTCACTATGGGCGGCAGTGGCGGCGGGATTGCCTATAACCGCGATGAATTTCAAGCGATTTGTGAACGCGGCTTTGATGCCTCGCCAACCCATGAGTTGCTGATTGAGCAATCGGTATTGGGCTGGAAAGAGTATGAAATGGAAGTGGTGCGTGACAAGGCGGATAACTGCATTATCATCTGCTCGATTGAAAACCTCGACGCCATGGGCGTGCACACGGGGGATTCCATCACCGTCGCGCCTGCACAAACTTTGACCGATAAAGAATACCAAATCATGCGAAACGCTTCGCTGGCTGTGCTACGGGAAATAGGCGTGGATACGGGCGGCTCGAATGTGCAATTTGCCGTTAATCCTGAAAATGGCGAGATGATCGTGATTGAAATGAACCCGCGCGTAAGTCGCTCTTCTGCGCTAGCCTCCAAAGCCACAGGCTTCCCGATCGCCAAAGTGGCGGCGAAGTTGGCGGTAGGTTACACCCTAAACGAGCTGCGCAATGACATCACAGGCGGGCTAATTCCAGCCTCGTTTGAGCCATCGATTGACTATGTGGTCACCAAAGTGCCTCGCTTTGCCTTTGAAAAATTCCCGCAAGCGGACGATCGCCTTACCACCCAAATGAAATCCGTCGGCGAGGTGATGGCGATGGGGTGCACTTTCCAAGAGTCTTTACAAAAAGCACTGCGTGGGCTGGAGACAGGTATTTGTGGCTTCAATCTCAAAACGGAAGACACCGAAAAATTGCGCACCGAGCTTTCCAACCCTGGCCCTGAGCGTATTTTGTATGTCGCTGATGCGCTGGCGAGTGGCTGGGATATTGATGAAGTCTATCATTACAGCAAAATTGACCCGTGGTTTTTAGTGCAAATTCGCGATTTGGTGCTTGATGAGTTGGCATTGGAGAAAAAAACGCTCTCTGATCTCGATTACCACGAATTGCGTCGCTTAAAACGCAAAGGATTCGCGGATAAACGCATTGCACAGTTGGTGAAATGCGATGAAAGTGCGGTTCGTGCTAAGCGTCATGAGCTTGGGCTGCACCCTGTATATAAACGTGTGGACACCTGTGCCGCGGAGTTTACGTCCGATACGGCGTATCTCTATTCTACCTATGAGCAAGAGTGCGAAGCGCGCCCAACGGATCGCAAAAAAGTGATGATTTTAGGCGGTGGTCCGAACCGTATTGGGCAAGGGATCGAGTTTGATTATTGCTGTGTGCATGCCGCTCTTGCGCTGAAAGAAGCGGGGTTTGAAACTATTATGGTCAACTGTAACCCTGAAACCGTCTCCACGGATTTTGATACCGCCGATAGGCTCTATTTTGAACCCTTGACCTTGGAAGAAGTGTTGGAAATTGTACGCATTGAAAATCCGTTTGGCGTGATTGTGCATTACGGCGGGCAAACACCGCTCAAACTGGCGAATGCATTGCATGAAAATGGCGTACGCATTATTGGCACCTCAGCCGATAGTATTGATGCCGCGGAAGACCGTGAACGCTTCCAGCACATTTTACAGCAATTGAACTTAAAACAGCCAGAAAACCGCATTGCACAGAGCAGTGAACAAGCCTTGACGCTAGCGCAAGAGGTGGGTTATCCGCTGGTGGTGCGCCCGTCTTATGTGCTTGGTGGGCGGGCGATGCAAATTGTCTATAACGATGAAGAATTGATGCGCTATATGCGTGAGGCGGTCAAGGTCTCTGACGATAGCCCAATTTTGCTCGACCACTTCCTCAACGACGCGATTGAAGTGGATGTGGATTGCATCTGCGACGGGCAAGCGGTGGTTATCGGCGGGATTATGCAACACATTGAGCAAGCAGGCATTCACAGCGGTGATTCTGCCTGCTCGCTGCCGCCGTATTCCTTAAGTGGTGAGATTCAAGATGAAATTCGTCGCCAAACTGTCGCAATGGCGAAAGCCTTGAATGTGGTGGGCTTGATGAATGTACAGTTTGCCGTGAAAGATGGCACAGTTTATGTACTGGAAGTTAACCCGCGTGCCTCACGCACGGTGCCGTTTGTTTCTAAAGCGACAGGTGTGCCACTGGCAAAAATTGCTGCCAAAGTGATGGCGGGCATTTCGCTTGTCGAGCAAGGCGTGCTGACAGAAACGATACCGCACTTATATTCTGTCAAAGAGGCGGTATTCCCGTTCATCAAATTCCCAGGTGTTGACACGATATTAGGGCCAGAAATGCGTTCTACTGGGGAAGTAATGGGCGTAGGCGAAACCTTTGCTGAAGCCTTTGTGAAAGCGCAACTCGGTGCAGGTGAGCGTTTGCCAGCATCAGGTAAAATTTTCCTCTCTGTGGTGGATGGTGATAAAGCGAAATTGGTGCCATTGGCGAAGCAGTTACAGCAACTTGGCTATGGTTTGTGTTCCACCCGCGGCACTGCACAATTCTTGCGTGAGCAAGGCTTAGGCGTGCAAATCGTCAACAAAGTGCGCGAAGGTCGCCCACATATCGTTGATGCGATCAAAAATAGTGAGATTGCGATGATCATTAACACCGCTGGCGCACAGCCTGAATCGGTCGCGGATAGTCATTCCATTCGCACCAGTGCGTTGCAAATGCGTATTCCGCTTTACACCACGATTGCAGGCGGGGAGGCATTGAGCCAAGGATTGGAAAGTTTACAACACACGCACGTTTATCGCTTGCAGGATATGCACTAAAACATGAAAGTGCGGTTAGACCGCACTTTTGTGTTACCCACAGAAATGTTGGATCAATTTGGCAAGTAACACACGAGTCGGCTCGATGAATTTGGCATCGAGAAATTCATCGGGTTGGTGGGCTTGCTCTATGGAGCCAGGACCGAGCACCAAAGTGGGGCATAGTTCCTGAATAAATGGGGCTTCGGTGCAGTAGTTGACGGTTTCGGCCTTTTCGCCGACCAGTTTTTCCACCACCTGCACTGCCTGCGCACTGTGCTCGCATTCATAGCCTGGGATCGGCTCATAAAGTGCGGTCAATTGCACCCGATCGCCCCAGCGTTCCATCAGTGGGGCGAGTGCTTGTTGCATCATGTCGTTTAAGTCTTCCAGCTTCAAATTCGGCAGCGGGCGAATGTCGAATTGCAGCTCGCAGCAGGCGCAAATACGGTTGAGGGCATCACCACCGTGAATGTTAGCAAGGTTCATGGTTGGGTAAGGAATGGCAAATCCGTCGTGATGAAAGTGCGTTTTGAGATGATTGCGTAAATCAATCAGCTTAGCAGTGGCTTCGTGCATGATCTCGAGTGCGTTCACGCCTGCATCAGGATCACTGGAATGCCCCGATTTGCCTGTTACCCGAATCGCATTGCCGATGTAGCCTTTATGCGCCCGAATTGGTTTTAATGATGACGGTTCGCCAATAATGGCGCAGTCGGGGCGAATGTGGGCGTGCTTGGCGAAGGTGCGTGCACCGATCATCGTTGTTTCTTCATCCGCTGTCGCCAAAATGCGTAGCGGCTTTTTGAGTTGCGTTAAATCCAGCGTGGCGAGCGTATCCACGATAAAGGCGAAAAAGCCTTTCATATCGGCGGTGCCGAGGCCATAAAATTTACCGTCTTTTTCGGTTAAGGTGAATGGATCGCTATTCCAACGTCCTTCATCAAAGGGAACAGTGTCGCTATGCCCTGCAAGTAACAAGCCGCCATCACCTTGTCCATAGGTGGCGAGCAAGTTGAATTTGTTGCGTGCATTGTCAATGGGCAGAATGTCGCATTGAAAGCCGAGCGTTTCTAACCACGTTGCCAGTGTGTCAATAAAAGTGCGGTTGCTGACATCTTCACTTTCCACAAGGCTGGATACGGTGTTTTCGGCAATTAATGTGCGGTAAAGTGTAAGAAATGGGGGCAGTTGCATAAGGTCTCCTTCATCAATGAGGATACCAACATACTCAATTTTGCCTCAGCTCGCAATAAAATTTCGGCGAGTGTGGCAATATCAGTAAAATTGGTTACAATACGGAAAATCAATAAAAAAGAGGGCTTGAGATGTTAAATGCAGTGATTATTGGCGCAAGTGGCTATACTGGTGCAGAGCTTGCACGGATTTTAACTCGCCACCCCAAATTTGAGCTAACCGCACTTTATGTTTCACGCCAAAGTGCGGATGCCAACAAACCACTCAGTGTGCTTTACCCGCATTTAGCGAACTGTGTTGCGTTGAACTTGCAGCCACTTGACGACGTTGCCGCTGTTGCGGACAGTGCAGATGTGGTGTTTTTAGCCACCGCTCATGAGGTGAGCCACGATCTTGCACCGCACTTTTATGCCAAAGGTTGCCAAGTGTTTGACCTCTCAGGTGCGTTTCGGGTGAATGATCGTGATTTTTACCCGCAATTTTATGGCTTTTCACATCAATATCCTGAATTGTTAAAAAGTGCGGTTTATGGCTTACCTGAGTGGACGGGGGAGCACCTTCGACAGACAAATTTGGTCGCCGTGGCAGGGTGTTATCCAACGGTTTCGCAGTTAAGTTTGAAGCCACTCATTGAGGCGAATTTACTGGATGAAAACACCTTGCCTGTGATTAATGCCGTAAGCGGCGTGAGTGGCGCGGGGCGCAAGGCGAGCTTGAAGAGCAGTTTTTGCGAAGTGAGCTTGCAGCCTTATGGTGTGTTCAGCCATCGCCATCAGCCAGAAATCGCCACACATCTTGGGCGGGAAGTGATTTTTACACCGCACTTAGGGAATTTTAAGCGGGGTATTTTAGCCACCATTACCGCCAAATTGGCTGCGGGCGTGAGTGAGGCACAAGTGCAAGAGGCCTTTGAACACGCTTATGGGAATGCACCATTGGTACGCCTTTGCCGTGAATTGCCCGCGGTGGCACAGGTGCAACATACGCCGTTTTGCGACATTGGATTTCGTGTGCATAATGGGCATATCATTATCGTGGGGGCAGAGGATAATTTATTGAAAGGGGCGGCGGCACAAGCAGTGCAGTGCGCGAATATGCGTAATCAATTTGAACAAACACTAGGATTATTTTAATGCAAACATTGGTGCTAAAAGTCGGCGGTGCATTGCTCGACAACCCGCAGGCGATGGATAATCTCTTGACCGCACTTTGCACGTTTCGCCAGCACTCACGACGCGATGTGGTCATCGTACATGGCGGCGGCGTGGTGGTGGACAATTTAATGGCACAACTCAACTTGCCTGTGCGTAAAAAGCACGGCTTGCGTATAACGCCATCGGATCACATCAACCCTGTGGTGGGAGCGTTAGCGGGCACGGCGAACAAAACGCTACTTGCACAGGCATTACAGAAACATCTCAACGCAGTTGGGCTATGTTTGGG
Organism: Spirabiliibacterium falconis; assembly: GCF_014885015.1. Taxonomy (GTDB): domain Bacteria; phylum Pseudomonadota; class Gammaproteobacteria; order Enterobacterales; family Pasteurellaceae; genus Spirabiliibacterium; species Spirabiliibacterium falconis. Next base: position 80,630 of record NZ_JABMIJ010000017.1, on the reverse strand, counting down.
CGATGGGCATATGACGCACGCTGTGCAAATTGATGTGGATTTAGGGCATGTTGGGCAGGTTGAACCTTATGATGCAACACTATTGCGCACGTTGCTCCATGCGGGATTTTTACCGTTAATCAGCTCTATTGGCATGGATAGTCGTGGTCGGCTGATGAATATTAATGCTGATCAAGCGGCTGTGTGTGTGGCGAAATTATTGCAGGCGCAGTTGGTATTTTTATCCGATGTTGAGGGTGTACTGGATAGCACAGGGCAATGTATGCCACATTTAACGCGCACACAAATTGATGCCTTTATTCAAGACGGTGTGATTCGTGATGGTATGGCGGTGAAAGTGAATGCTGCGTGGCAGGTGGCGTATGATTTGGGGCAGCCTGTTATCATCGCGAGCTGGAAAAATAGCGACAAGTTGACCGCACTTTTGGCGGGTGAGCCAATTGGCACAATGATTCAAGCAAATTAATAATAAAAGAGGATAACGATTATGGCATTATGGGGTGGGCGTTTCACTCAAGCAGCGGATGTACGTTTTAAACAGTTTAATGATTCCCTGCGTTTTGATTACCGACTCGCTGAGCAAGATATTGAAGGCTCAATTGGGTGGTCAAAGGCTTTGTTGAATGTGGGCGTATTGAATGCACAGGAGCAACAGCAATTACAAACCGCACTTGAGCAGTTGCACCGTATTGTAGCGGAAAATCCAGAGATCATTTTGCAAGATGAGCATGAAGATATTCACAGTTGGGTGGAGAGCAAACTGATTGAGCGCGTGGGCGATTTAGGCAAAAAATTACATACAGGACGTTCACGCAATGATCAAGTCGCATTGGATATTAAGTTGTGGTGCAAACAGCAGGTAACAGCGTTGCAAAAAGCGATCCGCGCATTGCAACGCCAATTAGTCAGCACCGCCGAAAAAACACAAAGTGCGGTTATGCCAGGTTATACCCATCTGCAACGTGCGCAGCCCGTCACGTTTGCGCATTGGTGTTTGGCGTATTTTGAAATGCTGGATCGCGATTATTCTCGCCTGCGTGATGCCTATCAACGGATGAATACTTGCCCGTTAGGCTGCGGTGCATTAGCGGGTACAGCCTATCCCGTTGACCGTGAACAGCTCGCCCGTGATCTTGGCTTTGCTTGCGCTACTAACAACAGTTTGGATACGGTATCTGATCGTGACCATATTTTAGAATTGCTCTCCATTGCTAGCATCGGTCAAGTGCATCTTTCACGTTTTGCGGAAGATTTGATTATTTTTAACAGCGGCGAGGCAAATTTTGTGGAATTGTCTGACCGTGTAACGTCAGGTTCATCATTAATGCCGCAAAAGAAAAACCCTGATGCCTGTGAGTTGATTCGTGGTAAAACAGGGCGTGTAGTCGGCGCATTGACAGGTATGTTGGTCACGATGAAAGGGTTGTCGTTGGCATATAATAAAGATATGCAAGAAGACAAAGAGGGGATTTTTGACGCATTGGATAGCTGGCATGCATGTTTGGATATGGCGGCTTTGGTGCTGGATGATATTAACGTGAATGTAGAAAAAACGAAAGATGCTGCCCTTAAAGGTTATTCCAACGCCACAGAATTGGCAGATTATTTGGTTGCTAAAGGCATTCCGTTTCGGGATTCACACCACATCGTGGGTGAGGCAGTGGTGTATGCTATCAGTCAAGGCAAAGCATTGGAAGAATTGAGCGTGCAGGAGTTTCAGCAGTTTAGCGATGTGATAGGTGAGGACGTTTACACCGCACTTTCATTAGATTCATGCCTTGCACAACGTTGTGCAAAAGGTGGTGTTGCACCTGAGCGTGTTGCTGAGGCGATTGCCAATGCAAAAGTGCGGTCGGAGCAGGATTAATGCAAAACGATTCATTAGAAGAGCTCGATCTTAACCAAGAGATTGCCAAAATTCACTGGCACGAGTTGCAGGTGCATTTTGCCCGTGGGCGAGTGGTTTATGTTGCGCCAGAATTGGATTTGGTCGCATTGGGGCAGCAGATGCTAAATGATGACAGTGCGAGCATCGCCGCATTGATTGAACAAGGGAAAATCCATGCGGTGACCGCTGAACAGGCGCAGTGCTTTTATGCAGAAAATCACGAGCTGTGGGCGGTGGTGTTGCCGCCGTGGATCTTGGTGCAGGAAATCATCACACAGCAATAACAGGAGAATTTATGGCGTTTAATAACACATTTCGCGCGGTGGTGTCGGATTTGGACGGCACGCTACTGAATGCCCAACATTCTGTGGGTGATTTTACCATTGAGACGTTGCAACGCCTTGAACGCCAAGGGGTTGATATTGTGCTTGCCACTGGACGCAGTTACCCTGATGTGGCAGGCATTGTTAAGCGTATTGGCTTACAACGCGGTGTAATGATTACCGCGAACGGTGCACGAACACATGATATTTCAGGGAATTCGCTTGATGCGCACTTTCTGCCAGATGCTGTCGCACAAGCGTTGCTTCAAGTGCCGTTTGATCGCCAAAATGTGGTCATGAATACCTATCAAGATGGGCAGTGGTACATCAACCAAGCCGTACCAGAATTTGAGCGTTATTTTACAGATTCAGGCTATGGCTATAATGTGGTTGATTTTGCAACGCATTCACTACACACCTGTGAAAAAGTCTTTTTTATCGCGCGTGAGCCTGAATTTCTTGTGCCAATAGAGCAACATGTACAAGCGCAATTTGGGGACATTGTGAGTATTACCCACTCTGGCCCACGTTGTGTTGAGTTTATGCACAAAGGCGTAAGTAAAGCGGCGGCCTTGACCGCACTTTTGGCGCAGCGAGATTATACCCTTGCAGAGTGTGTTGCGTTTGGTGATGGGCTAAATGATTTGGCGATGTTGCAAGCGGTGGGGCGTGGTTGCATGATGGGTAACGCTGACCCACGTCTGAAAGCGCAGGCGAGCGGGGTGGTGCAGATTGGCACGAACAGCAATGAGTCTGTCGCCAGTTATTTGCGTGCATTGTTTGGGGTATAACCGCACTTTGGAGGAAAAATGAAACTGGTGTTGCTCATCGCGTTGGGTGCCAGCATTGGGGCGGTGTGCCGCTGGTTGCTCTCGTTGTGGCTGAATCCACTTGGCGAGCAATTTGCCGTTGGAACATTGCTTGCCAATCTCATTGGGTGCTTTATCATTGGGATAATGATGGCCGTATTTTTTACGCACCCCAACATCAGTGCGCAATGGCGTGTTTTTATTGTTACGGGCTTTTTAGGGAGCTTAACCACGTTTTCGTCATTCTCAGGTGAAGTGCTGGAAAAATTACTCAGTGAGAAATGGCTGAATGCCTTTGGCGTGATGGCGATACATTTAGGCTTGGGGCTTGCGTGTACCGCACTTGGTTATGGGCTTTGGCGTTGGTGGCACTAAAATAAAAAAACCGCACGTTAAAGTGCGGTTTTTGTTTGCCAATAGATTACTGGCGTTTTTCAGGGCCGTAGTAGGCATCAGTTAAGATCTCTACCATATCATCGACTAACGGCAAACGTGGGTTAGCTGGTGAGCATTGATCTTCAAATGCCAACAGCGCAATATCACGCCGTGCATCAAGCCATGTTTTTTCATCAATGCCTTGTGCTTTAAACGACATCTCAATGCCGACTTTCTCTGCCAGTTCAGTACAGGCCTTAGCGAACGATTCTACCCCTTCCGCCGGTGTGCTGGCTGGTAGGCCAAGCATTTTAGCGATATCTTGATATTTCACATCCGCTTTGTAGAAGTTGTATTTCGGCCAGGTCGCCGTTTTTTGAGGGCGTGTACCGTTATAACGGATCACGTGCGGCATTAAAATCGCATTGGTGCGCCCGTGTGGGGTGTGGAAATGCCCACCGATTTTGTGTGCTAATGAATGGTTCATGCCCAAAAACGCATTAGCAAATGCCATACCCGCAATGGTGGACGCATTATGCATGCGCTCACGCGCTTCTGGATCTGACGCACCATTTTTCACAGACCGTTCTAAGAATTCAAACACCAATTTAATGGCTTGCAGTGCTAAGCCATCAGTGAAGTCGTTGGCAAGCGTTGATACATACGCCTCAGTTGCGTGGGTTAATACATCAAGCCCTGTATCTGCGGTGACTTTCGCAGGTACAGTCATCGTGAAAGAGGAATCCACGATCGCCACGGTTGGGGTGAGTGAGTAGTCAGCGATTGGATATTTTTTGTCCCCTTCCGTAATCACCGCAAATGGTGTGACCTCAGAACCCGTCCCCGACGTGGTTGGAATGCCAACAAAACGTGCTTTGCGACCTAATTCAGGGAATTTAAACGCACGTTTGCGAATATCCATAAATTTTTGTACTAAATCGCGGAAATCCACTTCGGGTTGTTCGTAGAACAGCCACATCACTTTCGCTGCATCCATCACGGAGCCGCCGCCGAGCGCAATAATGGTATCAGGGCGGAAGCTGCGTAATAGCTCGGTGCCACGGCGTACAGTTTCAATGCTCGGATCAGGCTCAACATCAGCAAATAATTGATAGGTTACACTATTGCGGCGAAGGTTTAATTGAGCGACCACTTTTTCCACAAAACCGAGATCGACCATTGAACGATCGGTGACGATAACCGCTTTTTCTACCCCTTTCATGGATTTTAAATACTGAATTGAGTCACGCTCAAAGTAGATTTTCGATGGCACTTTAAACCATTGCATATTATTTCTCCGTCTGCCCACACGTTTAATATTTAAAAGATTGACCGCACTTACATTATTGCCGACGGAGTTTTTACCGTATGTTCCGCAGCCGAGTGTCAACGATGGCAAGAACGAGTTATACACATCTCCAATGCCTCCAAAGGTGGATGGCGAGTTCCAAATCACACGGATGGCTTTCACTAATTTGCCAAAGTTTTTGGCAAGTTCTGCATCTTGGGTATGAATGGCAGCCGAATGCCCAAGTCCGTGGAATTCCACCATTTGTTCAGCCATTTTCAAGCCTTCTTCGGTGCTATTGGCTTTTAAAATGGCCAACACAGGCGAGAGTTTTTCGCGTGTTAGTGGCTCTTTTGGCCCGACTTCTGCGCAGACTGCGGCTAATATGTTGGTCTTTTTAGGGACTGAAAATCCTGCTTGCTCGGCGATCCAATGTGCGGATTTGCCTACCACATTTGGATTAAGTTTTGCACCACCGCAGTTTTGGCTATTCGCTTTTGCTCCAAAAATAAATTCCTCCAACAAGGCTTTTTCTTTTTTATTAACAAAATATACACCGTAGGATTTCAGCTCTGCGATGAAGTCGTCATAAATTTCTTTGTCAATGATGGCGGCTTGCTCACTGGCGCAGACCATACCGTTGTCAAAGGATTTGGACATCACAATATCGTGTGCAGCTTGTTGAATATTGGCAGATTTTTCCACATAAGCAGGCACGTTACCTGCCCCCACGCCAAGGGCAGGTTTGCCGCAAGAATAAGCTGCTTCCACCATCGCATTTCCGCCAGTTGCCAAAATGGTGGCAATGCCAGGGTGTTTCATCAATGCGTTAGTGCCTTCCATAGATGGGGTTTCAATCCATTGAATACAGTTTTCAGGCGCACCCGCTTTCACTGCGGCATCATAGACAATGCGTGCGGCATGTGCGGAGGATTGTTGTGCTGATGGATGGAAGGCAAAAATGATGGGATTGCGTGTTTTAAGGGCGATTAAGGATTTAAAAATGGCGGTAGAAGTCGGGTTAGTCGTTGGTGTAACACCGCAAATAACCCCAACGGGATCGGCAATTTCAGTGATGCCAGTAACATCGTCTTCACTGATGACGCCCACCGTTTTCAAATGGCGCATATTATTCACCACATATTCGCAGGCGAACAGGTTTTTGGTGGCTTTGTCTTCAAACACGCCCCGCCCAGTTTCTTCCATTGCGTGCATAGCAAGTGTGCCGTGTTGATCTAAGGCGGCGACAGAGGCTTTGGCAACAATGTAATCCACTTGTTCTTGATTCAATGTGCGAAATTGCTCTAAGGCTGCTAAACCTTTTTCAACCAAGTGATTAACTTCGGCTTGTGCTGGGCTGATGTCAGCCGTTTGCATGGCTTTTTTCATTGTTTTCTCCTAAAAGTTTATGAATTATTTTACTGAAAAAAATTATAAAACGAGGAGGTTAAACGTGTCAGCTCATCTCTACCCATAAAGTGTGATTTAGATCAATAAAAATGAAAACTTTTGCCATTGCATAAAAGGGAAAAGACATTGAGAAAAAGAGAACCGCACTTTACAATACAGCATTCACGCAATAGGAGAGTATTATGAACGAGCAACAACGCCAGCAAGAAACACGCCAAATTATTACCGATTTATTGAATGATGGCAGCGATCCGAGAGCACTTTATATTATTGAACATCATGTTTCTCATGAGGATTTTGACAAACTCGAAAAAATTGCTGTTGATGCCTTTAAAGCGGGTTTTGAGGTGTCTGAGGCGGAAGAAATGGAAGATGAGCAAGGCAATGTGTTGTTTTGTTTTGATATTATCAGCGAAATAGAACTCAATGCGGAGCTGATCGACGTGCAACAAGCCCAACTATTGCCGTTGATTGCTAAACATCATGGGCACTACGATGGTTGGGGGACGTATTTTGAAGATCCGAATGCCGATGAGGATGAATATGGTAGTGATGGTGAGTTTTTTGATGAAGAGGATTGATTTATAGTCGCTTAAGTATGCTAAGTGTTGATCTAACATACTCAAAAAAATGTTAGATCTTTATCACATAATCAAAAAAATTTTATTTACATAGCTATTCATATAAAAAATAATTGAGTCAAATTCATTGATGTGATTATTTTTTAGTATGACTTCACCTAATTCTATCGATTTTCCTATCTTAAAAACCCCATTAACACGGGTAGATAAGCTCATTTTGCAATCATATGAGCCAGTGTTAGCGATGCTCAAAAATTTTTTAGGCGAGCAGTGTGAAGCAGTTTTGCATTCTTTAGATGATTTACACCATTCCGTCATTAACATTGTTAATCCGCACTTAACGGGGCGGCGAATTGGCTCACCGATTACAAATACGGCATTGCAAATGTTGAAAAAAATGAATGAGGAACATGTTTTTGTGACCGAGTCTTATTTTACCCATACCAAATCGGGGCAAAAAATGCGCTCAATTACACAGGCTATTATTGGGGAAAATGAACGTGTTATTGGGCTGTTATGTGTCAATTTAAATCTTGATACATCGTTGAACCAATTTATGTCATTTTTATTAACGCCTAATCAAAGCTCTAAGCCAATGGTTGAGCAGGCTATTGAACAGGAACAGTTTGCGGAAAGTATTGATGATCTCTTTACTCAAACTATTTCAAAGGTATTAGAAGATATTCATACTCGTTCCGATATAACAGCAAATAATAAAAATAAAGTCATTATTAGCCGATTATATTCACAAGGGTTGTTCGAATTAAAAGGGGCGGTAAAAATCGTCGCAACAATCTTAAATATTTCACAGCATACTGTCTATTTGCATCTTAGAAACCAGAAATCTAAGGAGGTATAAGTATGAAAATTGGGCTTGAGACGGAATCTTGCCATTTGCTTTTTCAACATGGAAAAATGGATGTTTTTTCATTTATTGATACTGCTTGGGAATTAGGGCTAGATGGTGTTGAGTTAAATATTATTCCAGACTTGAATTTACATCCTGAATTAGGTGTTTTAGAGAGTGATGATAAAGCCTATTTACATCGCATAAGAGAAAAACTTGAACGCTATAATTTATATTGTGAAATCGATACGCGTTTTTGTCATAAAGAGAGTTTATTACGAGGATTAAAAATTGCCAATGAATTAGGTGCTGATGTGGTGAGAACTTATGTCAGTAATGGTAATTTTAATCCTGAAAGAATGGCTCTTGCACCAGCACAGTTAAAAGAAATTGTCCCTTATTTAAAAAAATATCGCATTAAATTAGCACTTGAAAATCATGAACATGAAACATCGGATGAAATCATCAATATTATTAAAGCGGTAAATAGTATTTGGGTAGGTGCGCATTGTGATATTGGCAATTCAATGATGGCGTGGGAAGATCCTGTTGCGGCGGTAACCGCACTTGCACCTTATACATATTCAACGCATTTTAAAGATCATATTATTACCCTGCACGATGATATTCCAGTTGTGTGTGGCGTGCCGATTGGTAAAGGCAGTATTGATATTGATACGTGCTTTAAATTATTAGTAGATCACTCACCTGTTACACGCATTAATATTGAAAACTGTTATCCATATTGTGCGAAATTTGCACGCCCTATTGGCACTGGGGGCGTAAGGCATTTAGACGGTGCATTTGAAATAAAACCACCACCATTTTCCCCCGATTTTATCAAACCACTGGACTATTATTATCCACACACTATATCACAGGAGGCACTGGACACATTAACGCAAGCGCAAATCAACGCATTACACATTTCAATAGGTGCATTAAATAAATTGAAGCAAAAATATTGTGCATGTTAAGGGAGAAATCGTATGACTATACGGGAAGGACTTTTTACCAATAAATGGGTTCAACTGGGCTTTTTAGTGTTAGGCGGAGGAACAGTTTATAAATTATCCAGTATTAAAGATGTATTTTATGTGCCGATGCAGCAGGATTGGGGGCTAACCAATACCCAAATTGGTTTGGGATTTACGGTGTATGCGATAGTGCAAACCATTGGTTACTTCTTTTCGATGTATATGGCAGATCGCTATTCTAAAAAATATTTATTACCAGCGGGATTGCTTGGCGTTGCATTGTGCGGGGCTTATTTAACGACGTTGCCCGATTTTATGGGGTATCTTATTGCCTTTGGTGGTTTAGCCTTTTTTGGTGAGGTTGTCTATTGGCCTGTTTTGCTTAAAGCGGTACGATTATTAGGCACAAAAGAAGAGCAAGGGCGATTATTTGGCTTTTTAGAAGCGGGTCGCGGTGTAGTTGATGTGATTGTGGCATTTGGTGCGTTAGCAGTATTTGTCTGGTTTGGTGAAGGGAAAATTGGTATGCAAGCTGGGCTTATTTACTACACCATTATGACCGCACTTGTTGGTGTAATCACCTATTTCTTAGTCGATGATGACGATAAATTACACGTTGAAGGTAATGCAGCGAATGCACAAGTGTTTTCTGGCATCTTGTATGTCATCAAAGACGTGAATACATGGCTGGCTGCTTTTGTCATTTTCTTCGTTTATTCTACTTATACAGGATTAACATACTTTATTCCGTTTTTAAAAGATATTTATGGCTTGCCTGTTGCCTTGGTTGGTGCATACGGCATTATCAATCAATATGGCTTAAAAATGGTGGGTGGCCCTGTTGGTGGCTTTTTATCCGATAAAATCTTCCATTCACCTTTAAAATACTTGCGTATGGCGTTTTTAGTGGCTTTTATTGGCATGCTCCTCTTTATTCAATTACCCCATAGCAGTATGAATGTTTATTTAGGCATGGCAGCGACACTTGGTTTTGGTGCGATTATTTTCACCCAGCGGGCCGTATTTTTTGCACCGATGGAAGAAATCGGAGTACCAAGAGAATATGCGGGCTCTTCAATGGCACTGGGCTGTCTGATCGGTTATATGCCATCAATGTTTGGCTATGCACTTTACGGCTATATGCTTGATACATATCCAGGTATTAGCGGTTACGACAAAGTCTTTTATATTATGTCGTCGTTTAGTTTACTGGGCTTTTTCTGTGCAACCTTGTTGCTTAAACGGCTGAAACAATCATAACCCTATTTATGCTAAGCCTAGCACCGCTAGGCTTTTTCTTATCGTCTCGTTTCGTGATATTATGGCGTTTTTGGTTAATTAAGAGCGAGCAATGATTGCTTTTCAGAATTTAACATTAAAGCGCGGTGTAAATACGTTATTGGAAAATGCCAGCGCAACCATTAATCCAGGACAAAAAGTTGGATTGGTTGGGAAAAATGGCTGTGGTAAGTCCACCTTATTTGCGTTATTGAAAGGGGAGATTAGCCCTGAAAATGGCGATATGCAGCTCCCCAGCCAGTGGGCATTGGCGTGGGTAAATCAAGAAACCCCAGCGTTGGCGATCAGTGCACTAGACTATGTGATTCAAGGCGATCGAGAATATACTGCGTTGACAGAGGCTCTTGCTCAAGCCAATGTGGACAATGACGGAGAGCAAATTGCACTTTTGCACGATAAACTCGATCAGATTGATGCTTGGACAATTCAAGCACGTGCTGCGACATTATTACACGGTTTGGGCTTTGAGACTGCACAATTGCAAAGTGCGGTTAAATCGTTCTCCGGTGGTTGGCGAATGCGCCTGAATTTAGCGCAAGCATTACTGTGTCGCAGTGATCTGCTACTTTTAGATGAACCGACGAACCACTTGGATTTGGATGCCGTGATTTGGCTTGAACGCTGGCTGAGCCGCTATACAGGCACGTTAGTGATCATTTCCCATGACAGAGATTTTCTCGATCCGATAGTGAATAAAATTATCCATATCGAACAACAAAAACTCTTTGAATATACAGGTGATTATTCCTCATTTGAACTTCAGCGCGCGGCTAAATTGGCGCAACAGCAAGCACTGTATCGCCAACAACAGCAAAAAGTGGCTCATCTTCAGCACTATATTGATCGTTTTAAAGCCAAAGCATCAAAAGCAAAACAGGCACAAAGTCGTGTGAAAGCCTTGGAAAAAATGGAGTTAATTGCGCCTGCTTATGTGGACAATCCATTTCGGTTTGCTTTTCGCCCGCCACTGGCATTACCAAACCCGATCATCACCCTTGAAAAAGTGAATGCAGGGTATGGCGATAAAACCATTTTAAATTCGGTCAAATTAAACCTTGTGCCAGGTTCTCGCATTGGTTTATTGGGGCGTAATGGTGCAGGAAAATCCACCTTGATCAAGCTATTAGCTGGCGAGTTGACCGCACTTTCGGGAACGGTGGGGTTAGCGAAAGGGGTGAAACTAGGCTATTTTGCCCAACATCAACTTGACACATTACGTGCCGATGAAAGTGCCCTTTGGCACTTAACCCAGCTTGCGCAAGATAAAACGGAGCAAGAACTGCGTGATTATTTGGGTGGTTTTGCGTTCCATGGTGATAAAGTGAAGCAAGCAGTGCGTGAATTCTCAGGTGGCGAAAAAGCCAGGCTGGTGTTGGCATTGATTGTATGGCAACGTCCCAATTTATTATTACTGGATGAGCCAACTAACCATCTGGATTTGGATATGCGTCAAGCATTAACGGAAGCACTCGTTGATTATCAAGGCTCTCTGGTAGTGGTTTCCCATGATCGTCACTTGTTACGCAACACAGTAGATGATTTTTATTTGGTGCATAAAGGGTGTGTCGAGCCGTTTAATGGCGACATCGCTGATTATCAAAAATGGTTGAGCGACATCAATCTTGAGAGTGATAATACGTCAGAGCAGAACGCGCCAGAGCCAAAAGAAAATAGTGTGAATCGAAAGGCACAAAAACGGCTCGAGGCACAATTACGCCAGCAAACTGCGCCGCTACGCAAACAGTTAGCACAGCTAGAGGATAGATTAAGTGAATTACAACAGCAACTGGCTGAAATTGAGCATCAGTTAACCGATACCGCACTTTATCAAGATGAGAACAAGACCCAGCTGACCGCACTTTTAAGCCAACAAGTGACGGTCAAAAAATCACTCGAAGAAACAGAAAATCAGTGGTTGCAAAGTCAAGAAGCATTAGAGGAGATGCTGGCACAAAGTGCGGTGCATTAGCGGATGCGTCGGCTGAGAACGGAATTACTGCGTTTGCGTTTGATAATAATGCGCCCTACGGCTTGAAAACCTGCTTTACAATAGAGTTGGTAGGCGGATCGGTTTAGCGGATTGACTGCCAGTACGATTTCATTATACTGCGGAGAAAGATTGTAGATGATGGGATCAATTCGTTCTGGACGAAGTGATTCCAACGCAATGCCTTGCCCCTGAAAATCAGGATTGATGGAAAAGGAACGTAATAAAATTGCTTGATTATTTTCAGTATAAGCCAATTTGTGGTGGCTACGATCTAAAATAAAAAAACCAACAGCTTTGTCATCTTTCAAAATAGAAACTGCGGTCATGCCAATTTCAAGCAACAATGTCTGCCCTTCAAACCACTGCCAGGGTTGTAGGGTATATTGTGCTTGTTCTGGAGGCAGTTGATAACTCACGAGATCATCAAAATGCGAAAAATTGTATTTTTCAACGCGAATCATAGCGTATGTAATCGTTCGTTTTCTCTACGATATGTTGATTAAATCAGCATTAAGCCATAAATGAGAAGAGATCGCAAGTAAACTTGGATTCTTTACATAACGCAGCTACTCATCGTATGACTGGCGAATCAAATATGAGAAGTGATCCGCTAAAAAACCGCGATTGGTCATAAATCGCCATGCTTTTTGTTGTGTGTTGAGCTTACCGTCAAAATGCGTGAATTTTTTCTTAAAAACGGTTTCGGCTAGTGCAAACCAATCAAGGTTTAATGATGCAAAACGTTCTGTGATTAGGGCACTTTCGATGCCTTTTTGTTTTAATTCTTGTTGAATGCGTAATGGTCCGTAGCCACGCTGAACACGAGAACGGATAAAACTATCACAAAAGCGTTCATTAGATTGCCAACCACGTTGCTGACAATAGCTCATTACTTCGGCAATAGTGTGTTCGTCAATGGCTTTTTGCTGCATTTTTTGCTGTATCTCTAATGCAGAATAATCACGGTGTGCAAGCAATCCAACGGCGTAATGTAAAGCAGTTTTATCCATAGTGGGTTAGTAGTAAAGTGCGGTTTGACCGCACTTTATGTTATCTAGTCTTCCATAAAATCATCAACGGTATCATTATTGTCAGGCTCAACCGTTGCTGTCAGCGCTTTTTGTGGATTTTCAAGCATGTCTTGACGGAGTTTTTGTTCCATATCTGCAGCAATGGTAGGATTTTCTTTCAAAAACTTAATTGAGTTGGCTTTACCTTGCCCAATTTTTTCATTGTTATAAGAATACCATGCACCTGATTTTTTGGCGATTTTATGTTTGACTGCCAGCTCAAGTAATTCACCTTCGCGTGAAATCCCTTCACCATACATAATTTGAAATTCAGCTTGGCGGAATGGAGCGGCGACTTTATTTTTGACAACTTTCACGCGTGTTTCATTACCAATGACATTATCTCCCTCTTTCACGGCACCTGTGCGACGAATGTCTAAACGCACCGACGCATAGAATTTCAGTGCATTACCACCTGTTGTTGTTTCAGGATTACCGAACATCATGCCGATTTTCATACGAATTTGGTTAATGAATACCACTAAACAATTTGCATTTTTGATGTTACCTGTCAGTTTACGCAGTGCTTGAGACATTAAACGTGCTTGTAGCCCCATATGGGAATCGCCCATATCGCCTTCAATTTCTGCTTTTGGTGTAAGTGCGGCCACCGAGTCAACAATGACAACATCCACCGCACCTGATCGCACCAACGCATCACAAATTTCCAGTGCTTGTTCGCCATTGTCAGGCTGAGACACTAAAAGTGCGGTAACATCTACGCCAAGTTTAGCGGCATAAATAGGATCGAGTGCGTGTTCGGCATCAATAAATGCGCACGTTTTTCCTGCTTTTTGTGCCTCGGCAATCACGGAAAGGGTCAGTGTCGTTTTTCCTGATGACTCAGGGCCATAAATTTCGACGATACGCCCCATCGGAAGACCGCCGATGCCTAATGCTAAATCTAATCCTAATGAGCCTGTTGAAATGGCTTCTACGTCTAAGGTTTTGTTATCGCCCAAGAGCATAATTGCGCCTTTTCCAAATTGCTTTTCAATTTGACCTAATGCGGCTTCAAGTGCCTTTTGTTTGTTCTCGTCCATCTTATCCTCGATACCCACGTTTTTCAGTGTAACATTAATGGTTCTATTATACTGTATAGTTATACAGTATCAAGAGCTAAAATGATCTTTTTTTTATTTTGTGAGCTTGATTCCAAATTGCGATGCTAGATTGTGGGGCAATATCCTAGTATTATTTCATTTTTAATCACTGAAGGTGCGCGCATGTCAAAAGACGATTTAAGTCAACACACGCCTATGATGCAGCAATATTTACGGATTAAAGCGCAAAATCCTGACGTTTTGCTGTTTTATCGTATGGGCGACTTTTATGAACTTTTTTATGATGATGCGAAAAAGGTTTCTCAACTGATTGATATTTCTCTCACTAAGCGGGGACAATCAGCTGGGCAGCCTATTCCCATGGCAGGCGTGCCATATCATGCTGTTGAGGGCTATCTTGCGAAGTTAGTCAATTTGGGGGAATCGGTTGCCATTTGTGAACAAATTGGTGATCCTGCAACGACCAAAGGCCCTGTTGAGCGGCAAGTTGTGCGCATTGTTACACCTGGCACGATCAGTGATGAAGCACTATTACCAGAGCGGCAAGATAATCTCATTGCGGCATTTTTCGCACATAAAAATCAGTACGCACTTGCCACGTTAGATATGGCATCTGGGCGTTTTCAAATCAGCGAGCATAGCGATAAAGCCAGCATTAAATCTGAGCTGCAACGGCTTAATGTAGCGGAATTACTTTATCCTGAAACCTTTGACGATATGGCATTGCTTGAGCCTTATTCAGGATTACGTCGGCGTAGCGAATGGGAGTTTGACTATCAAACAGCCATCGATCGCTTAACGCGTCAGTTTGGTACACAAGATCTCAGTGCATTTGGCGTGCAACATGCAAAGTGCGGTTTGTGTGCTGCTGGGTGTTTGCTACACTATGCACAAGAAACACAACGCACCGCACTTTTGCATATTCAATCCATTTCATTAATTAAATCAAGCGATTATATTGAGCTTGATGTGGCAACCCGACGTAATTTAGAATTAACGCAAAATTTAGGTGGGGGAAGCGAATACACGCTGGCGTGGGTGTTGGATCACTGCATTACCCCGATGGGCAGCCGTTTATTAAAGCGTTGGTTGCATCACCCGATTCGTGATCGTCAGCAGTTATTAAAACGGCAAAATGTGATAAAAGCCTTATTGGCAGAAGAGCTGGTGATGCCGTTGCAGACGGTATTGCGTGATGTGGGGGATATGGAACGTATTTTAGCACGTCTTGCGTTGCGTTCAGCTCGCCCCCGCGATTTCACACGCTTGCGCACCGCACTTGGACAACTGCCTGAAATTAAACGCCTGTTAGATAATGACAATAAACCTGTATTACAAGCGATTTCCGCGAAGATCGAGGATTTTACCGCACTTTTTGATCTCTTGCAGCGAGCAGTGGTGGAAACGCCACCATTATTAATTCGTGATGGCGGTGTGATTGCCGAAGGGTTTAACGCAGAGCTGGACGAATGGCGTGCCTTAAGTGCGGGGGCTACGCAATTTTTGCAAGCGTTAGAGGTGCGTGAGCGGGAAAGCACGGGGCTTGATAGCCTTAAAATTGGCTACAATGCCGTGCATGGCTACTTTATCCAATTAAGCCGCAGCCAAGCACAACGTGCACCCATGCATTATGTGCGTCGCCAAACCTTGAAAAATGCGGAACGTTATATTATCCCTGAATTAAAAACTTACGAAGATAAAGTGTTGAAAGCGAAAGGGGCTGCGTTAGCGTTAGAAAAACGACTCTATGAGGAACTATTTGACCAGCTTTTACCGCACTTAAGTGCCTTGCAGCAATGTGCGGCACAGCTGGCATGGCTAGATGTCCTCTCCAATCTTGCTGAGCGTGCACAAACATTGGATTACAGTGCACCGCACTTTAGCGATCAGCGTATTGTACATATTGAGCAAGGGCGTCATCCTGTGGTGGAGCAGGTAATGACGGCACCGTTTATTGCCAACCCGTTATCATTGGATGAACATCGTCATTTTTTGATTGTAACAGGCCCGAATATGGGGGGAAAAAGCACCTATATGCGTCAAACGGCGTTGATTGTGTTATTAGCCCATATCGGGAGTTTTGTGCCTGCCACACGTGCGGTGATTGGTACGATTGATCGCATTTTTACGCGTATTGGTGCATCAGATGATCTTGCTTCTGGACGCTCCACATTTATGGTAGAAATGACCGAAATGGCGAACATTTTGCACCAAGCAACGGATCACAGTTTAGTCTTAATTGATGAAATTGGGCGTGGAACATCAACCTATGATGGCTTAGCACTTGCATGGGCCTGTGCACAATGGCTTGCACAAAAAGTGCGGTCGCTCACACTGTTTGCTACACATTATTTTGAATTGACGGTCTTGCCTGAGCAATTTAAAGGGGTGTTCAATGTGCATTTAGATGCCCTTGAACACGATAATACCATAGCCTTTATGCACAACGTGCAAGAAGGTGCGGCAAGCAAAAGTTATGGCTTAGCAGTGGCGGCGTTGGCTGGCGTGCCTAAAACGGTGTTAACGCTTGCCCAACAAAAATTGACCGCACTTGAGTCACAGCCAATGCACGCACAACGTGCCGCTGATCTGAAAAATCAGCCACAATTACCATTACAACTGGAGCAAGCTCCAGATGTTATCAGAGCACAACTCGATGCGTTAGAACCTGATGAACTCAGCCCAAAACAGGCGTTGGAAGTACTTTATCAGCTTAAAGCATTGGCGAAAAATCACAATTAATAGGAGAGATTATGGCGTTTGCATCACTTTTAACGCTGTTAGATGACATTACCGCAGTGCTGGATGATGTGGCGTTGATGACGAAAGTCGCTGCGAAAAAAACCGTTGGCGTGGTGGGCGATGATCTTGCGTTGAATGCCAATCAAGTCACAGGTGTGAATGCAGAACGTGAGCTACCTGTGGTATGGGCAGTGGCAAAAGGCTCATTGCTCAATAAGGTCATTTTAGTCCCGTTAGCGTTATTGATTTCTTATTTTTTGCCCAGTGCGATCCCTTATCTTTTAATGGTGGGCGGGGCATATTTGTGTTTTGAGGGCGTAGAGAAAATCGCACACAAACCGAAAAAAACAGCACAAGACGATGAAAGTCATGCCATAGCCCTTACGCCTGAGCAGGAAAAAGTCAAAATCAAAGGTGCAATTCGCACTGATTTTATTCTCTCAGCGGAAATTGTAACGATAGCATTGGGCATGGTAAGCGAGTACACCTTGCTGACGCAAACATTGGTATTGGCATTGATTGCGTTGGGAATGACGGTGTTTGTGTATGGTTTAGTTGGTATTATTGTTAAACTTGATGATATTGGATTGTGGCTGATGCGAAAGCAAAGTGCGGTCAGCCGAGCCGTTGGGCGTGGGCTTATCCAAATAATGCCTTATTTCATGCGGGCGTTGAGCGTGGCAGGCACATTAGCAATGTTTTTGGTTGGTGGCGGGATCATTGTGCATAATCTTGATATTTTGCACCATTTTTTCGCACGATATGCGCTAGATAGCGGATTTTTAAACATTATTGCCACCCTTATTTTCGGCATTCTCTGTGGCGCAGCGATATTGTTGATGACCAAGCTCTGGGCTAAAAAAGCCTAATATCTCTCCACAATAGAAAGTGCGGTCGGCAGAAAGTTGACCGCACTTTTTCTTTGATGAAATGTGACAGTACGCACAAAATAAAGTAAACCCTATGGAATTTAAAACATTGTTTTACTAACATAACAAAAATAAATTTGTGTTATTAAAAAATCAAAATGGGAGTTTACTATGGGGTTAGATCGTCGTTCATTTTTGGCGGGTACGGCAGGAGCGGGGGTATTGTTCGCTTTTTCTGGGGTGTTTAATGCACTAGCAAACGCTCGTCCGCAACTGAATGCAGAGCAATATAACGCACTTTGTACTCGCTGGGGAGATATTATCACGGGGCGCAATTTGCTCAAGGATGGCGATGAACGTTTTGCCAAAGCCATTGCAGGCTTAGATCGCAAAGTGGAAAAAACACTAGCAGATTTAATTCGAGAACCCGATCGCACAAGTGTGTTTAATGAGTTTGATTTAAGTGAAGAGAAATCACCAGCCATCACGAAAACGGCCCGCGCTGCACTTGATTTAGCATTGGGCTGGGCAACACCTGGTTCAAAATTTTATCAAAATGAAGAGGTCTTAAATGATGCTATTGCGGCACTGCGTGATTTCTTGAAATTGCGTTATCACCCAGGGCAAGAGGAATACGGTAACTGGTGGGATTGGGAAAGTGGTGCCTCACGTGCAGTGGGGGATATGATGTGTTTATTGCACGATAAATTACCAACCGATGTGCTGCAAGCTGCCGCTGCTGGGATCAATTTCTTTGTGCCAGATCCGTGGTATTTACGCACAACGAAAGCGGCTGGCTCTGATCATAAAGAAGGCGATAAAACATTGGCCACTGGTGCCAACCGTTTAGATCTTTCGCGCGCCGTGATTTGCGCCGCCCTCGCCACACAAAACCCTGAACGTGTTTATCATGCACTTGAAGGGTTACCTGAAACGTGGAAATTAGTTACCGAAGGCGATGGTTTTTATCAAGATGGTTCGTTCATTCAACATAATACTATTCCTTATACCGGGTCATATGGCGATGTGCTAATCAGTGGGCTTGCCATGTTATTTAGTCTGGTAAGTCATTCTGCCTTTGATGTGCCAGCAAAACAGCTTGAACAAGTGTATTGGACGGTTGATGAAGCATTTATTCCTGTTATTGTAGACGGACAAGTGCTAGATTGCGTACGTGGACGGTCGGTTTCACGCATAACAGAGCCTGCTTCAATGCACGGTGCGTCAATTATGAAAGCGATTTTACAGCTCGCCCAAGGCGCACCTGAGGCGATTGGAAAACGCTGGAAAGGCATCTGTAAAGGCTGGATTGAGCGCAACAGTTATGACCCTCTGGCAAGCAAAGGTGCCATTCCATATCTTGCGTTAGTGGGTGATGCGTTAGCACAAGGTGTCAGTGTGCCAGCGAGTAAAACACCGAAAATGTTTAATTCAATGGATCGCTTAGTACACCGCACGGGATCGTGGTCAATGGCCATTGCCATGTGCAGTAAACGTATTGCATGGTATGAGTGCGGAAATCAAGAAAATGAGTGGGCGTCACGCACAGGATCAGGTATGCGTTATTTATATTTGCCTGATGATATGGGGCAATTTGAAAATGGCTTTTGGCCAACGTTAGACTACGCCGCACCTGTAGGTACAACGGTTGATACGCATCCGCTTGAACGCCAAGCCGCAGGCGAATGGGGACACGAAACGCCTGATAATTTATGGACGGGGGGATTAACCTATAATGGCTTTAGTTTTGCGGGTATGGACTTGATTGGCCCTGATAAAGATGGCTTGCATGCCCGTCGAGTCTGGTTTGGTTCGCCAAACGGTATGCTGGAAATGGTTAGTGATGTGAGCACTCAAGCTGAACAAGCACTTACTGTGGTTGAAGGACGTAATCTTGGTGAAAAATCAGATAAAACATGGGTGATTGATGGAACGAAAGTGCGGTCAGAAACCACACTTGAGTCGCCAAAATGGGCGCATCTTGACGGTGTAGCAGGTTATGTGTTCTTACAATCAGGGACAGTAAAAGCCCATGTGGCAGAACGCACAGGTTCTTGGATTGAAATCAATCCTGCACGCAAATCGGCGGGCACTGAAGATAAACTGAGCCGTCAATGGGCGTCTCTGCACTTTTTGCACGACAAAAAAGGTAGCCCTGCTGCGTGGGTGATTCTGCCACAAGCCAGTTTGGCAGACACGGAAAAACACGCCAAAAACACCCCATTTACGATTGTACAAAATGATGCGAAAGCACAGGTTGTGAAACACGATAATATAACAGCGTGGGCGGTGTGGGAAAAAGGTAACTATGCTGATCTGGCCTTTGAGCAAGCTACGATTGCCTTGTGTGATAACACTGCGGCAGGTTTGCAATTATTGCTCGCCGATCCAACACAAAATGCAGCACAAATCACGGTAGGCGTGAAAGGCGCGTGGGAAGTTGCCAATAATGAGCGTGTGAAAGCGAAGCAAAATGGTGATACAACTGTGTTGACAGTTGACACCAAAGCCCTTGCAGGGCAAGCGGTCGCTGTACAGTTACGCAAAGCCTAATATTAAACGAACAGATAAAGTGCGGTTCAAACCGCACTTTTTATTTGAGGGGAGACAACTCCACAACAGGATTATGCCCACGGGCTTCAAGAAAGTCGAGTACCGCACGCACACTTCGATTGATGATGCGATCAGCTGGAAAATCAATACTCGAGAGCATTGCCCAAGCGTGATCAAAACCACCGAGATAGCTGGCAAAATGAGAATCTGAGCCCAGTGCAATCATCCCGCCTTCATCTAAAATACACTCTGCGATAGCAAGGCAGTTGGGAGCACTACCAATGCGTGAATGCACCAGTGAGGAATTGTTAATTTCCAGAGCCACATTGTGTGCCTTGGCGGCGTGCACCACAGGCGCGATTTCAATAGGAAAGCGTGGATTGCCAGGGTGGGTAATAATATCCACTAAACCACTTTCAATCGTATTGATCAACGCATGGGTGTTGGCGAGTTTATCACCAGCAACAATATCAGGGGCGTGTAATCCTGCCAGAATAATATCGAGGCTGCGCCGCATTTTTTCGTCGCAGTCAATCTCCCCTTGTTTGTTGAGAATATTTGCCTCAATGCCGCGTAAAATGCCTACGCCGTCGATAATGCGAGGGATAATACCAAGGTTTGAAAAATGCCATGGGTGAGGCGAATCCGCTGTGCTCGGCCCGTGATCGGTGGTCGCGAAGAGTTGCACACCGCACTTTTTAGCCTGTGCAACATATTCCAGCAACGTGCTGTACGCATGGGTACTGGCGACAGTGTGCGTATGTAGGTCAACAGGGAAGTGCATGGGTTATTTTTCCGCCACAAATCCAACAGCGTGATAAACCGCACTTAGGGTTTTCGCCGCACGGCTGCGAGCTTTTTCTGCCCCTTCACGAATAATGCGTTCAAGTAATGCTTCGTCGTTGCGGAAGTGGTGGAAGCGTGCTTGTAGCTCGGTGAGCATATTGGAGACTTCATCGGCGACCGCACTTTTGATATGTCCGTACATTTTGCCGTCAAATTCCGCCTCAAGTTCTGCGATAGATTTGCCCGTTACGCCCGAGAGAATATCCAACAAATTGGACACCCCCGCTTTATTTTTAACATCGTATTTCACCACAGGCGGCTCATCGGAATCGGTCACCGCACGCTTAATTTTTTTCGCCACTGCTTTAGGATCTTCGAGTAGCCCAATCACGT
Source organism: Spirabiliibacterium falconis (assembly GCF_014885015.1). Lineage (GTDB taxonomy): Bacteria > Pseudomonadota > Gammaproteobacteria > Enterobacterales > Pasteurellaceae > Spirabiliibacterium > Spirabiliibacterium falconis. The sequence continues at coordinate 59,366 of NZ_JABMIJ010000017.1, read as the reverse complement.
TGTTGCGGTTATCGTCAGATTTTGACATTTTTTTCGTCGGATCCAGCAACGACATTACACGTGCGCCTGCTTTCGGGATAAAGGCTTCAGGAATGGCGAAAAGATCGTTATACAGTGCATTAAAACGTTGCCCAATATCGCGTGAAATTTCAAGATGTTGGCGTTGATCGTCGCCAACTGGCACAAGATTGGCTTGATACAGTAAAATATCAGCCGCCATGAGCACAGGATAGGTGAACAAACCAACGTTAACATTTTCTTCGTAACGGGCGGATTTGTCCTTGAACTGCGTCATGCGGTTCATTTCGCCAAAATAGGTGTAGCAGTTGAGCACCCACGCCAGTTGGGTGTGTTCTGGCACATGGGATTGAATAAAAATGGTACTTTTTTCAGGGTCAATACCACAAGCAAGATAGAGTGCAAGCGTGTCAAGCGTGGCTTTGCGCAGCGTGGCAGGATCTTGTCGCACAGTGATGGCGTGCAAATCCACGATGCAAAATAGACAGTCATAGTCGTCTTGCAAATTCGCCCATTGGCGCAGTGCGCCGAGATAGTTTCCAATGGTTAATTCACCTGAGGGTTGAACGCCAGAAAAGACAATAGGTTTGCTCATAATGTATCCTTAAATTTATTTTGCTATATCCAGTAGTTGAGCGAAATCGTCGCATACCCAGTCAGGCTTGGATTCACTAATGGGAATGTTGTAATTATAGCCGTAGGTCAAGCCGACAACGGGGCAACCTGCATTATTCGCCGCCAAAATATCATTGCGCGAGTCGCCCACAAATAGCAGTTGTTTTGGGAATATGCCGAATTTGCCGCATAAATAAAAGAGCGGTGCAGGGTGTGGCTTGATGCTCGGGAGAGATTGCCCGCCTAAGGTTTCGCTAAAAAGGTCGTCAATGCCAAAGGCGTTTAACACAGGCACAACGTGGCGAGTGGGCTTATTGGTGACTACTGCCAAGGTGTAGCCCCGTGCTTTTAACGTTTCCAGTGTTTCTTTCACGTGGGGATAAAGGCGGCTTTTATTACAGATATTTTCCCCATAATAATGCCCAAAGCGTGCTTTAATGTTGGCGACCGCACTTTGGTCCAGGTCTGCGTTTGTCCATGCGATGGCACGGCTAATTAGCACATCTGCACCGTTACCAATCCATGTGAGAACAAGCTCTTCTGGTGCTTGTGGTAAGTTGTGCTCGGCGAGGGCTTGGTTAACCGATAAGGCTAAGTCAGGTAAGCTGTTAACCAATGTGCCGTCTAAATCAAATCCAATCAGTTTAAATTGACTCATAATACTCTCTATTATTTTTTCACTTGTGCGAGATTGGCACGCATGGCGTCAATCACGGATTTATAATCATCTTGCTCGAAAATGGCAGAGCCTGCCACAAACATATCAGCACCCGCTTGTGCGATTTCAGCAATATTCGCCACTTTTACGCCACCGTCCACTTCAAGGCGGATGTCAAAGCCACTGGCATCAATGCGTTTACGCACCTGCTGGAGTTTTTCCAATGTGCTTGGAATAAATGACTGCCCGCCGAAACCGGGGTTGACCGACATCAGCAAAATGACATCGAGTTTATCCATCACATAATCAAGATAACTCAGCGGTGTGGCAGGGTTAAACACTAGTCCTGCTTTGCAGCCACAATCACGAATTAATTGCAAAGTGCGGTCGATATGTTCGCTTGCCTCAGGGTGGAACGTAATGTAATTCGCCCCCGCCTTGGCAAAATCAGGAATGAGGCGATCGACGGGCTTAACCATCAAATGCACATCAATGGGTGCGGTGATGCCATAATCACGCAACGCTTTGCACACTTGTGGTCCAAAGGTTAAATTCGGCACGTAGTGATTGTCCATTACATCAAAGTGAATCACATCGGCGCCCGCACGCAAAACCTCGGCGACATCATCACCAAGACGCGCTAAATCTGCTGATAAAATAGACGGAGCGATTAAATATTGCATAGTGTACCTGTATGATTTTTCAAAACGCGTTAAGATAAACAGTTTACTACGTTAGGCAAATAGTGTGAAATAAATTCATCTCATTAAGCAAGGAGTTTTTTATGGCATTTGATCCAAGCCAAATCACCTTTTTTGCGCGTTTTGAGCGCGATATTCTCGCGGGACGCAAAACCATCACTATTCGCAACCGTGATGAAAAAGACTATATTCCGAACACCCTAGTGGATGTTCGCACGTTTGAAGCAGGGCGTTGGTTTGCCAAAATTCGCATTTTAAGTGTAACACCGATTAGCTTTGATGCGATCAATGATGAGCATGCCAAACAAGAAAATATGACGCTTGACCAGTTAAAATCGGTGATTAGCGACATTTACCCCAATGAAACCGCACTTTATGTTTTGACCTTTGAGGTGGTAGCACGCTAAAGTAACGTGTGGTCATTTTTTGCGATTTTTGCGCCATTTTTTTAATAATGGCTCGCTGTGAATAGGCTCTTCTTGATAGTCGAATACGGGCAGCGATAAGCGAAAATAAATTGCCAGTAAACGCAACCCAAACCCTGCTAGCAGTGTGATGATGACCACCAAATCGTGTGGTACACCAAAGTGCGGTAGCCCCCAATAAATGGCGGCAGAGAGCATCGCAATGCTGGCATAGAGTTCTTTTTGAAAGACGAGCGGAATGCGGTTGCACAACAAATCACGCAGCACACCACCAAATGCCCCAGTAATGACGGCGGCCACAGAGGCAATGATAAAGCCGTGCCCCATGCTAAGTGCCACTTGCGCACCGATGATAGAAAAGACGATAAGCCCAAGTGCATCCAGCACTAAAAAGACGGTGCGAAAATAGCGCATCAGTGGTGCGGTGAACACAGTTGCCACCGCAGCTCCAGCCACGATGAGAATATAATGTGGATGGGCCACCCAGCCAAGCGGATAGTGCCCAAGCAGCATATCCCGAATCGAGCCTCCACCAATGGCGGTCATCGAGGCGATAATAATGACGCCAAAGAGATCCATTTTCTCACGCCCCGCCGCCAGTGCGCCTGTTATGGCTTCTGCGGTTATCCCAATGATGTATAAAATGCTCAGTAGCATACATTTCACCTCAATTATTAAGCGCATAGACTAAAACGAAATGCCCGAAAAATAAAGTGAAAAGTGCGGTTTGGCATGTGGTATGGGATTGATTTTGTGATCTTAGGCGAACTTTGTGATGTTAGAGATGGATAGGTGGTTTTTTATCCGTTATGATGTGAAAAAAATGTTAATGGCATATGCTATGATTCACGTTAAAACCCAAGCCTATTGGCGAGCGACCGCACTTTTATCGCTTTCATCGTTTTTGGTGTTCTGTAACCTTTACACGGTGCAACCCTTGTTATCGATGTTTGCTGAGCGTTATCAAATAGGTATTCAGGTGGCAAACTGGATTTTTGCCTCCGCATCGTTGGGCATGAGTTTGTGTTTGATTCCATGGGCGATTTTGGCGGATCGCTATGGACGTCGTTTGGTCATGATCATCAGCCTCAGTTTGACCGCACTTTTTACATTTTCACTGATCTTTAGCCATTCTACCTACCTGTGGATTGTGTTGCGCTTTTTGCAAGGCGTGGCGTTGGCAGGGCTGCCTGCTGTGGCGGTGGCGTATATTAGTGAAGAATTTGAAGCCAACGCAGTGGTTGCGGCGGTGGGGATTTATATCGCAGCGAATTCCATTGGGGGGATTTCAGGACGGTTGATTGGCGGCTTTTTGGCGCAGTGGTTTGATATACATGCACCGATGGTGTTTACAGGCGTGATCACGCTCATCGGAGCATTATTGACCGCACTTTATCTTCCACGAGAGCAGCATTTTTCCCCCCAAGCCTTAGGTGTGAGGACTATTTTTGCCAATTTATGTGGGCATATTAAAAACCCATTGCTGTGGCGGACGTTTATTATTAGTGGCATTTGTTTTGGTATGTTCATTAATCTTTATTCCGTAGTGGGGTTGCGGCTACAAAATAGCCCATGGCATTTAAGTACCTCTCAGGTGTCGATGCTCTTTTTGTGCTATCTTTCAGGGACGTTTGCTGCGTCAATGGCGGGGCGTTTTAGCCGTCGTTTTAATGCACCACGCGGTATGCTGATTGGTTGGGTTATTTTGATGTGTGGCATTGGTTTTTTGGCAAGTTCGTCGCTGTGGTTGATGGTATTCGGTTTATTGATTTGTGCTGTTGGCTTTTTCTTTACTCATGCACTTGCCAGTGCGTGGGTTGGCAAGAGTGCTAAAAATGCGCGTGCACTTGCCAGTGCACTTTACCTTTCTTGTTATTACCTTGGCGCCAGTTTTGGTGGTGATTATTTACTGGCAGTATGGCAGCATGCGCCATGGCATTGGGTGCCGTTTGCAGCGATGGGATTATTATTAATTGTGTTATGGCTAATATTGGGGTTGCACAAGGCGTGTAAATAAAACATTACATTATTGTTTTTGGATTAAAAAAGTTTAATATGATATTGAATATTCCTATGCTAGTCGGTAGAATTTTGTATCCTATATGGAAATGAGATGTAAATAATAATATACAATTTTAAACTGACGATATTAGGATATTCTATGACGAAGGAACTCAATGACGTAGCTTCTTATTCTGCTCTACGTTACCGCATCAAGGCATTTGGACCCGGTATTTTAATGGCATCTGCCGCAATTGGCGGTTCACATCTTATAGCTTCTACGCAAGCTGGAGCAATTTATGGCTGGCAGCTTGCACTGATTATTGTACTTGCGAATTTTCTTAAATATCCCTTTTTTCGTTTTGGTACGCAATATACGTTAGAAACGGGGGAAACACTACTTGATGGCTATATGAAAAAAGGTAAAGTCTATATTTGGGCCTTTTTGATCACGAATGTGATTATGAGCGTAGTGAATATTGCGGCAATATCGTTGTTATGTGCGGTGATTATGGGGTTTCTGTTGCCTTTCAATGCGGATATTCCTGTTTTGACGGTCTGTGTGATGATAATTAGCACCTTGATCCTCGTGTTTGGCAAATACCGTGTTCTTGATAGTATCTCCAAAGTTATTATGTTGACATTAACGATTGCGACAGTGATTGCCGTTGTTATTGCATTGAGTCGCGGTGCTGTGGCTTCTGCGGATTATATTGGTCCAAGCCCTTGGAATATGGGGGCATTAGGTTTTATTGTTGCACTTATGGGATGGATGCCAGCGCCAATGGATATTACGGTATTTAATTCTATGTGGGTGGCAGCTAAACGACGTTTAATGCCTGTGTCTTATCGTGAGGGAATGTTAGATTTTAACGTTGGTTATATAACAACCGCACTTTTAGCTCTTATTTTTCTCGCATTAGGCGCATTAGTACAGTATGGTGCGGGCGAAACAGTACAAATTGCAGGTGCGCAATATGTTGGGCAATTAATTAATATGTATGTTGTTACCATTGGCGAGTGGGCTCGCATTTTGATTGCTTTTATTGCATTTATGTGTATTTTTGGAACCACGCTGGCTGTCATTGATGGGTATTCCCGTGGCACTCTAGAAAGCATTCGAATTATGTTAAGGAAAAAACAGAGCCGCCCAACTTATGTGAATTCAGTGATTATTTTAAATGTGATTGCAGCATTAATTTTGGTTTTTTTCTTCAAAAATGCACTGGGACCAATGTTAAAATTTGCGATGATTATGTCCTTTGTATTCGCACCAGTTTATGCAAGCCTAAATTTTACCTTAGTGCGAACGGGTGAACATCGTGTTACAGGCTGGCTGTATTGGTTATCGGTAATTGGATTGCTTTATTTGGTTGGATTTTCGCTTTTCTTTATCATACAACAGATTGGTTTGTTGGACTAAAACAATAAAAGTGCGGTTTTAACCGCACTTTTGTATTTTATCACTAATTTATTTCGTCTGCTTAAAGGCGATTTTAAACATATTTCTATCTAATATCTTATCTTAATTGCAAAATAAACCAATAGATTATTGCTTTATTTTTAGCACTTTATTTTGTTTTTACCATAACTGTTGGTTATCAATTTGTTAAATTTTATTTGCTAATTCATTGAGTATTAAATAAAATCAGAAAAAAGTTGTTTGGTGGTTTAACATCTTTTTATTTTATTTAATATTGTTTTTTTATTTTTTTATAGACAAATATTTTATTTTACATAAATTGGCGAATATCTCTCAACATCATCATGTTTGCCATTTGATGAAATACTAAGGAGCAGTTATGCAAAATGCCACATCCCCCGATCATGAACACTCGACTTGGAATTCGAAATTACGCGCACTTGGCCCTGGCATTTTAATGGCATCAGCGGCAGTAGGTGGCTCGCATCTTATTGCATCAACTCAATCTGGTGCAATTTATGGTTGGCAGTTGGCGTTGATTATTGTATTGGCGAATCTATTTAAGTATCCGTTTTTCCGTTTCGGTGCGCAATATACGTTGGATACTGGCAATACATTGCTGGAAGGGTATCGCCAGAAAGGTCGCATTTATTTGTGGATTTTTACGATTATGAATTTGTTTGCCACTGTGGTGAATACTGCCGCAGTAGGATTATTATGTGCGGTGATTTTAACGTTTGTGTTGCCGTTTAGCGTGCCATTACCTTTATTGAGTATGGTGGTGTTGGTCTTGAGCTTAACCATTTTACTTTTTGGTAAGTATCGTATTTTAGACAGTATTTCCAAAGTCATTATGATTGCGTTAACGGTATCAACCGTAATTGCGGTTATTATTGCCTTTGGACGTGGTGCCGTTGCTCCACCAGATTACATTGGCGCAACACCGTGGAATATGGGTGCATTAGCCTTTATTGTTGCGTTAATGGGGTGGATGCCTGCACCTATTGAAATTTCTGCCGTTAATTCTATGTGGGTGGTGGCAAAGCGTCGTTTAAATAAGTTTTCTTATAATGACGGCTTGTTTGACTTTAACGTGGGTTATATAGGGACTGCTATTTTAGCTTTGGTTTTTTTAGCATTAGGGGCATTAGTACAATATGGCTCAGGTGTTGAAGTTGAAAAAGTAGGGGGCAAATACATTGCACAATTAATTAATATGTACGCCTATACGATTGGCGACTGGTCGCGTTGGCTTATTGCGTTTATTGCATTTGCCTGTATGTTTGGCACGACAATTACGGTGATTGATGGCTATACCCGCACCAGTGTGGAAAGTATCCGTTTGTTATTAAATAAAAAGCATACTCGCCAAAGTGTATTAAATGTTGCAATGGCAATCACCACTGTTTCAGGGATTGTTGTGCTATTTTTCTTCAATAATGCGCTGGGGCCAATGTTGAAGTTCGCGATGATTGCCTCATTCGTCTTAACGCCAATTTTTGCTTTCTTGAATTTATTGTTGGTTATGAAAGGTGAGCATCGTGTGCGTGGTGGCTTGTTTGTTCTTTCTATTGTAGGCTTAATTTATTTAACAGGTTTTGCACTATTGTTCATTGCGCAACAGCTTGGTCTATTTAGCTAATAGAGTATGACGATTATCATCAAAGTGCGGTTTTGACCGCACTTTTTGTTTTTGACATTTGGCAAGCAAAAAAAGCGGAAAATCTAGCCGTAGGGGGAATATTGCGGTACAATCCACCAATTAACTTGAAGATAAAAAAGACTGTAAGAGAGCCTTTTTGTAGATGAAAAATATTCGTAACTTTTCTATTATTGCCCATATTGACCATGGGAAATCAACTTTGTCGGATCGCTTGATTCAAACCTGTGGTGGACTTTCTGATCGTGAAATGGCAGCACAAGTGCTAGATTCCATGGATTTAGAGCGTGAGCGTGGCATCACCATAAAAGCCCAAAGTGTTACGTTAAATTATAAAGCCAATGATGGTGAAACTTATCAATTAAATTTTATTGATACGCCAGGGCATGTGGATTTTTCTTATGAAGTATCGCGTTCACTTGCTGCATGCGAAGGGGCGTTGTTAGTGGTGGATGCGGGTCAAGGTGTGGAAGCACAGACACTGGCAAATTGTTACACTGCCATTGAAATGGATCTAGAGGTAGTGCCGATTTTAAATAAAATCGATTTGCCAGCGGCTGAACCAGAGCGTGTGGCAGAAGAGATTGAGGATATTGTCGGCATTGATGCCATTGATGCCGTGCGTTGTTCAGCGAAAACGGGCGTGGGCATTGATGAAGTTTTGGAAGAGATTGTTAAAAGGATTCCCGCACCAGAGGGCGATCCAAATGCGCCACTGCAGGCATTAATTATTGATTCGTGGTTTGACAACTACCTTGGTGTGGTGTCTTTAGTGCGGATTAAAAATGGCACACTCAAAAAAGGCGATAAAATCAAAGTAATGAGCACAGGTATTGCTTATGGTGTTGATCGGTTGGGGATTTTTACTCCGAAACAACTTGATACGACGGAGTTAAAGTGCGGTGAAGTGGGTTGGATCGTCTGCGGCATTAAAGATATTTTAGGGGCACCAGTGGGCGATACGCTGACATTGCAGCACAATTCAGCGAGTGCACCGTTGCCTGGTTTTAAAAAGGTTAAACCGCAGGTATATGCTGGCTTGTTCCCTGTCAGCTCGGACGATTATGAATCGTTTCGTGATGCCCTCGGCAAATTAAGCCTCAATGATGCTTCACTTTTCTACGAGCCTGAAAACTCGACCGCACTTGGCTTTGGTTTCCGCTGTGGTTTCCTTGGACTTTTGCATATGGAAATCATCCAAGAGCGGTTAGAGCGAGAGTATAATCTCGACTTGATTACCACGGCACCAACCGTAATTTATGAAGTGCAGTTGACAGATAACACAGTGGAATACGTTGATAGCCCAGCCAAGTTACCGCCGTTGAATAATATTGCAGAAATCCGCGAGCCGATTGCAGAATGTAATATTTTGGTGCCGCAGGATTATCTCGGTAATGTGATCACGCTGTGTGTGGAAAAGCGCGGCGTGCAGACGAATATGGTTTATCATGGTAATCAAGTGGCATTGACCTATGAAATTCCACTGGGTGAAGTGGTGCTTGATTTCTTCGATCGTTTAAAATCCACTTCGCGCGGTTATGCCTCTCTGGATTATGGTTTTAAACGTTTCCAAGCGGCGAATATGGTGCGGGTTGATATTATGATTAACGGCGATAGAGTGGATGCCTTAGCGTTAATTGTGCATAAAGACAATGCGCCATATCGTGGTCGTGAGTTGGTGGAAAAAATGAAAGAACTCATTCCACGACAACAATTTGATATTGCGATTCAAGCGGCAATTGGTAACCATATTATTGCGCGCTCTACGGTAAAACAGCTACGCAAGAATGTATTAGCGAAATGTTATGGTGGGGATGTCAGCCGTAAGAAAAAACTCTTACAGAAACAAAAAGAGGGTAAAAAACGGATGAAATCACTCGGTAATGTGGAAGTCCCGCAAGAGGCCTTTTTAGCGATTTTACATGTTGGTAAAGACTAACAGGAGAGTGTATGTCTAAATTTTTTCTCCCCCTTTTACTGGTTGGCGGATATGTATTTTGGCGTTTTTTAGACAGCCAAAATTTACCGAACACCTTTTCGATTTTGTTAATTGTATTCACGCTGATTTCAGGTGCTGTGTGGTGTTATAACCGCTTTTCTCTTGAACCTAAACGTAAGCGTCAAATTGCTCGACTTGAACAACGCTCTGGCAAAACATTGAGCGAAGATGAACGTGCGAAAGTTGAGCCACTTTCAGAGGGGGGGGAATTTATTGCGTCACTTTTCCCCGTGTTAGGGATTGTGTTGTTGGTGCGTTCGTTTATTTTTGAACCGTTTCAGATTCCATCGGGCTCAATGGAACCAACTCTACGTGTTGGGGATTTTTTGTTGGTCGAGAAATACGCTTACGGCATCAAAGACCCGATTTTTCAGCATAAGCTCATTCCAACAGGTGAGCCAAAGCGTGGTGATGTGGTTGTGTTCAAAGCACCACCACAACCGAATGTGGATTATATTAAACGCATTGTTGGTTTGCCAGGTGATCACATTCATTATGATCAACAAAGTGGTACGTTGACTGTCACGCCAGCACAGTGTGAAACCGCACTTTGTAAGCCAGACGTCTATCAATACAGCGATGTTAAACCGAATCCAGAATTTTTCTATCATGGCAATGCACAGTTGGAATTAACCGAAAAAGGCGCAGTGACACATCAAATTTTATTGAATCCTGTGCGTTTTTATTACGATGCGGCTTATTTCAAGCAGCCAAATTTGCCTGCTGGGCAATGGGTGGTGCCAAAAGGCGAATATTTTGTCATGGGTGATAATCGTGATAACAGTGATGATAGTCGCTTCTGGGGCTTTGTGCCAGAGCAAAACCTCGTGGGTAAAGCACGCTGGATTTGGTTAAGTTTAGATAAGAAACAAGGGCAATGGCCAACGGGCATTCGTGCTAGCCGCTTTTTCACTAGTATTGAATAGGACAATAAATGCAACACGATCTTGCACGCTTGCAGCGTAAATTAGGCTATCAGTTTCAGCATATTGGGTTGTTGAAACAAGCATTAACACATCGCAGTGCGGATAGCAAACATAATGAGCGTTTTGAATTTTTGGGCGATTCCATTTTAAATTTTATTATTGGCGAAGCACTTTTTCATCAGTTTGCTCGCGTTGATGAAGGGGATTTGAGTCGCATGCGCGCCACGTTAGTGCGTGAGCAAACACTAGCACAACATGCACGTAACTTTGAATTAGGTGATTATATGCGCCTTGGTGCCGGTGAACTAAAAAGTGGTGGTTTTCGTCGCGATTCTATTTTAGCTGATTGTGTGGAAGCCATTATTGGGGCAATGTATTTGGATTCCAATTTGGAAACCGTCATGCCAGTGGTGCAAATGTGGTATAAAACTGACTTGGCTAATATTAAGCCTGGGGAAAATCAAAAAGATCCCAAAACACGCCTGCAAGAGTATTTGCAAGGCAAACATTTAGCGTTGCCAAGCTATGAAGTGATCGCAATTGAAGGTGAAGATCACAACCAATCATTCAAAGTGCGGTGTGATGTCAGTGGCCTGAAGCTGACCGCACTTGGTATTGGGCAAAGTCGCCGAAAGGCAGAACAAGCTGCTGCTGAGCAGATCTTAGCACAGATTTTATAAGAGATATTATGACAAAACAGAATGAACATCAGCCAACCTATTGTGGCTTTATCGGGATAGTCGGTCGCCCGAATGTTGGAAAATCCACACTATTAAATCGCCTGTTGGGGCAGAAAATTTCTATTACCTCTCGCAAGGCACAAACGACTCGTCATCGCATTTTAGGGATTGATACTGAAGGTGCTTATCAAGCGATTTATGTGGATACGCCGGGTTTACATATCGAAGAAAAGCGTGCGATTAATCGCTTGATGAACCGTGCAGCTAGCAGCACGATTGGCGATGTAGATTTAATTTTCTTTGTGGTCGATGGCACGCATTGGACAGACGATGATGAAATGGTGCTTAACAAACTACGCAACTCTCGTGCACCGATTATTTTAGTGATCAATAAAATTGACAACATCAAAAATAAAGATGAATTATTACCGTTTATTGCCGATATGGAGAAAAAACTCCATTTTATGGCGGTCGTACCTATTTCAGCGACGCATGGCAATAATGTTGATCAATTGAAAAAATTAGTGCGTGAGCATTTACGTGAAGGGGTACATCATTTTCCTGAAGACTATATTACCGACCGTTCACAACGTTTTTTAGCCTCTGAAATTATTCGTGAAAAATTGATGCGTTTTATGGGGGAAGAGTTACCTTATTCGGTCACAGTGGAAATCGAACAATTCAAAACGAATCCCAAAGGCGTGTTGGTGATCCATGGGCTGATTTTGGTTGAACGAGACGGTCAGAAGAAAATGGTCATTGGTAAGCAAGGGCAGAAGATTAAAACTATTGGTATCGAAGCACGTGCCGATATGGAACGCTTATTTGAAAGTCAAGTCCATCTGCAATTGTGGGTTAAGGTTAAATCAGGCTGGGCAGATGATGAACGGGCGTTAAAAAGTCTCGGCTACAGTGATGATTAAGCCGTTTAATACCAATTTGTTCGTGAGAGTAAATTGGTATTTTTTTATCAATTAAAAACCGCACTTTACTTATTATGATAAAGGAAATATATGAACAAGCTACTTTACCAAGTTGAAGATAAACCGCCATTTTTATTAAGCCTATTACTCGGCGGGCAACATTTGCTTGCAGCACTTGGCGGTATTATTGCGGTGCCATTAGTGATTGGCAATGTACTGCAATTAACAACGGAAGATACGATCATTTTGGTTAATGCTGCTTTGTTAGTATCAGGGATTGTTACAATGATCCAATGTCAAGGTGTAGGGGCTGTAGGCATTCGTTTGCCAAGTGTGATGGGAACAAGCTTTACATTTGTGGCGGCCGCATTGGCGATAGGTTTTAGTCAAGATGGGGTAAGTGGCATTTTAGGCGCATCGTTAGTTGGTTCATTGGTGATGATTATTGGCAGCTTTTTTATGCCAACTATTCGGAAATTGTTCCCACCGGTGGTCACAGGGACGGTGGTTATGATGATCGGATTGAGTCTGATTCCTGTTGCGGTTGATTGGTTTGCAGGTGGGCAACGAGGTGATGCACATTATGCAGACCCAGCTAATCTTGCGATGGCAACGTTTGTACTGTTGATTGTGGTCGTGTTGGTGCAATGGGGGAAAGGCATTTTTTCTGCGGCGGCAATTGTGATTGGCATGCTCACTGGGTATATTTTATGCTTGATTTTAGGTTGGGTCGATTTTTCGGGCGTGCAACATGCACAAGCCTTTGCATTGCCTCAACCATTACATTTTGGGCTGAGTTTTCCAATCTCAGGCATCATTGGCATGAGCATTGCTTACTTGGTGACGATTGTTGAATCCAGTGGTAATTTTTTGGCTTTAGGCAACGCCACGCAAACTGAGATTACAGGTAAGCATTTGCGTGGTGGTGTATTGTGTGATGGCTTGGGGTCTGCGTTTGCGGCAGTTATGTCAACCACGCCATTTTCCTCATTTTCACAAAATATTGGTGTGATTTCACTTACTGGCGTTGCCAGCCGTTATGTAGTCACAATAACAGGTACACTATTAGTGTTGGCGGGGCTGTTCCCAGTGTTCGGTGCATTGATTGTCTCCATTCCTTTGCCCGTGCTAGGTGGGGCGGGACTGATGATGTTTGCGATGATTATCGCCGCAGGTATTCAAATGCTTGATCAAGTTGAGCGAAATAAACGTAATGGATTAATTATTGCTATCTCAATTGGGTGTGGCTTGGCAGTGACAACACGACCTGAAATTTTGGATAAATTGCCGAGTTTTGTGAAAGAAATTTTTGGTTCAGGCATTACTGTCGGTTCGCTATTGGCATTGATTTTAAATGCGATTTTACCGCATGATCTTGGTAATACGACAGAGAAATCCTAGTTGCAAAAGTGCGGTTTTAAACGCTAAGATAGGGCGATGAGTGAGTATTGGCAACGGGGATTTGTCCTGCATCGAAGCCCCTATAACGAAAGCAGTTTATTAGTCTCGCTGTTTACCGAACACAGCGGGCGGTTGACTGTGCTGGCGAAAGGCGCGCGAGCTAAACGCTCCCATTTAAAAAGCCTATTGCAATCCTTTACCCCCTTATTGTTGCGTTTTAGTGGCAAAGGTGATTTAAAGTTGCTCACAAAAGCAGAAGCCGCTGCGTTGGCGTTGCCGCTGGAAAATACCGCACTTTTTAGTGGTTTTTATGTGAATGAACTGCTCTCACGGGTGCTTGAACCCAACACCGCTTATCCGCACTTATTTGACGATTATCTTACCTGCTTGACCGCACTTTGTCAGGCGGGTAACCATGTTGAGCCTGAGTTGCGCCGTTTTGAATTTAAACTGTTGCAAGCCCTAGGCTATGGCGTGGATTTTACACATTGTGCGGGCACAGGCAAGCCTGTTGAGCCAGAAATGTTTTATCAATACCGCGCTGAAAAAGGCTTTATTGCCTCCATGTTGGATAACCAACTGCGTTTTAAAGGCGAAGCCCTGCTTGCTTTTGCCAGTTTAACCTTTGATAGCCCTGAGATTTTACACGCCGCAAAGCGGTTTACACGAATGGTGCTTAAACCTTATCTAGGTGCTCAGCCATTGAAAAGTCGTGAACTTTTTTTAGCACAAAATTTGCACTCAAAATAGCCATTAAGCGTTGGCAAGTGTGCTTCTTATCGGTAAACTTAATGATTACATCAATTAATGGGAGGGGCTTGTGAAATTGCGTATGAAGCCATTTTGGCGTTTCGTGTTATCAGGCGTGTTTGCGTTGAGTTCTATGGCGTATGCCGAGCAGACAGTATTACTTAAAGTGCGGGGTATCGATAATCCAGAGCTTTATAATAATGTGCGCATTTACCTTTCTCAGTTAAGCAATGACGAAGCCGATGGCTCAGAACGTTACCAGTATTTGGTCACTCAAACGATTGAAAATGCGTTGCGTGCCTTAGGGTATTTTAATAATAAAATCAGCTACACGTTTGAGCCACGGGCTGGCATAAAAGACTTACTTTATGCCAATGTTACGCTTGCACAGCCTGTAAAGCTCGGTGAAAATGAAGTGTCTATCATTGGCGATGCAGCCCAAAATCAAGCCTTTCTGGATTTAAAGAAAACTATTCCGAGTGCAGGCACGATCCTCAATCAAGGCACGTATGACGATTTTAAATCTACATTACAGACGCTGGCGGTCAAACAAGGCTATTTTGATGCTGATTTTCAAATCTCACAATTGCTGGTGATGTTGCAAGAACATTTGGCGATTTGGCACATGATTTTTGATAGTGGGCAACGTTATCATTACGGCAACGTAACATTTGAACATGCGCAAATTCGAGAGGATTATTTGCGTAATATGCTCAATATCAAATCGGGCGAACCTTATTTGATCAACGATCTTTCTACAATGACCGCCAATTACACGTCAACGAACTGGTTTAGCTCTGTACTCTTACAACCCACACTGGTCAGTGAAGAAAAACGGGTGGATTTAAATGTCTTAATGCGTCCGAAGAAAAAGAATAATATGGAGATCGGTATTGGCTATGCCACTGATGTTGGACCACGCTTACAATTGAGCTGGAATAAACCGTGGATTAACAGTCGTGGACACAGTTTTAGAAGCAGCTTCTATATTTCTAAACCGCAACAAACCGTGGAAATGACCTATAAAATTCCCTTGCTGAAAAATGCGTTGAAATATTATTACGAATATTCAGCAGGACTTGATCGTGAACGCACCAATGATACCCATGCCGATACGGTCACGTTAGCGGGGCTACGGTATTGGAAGCACGAGAGCGGTTGGCAGTATTTCTTGGGGTTACGTGCACGTTATGACGCTTTTACCCAAGCTGATGTCTCTAACCGCACTTTGTTGATTTATCCGACCGCAGGGCTCAATCGTACTCGGCTGCGTGGTGGAATGTTTCCAAGCTGGGGGGATGCGCAAAATATCACGTTTAATCTTGGGCAAAACATCTGGGGTTCGGATGTCAATTTTTTTAGCGTGAGAGCCAGCTCTGCCTGGATTCGGACTTATTTTGATAACCATCGTATTTTACTGCGTTTTGACGCAGGTTATATGAAAAGTGCGGATTTTAATCGTATCCCACCCGCGTTACGCTATTTTGCAGGGGGCGATCGCTCCATTCGAGGCTATGGTTATAAAAAAATCTCCCCTAAAGACAAAAATGGCAAGTTAGTGGGGGCATCACGCTTAGCGACCGCCAATTTTGAATATCAATATCAAGTTTACCCAAATTGGTGGGGCGCGGTGTTCTACGACACAGGATTGGCGGCTGATAGTTATCGTAGGAAAGCACTGCGTTCAGGCGCGGGTGTAGGGGTACGATGGGCTTCGCCTGTAGGCGCAGTAAAACTGGATATTGCCACTCCTGTGCGTGATAAAGATGGCAGCCATAATATTCAATTTTACATCGGATTAGGAACAGAATTGTAATGGCAGAACAAGCGGAAAAAGTGAGCACCACATCAGAACAACAGCCGCAGAAAACGCACAAGCATAAGTGCGGTTGGCGTAAGTTCTTGTGGGTCATCTTGTGTTTTGTGGTACTGGTGGTCGTTGCTTTTGGTGTGCTGCTTGGTACAGGCGTGGGGCAACGCAATGTGCTGAAATGGGCAGATAGTTTGTTGGATCAGTTGCACATTGGATCGATTGAGGGCAGCTTGAGCGAAGGCTTGGTGCTAAAAGAACTCACTTATCAAGCAAATGGCGTTGCAGTACGTGTGGGCGATATGCGTGCCCAATGGCAATTAGGGTGTTTGCTTCAACGTAAAATTTGCATTGATGATATTACGGTGCGACACGCCGATATTGCGGTGGATACCAGCCAATTACCGCCGTCAGAGCCATCACCACCGCGTGAAATGCAGAAAATTCATCTGCCTGTGGCGGTGGAGATTAAGCACGTTCAGTTAAGCGAGATGACCACTCAAATCGATCAAACGCAGGTAAGTCTGGGTAATTTTACGACCGCACTTTCATTGAATAATGACAGTGGGTTGACCATTATGCCCACGACGATCGACGGTGTAGCTGTGCATCTGGTGGCACGGGAAAGTGAAAATCAAACCTCAGAGGCGGAAAGCCGAGAGGAAAAAACAGCAAGTGCGGTTAATCCGATGGATTGGGACGCATTACGCACACAATTACAACAGCCATTGTTGGGCAAACTGAAAACAGTGGTGTTGCCATTTGCTATCAATGTGCAGGGCATTCAAGGGCAAGATTGGCACTATCAGCAACAACATAGCACTGGCGATGATTTGGCTATTGCCGTTGCGCAATTGCGAGTACAACTGCAAGCCGATGAAAGCAAAATTGCCTTGCCGCAGTTGATGCTCAAGAGCAATCTGATTGATCTTGAAGGGCAAGGCGAAATCACGTTAAGTGGCGAATATCCGCTTGATGTTCACCTTCAGGGGCAAACCTATGATCTGAAACAAGGCGAACGGGTATTATTGCCAGCCACTAAACTGACTGTGGAGCTTATTGGTGCATTAGCACAAACCACCCAGTTCACACTCTCTACCAGCGAGGGGTTTGAGGCGAAGCTGGCTGGGGATATTCAACTTAGCCAGTCAAAGAATCCATTCAACGTGACGCTTAGCGCACCGCACTTTCATTATCCATTGGCACTGCACAAAGATGAGAGTCCGCAGTTCGCTGCTGAAAAACTGAATGTCAATGTGAGTGGCGATTTACTGAACTATCATATTGCATTTGATAGCCTGTTACGGGGGCAGTCTATCCCTAAATTGCACGCGAATTTAGCAGCCGACGGCGAATTGACCGCACTGAATATTCACGCATTAACCCTTGATGGCTTGCAAGGGCAAAGTCAACTGCAAGGTCAGTTGGACTGGACGCAAGGGGTGCGTTGGCAAACCGCACTTTCGCTACAGCATATTAACACTGCTGAATTTACTCCAGATTGGAAAGCCGTACTCAATGGCGGTTTGAAAAGTGAAGGTGTGGTCAATGGTGAGACGTGGCAGGCTAGTGTGAGTGAATTAGATGTGCAAGGTAAACTCAATGGGCAGCCTTTACAACTCACTGGACGGGCACAAAGCAGCACTGAACGCCTATTGAATGCCGATGATCTCAAATTACTTTATGGCAATAATACATTGCGTGTGAATGGTTATTTGGATCAGCATTCTGATTTGCGGGTAGATATTAATGCACCGAATCTTGCGGGATTGCTGCCAGGATTAAGTGCGAGTATGCAGGGTAATGTGGTGCTGCAAGGCGATATTAAAAAGCCGTATGCGTTGTTGGATCTGACCAGCTCCAGATTGGATTTTAACGACGTGCACCTGCGTAATCTGTCTGCAAAAGGCAAAGTCAATGTTGATGAGCAAATCCAAGGTGGGTTGTATCTTGATTTAGCCTCGTTGCAGTTTAATGATATTCAGCTGAAACAGACGAAGATTATTGCTGATGGCAGTGAGCAAAATCACAAACTGAATATTCGAACCCAAGGCGAGCCTGTGTCTGGTACCTTTAATGTGTATGGAAGTTTTGATCGTGCCAAGCAAGTATGGGGCGGAACGTTGGCGAAAATTCAGCTAACATCGCCAGTCGGAAGTTGGAAAAATGATCAAAATATCAAATTAAACGTTGATCTTGCTAAAAGCGAGGCGGAGGTTGCCGCGCATTGTTGGTTAAATAATCAAGCACAAATTTGTTTTCCTTCCGCGTTTAAAGCAGGCAAGCAAGGAGACGTGCCGTTTGAGTTAAAACACGTTAATCTGACCATGCTAACGCCTTTTTTAGACGATAAAATGCAGCTTACAGGCATGCTGAACGGACATGGGCACGTTGCGTGGTTTGATAATAAACCGTTTGCATTAGACGTTAATATCAATAGCCCAGCGATTGCGTTTAAGCAAAAAATAGATTACCGCACTTTCCAACTGGATCTGAGCAATTTGAGCCTGAACAGTACCATTAAAGATAATACGTTGAACCTTAAAAGTGCGGTTGAGATTAATCATCAAGGGACATTGAGCAGTGATATTAACATTGCAGATTTACCGAAATCTCGCCAACTTAGCGGTAATGTGGCACTCAATGCACTGCGGCTAGGGCCGTTGGTCAATCCATTATTGGCAAAAGGCGAGCAAGTAAAAGGGGCGATAAATAGCTATTTGCAATTTGGCGGGAGTTTGCAAGCCCCCTTGCTTAACGGACATTTTAATGTATCGGATTTGGCGTTAAAGATGTTCACCAGCCCTGTTCAAATTAGCGATGGGCAGCTTAATCTTGCATTTAATGGCACGTCATCAACTTTACAAGGGGTGTTGAAAACACCTGATAGCCAGTTAAATTTAAGCGGCGATGCGTCATGGAAAACGCTTGAACAGTGGCAAGCCCATTTAAATGCGAACGCTAACCGCTTTAAGGTGAATATTCCGAAAATGGCGAAATTAGAGGCAAGCCCAAATATCGATGTGCATGCAACCCCTAAATTGGTCAACGTAACAGGGACTGTAGATGTGCCTTGGGCGAGAATCAAAATTGAAGAATTGCCTGAAAGTGCGGTTGCAGTGAGCAGTGATATGGTCATTGTTGATGCGAAAAATCGTGCCACAGTGCGTAATGTCGTGCCTCGCCAAGAGACAATGCAGTTCTCTTCTGATGTGAAGGTGAATATTGGTGATGATGTATTCCTCGATGCGTATGGTTTGAAGGCAAATTTGGTTGGCACGCTGGATGTGCGTCAAGAAAAAAATCTTGGACTCTATGGGCAAGTGGATATAAAAAATGGACGCTATAATTCCTATGGGCAAGATTTGCTGATTCGTCGTGGACAAATCAGTTTCTCAGGACTTGCTTCGCAGCCATTTTTAAATATTGAAGCCATTCGCAATCCCGAAGCGATGGAAAACAGCAAAATTGTGGCAGGTTTAAAAGTCACGGGCATTGCTGATCAGCCTGATGTACAAGTGTTCTCCGAACCTGCCATGTCGCAAGATGAAGCACTTTCTTACCTCTTAACAGGACGTGGGTTGGATAATAGTGGTGATGCCGCCTCAGGTGCCTCTATTGGTGCCGCTATGTTGGGCTTAGGGCTTTCCAAAGGTGGAAAAGTGGTTGGTGGCATTGGCGAAGCCTTTGGTATTAGCGATCTTTCACTCGACACCGCGGGCATCGGCGATAGTTCGCAAGTGGTTGTCAGTGGTAATATCACGCCACGGCTGCAAGTGAAATATGGCGTTGGATTATTTCAACCGATAGCTGAACTGACACTACGCTACAAGATCATTCCACAACTGTATTTGCAGTCCGTTTCGGGGGTTAATCAAGCGGTTGATTTACTCTACCAATTTGAGTTCTAAACGCTAAAAGTGCGGTTCATACCGCACTTTCTGTTTTTTCGCAACGGTGTGATTGAATTGTACGCAAAAAACGATTATGTTATCAAAATAAGGTTATTTTATTGAAGAGAGCAGCATGAAGCACACGAGCCAGCCAGAAAATACCGCACGCACTGTGCGGGAATTCGCCGCCATTGATCTTGGGTCAAATAGTTTTCATATGATTATTGCACGCATTGTCAATGGGTCAATTCAAGTGCTGTCTCGGTTAAAGCAGCGTGTACAGTTAGCGCAGGGGCTTGATGAAAATAACCAGCTTAGCCAAGCGGCGATTGCCCGTGGTGTGGCGTGCTTAGCCCTGTTTGCTGAACGTTTACAAGGCTTACCCACAGAGAATATTCGTACCGTTGGAACTTACACCTTACGCCAAGCGGTGAATAAAGCCGATTTTCTTAAGGCGGCGAAAGCGGTTTTTCCCTATCCTATTAACATCATTTCAGGGGAAGAGGAAGCAAAGCTGATCTACTCTGGCGTGTGCCACACGCAGTCTGAATCGGGGCGAAAATTGGTGGTGGATATTGGCGGTGGTTCAACGGAAATGATTGTTGGCGACGGTTTTTTACCCTTGCTTGCCAACAGTCGTAATATGGGCTGTGTGAGCTTTGAGGTGGCTTTTTTCCCGAATGGCGAGATTAGCCGTGAACGTTTTAATCAGGCGCATCAAACCGCACTTTCACGCATTGCGGACCTTGCAAAACCTTATCAAACCTTGGGTTGGGATACTGTGCTAGGTTCATCGGGTACCGTCAAAACGGTAAGTCAAATTGTGCAGGCGAATTTTGACCCCAGCGGGCTTATCACCGCAGAGATTTTGCAGAAATTGATTGCCAGTGTCTTGCAAGTGGATCATTTTTCTAAACTCAATTTAAAAGGCTTAAATGCTGAGCGAGCCAGTGTTTTTGTACCTGGATTGGCGATTTTAAGTGCCTTGTTTGAGAATTATGGCATCAAGCAGATGCGCTATTCCGATGGGGCATTACGCGAAGGGGTCATGTATGGGCTGGAGAACGGGTTTATTGTGGATAACATTCGTGAGCGAACCGTTGAAAGCCTGATGGAGCATTTTGTCGTGGATAAAGCGCAAGCGTTGCGGGTTACCGATACGGCAATGCTATTGGGGCAGAAATACCGCTGTTGGGAGAACCGCACACAGGCAGAAGAGCTGTTGAATATCTTATTTTGTGCCGCATTTATTCACGAAATTGGGTTATGTATTAACCATAAAGGTGTGCAAAAACATTCGGCCTATATTGTGGAACATAGCGATTTGCCGGGCTTTGATTATCATCAACAGCAACTGCTAGCAACCTTAGTACGTTTTCATATAAGTGCGGTGCATCTGGATGATATAACCATTCCAGCTCGTTATGTTCAGCGTGATGTTGTGGCGTTACTGGTAATGTTACGTTTGGCGATTATTATTAATCGCTCTCGCCAAGCCACAGAGCCTGCCGAGCGGTTTGAATTTCAGGTGCGAGAAAAGTGCGGTGTGTGGCAATTGCAATTTGAGCCAAATTATCTGGCGCGCAATCCGCTAACCGAAAAAGAGTTATTAGAAGAAGGCGCGCTGTTGCATGCACTTGGCATTGAGTTGCGCATTGCGTGATTAATTTTCTAACACGCCACCAAATTCATCGCGTAATTGCGTTATAAAGGTCAGTAGCGTGTCGCTCATTAAGAGAAAATCTGCCTCAAAACGTTGTTGCACATCTTCTTTGACAATATCATCATTTTGCTGGCGTAAATGGTCGCTAAATTTAATCCGTTTGAGGCTAGCATCGTTGGCGAGTACCGCACTTAAGCGATTTTCCCAGTCTAATGCTAATTTACTGACCACTTTTCCGGCATTAAAGTGCGCCTGAATTTCATCGCTGTCGAGTTCTTGTTGCTTGCAGCGAATGACGGACTCATCACGGCTAGAAATCAACTCAGCCTCGCCTAGCGTGTTCAACCATGCGGGCAGTTCATCATTGGCTATCCACGCCGTCATAACCGCACTTGGCTCATTGATAAACGCCAGTGGAACAACGGGCAACGAGCCGAGCGATTTGCGTAATAGAGCAAGGGTTGCTTCTGCGCGAGTTGCACTGGCAGCATTGATGAAAATAAATCCAGCTGCGGGATCAATAAAAAGTGCGGTCTGCTGGTGTTTGCTGAATGCTTGTGGTAGGAGCGAATGCACCACATCATCTTTTAACGCTTGTTTCTCCACTTTACTTAATTTGCGTTGTTCTTGATCTTCACGCTCGAATAAACGTTCTTCAAATGCTTTTTTTACCACGGCTGCGGGCAGAATTTTTTCCTCTTTTTGTGCGATTAAAAATAGTCTTCCAGCGTGGGCAAATAGCAATTCATCACTGCCAGCCAGTGGAGCAAACCAGCCAAAATGGCTTAGGTCGTGCTTGCCACAAGGGTGAAAGGCTTGCGCTTGTAACGCTTTGCTCACGGTTTGCTCGCTTAAGTCAATCGTTTTGGTTAAGCGGTAAACCATCACATTTTTAAACCATTGCATTATATCTTTCCATTATCACTCAATGATAGAATAGATTTATTGTACTGATTCTTGAGCGAGATAGCGATGAAAAATACAAAAATCGCCTTTATTGGCGCAGGTAATATGAGCAAGGCGTTAATTTCAGGGTTATTGCGGTCAGGTGTTGCGGCTCAGCAGTTAATTGTAAGCAACCCGAGCCAGCCGAAATTGACCGCACTTTCACAACACGGGGTTCACACCACGCAAGATAATAATGAGGCAATGGATTTTGCAGATGTTGTGGTTTTGGCGGTGAAGCCACAGATGATGGCAAGCGTATGCCAAGGGGTAAGTGCGGTAAATCTACACAATAAGCTGTTGATCTCCATTGCCGCAGGAATGCTGATTGCGCGTATTCAGCAGTTGTTGCCCACTGCGTCAGCCATTATTCGTGCGATGCCGAATACCCCTGCATTATTGCAAGCGGGGATGACGGGGCTCTTTGCCAATGCACCGTGTTCACATGAACAAAAAATGCTTGCTGAAACACTGTTTGGTGCGGTGGGTAAAGTGTGTTGGGTTGTCGCAGAACGCGATATTAATGCGATCACCGCAGGTTCAGGCTCAAGCCCCGCGTATTTTTTCTATGTGCTAGAGGCGATGCAAACCGCACTTTTAGCGATGGGGCTGACGGAGCGGCAAGCCAGAGGGCTGATTGAGCAAGCGATGGCTGGTTCTGCCAAAATGGTCGTGGAAAATCCTCAGCTCAGTTTGGGGGAATTGCGTACGCAAGTAACCTCAAAAGGCGGCACCACAGCCGCTGCAATTGCAGAATTTGAAAAGTGCGGTTTGGCAGATATTATCGCTCAAGGTATGCACCAAGCGGTTGCTCGTGCGCAGGAAATGGAGCAGCAATTGTGATTAAACTTTCTCCTTTTGCTTGGTTGATTGCCAGCTTTATCGGCTATTTCGCCGCATATGGTGTATTTTTGCCTTTTTTGCCTGTTTGGCTACAATCGCAGCATTATAGCGATGAGATGATCGGGCTGATTGCCGCCAGTGCATTTTTATTTCGTTTCATTGGCAGTATGGTGTTTTCTCAGTGGATAAAGCTGCCCTCGCATCTGATTCCCACCTTGCGTGCGATAGGTTATGTTAGTTTGTTGCTCACAGTGGGAATGATTTTTAGTGCGCACAGTGCATGGTTGTTGTTTATCTTTATTGCACTATTTAATGTGGTATATGGTGCAGGTGTGCCGTTGACGGATTCTTTGGCGGGCACATGGCAACAGCAGGTGCCGTTGGATTATGGCAAGGCGCGCTTAACGGGATCTTTGTCATTTATTGCGGCGAATTTGCTGGCAGGGTATGTGCTGGCATTATGGGGGGATGAAAATACACTGTGGTTAATGAGTGTGCTGCTGCTGGTGTACATTATCGCACAGCATGCCACCCCCACGGTTGTGCCACAAAATCCGACAGATGACGAACAGGCGCATGAGGAGGCAAGCTATAAACGCATTTTCACTAACCGTCCGTTGGTTGCCTTATTGGCGGTGTTGGCATTAATTCAGGGGGCACACGGCGCATATTACGCTTATGGCGTGTTGTATTGGGCGCAGCAAGGTATCAGCGTTGAGCTTACCGGTTGGCTGTGGGGCATTAGTGTCGCTGCGGAAGTGATGTTATTCTTTTTTGCTAGCCGCTTATTCAAAGCAACCTCGTTGACCGCACTTTTAACGGTATCTGCGTTATTTTCTGTGATTCGCTGGGCGGGTATGGCGTATGTCGACGGCTTTTTTGCTTTTCTATTATTGCAATGCTTGCATGCGTTTACCTTTGCGATCTGTCACTTTGCCACCGTGCGCTATATTTCCGCTCAGCCAAGCCGTTTAATCCCTAAATTACAGGCGTTATATAGCGGTGTGTGTAGCTGTTTAAGCGTTGCATTGCTCATGTTGCTAGCGGGTGGGTTGTATAACAGCAATCCTGCGTGGGCGTTTATGGCAATGGCATTAGCGATTGTGCCGACATTCCCATTACTGGCGTATATTAAACGCCATTTGGTGTAAAACGAGACCGCACTTTACACAAAAGTGCGGTTAACATTAAGGCAAAAAGAGCTTTATTTCTTAGCATAAAAATTTTATACTACCGCCCTAGTTCCAATAAGGAACTAGATTATGCAACATGTAACGTCAAATTATACCTATCACAGCCTGCCATTGCGCGGCATGCTTAACTATTTCCATTGGCAACGATCCTCATTTATTGAGGATTTTTTTTGCCCGCAAAACACAACAGCACTACACTATCATAATCTCGGAGTAAACGATGCAACACGTTCGTACTTTTAACACCTATATCCGCGACGAAATCATTAAACAAGGTGGCTGGGTCAATGCTCACGCTCACGCAGACCGTGCTTTCACGATGACTCCTGATAAAATCGACATTTATCGGCGTTGTAACTTGCAACAAAAATGGGATTTAGTGGATGAAATCAAACGTCAATCAAGTGTGGAAGATTATTACGCACGTTTTTGCCAAGCAATTGAAATGATGATTCAGCAAGGCGTAACAGCATTTGGCACGTTTGTTGATATCGATCCTGTGTGTGAGGATCGCGCGATTATCGCAGCCCATCGCGCGCGCGACGTGTATAAAAATGACATTATCCTTAAATTTGCGAATCAAACCCTGAAGGGGGTGATCGAGCCAACCGCACGTAAATGGTTTGATATTGGTGCCGATATGGTAGACATGATCGGCGGTTTGCCATACCGTGATGAGCTTGAGTATGGTAAGGGTTCAGAAGCCTTTGATATTTTAATGGAAGCGGCAAAATCGCGTGGCATCATGTGTCATGTGCATGTGGATCAGTTTAATACACCGAAAGAAAAAGAAACGGAAATGCTGTGTGATAAAACAATCGAACATGGCATGCAAGGGCGAGTTGTCGGCATTCATGGCATTTCCATTGGCTCACATTCGAAAGAATATCGTTATAAATTATATGAAAAAATGCGTCAAGCCCAGTTAATGATGATTGCCTGTCCAATGGCGTGGATTGATTCTAACCGTAAAGAAGACTTAATGCCATTTCATAATGCCCTAACCCCCGCTGATGAGATGATTCCCGAAGGTATCGTCGTGGCATTAGGCACGGATAATATTTGCGATTATATGGTGCCATTGTGTGAAGGTGATATGTGGCAAGAATTAAGCCTGCTTGCCGCAGGTTGTCGTTTCCCAGACATTGAAGCGATGATTAATATTGCTAGCGTGAACGGGCGTAAAGTCCTTGGATTAGATTAATAGCAGTTATCATTTTGTCATCGCTAACCGCACTTTATATGCTATAAAGTGCGGTTTGAGTTTACGCTGAGTGTGAATATGCATCATGCTGTAAACGGTATTGCACCAAATCTTCTATGGTTAATACACACAACTGATGTTGCATCGCAAATGCCACAATGTCATTGGTGCGTGCCATAGAGCCATCATCGTTTGTTATCTCACAAATCACGCCTGCGGGAATCAAGCCAGCAAGGCGAGCTAAATCAACAGCGGCTTCGGTGTGTCCACGCCGAGTTAGCACACCACCTGATTGTGCCTTTAATGGAAAGATATGGCCAGGACGGTTGAGATCGTTCGGTGTGGCATTCGGGGCGATAGCGGCTTTAATGGTAGTTACGCGATCGGTGGCACTGACCCCCGTACTCACGCCGTGTGCCGCTTCAATGGTAACCATAAAGGCGGTGCGGTTTACGCAGGTGTTGTGTGCGACCATCGGCTGAAGTGCTAGCTGTTCACATTGATTTTCCGTTAGACAAAGGCACACAATACCGCTGCCAAAACGAATTAACATGGCCATTTGTTGTGGCGTAATGGTTTGTGCGGGGAAAATTAAATCGCCTTCATTTTCACGATCTTCATCATCCAACACCAATACACCTTGACCTGCGCGAAAGGCATCAAGTGCACGTAGTACACGTTGTTCACTGTTGCCAAATGGGGAAAGAATAGACTGATTCATAGTAATATCCTTGTATTAAGTTACTAGAATCAGGGCATGATGATTAGCGTATAGCACATGCCATACGCAACACAGACAACTGTGTCCTCTTTCATCCAGACTGTAACTGTCGGCTTCGGAATTGCACCGAATCTGCTGACTTTAAGCGAGGCTTAAACGCTCGTGGGCTTTACCACCGGTGGGGAATTACGCCCCGCCCTGAGAACGCCTTTATTATATGCTAAATTTGTGTTGTGTGGATAAATAATTTCCATTTAGGGCAGCAATTTCGTAAAATGGAGCATATATATTTACATTGAATAAAAAAGGAATATTTATGCTAAATCCAAAAAAATTGGAGCAAATTGCACAGCAAATTCATGATGCCTTGCCAAAAGGTATTAAGGAATTTGGTGGTGATATGGAAAATAAGCTCAAACAGGTAATCCAGGCGCAATTAACGAAACTTGATGTGGTAAGTCGCGATGATTTTGAGGTGCAAACCCAAGTGCTAATGCGTACACGTGAGAAGCTGACCGCACTTGAGATGCGAGTCGATGAACTTTCACGTCTATTGGGCAAAACCCAAGTGCAGAATGATAGCAGCATTGAGCCAGCCCCAGCGGTATTTAATGAAAATGATACAGCTCAATAGATGAGATAAAAGGAGTGCAATATGTCATTTGCGTATTTACAACAAAAACGTAAACAGCTTAATTTAAAAGTCAATGAAGTATGCGAGCAAGCCGGTGTAACGCGTGCTTACTTTAATCAACTCGTGAGTGGCAAAATTAAAAATCCTAGTGCAATTAAATTACAGGCATTGCATAAAGCACTCAATATTACTGCACAAGTGGACAAAAAAGTGGGTGTCATTTTTGGCAAATTTTATCCCGTACATACAGGGCATATTAATATGATTTTTGAAGCCTTTAGTAAGGTGGATGAAATTCATGTGGTGGTGTGCACGGAAAGTGAGCGTGATTTGAAGCTGTTTTATGACAGTAAAATGAAAAAAATGCCAACACCACAAGACCGCCTGCGCTGGATGCAGCAGATTTTTAAATATCAACAAAAGCAAATTTTTATTCATCATCTCGTGGAAGATGGCTTGCCAAGTTATCCTAACGGGTGGGAAGCGTGGTCTTTGCGTGTACAAAATCTTTTTCAGGAAAAAAATGTTAATCCCACCATTGTGTTTAGCAGTGAACCACAAGATAAAGCACCTTATGAAAAATACTTGGGCTTGAAAGTGCATTTAGTCGATCCAGAACGCAAGTTTTTCAATGTGTCGGCGACCAAAATTCGTAACCATCCATTCCATTATTGGAAATTTATCCCGAAAGAAGTGCGTCCTTTCTTTGCAAAAACCATTGCGATTTTAGGGGGCGAAAGTAGCGGTAAAACCGTGTTAGTCAACAAATTAGCTACGGTGTTTAATACAACGTCGGCATGGGAATATGGGCGCGAATATGTCTTCGAACAGCTCGGCGGTAATGAACAAGCCATGCAATTTTCTGACTACCCGTTAATGGCGATCGGGCATTTGCGTTATGTGGATTACGCGCTTCGCCATGCGCACAAAGTTGCTATTGTGGATACTGATTTCATTACAACACAAGCATTTTGTATTCAATACGAAGGCAAAGCACATCCATTTTTGGACTCAATGATAAAAGAATATCCCTTTGATATTACGATTTTACTGTCGAATAATACCAAATGGGTGGACGATGGACTTCGTAGCCTTGGCGATAAAAAATCACGTCAACGGTTTCAAGATTTGCTGAAAAAACTGCTGGATAAATACCAAGTGCCTTATATTGAAATCAATTCGCCGAGTTATCTTGAACGTTATGATGCAGCTAAAGCGATTGTGGAAAAAGTCCTCAATGAAGAAGATTTGCCTCAATTGCATCATGATGATGTGAAAGGAGCTTAAATGTTACTGTTTGCAGGTGATCCTCATGGCAGTTATGAACATTTATTGCCGATTGTGCAAACACAGCGTGATATTGCGCTGATTATCCTAGGAGATTTGCAGTTACAAGATTGTGCTGCTCTCGATCAACTTGGACAATTTTGTGATTTGTGGTTTATTCATGGCAATCACGACAGTAAAACAGTACAGGCATTTCAGGCCTTATGGGGAAGTCATTGGTGTGAGCGAAATTTACATGGCAAAGTCGTGGAGATTCAAGGGGTAAAAATAGCGGGGCTTGGCGGGGTGTTCCGTGGGCAAGTCTGGATGCCACCGAATAAACCGCTCTTTTTTGATCCTATTCACTACTGCCAATATTGCCCGCCAGAAAAAATTTGGCAGGGCGGATTGCCATTGCGCCACCGCACATCCATATTTTTATCTGATATTGAAACCCTCGAGCAACAACAAGCCGACATTTTAGTGTGCCATGAAGCCCCTAAACCGCACCCGT
Organism: Spirabiliibacterium falconis; assembly: GCF_014885015.1. Classification (GTDB taxonomy): domain Bacteria; phylum Pseudomonadota; class Gammaproteobacteria; order Enterobacterales; family Pasteurellaceae; genus Spirabiliibacterium; species Spirabiliibacterium falconis. The sequence continues at coordinate 30,500 of NZ_JABMIJ010000017.1, read as the reverse complement.
CGGGGTTTCACGTGATCAATCAACTGGCAGGGCGAATGGGGGTGAAAAAAATATTTCATGGACACCATCACGATAGTTTTGACTATACCGCCTATCCTAAACGCGATGCTTTTGACGTAATTAATGTCGGTTTTCGCAGCCTTGCCACCCAAGATGGCGAATTTTTATTAATCGGGATTGATGATAGAGAATAAAAGTGCGGTTATTGACCGCACTTTTTACGCAGATCTTAGTTGACATACTAGCTGACTAAAAAAGTCAAATAAACACGAGCAGAAATGGAAAAGAACGGTTAAAATACCTACAACAATGCAAATCCCTTCACCCAATTAGATAAAAGGACACAAGATGAATATCTTAATCATTGGAAACGGCGGACGTGAACACGCACTGGCATGGAAAGTGGCACAATCAGAGAAAGTTGAACGCGTGTTTGTTGCGCCAGGTAACGCGGGCACCGCACTTGAGCCTAAAGTCGAAAATATTGCTATTGCCGTTACAGATGTGGCACGTCTGGTCGAATTCGCCCGAGAGAAAGCCATTGATTTAACCATTGTTGGTCCTGAAGCACCACTGGTTTTAGGGGTGGTCGATGCTTTCCGTGCAGCAGGATTGAATATCTTTGGTCCAACCAAAGCAGCTGCTCAGCTTGAGGGGTCGAAAGCATTTACTAAAGATTTTCTTGCTCGACATAATATCCCAACGGCACAGTATGCCAATTTTACCGACGTTGAGTCTGCGCTTGCGTATGTGAGAGAAAAAGGTGCGCCAATTGTGATTAAAGCGGACGGTTTGGCGGCGGGGAAAGGGGTCATTGTTGCAATGACGCTTGAAGAAGCAGAAAGTGCGGTTCAGGATATGTTAGCGGGCAATGCGTTTGGTGATGCGGGGCATCGTATTGTCGTCGAAGAGTTTCTGGACGGTGAAGAAGCCAGTTTTATCGTGATGGTCGATGGTAAGCATGTTGAGCCGATGGCGACCAGTCAAGACCATAAGCGTGTAGGCGAGAATGATACTGGTTTGAATACAGGCGGCATGGGAGCGTATTCGCCAGCCCCTGTGGTAAGCGATGAGATTCATCAGCGTATTATGAATGAAGTGATTATGCCTACGGTGGAAGGAATGGCGGCAGAGGGGAATACATACACTGGCTTTTTATACGCAGGATTGATGATTATGCCTGATGGACAACCGAAAGTGATTGAATATAACTGCCGCTTTGGCGATCCAGAAACCCAACCAATTATGATGCGTTTGCAATCGGATTTGGTTGATCTCTGCCTAGCAGCGTGTGCAGGGCAACTGGATAAAGTGCAATCCCAGTGGTGCAGCCAAGCTGCATTAGGCATCGTGTTAGCGGCCGAAGGTTATCCTGGAGACTACCGCAAAGGCGATGAAATTTTAGGTGCGAAAAGTGCACTTGATGGTGCGAAAGTGTTTTTAGCTGGCGTAAAAGCGCAAGACGGTAAATTAGTTACTGACGGGGGGCGTGTACTCTGTGCGACAGTATTGGGCGATAGCGTGGCGCAGGCACAGCAGAAAGCGTTGGCATTAGCGGAAAAAATCACCTGGAATGGACGTTTTTATCGCAGTGATATTGGGCATCGCGCCATTGCACGGGAGAAGGTCAACGCTTGAGAGCAGGATTAACCGCACTTTGCTGTTGCGCGTTGTTAGGGTGTGCACATCAAGAGGAACAAATGGCTTCATCTGCGTTAGTCGGTGAGTGGGTATGCCCGATGACACAAGCAAAACAACGCATGGCACAGACGGATTATGTCACATTTAAGCCAGACGGCACACTCCATGGCAAAGGTAGCTTTGTGTACCCGATGAACAAACCGCGATTTCGTTTCAGCCAAACATTTCAAGGGAAGTGGCGTATGGAGGGCAATGTGGTGCATATTTCGGTTGTGAATGCTTCGCTTGAACGTCAACATAGCAACAGCACGCAACACCGCTTGAAAACATCAACGAAATGGCGTGCACAAGAGCAGACATTATTTGCAAAAGCAAATGCACAGTATCGATCTGGGAAAGTTGACGCCACATTTGAGGTGATTGATCTTTCTAAGCGAGAATTTTCCTATGTGCAATATCGCTCCGATCAACGTTACTACGGCGGCTGTGTGCGAGCGCATACTCAACGGCGCGAAAGATGAAATCCGAGCTGACTGCACTTTGTATAATATTCCATTATGAAAGGGAACTGGCGAATAGAAATTTTATGGTGGCTGCAAGCGTTAATGAATCCTATTCATTGATGGTGTGAAAAAATTGATGATGTTGACTATTTGAACACAGCGCAAAAACCGTTAGACTATACACAATTGACCTCCAATAAAACAAGGAAAAACTATGTTAAAACGTGCTATGAATATCGCAGATTATGATCCACTGTTGTGGGAGGCTATCAAAGCGGAAGATCGCCGCCAAGATGAGCATATTGAATTAATTGCGTCAGAAAATTACGCCAGCCCACGAGTGATGGAGGCGCAGGGATCACAATTAACCAATAAATATGCGGAAGGTTATCCTGGTAAACGTTATTATGGTGGTTGTGAGCATGTTGATGTGATTGAGCAATTAGCCATTGATCGTGCGAAAGCATTATTTGGAGCCGATTACGCCAATGTTCAACCGCACTCTGGTTCTCAAGCGAATGCAGCCGTGTATATGGCGTTGTTAAATCCTGGTGATACGATTTTAGGCATGAGTTTGGCACATGGTGGACATTTGACTCACGGTGCTGCGGTCAGTTTCTCTGGTAAAATTTATCATGCTGAGCAATATGGTATTACTGATGATGGCGTGATTGATTATGATGCGTTACGCGAGCAAGCCTTGGCAGTTAAACCGAAAATGATTGTGGGTGGATTCTCAGCTTATTCACAAGTGGTGGATTGGGCAAAAATGCGTGAAATCGCCGATGAAGTAGGCGCATATTTATTTGTAGATATGGCACACGTCGCAGGGCTGATTGCCGCAGGTGTATATCCAAGTCCAATTGAGCATGCGCATATTATTACGACAACAACCCATAAAACATTAGCAGGCCCGCGTGGCGGCTTAATTTTGGCGAAAGGTGGTGATGAAGAGCTTTATAAAAAACTCAACAGTGCGGTGTTCCCAGCAGGGCAAGGTGGCCCATTGATGCACGTGATTGCCGCGAAAGCCGTATGCTTTAAGGAAGCGATGGAGCCAGAGTTTAAAGCATATCAACAGCAAGTGGTGAAAAATGCCAAAGCTATGGTTGAGGTATTTAAAGCGCGTGGTTATAACATTGTATCCAATGGTACAGAAAATCACTTATTCTTAGTTGATTTAGTCAATAAAGGATTAACAGGCAAGGCTGCTGATGCTGCACTGGGTAAAGCGAATATTACCGTGAATAAAAATGCAGTGCCAAATGATCCGAAAAGCCCATTTGTCACCTCAGGTATCCGTGTCGGTACACCGTCCATCACGCGTCGCGGCTTTAAAGAGCAAGAGGCTGAAGTGTTGGCGGGTTGGATGTGTGATGTATTAGACAATATCGAAAGTGATGAGGTGATTGCACAAACCAAAGAAAAAGTGATGGCGTTGTGCAAACGTTTCCCTGTTTATGCGTAATATGCAATATAAAAGCGAGAGTTATCTCGCTTTTTACGTTCATTAGCAAAGTGCGGTTAGACCGCACTTTTTATTATGTATTGCTTACATCGTGTAGTGTATTTTTGCGTGTAAAGATATTTAATAAAATATAGCCCAAAATCGCAGAAGAAACAGAGCCCATTAAAATACCGATACGTGAAAGGGTATTAATCTCTTCACCTGAAAATTCAAAAGCAAGCCCTGATAAGAACATCGCCATTGTAAAACCGATACCACATAGCGTGGCAACAGCGAAGATCTGTTTTAAATTCACCTCAGGTGGCAGTTTCGCTAATTTTAATGCCACTGCGATATAAGAAAATCCAAATACACCGATGGTTTTTCCAACTAATAATCCTAGTGCGATCCCAACAGGGAGGGCACTGAAAAGCGTATCACTGCTTATTCCCACAAGCGATACACCAGCATTTGCAAATGCAAAAATGGGTAAAATAAAGAATGCCGACCATGGATTTAACGTATGTTCTAAATGTTCAAGTGGGCTGTCGCCATGTTTGTCTTTTAATGGGATCATAAAGCCAAGCACCACGCCAGCCAGTGTGGCGTGCACGCCTGATTTGAGTACGCATATCCACAATACTAAGCCAACCAGCATATAGCCAGTTAATGAGCTGACTTTTAGGCGATTCATAATAAATAATACGCTGATACAGATAGCAGCTCCGATCATTGCGGCACTGCTCAATTCACTGGCGTAGAAGATCGCAATCACAACAATGGCACCGAGGTCGTCAATAATGGCTAATGCCAGCAAAAAGATTTTCAATGAAAGCGGTACTTGTTTGCTGAGTAATGCCATAATGCCCAGTGCAAATGCGATATCGGTCGCCATTGGAATTGCCCAGCCCTCCATGGCAATAGGATCGCTGTGGTTTATTCCCCAAAAGACAAGTGCGGGCATAATCATCCCACCAATAGCGGCTAAGACGGGCAAGATAGCTTGCTGATAGCTTGATAACGAGCCGATGAGGATTTCACGCTTAACTTCTAACCCCACCAATAAAAAGAAAATGGCCATTAGTCCATCGTTGATCCATAACAACAATGCTTTGCTTAACCCATATTCTCCGAAGCTCACGGTGAACTTGGTATTGAGCAAGTCAAAATAAATCGCTGCTAATGGCGAGTTTGCAAAAATCAGTGCCAGCACCGACGTGGACAATAAAATAATGCCACCTGCGGATTCTAATTTTAAAAACTTTTCGATAAACGAGGTCATATTACTCCTTAGATTTCAAAATGCCTTTTTATTTGCATAAAGTGCGGTTCTATTATAACTGATTCTTATAAGAGATGAGGATAAGAATATAGAGTTAGTTCACACTTTTGTATATTTATATGGATAACTGATTGACACCGTCATAGTGTAGCTATATTTTCAATGTTACATAAATGTTCAACAAATGTTAATTTATTTTGGGTAAGGAGATCGTATGAAATTGGTAAAACATTCATTCGCGGCATTAATGGGTGCATTTTGCGTTCTTGGTTTAAGTGCATGTGATGAGAAAAAAGAGAATACAGTTGCACAATCAGCAGAGAACCCTAGTACAGAACAAGAGGGCTTGCAGACTAAATTTGTGACAATTGCCACAGGCGGTGCGTCTGGGCCGTATAATATTATTGCCACTACGTTAGCCGAAATTTATGCGAAAGATTTCAATACGAATTCAAAAACACAAACCACAGGTGCTTCTGTCGAAAATATCAATTTGATTAATCAAGGTAAAGTCGAAATGGCGTTTGTGATGAGCGATGTTTTAAGCGATGCGGTTAATGGCACAGGTAATTTTAGTCAAAAGTTAGATAGTGTTAGTGAAATAGCTGCACTTTATCCTAACTTTGTACAAATCGTTACCTCAGGGAAAACTGGGATCAAGACCATTACGGATTTAAAAGGCAAACGTGTGGCAACGGGTGCACAAAATTCAGGCGTGGAAGTGAATGCACGCAATTTGCTGGCGGGTTTTGGCATTACTTATGATGATATTAACGTGGATTATCTTGGTTATGCAGAAGCGGCTGATGCCCTTAAAGCAGGCAAAATTGACGCCGCCTTTCTCACGAGTGGCTTGCCTAATTCGTCATTGATGGAATTACAACAAGGTTTTGATTTGCAGCTAGTCAGTATCCCAGCTGAAGGCGCGGCCAAAATTGCTGAAAGCAAACCTTATTTTACCCCAATGGACATTCCAGCTAACACCTATGGCAATGCAGAACCTGTACCGACCGTGGCAATTAAAAATGCGTTGGTGGTACAAACTAGCATGAGCACTGACGATGTCTATAAATTAACTAAGCGTTTTTTTAAAAGTTTACCGCAACTTGTCACTGCTCACCAAGCGGCTAAAGGCATTAGTGTAGAGGGCGCACAGCAAGGACTTGTTGCACCGTTGCATCCAGGTGCTGAAAAATATTATGCTGAAGTGAACGCCCAATAATGAGAAAACACCAAAAGTGCGGTTTAATCGGTATTGTGCTGACCGCACTTTTGAGTTTCTATCCGCTTCAAGGAATTGAAGTTAAAAGCCAAAACATAAATTGCCTGTTGCACACGAGTGCATTTCAGTTGCGGTGGCGGCATTCGGTAGAGTATCAATTATGGATTGAACAATACCGTGTTGAAAAACAAAATATAGTGCTCTTTGCAACATGGCTGCAAACATTTGGCGCGGGTACACCGTCACAAGGAGAATACATCGCCGCACCGCCAGGATTTATCGGCTTAAAACAAGATATTACATTGCCTGAACTCAACTGGGCGGTATCACGCAATATGCAAGGTGTATTATTAGCAAATAATGATGAATTTGAACTGTATCAACGTGTTCCTGATTACAGCAACGTGACGATTCGAGTAGCAAAACGTCCAATTTATTTGTTTTTATGGAGAAAATGTCAATGAGTGATATAAACCACTCGTCCACCACATTGAGTGCGCATGAACGCGCTGTTTTAGAAAAATTTGATCGCGAATCGGTTACTCGCCAGTTAAAGTGCGGTTTTCAACGTTATGCTGTCTCAAGCATTGCGATTTTTTATTCTTTGTTCCATCTCTATATTACATTTTATCCGCTACCGACGTTGTTGCAGCGATCCGTACATGTTGGCGTAGGCTGTTTGTTGATTTTTTTACTATATCCGGTATCAAAAGCCGCAAGACGCGATAATATTGCGTGGTTTGATTGGATTTGGGGAGCCGCAGCATTAGCAGGTGTTGGTTATTTAATCTATCAGTATGATGCCATTATGACTGTGCGTGGCGGTATACCTAATCAGTTTGATATTATTTTTGCGATGTTAACCGTTTTAGTGGTATTAGAAGCGGCAAGGCGGATTACTGGCTGGATTTTGGTGATTTTTGCGTTGATTTTTTTAGCCTATCCCTTTATTAGCTCTATGAGTTTTATGCCAAATCGATTATTGACTCGCCCTTACGATATTGGTGATATTTTTGGACAGCTTTATCTTAAAACGGAGGGGCTATATTCGTCTGCTATTGGTGCATCCGTGACATTTATTTTCTTGTTTATTCTCTTTGGTGCATTTTTAGGGCGTTCGGGTATGGGGCAGCTATTTAATGATCTTGCCTTGGCATTAGCGGGTGATAAACAAGGTGGACCTGCTAAAGTTGCCGTAATTTCGAGTGGATTTATGGGCAGTATTAATGGTGCCGCAGTTGCAAATGTGGTGAGTACTGGCGCATTTACGATTCCATTGATGAAAAAAATAGGCTACCGCAAGGAATTTGCGGGAGCCGTGGAAGCAAGTGCATCCGTAGGGGGGCAAGTATTACCGCCTATTATGGGGGCAAGTGCATTTATTATGGCGGAAACGACAGGCGTGAGTTATGGCACTATTGCACTAGCCGCACTTTTACCTGCGGTGCTGTATTATTTAAGCGTGATTGCACAGGTTCATTTTCGTGCAGGCAAGCGCAATTTAAAAGGCATTGCGCGTGAGCAATTGCCACAATTGGGTGCAGTAATGAAAGCGCGTGGACATATGCTATTACCTATTGTTGCGTTAGTCTGGTTTTTAATTGAGTCAGTTCCGATTGGCTATGCCGCTGCATATACGATCGGCATCACTGTATTGGTCAGTCAACTACGACGTGAAACTCGCATGGGGTGGCAAGATATTCTCGGTGCGTTAGAAGATGGGGCGCGTCAAGCTCTTCCTGTAATGGCGGCTTGTGCGGTGGTTGGGATTGTGATTGGCGTGGTAAATTTAACCAGTTTTGGATCAGTGATGACCTCATCAATTGTTGCATTAGGCGCAGGATCGCTATTGTTAACGTTGATTTTAACGATGCTGGCGTCGATGGTATTAGGTATGGGCTTGCCTTCTATTCCAGCTTATATCATCACAGCAACTATGGCAGCACCAGCGTTAGCAACGTTTGATATTCCTGTGTTAGTTGCACATATGTTTGTCTTTTATTTTGGTATATTTGCAAACATTACCCCACCTGTCGCGTTGGCTGCGTTTGCAGGGGCGGGTATTTCAGGCGGCGATCCCATGAAAACAGGCTGGCAATCTTTACGCTTAGCACTTGCTGGTTTTATTGTCCCATTTATGTTTGTCTATAATCCGACTATGTTAATGATAGACCCAACAGGGCTTGCGATAACGGCGAGAGAGTTCCCATTGCCAAGTTTGTTGGCGATTCTCAGCGTGATTGCGACTTCTCTGATTGGTGTGTTAGGGCTTTCTGCCGCGCTAGAAGGCTATTTTAAACATAACCTATTGTTATGGCAGCGTATTATTTTAGCGTGTGGCTCATTGATGTTGATTACCCCAGAGTCTATAACAGACGTTATTGGCTTGATCTTAGTTGCTGTGATCATATTGCTGAATATAAAAACAAGGACTGTATTACCTAAGTAAAGGCATCAATAACGAACATATTGAGGTTTTTTATTCGCTTGGAGAGAGTAATTCAGATAATTTGAGCGAAGTCGCGTTTTTTGATCGGTGATTTGCGTAGAATACCGCACTTTTTATTTTTCTTGCGGATAAAATCCTTTACAATGAAGAAAACATCACAACGAGGGTAAGCGTATGATTATTGTAACAGGTGGCGCAGGTTTTATTGGCAGCAATATTGTAAAAGCCTTAAATGATAAAGGACGGCGTGATATTTTAGTGGTGGATAATCTCACCGATGGAACCAAATTTGCCAACTTGGTGGATTTAGACATCGCTGATTATTGCGATAAAGAGGATTTTATCGCCTCAATTATGGCAGGTGATGAATTAGGTCCTATTGATGCGGTGTTCCACGAAGGGGCATGCTCAGCCACCACAGAGTGGAATGGCAAATATATGATGCAAAATAACTACGAATATTCTAAAGAATTATTGCATTATTGTCTCGAACGTCAAATCCCTTTCCTGTATGCCTCGTCGGCAGCCACCTATGGCGACCGCGACACATTCATTGAAGAGCGTCAGTTTGAAGCACCACTGAATGTATATGGTTACTCCAAATTCTTATTTGACCAATATGTACGAGAGATTTTGCCTGAAGCACAATCGCCTGTGTGCGGTTTTCGCTATTTCAATGTGTATGGGCCACGTGAGAGCCATAAAGGCAGCATGGCAAGTGTTGCATTTCATTTAAATAATCAAATTTTAAATGGCGAAAATCCGAAATTATTTGCAGGTTCTGAGCATTTTCGCCGCGATTTTGTTTATGTAGGCGATGTGGCAGCAGTGAATTTATGGTGTTGGGAGCATCGTATTTCTGGCATTTATAACTGTGGTACAGGCAATGCAGAAAGTTTTGCTGAAATTGCCAAAGCGGTCATTGCTTTCCACGGCAAAGGCGAAGTGGAAACTATACCATTCCCTGAACATTTAAAAAGCCGTTATCAGGAATACACGCAGGCGGATTTAACCAAATTGCGTAGTGCAGGCTACGACAAGCCATTGAAAAATGTGGCAGAAGGTGTGGCGGAATATATGGCGTGGCTCAATCGATAAAAGGTCAAGTGCGGTGAATATCTTAATTATCGGACCGTCGTGGGTGGGGGATATGATGATGTCCCACAGTCTTTATCAGCAATTAAAAAAAACGTATCCTGAATGCAATATTGATGTGCTAGCACCAAACTGGTGTCGAGCCTTGTTGACCCGTATGCCAGAGGTGAGAGAAGCACTTGAAATGCCCATTGGACATGGGCGTTTTGCGTTACGTGAGCGTTACCGTTTAGGCAAAGCGTTGCGAGGGCAATATGACATGGCGATTGTATTGCCAAATTCGTTTAAATCAGCCTTGATCCCATTTTTTGCGCAGATTCCCGTTCGCCGTGGCTGGCTGGGGGAAAGCCGTTATGGGCTGTTGACAGACTGGCGAAAAAATAAACATGGCTACCCTTTGATGGTGCAGCGTTATGTGGCTCTTGGGTTTGAAAAATCGGCGGTTCCCACAGCAACGACAATGAAAATTGAAAAACCGTATTTACAACTCGAGCAAAGTGCGGTTGACCAAACACTCACTAAATTTGCTCGCCAAACCGAACTGGCAGCGCATCGTCCTGTGATCGGTTTTTGCCCTGGTGCGGAATTTGGACCAGCGAAACGCTGGCCGCACTTTCATTACGCTACCCTTGCCAGCAATTTAATCGATCGAGGTTACCAAGTACAGATTTTTGGCTCCAATAAAGATGAAGAGGTCGGCGAACAGATCAAAACCGCACTTTCTGCTGAACAGCAAGCTTTCTGCCTCAACTTAGCGGGTCAAACGAGTTTACCCGAAGTTATTGATTTAATTTCTACCTGCCAAGCGGTGGTCAGTAATGATTCAGGCTTGATGCATATCGCAGCGGCACTTCGTCGCCCTCTGGTGGCGTTATACGGCCCAACCAGCCCAGAATACACCCCGCCACTAAGCGATAATGTGGACATCATTCGTTTAATTGACGGCGGTTTGATCAAAGTGCGGTCAAGTAAAGACAGTCCACAAGGCTACCATCAAAGCCTGATTGACATCACGCCAGATATGGCATTGACCGCACTTGAGCGAGTGCTACAACCTAGCGTGGTGCAATGATGAAAGTGTGTATCGTCAAAACCTCATCGATGGGGGATATTCTCCACACATTGCCTGCCTTAACCGATGCTAAGCAAGCCATAGGCGATATCACCTTTGATTGGGTGGTGGAAGAAAATTTTGCCGAAATCCCACACTGGCATGCCGCCGTCGAGCAGGTTATTCCAATTGCGATTCGTCGCTGGCGAAAGCATCTTTTTCAGTCAGCAGTGTGGTCAGAGTGGAAAGCCTATCGCACACGGTTACAACAACGCCACTATGATGTGGTGATTGATGCACAAGGTTTGTTTAAAAGTGCTTTTTTTGCGACACGTTTAGCGCAGGGGATAAAGTGCGGTTATGATCGCCATTCCATTCGTGAGCCTATTGCAACCTTATTTTACGATAAACACTATAACATTGCTCGTCAGCAACACGCGGTGGAACGGATTCGTCAGCTTTTTGCGGATGTGCTGGGCTATTCCTTACCAGCGCATAAAGGTGATTATGCCATTGCGCAGCATTTCCAGCATCAAGGTACACAGCCACCTTATTGTGTGTTTATCCATGCCACCACGCGTGATGAAAAACATTGGCAAGAAAACTATTGGCGGGAACTTATCGCCCGTACCACCGCACTTGGAATTACGGTTAAATTGCCATGGGGCAATGCCAATGAGCGAGCCCGTGCAGAGCGTTTGGCTCAAGGGTTTGAGCATGCCACAGTGCTTCCTAAAACCAGTTTGGGTGAGATTGCGTCGATTTTAGCAAATGCGACCAGTGTGGTTGCGGTGGACACGGGGTTGTCGCATCTCACTGCAGCACTTGATGTGCCCTGCATTGGGCTTTATGGCGCGACCGATCCCAAACTCATCGGCAGTTATGGCAAACATCAAACCGCACTTTCAGCAGAAACGATGGCGGCACTTTTGCCTGAACATGTATGGCACCATTTAAAAGCCCAAATTGAGAAATAATAAAATGGCGGTTTGATTTAGATCAACCGCCATTGTTCATTATGGGCTATGATAAAGCATAAGGAGAATATAATGACAGAATTAGTGACATTGCAGCCTGAATTACAGGAACGTTTATTGCGTTACGTTAAAATTCATACCACATCGGATGCAAGCAGTGATACCGTGCCGAGTACCCCACAGCAGTGGGATTTGTTACATTTGTTGATGCAAGAAATGCAACAAATGGGCTTGGATGAGATTAGCCTTGATGAGAAGGGCTATCTGTTTGCCAGTCTCCCTGCGAATGTAGAAAATGCCCCTGTTCTTGGGCTTTTAGCACATGTGGATACAGCACCTGATTTTAATGGGGAGAATGTGCATCCGCAGATTATTGAAAATTATGATGGTAAAGATATTGCGTTAAACGGTAGCGGCGATGTGCTTTCACCTGCGCAATTCCCGCATTTGACCGCACTTTTAGGTCACACGTTAGTGACGACTGACGGCACGTCATTACTGGGTGCCGATGATAAATCGGGCATCGCAATTATTCTCTGCGTGGTGGCCTATTTGCAAGCCCATCCAGACATTCCACACGGTAAATTGCGTATTGGTTTTACGCCAGATGAGGAAATTGGGCGAGGCCCGCATCACTTTGATGTGGAAAAATTTGGCGCAGATTTTGCCTATACCTTAGATGGCGGCCCGGTGGGCGAATTGCAGTTTGAAAACTTTAATGCGGCTGAAGCGACGGTAACATTCTTTGGGCGTTCTGTTCACCCAGGCAGTGCAAAAGGTAAGATGATCAATGGTTGGGAGCGTGCTTGCGAATTTCATGCTGCATTACCGCCCCATTTAACCCCTGCGACAAGTGAAGGCAAGCAAGGATTTATTTATTTGCGTAAGATTGATGGGAATTTAGAGCGTTGTCAATTGCATTATGCCTTGCGAGATTTTGAGCGTTCAGGTTTGAGCGAAAAAGAAGCACAGTTGCAAGCAACATTACACCAAATGCAGCAAAAATATGGCGAAAAGTGCGGTCAGCTTGAGGTAAAACAGCAATATGCCAATATGCGTGACAAAGTGGCGGATTTCCCTGCGTTAATTGATGTGCCTAAACGCGTTATGCACGCGATGGGAATTACGCCAAATCTTGAACCGATTCGCGGTGGTACTGACGGTGCACAGTTGTCATTTATGGGCTTACCAACCCCTAATTTATTCACGGGAGGTGAGAATTTTCACGGCAAATTTGAATTTATTTCGGTTGATGTGATGAACCAAGCAGCGAATGTCTTGCTAGGCACCATTCAAGCACTCGCAAACAAAGCGTAAGGAGAGAAAACATGGGATTACTACTTGGATTTCTAACCATTTTTTTGGTTGGTTGGCTGATAATCAAACGTTACAATGCTAAAGGGGTGTTATTTACAGCAGGCATCTTATTGCTGATTGTTGCGGCATTTATGGGGCATTCGCCACTTAAAGAAAGCACGGGCACAAGTGTAACAGACATTGTTGAGTATATTTACCATTTAATGGAAAAACGTGGCGGTGGGCTGGGCTTGCTCATTATGATTTTAATTGGTTTTTCCTATTATATGTCAGAAGTTGGGGCAAATGATGTGGTCGTGCGGGTGCTATGTAAGCCGTTAAAACACATAAAATCGCCTTACCTGCTCTTGGTTGGTGGGTATTTAATTGCTTATCAAATGGGATTTGCTATTGGTTCTGCTACCGCACTTGGTGTTTTTTTGATGGCAACATTCTTCCCTATTATGACACGACTTGGCATTTCAGCACCCAGTGCGGCGGCAGTGTGTGCGACCACATCTGCGGTGAATCTTAACCCAACCGCAGCGGATTTGATTTTAGCAGCGGAAAAAGCAGAAGCCAACATTATTGATTTTTCATTCTTTACCATTTTACCGATGAGTATTGTGGCATTATTGGCAATTGCAACAGCGCACTTTTTCTGGCAGCGTTTCTGTGATAGACAAGAAGGATTGCATCCTGAGCAAGTGCAATTTCAACCCACAGACAGCGTTGATCCTAACACGCTTTTAACAACCAACGCGCCAACCTATTATATTGTGCTGCCGTTTTTACCGATTGCAGGCTTGATTTTGTTTAATGGCACCACGCTCCCGCAGCTCTCACTTGGAGCGGTTGTGGTGTTAACCATTTTAATTACCGCACTGATTGAGTTTATCCGCAAACGCAGCGCACAAGCGGTGTATGAAGGTATTGAAGTGTGCTACAAAGGCATGGCAGAAGCTTTTTCTGGCGTAGTAATGTTGTTAGTTGCAGCTGGTGTATTTGCAGAAGGTTTAAACCAAATCGGCTTTATTCGTGATCTGATTGATACAACCCAGCAATTTGGATCAGCAGCACTGATTATGATGTTAACGTTGGTGGTTATTACTATGTTGGTCACCATCGCATCTGGTTCTGGGAATGCTGCATTCTATGCGTTTGTTGAAATCGCACCTAAATTAGCTACACACTTAGGCATCAACCCAGCGTATCTCATTGCGCCAATGGTGCAAGTCTCTAACACTGCACGAGGCATGTCGCCAGTATCTGGCGTGATTGTAGCAGTCTCTGGTGCGGGGAATATCTCTCCATTATTACTGGTTAAACGCACCAGTGTGCCATTGTTAGTCGGCGCAGTTGTTATTGTGCTTTATACCATTTTTGCAATACCCACCGTGGTATAATCCATATCAAAGTGCGGTCTAGACCGCACTTTTCTTTTTCGAGCATGCCTTGAAACCGCACTTTTTATACCCATATAGTGATCATTGAACAGTGAAATGCAAAGTGCGGTGACACTTTGTTTGATGAGGTGAATTATGACCACAATAGTCAGTGTGCGTCGCAACGGTGAAGTTGTTGTCGGCGGTGATGGGCAAGTGTCTTTAGGAAATACTGTCATGAAAGGTAATGCCCGCAAAGTGCGGCGTTTATATGGCGGTAAAGTGCTGGCAGGTTTTGCGGGCGGCACGGCAGACGCATTCACATTATTTGAATTGTTTGAGCGTAAACTTGAAATGCACCAAGGGCATTTATTAAAAAGTGCGGTCGAACTTGCAAAAGAGTGGCGCACCGATCGGGCGTTGCGTAAATTAGAAGCGATGCTGATTGTTGCTGATGAAAAAGAATCGTTGATTATCAGTGGGCTAGGCGATGTGGTACAGCCAGAAGCGGATCAAATTCTGGCGATTGGTTCAGGTGGAAATTATGCACTTTCAGCAGCGCGTGCACTAGTGGAGAATACGGATCTATCTGCACGCGAAATTGTTGAGAAATCCCTTAAAATTGCAGGGGATATTTGTGTTTATACGAACACGAATTTCACGATTGAGGCACTGCCTTAATGGGATGGTTTTATCTCCTGATCGCAGGGCTCATGGAAATTGGATGGCCAGTCGGGTTGAAAATGGCAACTCAGGCTGAAACGCGCATTTTGGGGATTATGATTGCAGTTGTCTTTATGGCAGCAAGTGGTGCGCTATTATGGCTGGCACAAAAAACAATTCCAATTGGGACAGCCTATGCTGTTTGGACCAGTATTGGTGCCGTGGGTGCGTTTGTGGTTGGCGTTTTGTTTTATCAAGACAGCCTCACATTTTGGCGTACGTTAGGGGTATTGTTAATTATTGTCGGCGTTGTGGTATTAAAACTTGCCACACCGTAGTGAATTTGAAAGGAAAAATATATGTCTGAGATGACTCCAAGAGAAATAGTATCTGAATTAGATCGCCATATTATTGGACAACGTGAAGCAAAACGTGCTGTTGCCATTGCATTGCGTAATCGTTGGCGCAGAATGCAATTACCTGAGCCACTGCGTCATGAAGTGACGCCGAAGAATATTTTGATGATCGGTCCAACAGGGGTTGGTAAGACAGAAATTGCTCGCCGTTTAGCGAAATTGGCTAATGCACCGTTTATTAAAGTGGAGGCGACGAAATTTACAGAAGTGGGATATGTGGGTAAGGAAGTTGATTCAATTATTCGTGATTTAGCCGATGTGGCGATGAAATTAGTACGCCAAACAGAAATTGAAAAAAATAAATTCCGAGCGGAAGAAGCGGCAGAAGAGCGTATTTTGGATGCACTGTTGCCGCCTGCCCAAAATCAATGGGGTGAAGCGGAAAAAACAGACACAAGTAGCCATACGCGCCAAGTATTTCGCAAAAAATTGCGAGAAGGGCAGTTAGATGATAAAGAAATTGAAATCGATGTAGCCCAAGCGGCGATGGGGGTTGAAATTATGGCACCTCCAGGTATGGAAGAGATGACGAACCAATTGCAATCGTTGTTTCAGAATATGTCTAGCGGTAAAACCAAAAAACGCAAAATGAAAATTAAAGATGCGTTAAAAGTGCTGACTGAAGATGAAGCGGCAAAATTGATCAATCCTGAAGAGCTAAAACTCAAAGCAATTGAAGCTGTGGAGCAACATGGCATCGTCTTTATTGATGAAATTGATAAAATCTGTAAACGTGGTGAAACCTCAGGACCAGATGTTTCTCGAGAAGGTGTGCAGCGAGATTTATTGCCATTGGTAGAAGGTTCAACCATTAATACGAAGCACGGTATGGTGAAAACCGACCATATTTTATTTATTGCTTCGGGGGCGTTTCAAGTGGCTCGTCCGTCGGATTTAATTCCTGAATTACAAGGGCGGTTACCTATTCGTGTAGAATTAGGCGCACTGAGTGCCAATGATTTTGAGCGAATTTTAACAGAGCCAAATGCGTCATTAACCGAGCAGTATCAAGCATTGATGAAAACCGAAGGGGTTGACATTGTCTTTACGGAGGATGCCATTGCAACCATCGCACAGGCGGCATTTACCGTTAATGAGAAAACAGAAAATATCGGTGCCCGTCGTTTGCATACTGTATTGGAGCGTTTAATGGATCAGATTTCATTTGATGCCAGTGAGATGAGTGGACAATGTGTTAGTATTGATAAAGATTATGTCCAAAATGCACTGGGTGATGTGGTGGAAAACGAGGATCTTAGTCGATTTATTCTATAAAAAAAGCGACCTTAAAGGTCGCTTTTTTTAGTGCATACCAAACTGTACAGTGCTGGATTTTGATTGCCAGCGTTCTTGCGAGTGTTCAGTTGTGCGAGTGCGTTTTTCTGTCGGTGTATTTTTAATTACCTCTGTGTGCACATCGCTTTCACGAATATAACGGCGTGAGCCTTGCTCATGTACTTTCATGGTTGCGGGAATGCCAACCGCACTTCCAAAACCAATATCACCGCCTGTGCCGACACGAATGCCCGTGATCTTTGCTGGGCGATTGACTGGTTGTGCGCTAGTCTTATTATGATCACTGGCATTGAGAATGTCGTTACTGTGCTCGTTCACTTGATGAACGTTTGCATTCGGGGTAGAAACACGTTTTTCATACTCCATCACAGTTTTATGATCTAATGGCTGTGATGGTGTTTGTTGTATTTGTGTGCAGCCAACCAAAGCCATAGGAAAAAGGCAAAGTGCGGTTTTGAGCATATTCATTGTGTTCTCCTTAAGTGAATGGGAAGGAGCTATAAAGCCCCTTTCATATTATACGTTTGCTTCAATTAACGTAGTCTGCTCTGGCGTTGGATGAAGATTTTTCCCCATTGCTTGTGCTAAACCTTGCTCCCGAATTTTTTGAGCACCTAATTGATCGCCGAGCTGCTCATAGACATAGGCTGCCATAGTGTAATCAGCAGCTTGACTTAGTGTAGGTTCGTTAATGAGATTATCTAAATACGTTTTTGCTTGTGCAAAGGCATCAATTCGTGCATTGAGATAACCTAGCGCACGGCTATAAGCAACTTGTAAAGCAGGATCATTACAGCTAACCAGTTGCTTTTCCAAGACTTTTATGAGCTTATTGTTTTTCTCCCATTGTAGGAATGGCAACTGCTCAAGCAGAGCGAGTTTATCGGCTTTTAGGTCAACCCGTTTGGCTGCATCAAGTGCGAAATCATAGGCTGATTCTTGATCATTTGCGGCAAGTAAGCGTTTAAGCATTCCGATTTGTGCATAGAGATCATGGTGACGTGCGCGTGATTGCACTTTCCACCAAGCAAGTAAACCGTCTACACCTTCTTCATTTAGTTTCTCATCTTGTAACCCATCCTCAATGGTGTGTTTTAAGCCCAATAATTGTTCTGAGTTATAATTTAAACGGTTTTCAACACGTTTATATAGCTCGTCTAAATGGGTATAAGCGTGGGATTGTAGATAAATATCGACAGCTAAACGCAACACTTCAGGGTTATGTGGGCAGGCAACGAGCAGGCTATCAATAGCACTGCGTGCAGCAGAAACTTTGCCTTGCAGCAATAAAATACGTGCACGCGCAATTTCGACAACTAAATTATCATTACCAGCCAGTTTTGTCGCTTCCATTAAGTAATGATTAGCATTGAGATCATCGCCTTTTTGTTGTGCGGCTTCCGCGGCTTTAATAAAATTTAAAACGGGCTCTGGTGCGTGCTTAGCGTTTTTCGCGATTAATTTTTCCGCTTTGGCGTAATCGCCTTCATTCATTTTCATTAAACCGGCCATTGTTTGTTTCTCTGCTTTCACACGTTTGCGACGAGAAAACCAGTGGTAGGTGTTATTACTCATTTTAAAGAAGCGGCTAATGAACCATTGTAAGAGGTAAATCACTGCCAAACTGACAACAAACAGCACCACCAGTGTTGGAATACTCATTTCGATGTTGTAGTTGGCAGTTGAAATCAGCACATAGCCTTGTTTACCTGATAGATAAGGTCCAGCGACAAGACCCGCTAATAAAAGTAACATTAAAAAGAGAACTTTAAACATTATCGCCTCCTATCACTGTACATTATCGGCGGGCTTAGGCTCAGCCAATTTTTCAGGCTCAGCATTGGCTTCGTGGGGTTGATGCTGATTGGCATTGGTTTTTTCTTCGCTATTTTCAGCATTGACATCATCCGATTTAACCGCACTTTGCTCGCTGGCTTTTGTTGAGGTAGAGAGTGTTTCTAGCACCTGATTATTGCGGTTTAATACCGCACTAATGGTTTTCCACGCGCTTAGTTGTGCGGGAGCATCGATATAAATAGACTGTTCTTTAAGCTGATCGACTTGTTGTAGAAATTGCTCGACGGAAGCATCGTCTGTATCAAAATAACTGCGTAACCAAGTGGCAACAGAATCCAAGGATTGTTTATACACTTCGTTTTGTTGGCGTGGCACGGCGGCAAGCGCAATTTGCAAACTCATACGGATATTTTCTCTCAGATAAATATCTTGATTTGGTGCAAGTAACTCTGGCGTGTCTTTATCTTTTTTACTTACCCGAATAAAATGATCTAAGAACGACGTTGCGCTTTTTTCCAAGTTTTGTTGCCAGTCATCAACGGAATCGCTCACTTCGACATTATCATTATTTGTGTTAAGCGATAGCACTTTTAAATTATCCACTTGTGAAATAAGCAGGCTTAATTTAGACATAATCAAGTCTTGATCGACATCATTGAGATTTTGAAGTTGATTGATGTCTTGGCGAATTGCAGAGCGAATGGCCACGGCTTGCGATGTTTGTACTTTTTCAAGGCTTGCATCCGCACTTTGTAGTAGCGAAATAACGGTGTCAATATCGCCATCTAGCACCAGTTTGCGTTGTGCATTAGTGAGCAGGAAATCGGCTTCCGACATCAACCAGTCGCTGGCTTGAGATTTATTATTAAAGCTCAATTTATTCAGTTGATTGCGTAATTCAGCTTGTTGTGCTTTTTCTAAATCCACATGATTACTCAATGCTTGTAACTGTGTATTAGCTTGCGCTAATTGTGCTTTAGTGTTTGCTAATTCTTGTGCTTGGGCTTCTTGTGTTTGTTTTAATTGCGAAAGTGCGGTTTCAAGCGCAGCGGTATCATTTGATGGTGTGGCTGAATTGCTCTGATTGGCTTGCTGAAGTTGTTGGGCAAGCTCATGGTATTTTTGCATGCCAAAATAGTAGCCAGCACCACCGACGCTGAGTGCGATGAGGATTGCCAAGAGTGCTAGCCCTTTGCCGCCACTCGACGAGCGAGCGTTTACCGTAGTTGCTGTTTCAACACTTTTGCACTCTGGGTTTGGTTTATCCGCGTTATCAGTTTGATTTTCTTGCTTTTTATCTTGTGCTTGTTCAGATACGGGTTTCGTTGCGCTGAATTTCGCTTTCTGATTCGCTGACCGCACTTTATTGTCCCCTTGTTGCGCCTTCGACGTGTCTTTATTTGGCGTTACGTCGTTGCTTTTATGTTGTGCCTCATTCGAGGACGGGTTGCCATTAGTCGGCAATTTTGGGGTTTTATCACTCATATTCTTACCTCATTGACTAGTCTTGTTCATCTCGAAGCGAGCATAATTTCGCAAGTATAGACATATTATCTGCACGTGTTGCGTGTGTTACGTTGTGCCAACCATACGTAAGAGCCTGTTGTGAGATGCGCGCACTGATTGTCACCAATTGTTGTTCCAATAACCAATTATGATCGTTTTTTGGCACAGATTCCACTAAATAACGTAAAATTTCGCCACTTGTCACAATTATAGTGCTAATTCCCGCACGTTTCCAAATACTCACTTGAGAAGGCATATCATATTGAATGGGATTGCGTTGATAGGTTTCTACAAACTCTGCATCAATGCCACGGGTAGTGAGCTGCTGTGCGATAAGGTTGCGCCCACCATTGCCGCGTAAAATCAGCATTTTTTTGCCTGTAAATGATCGTATGTTGGGGTGGGCTAGTAAACCCTCGCTATTTTCATGTGGGAAGGCATACGCAACGCCACATTCTGTGCACTGGCTAAGTTGTTGAGCGGTTTTTGCGCCCACGGCAAAATAGTGAATATCGTCTCGCCAATGAAACCCTACGTTATTTAAGGCGTGGCGAGCATAGTGAACCGCACTTTTGGAGACGGCCAAAATGCCGTCGCATGGGCTTAATCCCTTGATGAGATTAGGTAATGTATTGAGATCGCGCCCAGGACACATTTCAATCATTGGCACGTGTAAGGTGGCAAAACCGTGTTGATTGAGTAGCTGACAGAGTGCTTCGCCTTGTTTGCCAGGGCGTGTTACCAAAATTGCCATCGCTAGTTTCCGTTTAAATAGACGCTGTCTAGCAATGCCTGTGCCCCTTGTGCCAGCAGACTTTCAGCTAAATCGATGCCTAACTGTTGGGCTTGAATAAAAGGGGCGACGCCTTGAGCTCGCAATAGCGTTTTTCCCTCGACTTCGCCAACCAATGCGCGCATCTGAATCTGGTCGCCTACAATTTCAGCAAAGCCCGCAATCGGCACTTGGCAACCGCCTTGTAGTCGAGTATTCATTGCCCGTTCTGCACTCACACAAAGTGCGGTATGCTCATCTTGTAAGGGGGAAAGTAACGAATTGATTTCATCGTCGTCAATGCGTGTTTCAATCCCTAACGCCCCTTGTCCAACAGCGGGTAAAATATGGGAAGGCGAGATGATTTCGCGAATGCGTTGTTCAAGCCCTAATCGTTTTAAACCACTAGCAGCCAGAATAATGGCATCAAATTCACCCGCATCTAGCTTGCTTAGGCGTGTGCCTAAATTGCCACGCAACGATGTGATCTGTAAATCAGGGCGTAAGGCTTTTAATTGTGCTTGCCGACGCAGGCTGGAAGTCCCCACTACCGCACTTTGGGGTAATTCGGCAAGGTTTGCATAGTGGTGTGATACGAACGCATCATAAGGGTTTTCACGCGCGCAAATCACACTTAAGCCTAAGCCGTCAGGAAATGCCATCGGTACATCTTTCATGGAATGCACCGCTAAGTCCGCACGATGCTCTAAAAGTGCGTGTTCGAGTTCTTTAACAAATAACCCTTTGCCGCCAATTTTTGCCAATGGGGTGTCTAAAATCACATCACCTTTGGTAACCATCGGTAACAGTTCCACTTGCACATTTGGGTGGAGCTGTTCTAACCGCACTTTGATATGTTGGGCCTGCCACATTGCCAGTGGACTTTGGCGAGTTGCAATTTTAATAATTCTTTGCATAGTCTTAAAAAGCCAATGAATACTGGCTTTGCAGTGTAGCACGTTAATTGGGTTTTGTCAGGCGAAGCGGGCGGCGTATTGTACTAAAAAACCGAGCATCAGCTCGGTTTTGATAATGAAAGTGCGGTTATTTATTGGCAAAATATTGCTCTAAATCATCGCTACCGCCGATGTGTTTTCCGCCAATAAAGACTTGCGGTACGGTGTGGCGACCACTGATTGCACGCAGGCTGACGGTGGTGGCATCGTGACCTAGAATGATTTCTTCATATTGCAATTTGTGATCAATTAGCATTTGTTTTGCTTTTGCGCAATATGGGCAGCCAGGTTTAGTGAAAATGGCGATAGAGTCTTGGGTTTTGTGATCTGGTGCGATGTATTTCAACATAGTGTCTGCATCAGACACTTTAAATGGATCGCCTGGCTCTTCTGGCTCAATAAACATTTTTTCAACCACGCCATCTTTAACAAGCATAGAATAACGCCATGAGCGTTTGCCAAAACCAAGATCGGCTTTTTCTACTAACATGCCCATCCCTGCAGTAAATTCGCCATTACCATCAGGAATAAAGCGGATGTGCTCTGCTTTTTCATCTTCTTTCCACGCATTCATGACGAAAGTATCATTGACAGAAACCACCAAAATGTCATCAACACCGTGCTCTTTAAACGTCGCTGCAAGCTCGTTATAGCGAGGAAGATGGCTTGATGAACAGGTTGGTGTGAATGCACCTGGCAGCGAGAATACGATCACGGTGCGGTTTTTAAAAAGTTCGTCGGTAGTAATATCAACCCATTGATCGCCTTGGCGAGTGTGAAACGTTACGTTAGGGACTTTTTTCCCTTCCATTGACTGTAACATACTGTTCTCCTTATGTTATGAGATAAATCAAAATAAACAAGCGGTTTATTAACTTGCCCTTGATTATAATTGCAAATCGATTATAGTTATAATCAATTAAGACAATCCTTTCAATCGCTTTTTTCTATGAGGTGCAGTGTGAATATTCGCGATCTTGAATATCTCGTGGCATTATCTGAATATAAACACTTTCGTAAAGCTGCCGATGCGTGCAATGTAAGTCAGCCAACGCTTAGTGGGCAAATTCGTAAATTGGAGCAAGAATTGGGCATATTGTTGCTTGAACGCACCAGCCGCAAAGTGCTATTTACCCAATCGGGAATGCTCTTGGTTGACCAAGCACGCAAAATTTTACTTGAGGTGCACATTTTTAAAGAAATGGCAAGTAATCAAGGTAAAGAGATGAGCGGGCCGCTGCATATAGGGGTAATTCCAACGTTAGGCCCTTATTTGTTACCGTGTATGCTACCCGTGCTCGAAAAGGATTTCCCCGAGCTGGAAACGTACCTTTATGAGGCACAAACGCAAACCTTGTTAGACAAATTGGAAAGTGGACAGCTGGATTGTGCTATTCTTGCGCAAGTGCCAGAAACAGCAGACTTTATTGAAGTGCCGATGTTCCAAGAGCCAATGTTATTGGCGGTTGCCCCACAACATGCGTGGGCGCAACGTCAAACGGTAAATCTTGAAGAATTGAAAGATCACGAAATTTTAATGTTAGACGATGGGCATTGTTTACGCAATCAAACAATGGATTATTGTTTTACCGCAGGGGCGAAAGAGAATCAGCATTTTCAGGCAACGAGCCTTGAGACGCTGCGTAATATGGTTGCCGCAAACACTGGGGTTACGTTAATGCCCAAATTGGCCATTTTAAATGAGGGCAAGCGTCGAGGTGTTAATTACATTCACTTTGTACAGCCTCAGCCCTACCGCCATATTATTTTGGTTTATCGTCCTGGCTCACCGTTACGAAATCGTTATGAGCGCATTGCAAAAATTATTCAAAGTGCGGTCGAACCGATTTTGGCACAGTCAGTCTAGGGGGCATTATGGGGGTTCGAGCACAGCAAAAGGAAAAAACGCGTCGGGCATTGGTTGATGCCGCGTTTAATCAGCTCAGCGCAGAAAAAAGTTTTTCTAACCTTAGCTTGCGAGAGGTGGCACGTGAAGCAGGCATTGCGCCAACATCGTTTTATCGCCATTTTCGTGATATGGACGAATTGGGGCTAACAATGGTTGATGAGGCTGGGTTGATCTTGCGTCAGCTGATGCGTCAAGCACGCAAACGCATTGAAAAGGGCGGTAGTGTTATCGCCATTTCAGTGGAAACGTTTTTTGAATTTATCGCCCAACGCCCGAATATGTTTCGTTTATTATTGCGTGAAAGCTCTGGCACATCACACGCTTTTCGCACAGCGGCGGCCCGTGAAATTAAACATTTCGTTGATGAATTGGCAGAGTACATCGCCCAGCGTAATGATTTTTCTGATTATGTTGCCTATATTCAGGCGGAAGGCATGGTGACCATTGTGTTCACCGCGGGGGCTAACGCCCTTGATATGAGTGCTAAAGAGCGGTTAGCCTTACAAGAGCGAGTTACCTTACAGCTCAAAATGCTTGCACGAGGTGCTGTGCCGTTACTAGGTGAACACGGCGTGACGGCAACAACATAACCTTTTTGCTACAACACAAGAAAAATAAAACGTTAATATAATAAAAAGGCTGCATTTGCAGCTTTTTTAGTAGTGCGGTGGTGGCGTTTCCTCGCTCATTGATGCGATATTGCTAGTTTGTAAATCAGTGAGTTTTCGCGCAAGTAACCGCACTTGTTGTTGCAGTTTGTCGATAGCAAATTGCTGGTTTATTAGAGCTTGGTTGAGATCGTCAATCATGCCTTCTTGAAAGGTAATTTTTGTTTCGAGTTCGGCAATTTGGCTTAATAAAAAGGTTTGTTCATTCATCATTATTTTAAAAAAGTAAAAAATTTTGCAAACACTTTAAACTATTCCCTGTCAAAGATATAGTGTAAGATACACAAACGTAAATTTAAATATGAAAGGGCAATTTTATGCTAAATAAAAAATTATCATTAGTAACAGCAATTGTAGTAAGTGCGGTGGCAAGCTCTGTCTTTGCCGCAGATAATGCAAAAGATAGCACATTTGTGGCTGATTCATCTTATGCAGTAGGTGCATTGATGAGCAAGCAGATGCAGCAAATCATTGAAAGCCAAAAGGACTTGGTCACTTATGATAAGGCACAAGTGCTTAAGGGGTTTACCGAGACTTTTAATGACAAAGGCAAATTTGATGATAAACAACTGGGTGAGCAGTTGACGAAACTGGATAACGTGTTAAAAGAAAAAACACAAGCTAAAATAGAAGCCGATGCCAAAGCTGCCGAGGAGCAGGGTGCAAAATTCCGTGCGGAATACGCAAAAAAAGATGGCGTGAAACAAACCAAATCAGGCTTGTTGTATAAAATTGAAAAAGCGGGAAGTGGCGATGTTGTAACGCCAGAAGATACCGTAAAAGTGCACTATAAAGGCACGTTGGTCAATGGGCAGGAGTTTGATAGTTCATACACGCGTGGTGAGCCTGTTGAGTTTCAGTTAAACAAATTAGTGAAAGGTTGGGTGGAAGGTATTCCATTGATCAAAAAAGGCGGTAAAATTCAGTTAGTGGTGCCACCTGAATTAGGTTATGGCGCACAGGCTACGGGCTCAATTCCGCCAAATTCAACACTTGTATTCGATATTGAATTACTGGATGTTACAAAAGCGAAAAAATAACGCATACAATAATCGGCAGGGGATTTCCCTGCCTTTGCCTTGATAATAATGATAACTATGCAAATGGACTACGTTTTTAATCAACAAGACAATGCAATTTTAGAGTCTTACACTGCTGTTGTAGATGGGCTGGCTGCCTTAATTGGGGAGCATTGTGAAATTGTGTTACATTCACTTGAGGACTTACAACATTCTGCCATTTATATCGCCAATGGGCATAACACGAACCGCAAGGTGGGTTCGCCGATAACAGATCTGGCGTTAAGCTCATTGCACCATATGCAAACGGATAATGTCTCCAAGCCTTATTTCACACGCGCCAAAGGCAATGCGCTGATGAAATCGGTCACCATCGCCATTCGCAATCCACAACAGCGTATTATTGGACTGTTGTGTATTAATATGAACTTGGACGCACCATTATCACAATTTTTGCAAGCTCTCGTACCAACGCAGACACAGCCAGAACTTGCAGGGCCAGTCAATTTTGCACATTCGGTAGAAGACTTAGTAGCGCAGACCATTGAGCATACTATTGATGAAATTAATGCTGACACCAGCGTGGCGAACAACAGCAAGAATAAGCAGATTGTCTATGCGCTGTTTGAAAAAGGCATTTTTGATATTAAAGATGCGATCCACCAAGTGGCGGATCGGCTGGATATTTCCCGCCATACCGTTTATCTCTATATCCGTCAAATTAAACAAGACGACACGGAGCTATAATGCGCTATGTATTGCAAGTGAGCCAATCGCCGCATTCTGGTACAGGAAACGCGCTGGCATTAGCATTTGCAACGGAATTGTTAAAGTGCGGTCACGACATTACCCAAATTTTTTTCTATCATGATGGCGTGTTGACGGGCAATCAATTTAATTACCCTGCCAACGATGAACCGCACTTAACTGCCCAGTGGCAGGCGTTTGCCGAAAAACACCAAGTGCGGTTAACCCTGTGTATCGCTGCAGCACAGCGGCGTGGCATTGTTAATGAAGATAGCAGTGCAACAGGTAAGCTGAATAATCTTGCACCGCACTTTGAATTAGCAGGGCTGACGGATTTTATGCAAGCGGCATTACAAGCGGATCGGGTGATCAGCCTATGATCAAACTCGCCATTGTATTTACCCATTCCCCCTTTGAAAGTGCGGTTTCCCGCGAAGGGCTGGACGCTGCATTGGCGGCGACGGCATTTTTAGAACCTGAAGAGCTGGCAGTATTTTTTCTCGGTGATGGTGTGCTAAATCTCAAGTGCGGTCAACAACCCCATCTGATTGGGCAGGTCGATTTTCTCAAACGTTTTAAACTGCTTGCGTTGTATGAAATAGAGCAGTGCTACGCCTGTGCAGACTCTTTATGTGATTTTGAGCTCACAGAGCAGGATTTACTGCTCGATTGCCAAGTATTAACACGACATGTGCTCATCGCCAAACTACAAAGTGCGGTCAACATTCTCACGTTTTGAGGTTGCTATGCTATATACCTTTTCCAAAGCCCATTACAATCTTGATGAATTAACGCGAATCCTGACGCAAGTTAGTGAAAATGATAGCATAGTCCTTTGGCAAGAGGGGGTGCTCCTTCCACTAAAATACCGCACGTTATTTACATCGCTCAATGTCCCACTTTATGCGCTTGAATGCGATATCCATGCACGACATCTCACCGCACTTTATACATCATTGCCCACTATTGCATTGATGAGTCTGAGCAAGTTGGTTGCACTGAGCGAGCAATATCATCCGCAACTAGCATTATAGTGTGAACGCATAGAGAAAAATCGGCATTAAACTTGACATCATTGTATGCAAAGACTACAATTTGTCGTCCATCTTGTATAAGATGGTGTATTTTTATACATTCTATTTATGAATAATTATTAAAACTGGAGCTTTTTTAATGGCAACTATCAACCAGCTAGTACGCAAACCGCGTGTGAAGAAGGTTGTAAAAAGCGCCGTTCCTGCGTTACAAGCATGTCCGCAGAAACGTGGCGTGTGTACTCGTGTGTACACTACTACACCTAAAAAACCTAACTCAGCACTACGTAAAGTTTGTCGTATTCGTTTAACTAACGGTTATGAAGTTACTTCATATATCGGTGGTGAAGGTCACAACCTTCAAGAGCACAGCGTTGTGCTTATTCGTGGTGGTCGTGTTAAAGACTTACCGGGTGTGCGTTATCACACTGTTCGCGGTGCATTAGACTGTGCAGGCGTGAAAGATCGTAAACAAGGTCGTTCTAAATACGGCGTGAAGAAACCTAAAGCTTAATGGACTCCGTTAAGTAAGGCCAAACGTAATATTTTAGCAACCTATTAATATCACCAGACTCCAGTAAAAAAGAGTTTTGGGTAACCTGAAGAAAAATACGGAGAAATGCCATGCCACGTCGTCGTGTGATTGGTCAACGCAAGATCCTTCCAGATCCAAAGTTCGGATCAGAATTGCTTGCAAAATTTATTAATGTGTTAATGGTAGATGGTAAAAAATCTATCGCAGAAAAAATTGTATACAGTGCATTAGATATACTCGCAGAGCGCACTGGAAAAGAACATTTAGACGCGTTTGAAGCTGCGCTTGACAATGTTCGTCCAACCGTTGAGGTTAAATCTCGTCGTGTTGGTGGTTCAACCTACCAAGTGCCGGTAGAAGTTCGTCCGGTTCGTCGTAACGCCTTAGGTATGCGTTGGATCGTTGAAGCTGCGCGTAAACGTGGTGACAAATCAATGGCTTTACGCCTTGCTAATGAACTTTCAGATGCAGCGGATAATAAAGGTGCTGCGGTGAAAAAACGTGAAGATGTTCATCGCATGGCTGAAGCAAACAAAGCGTTTGCTCACTATCGCTGGTAATACCGCACTTTTGTGTAAACGAATCGCAGGCTTTATGTTGAGCCTGCGTAACAAATTTTTTTCAACGCCTAACGAGAGGAAATAATCGTGGCTAGAACTACTCCCATTGAGCGCTATCGTAACATCGGTATCAGTGCTCACATCGACGCAGGTAAAACAACAACCACTGAGCGTATTTTGTTCTATACTGGGATAAGCCATAAAATTGGTGAGGTGCATGATGGTGCCGCAACCATGGACTGGATGGAACAAGAGCAAGAGCGTGGTATCACCATTACTTCTGCGGCTACAACGGCATTCTGGAGCGGAATGTCAAATCAATTCCCACAACACCGTATCAATATTATCGATACTCCAGGACACGTTGACTTTACGATTGAAGTAGAGCGTTCAATGCGTGTACTTGATGGTGCGGTAATGGTGTATTGTGCAGTTGGTGGTGTACAACCTCAATCTGAAACAGTATGGCGTCAAGCAAACAAATATAGCGTACCACGTATTGCGTTCGTGAACAAAATGGACCGTACGGGAGCTAACTTCCTACGTGTTGTTGAGCAAATTAAAACTCGCTTAGGTGGTACGGCAGTGCCAATTCAATTGCCAATTGGTGCAGAAGAAAACTTTAAAGGTGTTATTGATCTTTTAAAAATGAAGGCGATCAACTGGAATGAAGCTGATCAGGGTATGACATTCACTTATGAAGACATTCCTGCTGAATTAAAAGATCTTGCCGATGAATGGCATCAAAACCTAATTGAGTCAGCGGCAGAAGCATCTGAAGAGTTGATGGAAAAATATTTAGGCGGTGAAGATTTGACTGAAGAAGAGATCAAATCTGCTATCCGTACTCGCGTACTGAATAACGAAATTATACTTGTAACGTGTGGTTCAGCCTTTAAAAATAAAGGTGTACAAGCCATGCTTGATGCTGTGGTTGATTATCTTCCTGCGCCAACTGACGTTCCAGCGATTAAAGGAATTAATCCTGATGAAACGGAAGGTGAGCGTCATGCAAGTGATGAGGAACCGTTTGCTGCGCTTGCATTTAAAATTGCAACAGACCCATTTGTGGGTAACTTAACGTTCTTCCGTGTTTATTCTGGTGTTGTAAATTCAGGTGATACTGTATTGAACTCAGTGAAAGATAAACGTGAACGTTTTGGTCGTATCGTACAGATGCATGCGAATAAACGTGAAGAAATCAAAGAAGTTCGCGCAGGCGACATCGCAGCAGCCATCGGTTTGAAAGATGTAGGCACTGGGGATACATTGTGTGCGCAAGATGCACCAATTATTCTGGAACGTATGGAGTTCCCAGATCCCGTAATCGCGGTTGCGGTTGAGCCGAAAACCAAAGCTGACCAAGAGAAAATGGGTATCGCACTTAGCCGTTTGGCACAAGAAGATCCGTCTTTCCGTGTGCATACTGATGAAGAGTCAGGCGAAACCATTATCTCTGGTATGGGTGAGTTGCACTTAGATATTATCGTTGACCGTATGCGTCGTGAGTTTAAAGTTGAAGCGAATGTTGGTAAACCACAAGTAGCTTACCGCGAAACTATCCGTACTGCCGTTAATGATGTTGAAGGTAAACACGCAAAACAATCAGGTGGTCGTGGTCAATATGGTCATGTTGTTATTGATATGTATCCATTAGACCCAGAAGGTCCAGGATATGAATTTGTCAATGAAATTAAAGGTGGTGTAATCCCTGGTGAATATATCCCTGCCGTTGATAAAGGTATCCAAGAGCAGTTAAAATCAGGTCCGCTTGCAGGTTATCCAGTAGTTGATCTTGGTGTACGCTTGCACTTTGGTTCATATCATGATGTTGACTCATCTGAATTGGCGTTTAAATTAGCTGCTTCACTTGCGTTCAAAGCAGGTTTTGCGAAAGCAAATCCAGTATTGCTTGAGCCAATCATGAAAGTGGAAGTGGAAACACCAGAAGAGTACATGGGTGATGTGATCGGTGACTTAAACCGTCGTCGTGGTTTAGTTGAAGGCATGGAAGATTTAGGGCTTGCGAAAATTGTTCGCGCACAAGTGCCATTATCTGAAATGTTCGGTTATGCAACTGACTTACGCTCACAAACTCAAGGTCGTGCATCATATTCAATGGAACCATTGAAATATGCTGAAGCACCAACAAGTGTTGCCAACGCCGTTATTGAAGCGCGTAAAGCAAAATAATTTTGTTAACCAAGCCGTAAGCTCTGGTGCTTACGGTCTCACACATAAGGAAACTTAATCGTGTCTAAAGAAAAATTTGAA
>NZ_JABMIJ010000016.1 GCF_014885015.1 Spirabiliibacterium falconis | reverse complement strand
TTGATAGCCTACGCCAACACCTGCATTTGTTCCACCTTTAGAATCGGTTGAACCGCTAAGTTTAATGATCACATGCCCGCTATCGGAGATACGAGAAACCCCCACTGCTACGGCATTTGCACCACGGTGTGTGCCTGCTGCTACAGCCACCATTGAGTGACCTGGAATGTAGGCTTGCGGTAAGTTAGCCATTGCAGTTGAACCTGCAATACCACCGCGTGCTTTGCGGTCAACATCACCGATACGGTTGCCAACAGCATTCAACTGATTCACATTCACAGCATCTGTGCCGTTTACACCAGGTGCAACGTTAGTGATGCGGTTGCCGCCGTTGTCAAGGCCGTTAGCAGTCAAGCTCACGTTACTTGGTTTGCCCGCTGCGTTGGTGCCAGTGATGGTCACACCATTACCCGTTACGTTGGTGGTGTTGCCAGCTTGGTCTTTCAACTCAACGCTGTTCAAGCCTTTCAAGTCTTTCGCTAGATCAACTTTCACTTTGGTGCCTTTTGGCGTATCCACTTTGCTCACTACCGTGTTGCTACCATTAATGAAGTCAACAGTGTCACCATTGCTGATTTTCTTCGCACCTTCACCGTTAGCTGCAACATTGAATCCGCCAGAACCCGCTTGAGTTTTCACTTCTTCAAGTTGCTCAACGTTCACCGCGTCAGTTTTATCCGTACCACGTGCCACATTGGTGATTTTATTGCCACCGTTGTTTAAGCCATCTTTAGTTAAGCTAACGGTTTTCTCTTTAGGCGCATTTTCGGCTTTGATTACAATACCGCCGTTTTTTACCACCACAGTATTGCCATTTTCATCTTTAAATTCAGCACCTTCCAAGTCTTGCAGCATTTTCGCCATCTTAACAATCAACGCACCGTTTTCACTGTCAACACGGATATTTTTATCAGTCACAGCCGCATTCTTATCAGCGTTGCCTTTAATATCCAATTGTTCGTTAAGTTTTTTGTTAATCACGTCACCTTTGTCGCCAGCAAAGCTCAGACCATCATCCATAGTGGCGACTTGTTTAGGCTTGCCCACTGGGTTGCCGTCTTTGTCTTTTGGCTGGTAAGTGAGGCGAGTGCCGTCTTTGCCGTCTTTGCCGTCTTTGCCATCATCACCTTTGCCGCCTAAGAAAGCAGGACCTTTGTTAGTGGTGATGTCAGCATTCGCACCGTCTTTACCTGCCACGCCAATTGAGCCATCTTTGCCGTTAAGCGCAACACCTGGTGTACCGTCTTTACCTGGTACGCCATCTTTGCCGCCCACTACAACAGAACCACCGTCTTTGCCGTTGATGGCAACCGCTGGTTTGCCGTCAGCACCATTCACGCCGATTGAGCCGTCTTTACCGTCTTTGCCGATAGTAATGTCGTTGCCCAAGCCGATGTTAAGGCCGTCTGAATCCTTATTCGCCGTTACGGTGATGCCATCTGTGCCGTTCACTTTGAGGGTGTCGCCCAGTGGTTTTTTCACTGCGTTGCCGTTGTCGTCGGTCAAGCCGAAGCCTTTGTTAGTCAAGGCATCTGCTGTGTTTTTCAGGTCAGACACATTCACTGCACTGTTTTGACCAATCGGGTCTTTGGCGGCATTGTCGAGTTTCTCAGCAAAGTCTTTGCCGTCTTTGCCATCGATAGCCGAACCCACATTCGCCAATTGTGTCGGTGCAGTAGCGTTGCTGCCATTGTTCATGGAGGCAATGACATCACCTTTTTCGACTTTAGTACCTGTTCCATCTGGTTTGGTATTGAAAGAGCCATTGTCTTGTTTATAGACTTTATTACCCTTAGCATCAGTGTACACTACTGGCAATTGTGCGTTTTCAACCACACCTTGATTATTAACAGACAAGTCATAATTATCTGCACCCGTGTCTTTATTGGTGGTTTTCACCACTTTCACGGTTGAATCATCAGAGCTTACAGTCGTTTTCGCTGCATCTGCGGCTTTTTTCAAGTCGCCGATATTCGCTGCATTGGTTGCGTTATCAGGGTCATTGATGTCGCCACCGCTGGCTACGTTGGTGATTTGGTTTCCACCGTTGTTCAAGCCATCTTTGCCAATTGATACAACATCTTTGGCTTTAGGATCAGCATCTTTATCACCGAAGGTTACGCTGCTCACATCAGTAATGTCTTTGGCCAATTTCACCACTAAGTTGCCATCTTCTACGTCCACGCGCGTGTTGGCCGCAGTAGCATCTTTATCATTGGCAAGTTCGCCTTTGATGGTAACGGTTTCGTTGAGTTTTTTATCAAGCGTACCGCCTTGGTTACCTTCAAATTTTAAGCCATCGTTGAGTGTCGCTACTTCTTCTTGGCTGCCATCTGGTTTTTCGTAAACAATGCGAGTTTTGCTTTCGCCGTCTTTACCGTCGTTGCCGTCAAGACCTTTCGCACCGTCTTTCACACCGATTTTTGCTGACGCGCCATCTTTGCCGTCTGCGCCTTTCGGACCTGTCAAGCCGATAGTGCCGTCTTTACCGTTTAGAACCGCACTTGCACCATCTTTGCCTGTCGCACCAATTGAGCCGTCAACGCCATCTTTGCCGTCTTTGCCCACAGTGATGTTGTCAGCCAAGTCTACTTTCACATCCACGCCAGATTTGTCATCTTTTGGTGTAGTGGTCACAGTGGTGTTGTTACCATCAACAAAGTTGACTTTATTGCCTTCGTTGATGGTGGTTGCATCGCCATCATTCGCCGTAACATCAAAGCCGTTCATGCCACCCGCTTCAGGGGCTTTCACATCAATAGTGATGGTACGAATGCCGTCTTTGGTTTCGCCTGTCACTTTCGCAGCGCCAGCGCCCACAAAGTTCACTTGGTTGGCATTTTTCACTTGATCGGTGTAGCTGTTACCTGGTGCACCCACAATCCAGCCCATGTTGCGTAAATCGCCAACAGTTGCAGCAGAATTGTTTGGTACATTCGTATTATCCAAGTTCACCAAACCATTTTTCGGTGCATCTGAATCAGGGTAGGTGTTCAGACCGTTGTTGATGTTGGTGATTGGCTTGTTACCTGCGTTGATGCCGTCTGTATTGCTAATCACGATGGTGTTAGCAGGATCAGTTGGCTTGCCTGTTGCAGGATCTACTGGGCCGAAGGTTGCGCTGTCTAAACCAGTCAGGTCTTTTGCCAATTTCAACGATAATTTCGCATCATCTCCATTTTGGTCTGCAACAACCGCAATATTGCCATCAACAAAATCATCTGCTTTTTTGCCGTCTGCAATATTACCTGTCAACTCAGTGGTTTTGTTCAACTTAACAGCAGCACCATCACCCAAATCGCCAGCATATTTCATGCCGTCGTTAAGCGTTGCCACTTCTTCGCCATTCACTTCTAGACGTGGTTTTTTGCCATCAACACCGTCTTTGCCGTCAACGCCTGGCTCGCCATCTTTAACAGTGAGGGTTACGCCATCTTTGCCGTCTTTGCCAGCAATGCCAATACCCGGTTTGCCGTCGCCTGCATCACCTTTGATGCTTACGCCGTCTTTGCCGTCTTTACCTGCAACGCCGATCGAACCCGCTTCGCCGTCTTTGCCGTCTTGGGCAGGTGTGCCGATAGTGATGTCTTTGTTCATTGATACAACATATTCATCACCGCCTTCGGCATTTTTATCAGCTGATTTGGTTACGCTAACGTTGGTGTCGCCAGCTTTCACTGATGTTGGTTTGCCTTTTGCGTCTTTAACTGCGTCTTTCAATTGGCTAACATTCACTGCGTCGGTGTCGGCTTCACCTGGGGCAACGTTGGTGATTTTCTTATCGCCTGCGTTGATGCCATCTTTGGTGATTGATGGTCCGTTGTTAATCACAACGCCGTTATCAGTCAACTTGGTGTCGCCTGCAGTCACAGAGGTAACTTCCAAGTCGTCTTTTGTAGCAACGGTGATTTTCGCGCCAGCTTGGGTAACTTTGATGTTTTTACCTGCATCAACGGTTACAGTATCACCTGCTTGAATGTTTTGCTCAGTCGTGCCAGCTACTTCGCCGTCTGAAGCAGAGGTAGTTACGTTCCAGCCTTTTTTCAGCTCAGTGATGTCGTTGGTGTTGTTGGTGATGTTGGTTTTATTACCTTCGATATTTTGTGTATTCTCAGCAACTTTCTCTACTGCTTCTTTTAGCTTGTCGGTTGCTTTGATGTTTACTGTATCGCTGCCGTCAGCTTCAGTTGCGATCAAGTCATCATCACCTTTGATATTCAAGGTTTGATTTCCGCTATCAATCGTCAATGCGTTTGAGTTATCGCCATCAACACTAAAGCTACCCAAACCTGGTTCGACATGGCTGGCAATCGTGAAGGTATTTGAATCTTTATCAAATAGCACTTGCACATCGCCATCACCTTGCAATGTTACTGTATCGCCAAATTTAACAAAGTTTGATTGCTCGCCACCTGACTCACCTTGGCTACCTGTATTTTTAAAGGTAATACCGCCTTTATCCAACACATTCCACAATTGTGAACCGTTGATAGCATCGGTTGAGGTAGCAGAGATTTCACCTGCTGCAACATTGATAATTTGACGTTCGCCGCCTGCTTTACCCACAGAAACCACGCCATTAGCAGGTGCCCCCACGCCTGCGAAACCGCCGTAAGTAAGGTTGTTAACAGTTGCGTCGTTAATCGCTTGTGCTGCTTTGTCGGTAGATTCGTTACCCAATACCACGCTGTTATCTTGGGTTGTTTCTACACTGTTACCCATCACAAAGGTGTTGGTGTTGTTAACAGTGTTGCTGTTACCCACGATGCGGCTGTTGTCGCCCAAGGCTTTGTTGTTGTTACCAAATGCGCCTGCATTGTTGCCAGCGATTTTGGCATCTTCTGTGCCGTTGTTGTTACCGACGGTGTAAGTGCCAGTGCCTGAAATAAATGATGGATCACCAATCGCACCTGAGTTGTCGCCTGATACCACGTTGCTGGTACCAATTGAGATTGAGCTAACACCACTTGCTTGAGCAGCTGAACCAATGGCAATGGCGTGAATTGCACTCGCTTGAGCTGAACGACCCTGCGCAATGGACTGTCCACCACTAGCAACAGATTGTACACCTGCCGCAATTGCACCATCACCTGTAGCTTGTGAGCCTGCACCTAATGCCACGCTATAAAGTGCGGTTGCTTCTGCGCCTGAACCAAATGCCGAGCTAGAACCACCTGTGGCTTTCGATTTGCGACCTACCGCAGTTGACACTTGGTTGATGGTGTTGTTTGGATCGACAGGTTCGCGACCTGCTACAGAATGTTCACCAATTGCCACGCTGGCCTTGCCAATCGCTTCAGCGTTTGTACCCACAGCGATTGAGGCATCTTTTTTGGCTTTGGTTGCATTACCGATGGCAATTGAGCCAATACCCGCAGAGTTGGCTTGAGTACCTTGCGCAATCGCATTCATGCCAGTGGCTTCAGACTCTTTGCCGATAGCAATGGCCGACGTATTCACAGCTTTGGCATTTTTGCCCATCGCAATGGCACTGTCATATTTGCCTGCGGCATCTGCCATAAATTTGGTGTATGCCGTCTGAACTTCTTGTTGCTTGGCTTGTTTTTCGTCAAATGCAGCTTGAGCTTCTTGTTTCTTCGCCTGGGAAGCTGTCAACTCTTGCTTCGCTTTCTCTAGCTCGCCTGTAATTTTTTCAATTTTTGCCGTTGAATCCGAAACACGCTGTGTCCAAAGTTTTACTGCTGCGTCACTTGGTTTCGGCTTAGCATTCTCTTCATCCAATTTTTTCTGATTATTTGCTAACGCAGTTTTTTCACGTTCTAATTCACCTTCCTTACGCGTAACCGTAGAAGATTTTGAATTTTCATCACGTGTTGCGTTTGTTAATGCGGTATTTGCTTTGTCAAATGCAGAATTAGCTGCGCTAAGTTTGCCAGCTTCTGCAAGGTAGGCAGCTTTGTCGCCCACATAAGAATTGCGACCAATTGCAATTGAGCTTTCGCCTTGTGCAACAGACAGTGAGCTAATCGCTGTTGAATGGTCGGCCATGCCTTTGGCGGTATCACCTACGGCAACGGTGTGATCGGCGGTAATACCTACGCCAGCTTCGCTACCCACAGCAACGTTTTTGTCACCATTTGCGTTAGAACCAGCCCAAGGACCTAAGGCGGCATTGCCATCACCTTTTAATTGATATTGTGAAAGGTAGCCCATGGCGGTGTTATTTGAACCGCTTAATCGCCAACCCGCTTTCCAACCTGCGGCAGTATTCAATTCACCTTCACTATCCGTCAAAGCAACCCCACCGATACCAACGTTCAAACCGATAACGTAAGGTGAGTAAGGACTGGCAAAGCTACCATCTGCACGGCGATAACCTGCTCTAAATTCTTTAGCCAATGTTTTGTGATTAGCACCTGCTTGCGCACCAATAAAGACATTAGTGCTAGTACCTTTATACATATTATTACCTGCATCACGACCGATCAGGATATTTTCGCTAACGCCAGTTGCTCCTGTAAATTTATCAATCGGGTTGCCATTGTAGCCATTTGGATTGTCACGTGTACCTGCACGTTGACCCGCATTAGTACCAATCACAATATTACCCAAGCCTTGCAAACCTTTTTGGTCTGGCAAGAGATTGCTACTAGGAGCTTGCGTGTCTTGAAGACCAATACCACCCGCGTTACGACCCAAGAAAATATTGTCCGTACCCATTGAGCGGACACCCGCCGCTGAGCCGATATTGACGTTGTGGGTATTCCAGTTGTTGGTGATACCCGCACCTGCACCTTGACCAATTGAAATCACACGGCCACCAACAGCTTCTGCGCCAGAACCAACAGCGATGTTGTTGCGTTTACCTACACGGTAGCGATAGTCAGGATCGTTGGTTTTCATATCCTTGGCTTCTTTGCCAGAAAATGTAACGTCGGCTGAATCAGATGTTTCCATGCTCGCCATACCTGCAATGGCTTTATCACCAATAGCGATAGAGCCTTCGGTAACCGCTTGCGAACCGTCAGCACAAGCTACTGTAAGACCTTCAACCACACAAGTAGTGCCTGTACCAGAAATTGGTAAGGCGGCCATAACCGCACTTGAACCTAAGATAAGGCTTAGAGCTGAACCTATGCGTGTCAGTTTTAACATACGACGTGGTGAGCGTGTGCTGGACTTAGTGCGTCCCTTAGCCAACTCCGATACCACAACAAAAGATTGTGTAGCTTGGTTCCAAATGATTTTAAAAATGCTATTCATATTTTTTCCTATTTATTACTGCTAGTTACGACTAAAACTTTCGACACCTTAGCACAAAAAAGTCGCATTCGTAAACTAAAAATCTAAAATATTTACAAAAATCACCAATTAAAATATCACTTGCAACTCACGCTTGAAATTATAACCCTGTTGATTTTATTAATTTATTTTATTTGATAAATAAAAATAATTACTGTTTGTTTGTTTGTTTGTTTGTTTGTTTGTTTGTTTGTTTGTTTGTTTGTTTGTTTTGTAAATTATGGTCAGCAAAGACATTTTTACAAGACTCTGAACCGCACTTTGCCGTTAATGAATAGTTAAAAATTGACTTTACTTTGCTCAAGCACCCTACGCACGGGTGTAAATGATCGCCGATGTTCTGGTAATACACCGAGTGCCTGAATGTTGGCAAGATGCAATGCGGTTGGGTAGCCTTTGTGTTGATCGAAGCCGTAATCAGGATGACGTTGATGAAGAGCCAACATTTCAGCATCCCGCGCCACTTTGGCTAAAATCGAGGCAGCAGAAATTTCAGGCACGAGGCTGTCGCCTTTGACGATCGCTTGTGCTGGCAAAGCAAGATTGGGCGGTATGCGGTTGCCATCAATTAAGACAAAGTGCGGTTGGATGGGTAAATTTTCCACTGCACGCTGCATTGCCAATAGGCTTGCGTGCAAAATATTGAGTTGATCAATTTCGGCAGGTTCGGCTCGCCCTAACGCCCATGCCAGTGCATTTTCTTTAATACTCTCCGCCAGCATTAGGCGTTTTTTCTCGCTGAGCTTTTTGGAATCCGCCAGCCCTGCAATCGGGCGAGAAGGGTCTAAAATCACGGCGGCGGTAACCACCGCACCAACAAGCGGCCCTCTGCCCACTTCGTCAACGCCCGCAATTAACTCAACATTTTTCGGGTATTCAAATTGTGCCATTGAGCACCTCCACCACCGCGAGGGCGGCTTGTTCATCAGCGTTACAGCGAATATATTGATGTAGCTGTTTGAACCGCACTTTGAGTTTTTCCGCCATATCCTGATGCTCAAGCATGGTGGCGATTTCTTGAGTAATTCGCTCTGGAGTGCAGTCATCTTGAATCAGTTCTGGCACGAGCGGTTCGTTTGCCAGCAAATTAGGTAAAGAAATATACGGCGTTTTCACCAGTCGTTTTGCGAGGAAATAGGTTAACGGTTTCATTTTGTAACACACCACCATAGGCGAGCCACACAACATACATTCCAGTGCTGCCGTGCCTGATGCAAGTATCGTCGCACTGGCTAACTGCATTGCCGCACGGGCATTGCCATCGAGCATGATGAGATCTAAATTCGGTGCAAGCTGTGCTTTAATCGCGTCAAACTGCACACGACGTTTAGCGTTAATCAATGGCACAAGAAATTGCACATCAGGAAAACGCTGCTTGAGTTGTTCGGCGGCGTGCAAAAACGTCGGTGTGAGAAATGCCACTTCTGCACTGCGACTGCCTGGCAATATGGCAATGTAACGTTGAGTAGGGTTAAGCCCCAGTTTTTGTGCGATAAAAGTGCGGTCAACATCGGGGGAAATAGCATCTGCCATGGTATGCCCCACAAAACGGCAAGGCACGTTAAAGCGGTCATAAAAGGCTTTTTCAAATGGCAAAAAAGCTAATACCAAATTTGTGGCTTTTGCTATGCTATGAATGCGATTTTGCCGCCATGCCCACACGGAGGGGCTAACATAGTGAATGGTTTTAATGCCGTTTTGTTTCAGCACCTTTTCTACCGTTAAATTGAAATCAGGTGCGTCAATACCGATAAAAATATCGGGTTTTTCCGCTAATAGATAGGTGATCAGCTCTTTGCGTCGTTTTAGTAGGCGAGGCAAATGTTTTAGCACTTCAACCAAGCCCATGACCGCAAGTTCTTCCATATCAAATAACGTTTGCATACCTGCCTGCTGCATTTGAGAGCCCGCCACACCTATAAAACGGGCATTGGGGTAATACTGTTTTAAGGCATGAATCAACCCTGCGCCCAAAATGTCGCCTGACACTTCCCCTGCCACAATAGCTATACAGGGCGACGTATTGTCGTGTTTCATAATTATCCTTTTACTTGTTGTTCGATCCAGTCATATAGCCGAGTTAGGTCTGCACGCCAGTGTTGCATTTGTTGCACCCAATCTGCGATGTGTTCGTGCCAATGTTCTCGTTCACAATGTTGTGCCAGCTCTGCCACGTCACGCAGTTGTGCCAATCCAATGGACGCAGCCGCACCTTTGATTTTATGTGCACTGTCGCCAACCGCACTTTTATGCGTGTTGTCGGTTAAATAACGGCGATAATGGGCATTTAATTCATCAATATAGCTTGGCATACTACGCTCAAATAGCTTTAAACTTTCTAATACCTGTGTTTTACCAAGTAATTCTAATAATTGGTGTAATAAATGTTGGTCAAATTCTGTTTGTGAATGTGTTTTAGTTGTATCCGTTGCTTGGGAGGCTATGCCATCAAAGAGTGCATGCAACGTGGTGTTTAATGCCTCAAGCGAAAGGGGCTTAGCGAGAGCATCGTCCATGCCTTGGTCAAGATAATATTGTTTATTGCCCATGACATTTGCTGTGAGAGCCACCAGTGGTGGCAAATAATCAATTTCATCATTTTCATAACGTTGTCGCAAAGTTTGAGCAATATCAAAGCCGCTCATATCTGGTAATTGAATATCAAGCAATAAGAGATCATAACTGTCTTGCTCAAATTTTTCTAATGCCTGCGCCCCTGTCATCGCAACATCGACATGGTAGCCCATTTTCTCAAGGATGGATTTCGCCACAATGATATTCACTTCAATATCTTCGACCAACAAAATGCGTAACGCTTCAATCTGTGGCAAATGAGTTTCATCCATATCAGGCATTAACGTAGGCGCAAGAATCGTGAGCGTAAAGGTCGTGCCGATGCCAAGTGAACTCTCAACCGTTAAATCGCCCTGCATTAACTGCGCCAGTGTTTTTGCCACATTCAAGCCGATGCCACTGCCTAAGGCTCGCATATTATCATTGCCTCGCACTTGGTAATACATTGCAAAAATATTATCCAATTCACTACTCGCAATGCCTATGCCACTGTCGCTAATCGCAAACGTTAGGCGGTTATCGTCAGGCTGAGAAACACGCAATTTTACCCACCCTTTTTGCGTAAATTTCACCGCATTATTGATCACATTCCACAAAATTTGGTTTAATCGAATGGCATCTACTAAAATCCAATCGGGTAAATTCGGTGCAAGTTCAAGTGTGAACTGTAACTGTTTTTGTGCTGCCATAACGGACGCAATGTTGTTAATATCATTTAGCAGTTGATTGAAATCACAACGTTTTTCATAAAGCTCTATTCGTTGCGTTTCGATTTTTTCTAAATCCACAAGGTCATTAAAAATATGCCCTAGTGAAACCGCACTTACCTTAATCGTTTGTAGATAATCACGCTGCTGTTCTGTGAGATGCCCATCAAGCAGAATGCGACTGAGTCCAATAATGCCGTTCAGAGGGGTTTTTAACTCATGGCTGATGGTGGTCATCATTTGCGTTTTATCACGGCTGTTTTTTTCTATCATCGCCTGATAATTTAACCGCTCGGTAATATCACGCCCAAAGCCGATCACCAAACATTGCTGGCTGGCTTTGTCATAATAAGGCACTTTAACAATCTCAAAGCACGCTTGCTGCCCATCAGGGTAGGTTAACTGCTGCTCATAACTCACCTTTTGCATATTTCGCCGCACTTCAACATCACTAATGCGTGCCTGTTCGCCGTTTTCAGCATCAAAAATATCCATTGGGGTAAGGTGGCGTAGCTCTGCCTCTGTTTTTCCCGTTAATCGCTCCACCGCTTTATTTGCCCCTCGATAACGGTTATCTTCGCCACGATAAAACACCAAATCGGGAGAAGCATCAAAAAACGAACGTAACAACTGCGCACTGCGTTCAAGCTCGAATTGCACTCGCTCACGCTCACGCACTTCTTCACTCAATTGCTGATTTTTTTCATTCAGTTCACGATTTAACTGGTTATCATGAGCTCTTAGAATTTGTAATTGCATTAATGTTTTTTCGCTGTCTTGGCGAGCCAGTTCAAGCCGTTCAATGATTGCCGAGAAAAAATAAATTGCAAATGGTGCCGAACATAGTCCAAAGACTACAGAGCGGATAATATCCTGCCAATACAGGTTCCCTGTAAATAGCAAGGTAGTGATAGCTTGAATAATTAAGGCATAACCCGCGAGAAAAATAACACCGAGTATCGAAAAGCGAATTTTACCGATACGGATAATCCAATCGATATAGTGTTGCAGATAGGTTTTTACATTTTTCATGAGGATGATGTGTAATTGACATTACACCGATTGTAGGCAATGGCGACAGATAAAGCAACCTTTGCCCGATAAACCGCACTTTGAAAACCCAAAGTGCGGTCAACTGCTATTTGGTGAGAATATCCAGTGCTTCGCGGTATTTTGCGACTGTTTTTTCAATAATGTCAGCTGGCACTTTTGGTGCAGGAGGTTGTTTGTTCCAACCACTTTGTTCTAACCAATCACGGACAAATTGTTTATCAAATGAAGGCGGATTTGTGCCTTCCTGATAATGCTCAATCGCCCAAAAACGACTAGAATCTGGCGTTAGCACTTCATCCATCAAGGTCAATGTGCCGTTTTCATCCAGCCCAAACTCAAATTTGGTATCGCAAATAATAATGCCTTTACTCAACGCATAGTCTGCCGCAGCAGTATAAAGGGCAATCGCTTTTTCACGCACTTGAGCGGCAAGTTCTTTGCCAATAAGCTGTTCACATTGCGCAAATGTGATGTTCTCATCATGATCCCCCACCGCAGCCTTGCTCGACGGCGTGAAAATGGGTTGTGGCAATTTGCTGGCTTCCATCAAGCCTGCTGGCAGTTTTATGCCACAAATTTCGCCTGTTTGACGATAATCTTTCAAACCACTACCAGTAAGGTAGCCACGCACAATCGATTCAATTTTAATTGGTGCTAAGCGTTTACAGACGACTGCGCGATATTGTAATACGTCCGCTTGAGCTTTGGGTAAGACATCAAATACCGTTTCACCCGTAAAATGGTTGGGCATAATATGCGCCAATTTTTTAAACCAGAAATTGGAGATTTGGGTTAAAATCTCGCCTTTTTTCGGAATAGGATCATCTAAGATGACATCAAATGCACTTAGGCGGTCTGTTGCAACCATTAACATTCGCTTGTCATCAATCGCATAGAGATCACGCACTTTGCCTGAATAAATTTTAGTTAAACTGATGTCCATTTGCTTTACTCTTTTTTGCCAATAAAAAAGCCATATTTGAAAATATGGCTTAATGTTGTTAAATCATAATTTGTGCAGGGGCGACATAGCCTTGAGGGATATGCGTTTTTTCATCAAAGGTTACAAATTCCCACGCTTGACTGTCGGCAAGCAAGGCTCGCAACAATTTGTTATTTAATCCATGCCCTGATTTAAACGCACTGTATTCGCCAATAATATTATGACTTGCCATGTAGAGATCGCCTACTGCATCAAGCAATTTATGACGGACAAGTTCATCTTCAAAACGCAAGCCGTCTTCATTTAAGATGCGATAATCATCAAGCACAATTGCATTGTCAAGGCTGCCACCTAAGGCTAAGCCTTGAGATTGTAAATATTCAATATCTTTCATAAACCCGAATGTACGAGCACGACTGATTTGTTGAATAAAGGCTTGACTTGAAAATTCTAACGCATAATGGGTTACATTCTCTGCAATGGCAGGATGTTTAAAATCAATGGTGAAATTGAGGCGAAAACCGCTATACGGTTTTAATTCAGCCCATTTGTCACCATCCTCTACGCGTACTGTTTTCGTCACACGTAGGAATTTTTTCGCTGCATTTTGTTCTTCAATGCCAGCATCTAACAACAGGTAGATAAATGGTGCCGCACTGCCATCCATAATCGGAATTTCAGGTGCATCCACTTCAATAATAATATTATCAATGCCAAGTGCTGCAAGTGCGGCGTTGATGTGTTCCACCGTCGAAACGCGCACACCATCATCATTAATCAAACAAGTGCAAAGCATCGTATCACGAATAGCATCCGCATTTGCAACAAAACTCACTGGCGGATTAAGATCCGTGCGGCAGTAAATTACCCCTGTATTTTCTTGCGCAGGACGCATCGTTAGGGTAACTTTTTTGCCGCTGTGCAAACCGATACCTGTGACTTTAATACTCTGTTTTAACGTTCTTTGTTTTAACATAACCGTTTCACTTAGCACTTAAAAGTGCGGTCATTATTTTTAATC
The DNA here is from genome assembly GCF_014885015.1 of Spirabiliibacterium falconis. GTDB lineage: Bacteria > Pseudomonadota > Gammaproteobacteria > Enterobacterales > Pasteurellaceae > Spirabiliibacterium > Spirabiliibacterium falconis. Next base: position 50,712 of record NZ_JABMIJ010000016.1, on the reverse strand, counting down.
TGCTTGCTTTCTTAAGAAAGACGGCACATCAAAGAGATCTTTTTCTTCTTTTGGCGCAGGTACTTCCGCACCAACCGCACTTTTATTATTATGATGCCCTGAAAACCCACTCACTGGCGTACTTCCACTGCTCGCGTCAAAACCTGTATTATTGACAACGACAACCTCTTCCGCTGTACGCACACCACCTATACCAGTAGCGACAATAGTCACCCGAATTTCGTTTTCCATTTCAGGCACTAAACTTGACCCCACAACGATAGTCGCCTCAGGATCAGCAAAAGCACGAACAGTATCCCCGATCGTATAAAATTCATCTAAACTTAAATCAGGACCTGATGTCACATTCACTAATACGCCACGTGCACCAGAAAGATCAATATCTTCTAATAATGGGCTAGCAACAGCCTCTTGAGCCGCTTGATCAGCACGCCCACTGCCTGCTTCACCTTGACCAATACCTGTGCCCATCATGGCATTACCCATTTCTTGCATCACGGTACGCACATCGGCAAAGTCTACATTGATCAACCCTGGGGAGGTAATTAGTTCGGAAATACCACGCACGGCATTCCGCAAAATCTCATTAGCGGTGGCAAAGGCATTAATTAGGGAGATATTTTTGCCTAGTACCTTCAATAATTTATCATTAGGAATAACAATTAGTGAGTCCACATGCTGAGAAAGTGCTTTAATACCTTGTTCCGCAAAATGCATACGACGTTTGCCTTCAAAACCAAATGGTTTGGTCACCACCGCAACGGTTAAAATGCCAAGCTCTTTTGCAATTTGTGCAACCACAGGTGCTGCACCTGTTCCCGTGCCACCGCCCATGCCAGCAGCGATAAAGACCATATCTGCACCTTCAAGGCAATTACGAATGGCATCTTTATCATCTTCTGCTGCTTGACGACCTACATTTGGGTTAGCACCTGCACCTAGCCCTTTGGTTGTTGTTCCACCAATTTGAATCGTTTGCTGTACAAGGCTTTTACGCAATGCTTGAGCGTCGGTATTAATTGAAAAAAACTCCACACCGTGCATATCTTCTTGCACCATGTGGTTTACGGCATTACCGCCACCACCGCCAACACCGACGACTTTAATGACAGCATCGGTAATATCTTCAAACTCGATTGGCTCAAACATAGATTCTCCCTAATATGTTTGCTTACTAAATTTCTGCTAATTGTTTCTATTCTAAGCTAAATGCGTCAATTATCAAAACTGATTTTTCACCCAAGCGAACATTTTTTTGACGCCCGAAATCACATTTAATGAATTTCCACCTTTGTCGTGTCGCATTAAATCATCTGGTGCGCCGTAATTATGGTGTAATAATCCCAGCACTGTCGCATACTGTGGCTTGTTAACATAATCTGTTAGACCCGTTAAATTGAGCGGAGTTCCCACCCGCACTTGTGGTCCAAACACATTGGCGGCACATTGTACAATATGATTAATTTGTGCCCCGCCCCCCGTCAACACTACACCTGCAATCATATCAGACTTGATATTTTTCGCATCTAATTCAGACTTCAGTTTTTTCAGCTCATGATTAACTAATTGCAATAACTCTTCATAGCGTGATGAAATGACCTGCGACAATGTACCTTGTTTGAGAGCGCGAGGCGGACGGTTACCAATACTTGGCACTTCAATTTTTTTCTCACTTTCACTACGCATTTCATCATCTTTGCTTAAATCAATGGCACTACCAAATGCAACTTTGATTTTCTCTGCCTCAACGCGTGACGTACTAAACACATAGGCAATATCATCCGTTACGCGACTTCCTGCGTAGGGAATGACTTTACTAAACCGTAATGCGCCATTGGTATAACCTATAAGATCAATGGTACCACCACCAATATCAATTAGGCATACGCCAAGCTCTTTTTCATCTTCGGTTAACACGGAATAACTTGATGCAAGCCCTGAAAATACGACTTCATCGACTTTTAAGCCTGCTCGCTCTACCGCTTTTTTCAAATTATTCAGTAAATTTTGATTAGCCGCAATTAAGTGTGCTTGAGCTTGCAAACGAACGCCTTGCAAGCCGAGTGGATTTTTAATATTAGGTTGATTATCGACTGAAAACTCTTGCTCAATCACATGCAAAATACTCAGCCCCTCGCCAATTTTCACCGATTGGGCAATGGTCATTGCATCATCAATTTCATCTTGCGTCACTTCTCCATTACCGATTGGTACCCAACCGCTCTCATTGAGGCTACAAATGTGATCGCCTGTGATTGCCAACGACACACTCATAATTTGGCAATCTGCAATAGATTCCGCACCTTCAATTGCACGCTGGATCGAGTTGACCACGGCATCAAGGTCTGTGATACTGCCTCGATCAATTCCTTTTGACGGGCTGCTGCCAACACCAAGCACATTGACAACGCCATCGGGCAACACTTCACCCACTACGGCAACGACTTTGGACGTGCCGACTTCCAAACCCACTTTTATTTTTGAATCAACAATTTTTGCCATATTTATCACTTCTTGCCAATGAGTTATTCTGTTAATTGTTCTGGTGCACTAACGGGGCGAAAACCGACTGCTCCACCACTTGCATAGCGCAAATCAATATAATCAATAGCCTGATTTTCAGGCACTTCAATTTGTGGATAAATCGTTGCTAAACGATCAATTTTTTGCTTCCACTCACCACGTCCGAGCTTCAAGATAATGCCATTATCAAGCCCTACTTGCCACGCACCACGATCATCAATCGTTAATGACTGTAACGTCATATTTTTTGCTTTTAATGCTTGGCTAATTTGATGCCAAGCGCTCAACACATCACGACTTTGAAAATCATTGCCTCGCAAGATAGGTAACACAAGATCTTGCCGCTTTTCTTGTGGCAGGCTAAAAATCGAACCATCTGCCGCCAATAATTGATTGTCATTCCAATAGGCTACAGGCGAATATTCCGCAACAGCTATGCTTAATTTATTAGGCCAAATTTTGCGTACTAATGCACCACGCACCCAAGGCATTAATTCAATCTGTTGCTTAATTTTGCTGACATCTTGGGAGAAGTAACCTTTAAGTTCACCAAATTGCGTTAAACTGCTACGAATATCATCAAATGTCGTATATTTGGGCTGCCCAATTAAACCAAATGCGCTGATCGGTTTATCATCTAATTTTTCTAAAAAATCGTCCCAATGCGAATAAGTATAATATGCAAGCACGATGCATAATATCACAAATAGCGACTTAAGCGGAAAAAACTTAAAACCACTTTCGGTGATACTTATTTTTGCTTTCTTTGGTTTTGGACGCGGTTTAACAGCCATATTATTCGCTCAGTTGTAAAATTTTCACGACTAATTGTCCGAACGTATAACCATGTACTTTAGCCGACATTGGAAACAGACTATGGCTAGTCATACCTGGATTGGTATTCGCCTCAATCAAACGAAATTGACCTTTGCTATCTTCCATGACATCAATACGTCCCCAACCTCGACAGCCTATGCTATCGTAGGCACGTTTTACCAATGCACGGATTTCACACTCACGCTCGTCACTTAAGCCTGCTGGGCAAAAATATTGTGTTGTGTCTGAAAGGTATTTCGCTTCATAGTCATAAAACGCTCCTTGTGGCACAATTTTTACCGCAGGCAAGACTTCATCACCTAGCACAGGCACAGAATACTCTGCCCCTGAAAGCCACTCTTCGATCAATACGGTTTGATCAAATTCTAAGGCATACTCAACCGCACTTTTAAGTTGCTCTATGCGATCGACTTTGGTTAATCCCACACTTGAACCTTCAAGCGATGGTTTTACCATTAATGGTAATCCTAACCGTGCAACAACTGCATCGGCATCAAGCTCATGAATACTATTACGGGTAACCACTTCCATATCAGCAATAGGCAAACCTAGCCCTCGCCATAATAATTTCGTACGCAACTTGTCCATACTTAACGACGACGCTAACACACCGCAGCCAGTATAAGGTATGCCGAGATTCTCTAACAGCCCTTGTACGGTACCATCTTCACCACCACGACCGTGTAAGATATTAAATACCCGATCAAAACCATCTTGTTTTAAATTGACAATCGGATATGTTTTAGGATCAACACCATGGGCATCAAGACCTTCTTCCCGTAATGCTGCAATAATGGCACTGCCTGACGCAAGCGAAACTTCACGCTCTTCCGATGTACCGCCATATAAAACGGCAATTTTTTGTTGTTCTAATGCTTTCATCGTTTTACTCTTATTGTTCATTTGTCCACAATTCAACTAATTGACGCGATAATTTACTCACATTGCCCGCACCTTGTGCAAGCACCAAGTCGCCATCTTGCAAGACTTGTGCCATAATTTCAGGCAATTTGGTTACGTCAGATACCAAAATCGGGTCAACCATGCCTAAATTCCGAATAGAGCGGCATAATGCCCGACTATCCGCTCCTGCAATAGGCTCTTCACCCGCAGAGTAGACATCCAGCATTAACAATACATCAACTTTAGACAGCACTTGCACAAAATCATCAAATAAATCACGTGTACGTGAATAGCGATGCGGCTGGAACAGCATTACCACGCGTTTATTTTCCCATCCCGCTCGTGCAGCTTGAATTGTTACGTCCACCTCCGTTGGGTGATGTCCATAATCATCAACTAACATGACCGAACCACACGGTCGCTTAAACGTTCCAAGCTGATCAAAACGACGACCTGCACCTTGAAAATCTGAAAGTGCGGTCAAAATTGCTACATTATCAATACCTTCTTCTTTCGCCACGGCCAACGCTGCCGTAGCATTTAAGGCATTGTGTTTGCCAGGCACATTAAGGACAACGCTCAACACCTCGCCCGTTGGGAAGACAACATCATATAATCCTTGAAAGGCCGTTTGGCGATAATTCTGAATGCGGTAGTCTGCTTTTTCGCTAAAGCCATAGGTTATCACCTGCCGCCCAATTTGCGGAATTAATTCTTCGATAACCTGATCATCTGCACAAACCACCGCTAACCCATAAAACGGCAAATTATGCATAAAATCAATATAAGTCTGCTTCATGCGTGCAAAGTCACCCTGGTATGTTTCCATATGATCGGGTTCGATATTGGTGACTACCGATACCATCGGTTGCAAATGTAAAAATGACGCATCACTCTCATCGGCTTCAGCAATCAAATAACGACTTGCGCCCAAATGGGCATTTGTACCTGCTGATTTTACCAAGCCGCCATTCACAAACGTCGGATCAAGCCCTGCTTGTGCATAAATCATTGCAACCATTGCCGTGGTTGTGGTTTTACCATGTGTTCCCGCAATGGCGATACCATGACGAAAACGCATAATCTCCGCTAACATTTGTGCCCGTTGAATCACAGGAATACGTGCTTGACGTGCTGCTTGCACTTCAGGATTACTCTCTTTAATGGCACTGGAAACCACCACCACACTTGCATTAGTAACATTTTCAGGTGCGTGTTGAAAATAAATCGTTGCGCCCAATTTTTGTAATCGCTCAGTGACCGCACTTTGATTAATATCCGAGCCTGTAATTTGGTATCCTTCATTGAGCAAGACCTCCGCAATCCCCCCCATGCCTGCACCGCCGATGCCCACAAAATGAATTTGTCGCACTCGACGCATACTCGGAACAATCTCACGGATCTTTTTATGTAATTCGTTATTATTCATCATTTCCTACTTAATTTTTTGCCACACTGATAATCACATCCGCCACCTGCTGGGCTGAATCAGGGGTTGCTTTTGCTTTGGCATTTTCCGCCATTTGAACCAGCTTCGCACGATCTAATTGCTCTAACAGCCCCACCATTCGCTCAGAATTGAGCTCAGCTTGCTCAATAATCTCTGCGGCATCACTATCTGCTAAAAATTTCGCATTGAGATATTGCTGACGATCTTTATGTTGGAACGGCACAAAAATTGCTGCTGCACCAATTGCGGCAATCTCACATACTGTTAATGCCCCACTGCGGCAAATAATCACATCAGCATCAGCATAAGCTGTTGCCATGTCATCAATAAACTCGCTCACATCTACCTTGGCATCTTTTGGATAAAATGCACGTACTGCCTCGACATTGCCTTTACCGACTTGATGACGAATATGCAATTCTGGCATTTTTTTTGCGACTTCTGGCATCAAAAAGTTTAACACCCGTGCACCTTGACTGCCACCAACGACCAATACTTTTAGCGCACCTTGGCGTGTCTCAAACCGCACTTTAGGATCGGCTTGTTGGAAAAATTCATCACGCACGGGGTTCCCCACCACTTGGGCGTCTTTAAACGCCTGAGGAAAGGCTTGTAACACACGTGTTGCCATTTTCGCCAGCCACGCATTTGTCAACCCAGCCACAGCATTTTGCTCGTGTAGCACAATTGGCACACCGCATAATTTGGCAGCAATGCCACCTGGACCTGACACATAGCCGCCCATACCAAGCACAGCATGGGGTTTATATTCTCGAATAATCTTAACTGCCTGCCACACTGCTCGGGTGATCGCAAATGGCGAGCCCAAAAGTGCGGTTAATTTTTTTCCTCTCAGCCCAGAAATTTTAATAAATCGAATATTGATACCGTGTTTAGGCACTAATTCTGCTTCCATACGATCGCGAGTGCCTAGCCAGCAAATATCCCATCCCTGTGCTTGCAACTTGCGTGCTACCGCAATTGCTGGAAAAACATGCCCACCTGTGCCGCCAGCCATAACCAATAAGCGTTTTTGTTCCATTGCAACTCCTCAATCTTCTCGCAAATGGGCATGCGCACGAGCAAGACGGTTTTCATGATCTATGCGCAAAATCACCGCTATCACAAGGGCACTAATAATTAAACTTGATCCGCCATAACTCACAAACGGAAAGGTAAAGCCTTTAACAGGTAACAATGCCATTGTCATACCTAAATTATAACACCCTTGGAAAAAGAACCACGCCACTGCACCAAATGCAAAATAGCCACCAAATCGTTGCCCAAGCAAGAGAGATTCTTTACCAATTTTCAACATCCGTAATAGCATTAGCGAAAACAGCACTAATACACAAATAATCCCGATTAATCCAAATTCTTCCCCTAAAATCGCCATAATAAAGTCTGTGTGTGCTTCAGGCAAATATTCTAACTTTTGGATAGAATTGCCAAGCCCAGTGCCCAAAAATTCCCCCCGCCCATAGGCAATAAGTGAATTACTTAGCTGAAAACCCGCTCCAAATGGGTCATCAAACGGCGAAGCAAATGAGGTTAAGCGTTTTAAGCGGTAAGCTGATTTTAAAATCAGAAAATAGATCACACTTAACCCCACGCCTGCGACTATCACGAATTGGACTAATTTTGCCCCCATTAAAAACAGCATAATCAGCATAATCACCGCTAACACGATTACACTACCTAAATCAGGTTGCAAGAGTAAAAATGCCGCAATACAGATTAATACAATGGAGGGTTTTACCGCACTTAGCTGCTTTTCACGCACTTGTTCATAGCGGCGTACAAAATAGTTGGAGAGATAGCAGATCATTGCAAATTTAATAAGCTCAGCGGGCTGAAAATTAAAAATTCCTAACCCAATCCAACGGCGTGCGCCATTAACAGATTTTCCTATGCCAGGCACCAACACTATCAGTAATAAAAAGATGGTTACACCTAGAATATGCGGGCTATATTTTTCCCACGTCTCTACCCGAACAAACACAAAAGCAAATGCCACAAAACACGCAAATGCAATATAGATCATTTCACGAATCGCAAAATAAAAAGGATCATTATACAGTCGGCTACCTTCGGAAATGGAGGCGGAGGTGATAATCACAAACCCAATGGCCATCAACGAGATAAATTGCCATAATAGCGTGCGGTCATAGAGTAAATAATCGGGTGTTAACTTAAGCCATTTATCAGCTTGTGTGCGAATGCGTGCACCAAAACTCATCACGCCACCTCGTGTTTTGCCAACGCCGTAAACACCTCTCCACGGTGCTCAAAGCCGTTAAATTGATCAAAACTGGCACACGCTGGTGATAGCAGAACCATATCCCCTGGCTGTAATACCGCACGAATAGCGTCTATCGCTTGCGCCATGGTGTCGAACCGCTGAGTACGCGGTGAAAGTGCGGTCATTAAATCACCGTCTTTGCCAAAGCAATACAGGTGAATAAAGTCAGGCGAAACCGCACTTTTTAGTTCATTAAAATCTTGCCCTTTGCCTAATCCACCCAGTAATAAATGCAATTTGCCATTGAGTTTTAGCCCATGCAACGCCGCTTGGGTGCTGCCAATATTGGTGGCTTTAGAATCATTAACCCAACGCACCCCATTGTGTTGATGTACTAACTGAAAGCGATGAGCAAGCCCCTTAAACATTTTCAAGGCCTGCACGGCACCTGTGCGTGCAATGCCTGCCGCATCCGCTAACGCTAAGGCTGCAAGGGCATTCAATTCATTGTGTCGCCCCACGATACCCAATTCATCAGTTGCCAGCACGCGCTCACCTTTTGCATAAAGCCAAGTGCGGTCACCCTCTGATTTCAAACTATAATCAGCATTGTCACCAAAACTGATCGGATTAACCGCACTTTGTGGTGGTGTGGTAAGCACGTCTTGTGCGTTGAAAACACAGTGTTGTGCCCCGTCATAAATACGTAGCTTAGCGTGCTGATATAACGTTAGACTGCCGTTGTAACGATCCAGATGATCTGGGCTAACATTCAGGATAGTTGCTGCCGCTGCACGCAAGGAGGTGGTCGTTTCTAACTGAAAGCTGGAAAGCTCAAGCACAAACAACTCATAGTCGCTATCCAGTAGCGAAAGTGCAGGAATGCCAATATTTCCGCCCAGTCCTACCTTTATCCCTGCTGCTTTTGCCATTTCATACACTAAAGTTGTTACCGTGCTTTTGCCATTTGAGCCTGTGATAGCGATGATCGGCTTATCGGTAGCACGACAAAAAAGCTCTATATCTCCAACCACTTCAACACCAGCATTGATTGCATGCTGAATTTCGGCACTGGCAACAGGCACACCAGGGCTGATGACAATCAAGTCACTTGTCAGTAGCCACGCTTGCGGCATACTGCCAAAGTGCGTTTTTACCCCTTGTGGCAACGGCACATTGAATTTGTCTTGCGTGCGAGTATCAATAGCATACACCTGTGCACCGCACTTTGTTAGATAATGAATGCAAGACAGCCCACTTTGCCCAAGCCCAATGACGCTAACGGTTTTTCCTTGATAATCCATCGTCAACCCTTAACGCAATTTCAACGTAATTAAGCCGATCAAGACCAGCACCAAGGAAATGATCCAAAAGCGGATGATCACGCGTGGTTCAGGCCAACCTTTTAATTCAAAATGGTGGTGAATCGGTGCCATGCGGAAAATGCGTTGTTTACGAATTTTATATGACCCCACTTGCAAAATCACCGACAGAGTTTCCATCACAAAAACTCCCCCCATGATCACCAATAAAAATTCTTGTCGTACTAATACCGCGATAACGCCCAGCGCACCACCAAGTGCCAGCGAGCCTACATCACCCATAAAAACTTGAGCAGGATAGGTGTTAAACCATAAAAAACCTAACCCCGCACCGACAATGGCAGTACATACAATGGCAAGCTCTGCACTTAATTTGATATAAGGAATGTGCAAATAGTCAGCAAAATTGACATTACCTGTCGCCCACGCAATCAAGGCAAATGCCCCCGCCACCAGCACGGTTGGCATAATCGCCAAGCCATCTAGCCCGTCGGTTAAATTCACAGCATTACTGGTGCCAACAATCACAAAATACGCTAACACAATGTAGAACACGCCTAACTGCGGCATCACATCTTTAAAAAAAGGTACAACAAGCTGTGTCGCCGCAGTGTCTTTTCCTATCGCATACATCCAAAAAACGGCAATCAACGCCACCACTGAAAGCCAAAAATATTTCCAGCGTGCAATTAATCCATCGGTATTTTTGCGAACCACTTTTCGGTAATCATCACAAAAACCGATTACGCCATACCCGAACAATACAAAGAGTACACACCAGACATAGCTATTACTTAAATCGGCCCACAACAATGTACTCACACCGATGGAAAACAATATCATCACACCGCCCATCGTTGGCGTACCCCGTTTACTAAAATGGCTTTCAGGGCCGTCATGGCGCACCACTTGCCCAATTTGCAACATTTGTAAACGGCGAATGACTTTCGGTCCAATCCATAAGCAGATCATAAGTGCGGTCAACAACGCCACAATGGAGCGAAACGTAAGATAAGACACCACATTAAAAATCGTGTGATATTGAACCAACTGTTCTGCCAACCAAACTAACATACTTTATCCTTTAATCGTGCGATCACCTCTTCCATACGCTGTGAGCGTGATCCTTTAACTAAAATTACCACCGGCTGCTGCTCTGCCACATACTGATTAATCTGTGCCAATAGTGCCGTGCAAAGTGCGGTTTTATCTTGAAAATGTTGTCCAGCACAACGCTGGCTGATGACCGCACTTTCATGTCCAAAACTATATACGCCGTCCAACTTCGCCTCTCGTGCAAATGTCGCCACCTCTGTATGACATGCACGCGTATTTTCACCGAGCTCAGCCATATCGCCAACCACTAAAATGCGCTTACCATTAGACGCTGACAATACGCTAATTGCCGCTTTAAGTGAATCCACATTCGCATTGTAACTGTCATCAATTACCAAAACATGCTCACTCAGTTGAACGGGGAATAGCCGTCCTGGCACACGATTACGCTGCTCAAGCCCGCCTTTAATCTGTGCCAGACTTGCCCCCATTTGCATCGCCAGTGCACTCGCTGCCAAGGCATTGCTAACATTGTGACGACCAAGATAAGGCGAATGAATTGTCATACTACCGTGTGGGGTTACCAGTTCAAACTCAGCCCCGTTAGCGTGCAAGCGAATATCGCGCGCTGTAAAGTCGGCTGGATTGTTTAATCCGAACGATAAACAGCGACGCGTGCCAATATCGTCACGCCAAAAACTATCTTTATAATTACAATCAGCATTGATAATCGCAACGCCATCTGCTGGTAATCCACGGTAAATTTCACCTTTCGCCTGTGCAACACCGTCCAGAGAGCCAAAGCCTTCTAAATGTGCAGGCGCAACATTATTGACTAAGGCAACATCAGGCTCAACTAAGGCGGTGGTATAGGCTATCTCGCCTTTATGATTCGCCCCCAGCTCAATCACAGCGAATTCGTGCTGTTCGGTTAAATTCAATAAGGTCAACGGCACGCCAATATCGTTGTTAAAATTTCCTTGCGTAAAAAGTACCTTGCCTTTTTGGGCTAAAATGGCTGCCGTCATCTCTTTTACTGTCGTTTTGCCTGATGACCCCGTCATAGCCACGGTTTTCGGCGCAAGTGTTTTTTTCAACCAATGCCCTAATTGCCCCAGTGCCATTTGGGGGTTATCTACCACTAATTGTGGCACGTTTAACGTGCGGTCAGGTTGCTCTACAACCAGTGCATTTGCCCCTTGTGCAACCGCATTTTCTAAATATTGGTGGGCATCAAAATTCGCCCCTTTGAGAGCAAAAAATAATGCGTCTGAGCACGCTTTGCGTGTATCTGTGCTCACACACGAAACCGTGACATTCTCTGCCCCTATGAGGTTAGCATTTAAAATGTTCGCAAGTTGCGCCGTTGTTAGTTTCATCATATGTTTTAGGTTCTAAATAAGTGCAAACCACTTCACGATCGGAAAAATGGTATTTCTCTGTGCCAATAATTTGGTAATCCTCGTGCCCTTTGCCTGCCACCACCACCACATCTTCAAACGTCGCTTGGGTAATTGCATAATAAATGGCTTGTTCACGCCCGCTAATACAAACCGCATTACGGCTATCTTTTAAGCCTTCTTGAATATCAGATAGAATTTGCTCAGGATCTTCTGTGCGTGGATTATCATCCGTAATTACAATTTTGTCAGCAAAGCGTTCCGCTGCCTGCGCCATTAATGGTCGCTTACCTTTATCGCGATCCCCCCCGCAACCAAATACGCACCATAATTGCCCCTCGCAGTGCATTTTGGCGGCTTGTAACGCTTTTTCCAACGCATCTGGCGTATGCGCATAATCCACAATCACGGTTGGCTGAAGTGGCGCGCCAAACATTTCCATTCGCCCACATACACCAAAGAGTTGTGTAACCGTTTCGCAAAGTGCGGTCAGTGGGTAACCTAATTGCAATAATGTCGCCGTGACCAGTAATAAATTACTGACATTAAATGGTCCAATCAAATTGCTTTCCAGCACGCCATTACCCCAGCTAGAATCGAACTCAATGCGCGCACCTTCACTGTGAAAATCAATATGCGTTGCATACACAAAAGTGCGGTCAATATGGTTAATGGGTTGGCAACTTACTGCAACCGCACTGGGTAATTTTTCAAGCCACTGTTTACCGATTGGATCATCGTAATTGATAATACGATGTTGTACATTCAGCTCAGAAAACAGGCGATATTTCGCATCAGCATAAGCCTGCATTGTGTGATGGTAATCAAGATGATCACGACTTAAGTTGGTAAAAATCGCTGCGTCAAACTGTAATGCCTCAACACGATGTTGTACCAAACCATGAGATGACACTTCCATTACCGCCATCTGTGCACCTTGAGTGCAAAAATCATGCAAATTCGCTTGCACTTCAACTGCCGAACCTGTGGTATTGACCGCACTTTTCACGTTGCCATAAAGTCCATTACCGATTGTGCCCATAACGGCGGCGGTTTTTCCCAATAAGGCTGCCCACTGGGTCAATAAGTGTGCAACGGTTGTTTTGCCATTGGTGCCAGTTACTCCAATTAAGCACATTTCTTTACTTGGATTCCCATAAAAATCGCCAGCAATTTGACTTAGCAGACGGTCAAGCTGGTAAAAATGCACCACAGGCACAGTGTGCTCGTATGTTATATGTAAATGCTCATCACGCTTTTCGCTTTGTGCCAACACAAGCACAGCTCCGTTTTCGATTGCATTAGCAATAAAATTGCGTCCGTCACTATGATGCCCTTTAAGCGCAACAAATACATCGCCGGCATTCACTGCACGACTATCAAGCTGCATTGCGTTTAACCGCACTTTCGGTAATTTTTCTATGTCGAGCCAATTTGCTAAACGTTGCATAATCTCCCCTAATTGATTGGCTGTGTTGGCATTGTGACCGCAGATTGTTGTTGATCTAGACGGATAATGCGTGTTGCGGTGTCATTTTCACTAATGGCATCAGGCTTCACATTTTGTGATCTTAGGGTAAATTCCATCATTTTAGAGAACACAGGTGCAGAAATTGCCCCACCGTAATACTTACCGCCTTTCGGCTCATTAATTAATACCACTAGCGCATAACGAGGATTGCTCGCAGGCGCAACCCCTGCGGTATAAGCAATATATTTATTCACATATTTACCATCTTCGATTTTTTTAGCAGTTCCTGTTTTCACCGCAACACGATAGCCTTTGACCGCAGCCGCCACCCCACCACCGCCTGGCAAGGCAACCGTTTCCATCATATGAATAACATCGCGTGTTGTTTTTTCAGGGAATACGCGTGTACCAATAACGGGAGGATCCACTTTTGTGATCGATAATGGGCGATAAATGCCAAAACTGCCCAACGTTACATAAGCACGTGCTAATTGTAGCGGCGTCACCATTAAACCATAACCATAGGAAATGGTAGCACGTTCAATATCGGCCCAACGCTTACGATGTGGCAAAATCCCTTGTTGTTCCCCAACCAAACCGAGATCTGTGGGTTTGCCAATCCCTGCTTTTTCATACGTTTCCACTAATGCTGTTGGCGGCATAGCAAGTGCAAGATGACTGACCCCTACGTTACTGGATTTTTGTAGAATGCCTGCAATGGAGAGTTTGTCATAATTCGCCACGTCATGAATCGTGTGCCCATTGACTGTGAATGGACGAGTATTTAACACAGAGTTTTTATTGACAATACCACGTTGAAGTGCGGTCAAAACAACAAATGGTTTCACGGTCGAACCAGGTTCAAATGTATCTGTGATAGCGCGGTTGCGACGCAAATCGGCTTTTACAGTGGTATTACGATTATTTGGGTTATAAGATGGCGCATTTGCCATCGCTAATACTTCACCTGTGCGAATATCGACCAACACAATCGTGCCCGATTCCGCTTTATTCTCAATCACAGCTTCTTTAATATAGCGATATGCCATTGATTGTAGTTGATCATCAATACTGAGCGTGACATTATGCGCATCATACTTTTTCGTATCATCTACTGCCTCAATCATATTGCCTTGCCCATCTTTGCGGTAAGTTCGAGAGCCGTCTTGTCCAAGTAATAATTTGTTAAAACTTTTTTCAATTCCCTCAATACCTTCGCCATCAATGTTAGTAAAACCGATTAAATGGGCTGTTTCTTCCACTTTTGGATAAAAACGCCGAAATTCTGGGGTCAACTGAATCCCTTGAATTTTTAATTCACGCGCATATTTCGCAACCTCTGGCGTAATTTGACGAGCAAGGTAGATGTAACGGCTTTTTGGATTTTTACTGATTTTAGCTTTGATTTTTTTATAGGGTATTTTCAACGCATCCGCCAATGCTTTCCAGCGTGCCTCATCCTGCAATGAGCCTTTTTCAAAAATCACTTTAGGATCGGCAACCAAAGAATACATTTCCACACTCACGGAAAGCCATTTACCATTGCGATCCAAAATCATTCCCCGTGCTGAACGCAGTGCTTGCGTACGCAGCGATCGTTTATCCGCCTCATAATTCATTTTATCTGCATTATTAATTTGCAAATCTACTGCGCGTGCCACAAGAAAAAACATTGCAATAAAAATGGCACCAATCACAATATAATAACGCCATTTGATAAAAGCACTTTCTGGCGTGGCATTTTGCTTAATTGTCGCAGACGCTTTTTTATGAATATGCGCCCCTTTTCGCTGCGTTTTTTTCGAGAAAAATTTCATCGTGCTGCCCTAATGCCCTTGCTCAATAATAATCACTTGCTGTTCGTTCGTTATGCCGCCCATTCGCATTTTTCGCGCTACACTTGTAATGCGAACATTATCATTTAATGCGTGCTCTTCCAGTTTTAGATTGACATAATCATTTTCTAACGCACGCTTTTCTAAAATCAGCTCGCCGTTATGTGCATTCAGCTGACGTGTTTGGTGAATAATGTAAATTGTCGCAACCGCACTTGCGATGACCATCAATAACAGTGCCAACGCAATTTTGTTGGACGACAACATATCATCAATAATAATTTTACGCAGTGGATGGCGTACTGTCGTGTTCATAACTTTTCTCCCACGCGTAAAACCGCACTTCGTGCTCGCGGATTATGATGGACTTCATCTTCAGAGGGTTTAATGGCTTTCCCCACTATACGAAGCGTTTGCTTACGGTCAAACTCATCATCACGCACAGGCAAACCTTTCGGAATATCTATGCCTTTACTTTGTTTTTTCAAAAAATGTTTAACCATACGATCTTCTAAAGAATGAAAGCTGATAATAGACAGTCGTCCGCCCGCACATAATACACTGAGCGCAGAATTTAAAGCTGTTTCTAACTCGTCTAATTCACTATTGATATAAATTCGGATCGCCTGAAATGTACGGGTTGCAGGGTGTTTGTACTTATCTTTAAACGGTACCGTTTGTGCAATGAGTTCACTTAATTGCGAAGTGCGGTTTAATGTCGGTTCACCCGTTTGCTTAGCTAGCTGATTAAAGTTGACGATTGCCGTTGCAATACGCCTCGCAAAACGCTCTTCGCCAAAGGTTTTTAACACCCACGTTAAATCCTCAATTGAAACGTGTTCGAGCCACTCACGAGCACTTACGCCCTGTGTCGGATCCATTCGCATATCTAATGGACCATCGTGCATAAAACTAAAACCGCGCTCAGCTTCATCTAGCTGGGGGGAAGAAACCCCAAGATCGAGTAAGATTCCATCAACTTTGCCGATTAAATGATGCTGT
This sequence comes from Spirabiliibacterium falconis, assembly GCF_014885015.1. Taxonomy (GTDB): domain Bacteria; phylum Pseudomonadota; class Gammaproteobacteria; order Enterobacterales; family Pasteurellaceae; genus Spirabiliibacterium; species Spirabiliibacterium falconis. The sequence continues at coordinate 34,671 of NZ_JABMIJ010000016.1, read as the reverse complement.
GCACAAATCTCAGTAATTGCCGAAAAAGGACTATGAATAATAGAAAAACGCGGATCATGAATGGTATTCGCTTCAGCAATCGCACGCGGGTCACGATCAATGGCAATTAATCGCCCCTGATCCCCCAACTTGGCGAGAATAGTACGGCTATGTCCGCCCCGCCCAAATGTGCCATCAATGTAAACGCCATTTTCTTTTATAGCAAGCCCCGCTACGGCTTCATTTAGTAATACCGTAATATGACCTGTGTTTACATTTGGCGACGAACTCATAGTAGTGAACTCATTATTTAAGCATTTAAGATTAAATGGGTTCGCGGCGTATCCAACATACGCCGCTCGCCCTGCTAGTGCTACTACCATTGCTGGAAAGATAAGTCTTTCTCTTTTTTGTTACAATGATAGCGTCTTTAATTCTTCTGAGGCGGCAAAGGTATCACTGCTACCGATAGCAATATCTTCATCAATTTGTGTAAGCCACTGGGCTTCACTCCACAGCTCAAACTTATTAAGTTGTCCTACCAGTTTGATATTTTTCTCAAGATGAATATGCTCTCGCAACGTTGGGCTTAACAGTATGCGTCCATTTTTGTCTAAACTGCACTCTGTCGCAAACCCCAGCATTACACGCTGCAAGCGGCGTTGATTTGGATCGAAATTAGACAAACGCAATAAACGCTGCTCTATCACTTCCCATTCATTTAACGGATAGAGCAACAAGCAAGGCTGACGAATATCAACAGTACATACCATTTGTCCTTCGTTCTGCGCCAAAATTTCAGCACGATAGCGCGTCGGAATAGAAAACCGCCCTTTACTATCTAAGCTAATTGATGTGGCACCACGAAACATTGCTTGCTCTTTTACCTTACGTCAATTTTTAGGAAAAATTTCCACTAAATCCCACTTTTTCCCACCTTTTAGCTAAGTTTATTATCATAGCCCCTTTGTTGCAAGGTTTTTATGTGTTTTTTATGCAAGAAAATCAAAAAAGTGCGGTTAAGAGATGAGCGAGTTTTGGCTATTAAACAAGCAATCATTTGTAATGCTATTGTATTCTTTACATTTTAAAATAAAAAAACCGCACTTTGGTATGCAAAGTGCGGTCTGAGGAAGGAAAAAAGATTAACGAATGATGCCGCGCGTTGAACGTTTAAAGAACGATAGGAAGAAACTCACCGCCGCTTCTTTTTCTGCAAGTTGCTCGATTTCAGGGATCACTTCTTCTAAACTTTTACCGCTACGATAGATTAATTTATACACGCTACGTACCGCTCGCATTGCTGTCTTATCAAACCCTCTGCGTTTCAACCCTTCCAAGTTCACGCCGAAAGGACGAGCATGATTCCCCTGCGCCATGACATAAGGTGGTACGTCTTGGCTTACCATAGAGCCACCGCCTAACATCACATGTGCGCCAACGATCACGAACTGATGAATGGCCGACATACCACCAACAATCACGAAATCATCAAGTTCCACATGCCCTGCAAGGGTTGCATTATTCGCAAGAATACAGTGATTTTTGATCTGACAATCGTGTGCAATATGCGAATTGATCATTAAAAGATTATCGCTACCTACGCGTGTAACCCCACCACCTTGTACTGTACCACGATGAATGGTGACACTTTCACGGATTCGATTTCGATCACCAATGATGGTTTTAGTGGGCTCGCCTTGATATTTCAAATCTTGATTGACTTCACCAATGCTCGCAAATTGAAAAATCTGGTTATCACATCCAATGCTCGTATTGCCATTCACAACGACATGAGAATGCAATTTCGTACGATCACCGATTTCAACCTCTGGGCCGATAACACAAAATGGTCCAATTTCAACTTCTGCACCAATTTTTGCCCCCTCACTAACAATAGCTTGAGGATGAATTTTAGCAGATGGATCGATCATGCTTGCTCCTTACATACCCCGACGGGCACACATTAGCTCTGCTTCACACACAATTTTACCATCAACGGTCGCAACCCCTGTAAAACGCGTCACGCCACGACGTTCTTTGATAAAATGTACTTCTAAAATCATTTGATCACCCGGTTCAACCGGGCGTTTAAAACGTGCGTTATCAATGGCTGCAAAATAAAAAAGCTCATCTTTCGGTAATGCCAACGTTTTGAACGCTAACACACCTGTTGCTTGTGCCATCGCTTCAAGTATTAACACGCCAGGGAAAATAGGTTTTTGCGGGAAATGACCCGTAAAACAAGGTTCGTTTACTGATACATTTTTAACAGCTTTCAGCCATTTACCTTCTTCAAAGTCAATGACACGATCAACCAATAAAAAAGGATAACGGTGCGGAAGAAGCTGCATAATCTCGTTAATATCCACTATTTTCTGTTCTTTTGTTTTTTCCACTTGCTCTGTCACTGTGATTTCCTTACGTTCAACTAAAAGTATGACTCTACTTGCTATTTTTCTTTTTTTCGCTCTAATGCTTTTAAGCGTTTATTCATATCACTGATATTAAGCGTTAATGCTGCGGTTTTGCGCCACTCTTTATTGCTTTGTAATGGAATACCTGATGAATAAACACCTGGCTTATCAATAGGGCGCATCACCATGCCCATGCCAGTTATCGTTACACCATCACAAATACTCATATGTCCATTAATTACACTAGCACCACCGATAAGGCAATAACGTCCGACCGTTAAACTTCCCGCCATAATTACGCCACCCGCTACCGCAGTGCCCGTTCCAATATGTACGTTATGTGCAATTTGACATAAATTATCAATAATCACGTTATCTTCAATAATCGTATCATCAAGTGCACCACGATCAATACAAGTACACGCACCAATTTCAACACGATTACCTATTTTAACACTGCCTGTTTGTGGAATTTTCACCCATTGTCCTTGTTCATTGGCATAACCAAATCCATCGCCACCAATGACTGTGTTTGATTGAATCAAACAATCGTGACCAATGTGTACATGATGATAAATACTCACATTCGCCCACAATTTTGTGTTAGCACCAATGCGACAGTGCTTACCTAGAAAACAGCCCGCACCAATGACCACATTATCTTCCAGTACAACACCCTCTTCAATCACGGCATTAGCACCAATACTGACATTATTGCCTAAAACCGCACTTGATGAAATGACCGCACTTTGTGCAATACCTGAAGCGGGTGAAGGGGTTGTATCAATAAGTTGTGCAATTTTAGCATACGCTACATAAGGATCTGCAATAATAATCAGATTACTCTGCTCTGCACAAAATGGTACATCTTCTTCCTTGACCAATAAGCAACCCGCTTGACTTTGGGCTAATATATCACGATATTTCGCATTCGTTATGAAACTCAGCTCATTGGCTCTGGCTTTTTCAAGGGGTGCAATGCTCGTAATGGTAACGCTTGCATCTCCACGCAAGCGTCCTTTTACATGCTCTGCAAGTTGCTTTAAGCTATAACTTGCCATCTACATTACTTCCCTGCTTTTTTCTCTTCCACTTTTGCTGGTGCTTTTTCCGCAGGTTTGATGCGATCTAAGACTTCTTTTGTTATATCTTTACCGTCTGCGGCATAGACCAAGGCATTCGCATCAATAACATAAGTATATTTTTTCTCTTTTGCGACTTCATTCGTTGCTTCTTGAATGCTTTGCAATAATTTTGCACGTTCTTCAAATTGTAATTTGTCATTTTGCTGTTGGAACGCATTTAGGTCCTCTTGATAGCTTTGACGAAGTTTGTTGATTTCATCCTCACGCTTTTGAATGTCTGCCCGACGCAATTTTGGTGCTTCTTTTTCCAACGCTTTCATTTTATCAACGATTTTTTTCTCTGCTGCTTGTAGCTTTTCCGCAGGACCTTTGAGAGCATCATCGATTTTTTTTGCTACCGCTTCACGATCGGGGTGATTTTGGAAAATAGCACCTGAATCAATATACGCAATATTTTCTTCTGCGTGTGCAAATGCTGAAGTTAAGGCTAATGCTAACGTTAATCCTGCCACTTTCATTGTATTTTTCATCATAGTAAATCCTTCTTGTATATTATTTAAGGGCAGATTTTCATCTGCCGCAGTATTAAGACCGCACTTTTATTAAAAAGTTCTTTTTTATTAATGAATTAGAACGTACCACCAATGCTAAATTGGAATTGTTCAATTTCATCACCCTCGTATTTTTTAACTGGTTTCGCATAAGAGAATACCAATGGCCCAATCGGTGAATTCCATTGGAATGCAAGCCCAGCGGAGGCTCGAACACGTTTCGGGTTACCGTAATTAGCAATTTGCCCTTGCTGAATAGCAAACTCTTTACGCGTTCCTTTTTTCCATTTTGTATTCCACACGCTGGCCGCATCTAAGAATACCGATGTCCGCACCACGTTTTGATGCTTATCACTCACAAACGGGGTTGGCATGATTAATTCTACCCCTGCAGTAGCCATTGCATTACCACCAATTACATCATTGTTTATACAATGATAAGCGTTTTTACCCGCTGAAACCGGTGTATTACGATCTTGCTCGCCACAGGTTGGATAAATCGCTTTCGGCCCTACCGCACCATAAGCAAAACCGCGTAGGCTGCCAATGCCGCCAGCACTGTAATTTTGATAGAACGGCATTTCTTTGCCACCGAAGCCTTTGGCATAAGAAAGTCCAGCTTTACCCATCAATACCCATGTTTGGTCATAGTTCAGTGGCTTGAAGGTTACGACATCCGCATTCAGTTTGTAATATTTATTATCTGAGCCTGGAATTGTGATTTTCCCACCAAGACTAGCGCGTGTTCCATCTGTTGGTAAGAACCCACGATTTAGTGTGTTATAGTTCCAGCCTGCACTAAATTCAAAGTCATCTGTTTTCACTGTCCACTTATCAATATTCATTGATTGTAAATAGAGTGCACGATTATATTCAGGATACATATCTTTCAATTTATTACGTACCCAGCCAAGACCTAAGTAGTATGAATTATTTTCATTAACAGGAAAACCTAATGTTCCATTAAGTCCGTAGCTTGTACGTGAATATGCCGCTGTGGTACTTGAATCTGAATAGTCATATTTATCGTAAAACGCATTACCACCGAGGCTTACCCCATCACGAGTAAAGTAGGGTTCGTTGTAGCCAAGATTAACACTGGTAGCATATTTATTTTTCGTCCCTGACAAGCTCACAGATGACCCCATGCCGAGGAAATTATCCTGCTTAATACTTGCCTGATAACTCAAACCGCTTTCCGTACCATAGCCTATACCAAAATTAATGCTACCTGTATTGCGTTCTTTCACCTTATAAACCACATCAATTTGGTCATCAACATTCGGTACTGCTAACGTTTGCATATCTACGGTTTCATAAAATCCTGTACGCTCTAAGCGGTATTTACCTTGATCTAAAAGTGCGGTATTGAGCCATGCACCTTCAGGTTGACGCATTTCTTGACGTAACGTTGAGTCTGCACTTACATCATTGCCTTCAAAGCGGATACTGCGTACATAATAACGACGTCCTGCTTCAACCACCACAATTAAATCAACCGAATGTTGGGCATCGTTAAATTCTGGCTGCACATGGATTTGTGGATTAGCATAACCACGTTCACCAAGTGTTGATTTAATCCCATCTTCAATACGACGCACTGTGCTACCACGGAACTGCTCACCTCGTTTTACATTGACCAATAGTTGATTTAACTCTTTATTCATTCCCGCAGTATCGCCAATGATTTTCACATCATTGATCGTATATTTCTCACCCTCATCCATTTTAATGGTGATATCAATATTTTTCTTATCATCACTCAGTTTTACATCAGTATCTAAGATGCGGAATTTTGCATAGCCTTGATTGAGGTAAAAATCACGCAATGTATTCAAATCTTTTTCAAATTTGGGTTCTGAGAAACGGCTGCTGGCAAAAATATTCCACCACGATACATCTGGCTGAATATCAACTTGTTGCAACAATTTGTTATCACTAAAGGCATGATTACCGTCAAACTTAATGGTTTTTACCAATGATGATTTATTTTCTTTAATATCCAAGGTTAATTTTGCACGCCCTTGTCCTAAATCATCGATCACGGTTTTCACTTCTACGTTGTTATATCCCATCGTGTGATAATGTCTTTCTAGCTCCGCACGAAATGCTTCTAATTTTTCACGCTGCAAAATCTCGCCTTTCGCAATGCCATTATCACGCAAATTGCTTTCTAATGCTTCTTTAGGAATCTGTTTATTACCTTTAACTTCAAGCTCGGTAATATATGGACGTGGCTGGACTTCCACAACCAATGTATTGCCATCACGACGTGCTACAACATTTTCAATATTGTTACGTTGAAACAGTGTACGCACAATATTTGATAAATCTTGATCATTAGCGCGCTGCCCGACTTTCACGGGTAACGCTGAACGAATACGCTCTGCCGTAACAGGATCGGTGCCTTCAACCCGAATGTCCTGTACCGTAAAAGGCGCAGCCATAACTGAGCTGCTGGCTAATAGTAAACTGGTTGCTAAGAGTTTTTTCATTGTAGCTTAGTCCTATCCAAAAGAGTTAATCTGAGTTTCGGCAATTGCCTTACATAAAGCGTATAATATCATTAAATACAGCAAAAACGGTCAACATTAAAAGTGCGGTTGCGCCAATACGGAAAAAAAGTTCTCGCACCCGCTCTGAAACAGGTCGCCCACGTAGCCCTTCAACGGCTAAAAATAGCAGATGTCCGCCGTCTAATACTGGCAAAGGAATCAAATTCATAATACCAAGATTGACGCTGATCAATGCCATAAAACTTAAGTAATACAACAAACCAATTTCAGATGAAATGCCTGCACCTTGTGCAATGGCAATAGGCCCGCCAATATTTTTTAGCGAAATATCCCCTGTAATTAATTTGCCGACCAACTTCACCGTAACCGCACTTAGCTGCCACGTTTTCTCAGCCGCATGCAAAAGTGCGTCTAGCATACCATATTTTAATTCGCTGCGATACTGCGCCGGCAATGGCTTCACGGTCGGTGCAAAACCAATATATGGTTTATTCTGACTATTCAATTCAGGGGTAATGTCTAACTGTAATACACTACCATTGCGGCGCACTTGAACAGCCAAAGTGCGGTTGAGATTTTGCTCAATCGCATTCACCACACCCTGCCAATCTAGCTCAGCCCCATTAATGCTTAAAATCTCATCACCAATATGTAGCCCTGCTCGTTGTGCTGGCGAATTTTCTATCACTTTACTGACAATTAATTGCACTTCGTTATGCACGGGTGTGATACCAAGCGAAGTAAATGCTGCTTCTTTTTGTGGATCATAATGCCATTGTCGTAGATTTAATGTGCGATCACGCAGTTGTTCTGACCCCACAGGTGCAACACTTAGCTTAACCTCAGACTTGCCTAATTTTGCGGTCAAGAGCATATTAATCTCATTCCAATCGTGGACTTTTTGCCCATCAATTGCGTGAATTTGCCAATCATGTGGCAACGCTGCATTCGCCGCAATAGAGTGCGGTGCGACTTGCCCAATCACTGGTTTAACCGACGGAATACCCACCATAAAGATTACCCAATAGGCGAAAATAGCAAATAAAAAATTTGCCAATGGACCAGCGGCAATCACAAAAGCCCGTTGTAGCACTGATTTTTGTTTGTAATCATATTGACTCAAATAAGCAGGTACAGGTTCTGCGGAGCTATCCAGCATTCGCACATAGCCACCAAGCGGGATAAGCGACACGACAAACTCCGTGCCCTGTTTATCTTTACGGCGTAATAATACTTTTCCAAAACCTAAAGAGAAACGCAGCACTTTAATGCCACAACGGCGTGCCGCCCAAAAATGCCCAAACTCATGGACAAATACCAATACGCTAATAACAACAAAAAATGAGATTAGCGACCACAACACATTCATTCTTATCCTTATTTACGCTTAGGTTAATAGATAAAACATTAAACAAAAAAATGGTAATGCCGCTGTTAAACTGTCAATACGGTCCAACACACCGCCATGCCCTGGGATTAATTGGCTACTGTCTTTAATGCCCGCATCACGTTTGAACATACTTTCCGTTAAATCGCCTAAAATCGAAATCAATATTGTTCCTAGAGACACCAGCAGTAATGTCGCAATAGGAAGTTGACGTAAAATGAAATCATCTGGTGTCAGTTTCACATAGATTACGCCAGCGATCAGAGCACAAATCACGCCACCAATCAATCCTTCCCACGTTTTTTTCGGCGATACGAGACTGGCGAGTTTATGTTTGCCCAACGCACGACCACAGAAATAAGCCCCTGAATCAGCAACCCACACCAACACCAAGACATACAGTAATAAAATCAAACCACTGTAAGGATTAAGATTGTAGTTATATAATCTCAAACTGAGCAGTGAAAGCACAAACGGCGCAAGGGTGAAAAAGCCAAAAAGTAACTGCCATAAAGCAGGCTTATCCCAAAATTTAGCTGATGTCGGATAACTTAACACCATCAAAAGTGCGGTCAACCACCACAGCATAGCCCCATATAACAGCCAACTATTATTGTTCGTCAGCACAATACCTGCACTGATTTTATCCTGATAGGCATACAACGTTAAATAGAGCAAGCAAGCACTCAAGCCTGTGACGATATAACGCCAAATATCACGCTTATGTTTGGCAAATTGACACCATTCCCACACGCCAAGTATCGCAATAACGCCAATTGTTAAGGCAAACGCGTAAGGCGAAAAATACAATAAAGCAAGTAATACAAAGGCAAGTAAGACAATAGCAGATATCACACGTTGCTTAAGCATGTTGCGCTCCTTTTATTTGCTCTTGAGTTGCGCCAAAACGACGGTCGCGTTGGTTAAACGCCACAATGGCTTTAGCAAATTCATCTTCATTAAAATCTGGCCATAAGCAGTCCGTAAAATACAGCTCCGCATATGCAATTTGCCACAATAGAAAGTTGCTAATACGCTGCTCACCACTGGTGCGAATCACCAAATCCACACTCGGCTGATTAGCGGTAACTAAATGTGCATTGAAGAGATTATCATCAATCTGCTCGGGTTTTAACTCGCCTAACCGCACTTTTTCACTCAACCGCTGTGCTGCCTGCACAATATCCCATTGCCCACCATAATTTGCCGCAATATTTAAAATCAGCCCTGAATTGCCTTGAGTAAGCATTTCAGCATGAGCAATTTTTTTCTGCAATGCCACACTAAAGCGAGATGTATCACCTAGAATACGCAGCTGGATGTTATTTTCGCACAATTTTTTCACTTCTCGCTGTAACGCCCACATAAATAAATCCATTAAATGATCTACTTCTGCGGCAGGTCGAGACCAATTTTCAGAGCTAAACGCATATAATGTTAACGCATGAATACCATTTTTCGCAGCATACGCAACCGCACTTCGCACCGCCTGCACGCCTCGCTTGTGCCCAGCGATGCGCAATTTTCCCCGCTGCTTCGCCCAGCGTCCATTGCCGTCCATAATAATCGCGACGTGTTGTGGCATTACCCGTTCAGCTATTGATGTCATTGCCTTTCCAATTCACTCTTTTCGCCTACTATATCATAAGCACCCCGCGGTGAGAATGATTTAAATGGCAACCCAATTACGTGCATCAACTCGTGCTTGCTGATCAATGGCAAAAACATCCTCAATGTCATTAATTGTGCTTGGGCGCATATTTTCTACGACACGACGATTAATTTTAGCAATGTCGGTGAACCGCACTTTGCCATTTAAAAATGCCTCCACGGCAACTTCATTAGCGGCATTCATTGCTGTGGTGGCATATTGCCCCGCCGCAAAACTTTCTATTGCCAATTGCAAACAAGGATAACGAGCAAAATCGGGCTCAATAAAAGTCAGCTCGCTGAGTTTAAAAAAATCAAGATCACTTACACCTGATAGCATACGGTCAGGGTAACTCATCGCATGTGCAATCGGCGTGCGCATATCAGGGTTGCCCATTTGTGCGATCACCGAGCCATCCACATAACGCACCATGGAATGAATGATCGATTGCGGATGAATAATAATCTCCATCTGCTCCGCACTAGCATTAAATAACCAGCGCGCTTCAATATATTCCAGCCCTTTGTTCATCATAGTAGCGGAATCCACGGAGATCTTCTGCCCCATCGACCAGTTCGGATGCGCCACCGCCTGTGCTGGCGTGATGTCATCGAACAGTGAAAGTGCGGTTTGGCGAAACGGACCGCCAGAGCCAGTCAACAAAATGCGTTTGATGCCTGCTTTCGCTAAATCACAATGCCCAATTCGTGCCTGCTCCGATGGTGGTAACGCTTGAAAAATGGCATTGTGTTCGCTATCCACTGGCAGTAACTGCGCTCCGCACTTTGCTACTTCATCAATAAATAATTGCCCACAGGTGACCAACGATTCCTTATTGGCCAACAAGACTTTTTTACCTGCACGAATTGCCGCCAGCGTCGGCGCAAGCCCCGCCGCACCGACAATCGCCGCCATGACTTGATCCACCTCTGAGGAAGCTGCAACGTCACACATTGCTTGTTCGCCTGACCGCACTTGCGTTTTCAGCCCCAAATTTGCGACATTTTCACGCAAGATTTGTGCCGCACGTTCATCTGCCATCACGGCAAAGTGCGGTTGGAACTGTTGGCATTGCTGTGTCATCAGTGTCGCATTTTGCCCGCCCACGAGGGCGAACGCACGGAATTTATCAGGATTGTGTTCAATCACCGAAAGGGTGCTTTTGCCAATAGAGCCCGTTGAGCCAAGAAGGGTTATATTTTGCATAGAGAAATCGCATTATTAAGAATAATTAACGCTATTATAGTGGCAAGTTATTTTTATGACTAATAAATTCATCCAGTTTTGAAATGACAGGTCCCTGACAAGGTAAAAAATCTATTTCCTGTTCAGGCGAATGTTGCGATCTTATCGACACACCAAATTTTCCTCTTTTAGGAAAAATAAACTCACTGGCAACATAGATCACGTCATTATTGGGTATGCCGAGCAAATAAATCTTTAATGATGTTAGCTCATCAAAACGCAGTGGGTAATATGCTTGCAATGCAAGTGATACAGGAATTTGGGCATCCACTTCAGCTTTGATGCTCTCCTCCTTATAGCCAATAGACAACGTCAATAAATCCGTTGCTTTATCATAATCAATTGAAATATTTTTTCTGTGTTCTATATCACACCAGAAAATAACCTCAGCCGATGCCAGTGGTACACAACACATAAGATACAATGTGAATAATAACCGCATCACCAAGCCTCAAAGCTAGTGTGTAGCTCAAAAAAGTGCGGTTGCATTAAGTTACACCACTCAACGTGTTCCAATTTAGCCTCTGGATTTAATATTTCCACACCGGCTTGTTCTGGCTCACGTTGATGAAACACATGATAATGCCACCCATTGGAAAATTTGAGGAAATATTTTTTATTCTGATCACGTTCGCGTTGAATAACTTCTCGTGGAATTTGTAGTGTTAACTCGGGCGTACGTAAATCTTGACCATAACTATATGTCAACAAATCCGTTTTTTCATCGAGATCCACCATCAATTTTGTTGGCTTACCTTGCACAGAGCAAAAAAAGATGGGATAAGCAATAGTATGCTGGGAAACAAATAATGCAATAAACATTAAAAAATATCTCATCATTTTTTTCATATTGTTTCCTTCATTTAACGCCTATTGTGACCATGTTATAAAAAAGCGACCTATCAAATATTATGACTAAGTCGCTTTTTCATCGCTAGAACTCCATCAGTTCTTTTTCTTTATCGGCTAACACATCATCAACCTTTTTGACGTAAGTGTCGGTCAGTTTTTGAATTTCATCTTGTGCACGACGATCATCATCTTCACTAATTTCTTTATCTTTCAACAATGCTTTGATTTGATCATTGGCATCACGGCGGATATTACGCACAGCAACGCGACTCTGTTCTGCTTCACCACGCACCACTTTTACTAAATCACGGCGACGCTCTTCAGTTAATGGCGGCAATGGCACACGGATAACCGTTCCAGCCGATGATGGATTAAGCCCTAAATCAGAGCTCATGATGGCTTTTTCTACTACACCACTCAAAGTGCGGTCAAACACGGTGATCGCTAATGTGCGAGCATCCTCTGCTACCACGTTTGCCACTTGGCGTAATGGCGTTGGTGAGCCATAGTACTCTACCATAATACCATCCAGTAGGCTTGGATGCGCACGCCCAGTGCGTACTTTTGCAATTTGAGAGCGGAATGCCTCAACGCTCTTTTCCATACGATCTTCAGCTTCTTTTCTAATTTCGTTTAACATAATTATCCTTACTTAACAGTCGGTCTTACTGATTTTACTGTAATTTTTAGACTTGTTCGACCTATTTTTTATCGTCAATTAAAGTGCCTTCATCTTTACCTAAAATCACACGCTTTAATGCGCCTGGTTTGTTCATATTGAAGACACGAATTGGCATGCCGTGATCGCGTGCGAGGGTAAATGCCGCCAGGTCCATCACTTGCAACTCTTGCTCTAGGACATCTTGATAACTTAAATGTGTATAGAGTTTCGCCTGTGGATTTTTAGCGGGATCGCAATCGTAAACACCATCCACTTTCGTGGCTTTTAATACAGCATCTGCTTCAATTTCAATGCCACGCAAGCAGGCAGCAGAGTCTGTTGTAAAAAAGGGATTACCTGTACCCGCACAGAAAATCACTACTTGCCCTTGACGCAACAAACGAATGGCTTGTGCCCAACTATACGTATCGCATACACCATTGAGTGGAAAAGCTGACATCAACTTCGCATTCATGTCTGCACGGTGCATTGCATCTCGCATTGCCAATCCATTCATTACTGTGGCAAGCATACCCATATGGTCGCCCACTACGCGATTCATACCCGCTTTAGCTAATTTTGCACCGCGAAATAGATTCCCACCGCCAAGTACGACAGCTACCTCAACACCCAGTTTGACCAGCTCATCAATTTCTTTTGCCATACGATCTAAAATCGACGGATCAATCCCAAAGCCCTCTTCACCTTGTAACGCTTCGCCACTTAATTTTAATAAAATGCGTTTATAAACGGGTTTCTCACTCATCTGCTTCTCCTTTCAAAAATGTTGATGAAATAACCTATTTCATCAGCACTTTATACTAAAAAGGCGAGTTACCTCGCCTTTTTTACTGATTGCCTATTATGCTTTTGACATAGCAGCCACTTCTGCTGCAAAATCAGTTTCTTGTTTCTCAATACCTTCACCCACTTCTAAACGAATGAATGAAGTCACGGTTGCACCTTTTTCGTTGAGTAAATCGCCTACAGATTTAGATGGATCCATCACGAATGGTTGTCCTGTCAGTGATACTTCACCCGTAAATTTCTTCATACGACCTTCAACCATTTTTTCTGCGATTTCACGCGGTTTACCTGATTGCATTGCGATATCCACTTGGATTTGACGCTCATGCTCAACTACATCAGCAGGTACATCTGTTGGGTTAACATAATCTGGGCGACTTGCTGCGATGTGCATAGCGATGTGTTTTAATAATTCTTGGTCAGCACCTTGTGCAGCAACTAACACACCAATTTTCGCACCGTGTAAGTATGAACCCACTTCATCACCACTGATAGTAGCAACGCGACGGATATTCATGTTTTCGCCAATTTTGGCCACTAATGCCGCACGCTCATCTTCAAAGTGTGCTTTTAATTCTTCAACATTGCTCACTTTGTTAGCCAGTGCGTAGTCTGCTACTTTGTTCGCCAATGCTTGGAAACCTGCATCTTTAGCAACGAAGTCCGTTTCACAGTTCATTTCAACCAGCACACCAAAGCCACCGTCGATACGTGCGATGATAACACCTTCAGCCGCTACACGACCCGCTTTTTTCGCTGCCTTGGCTTGACCTGATTTGCGCATATTGTCGATAGCCAGTTCAATATCACCGTTTGCCTCAACTAATGCTTTTTTACATTCCATCATACCTGCACCAGTACGATCACGAAGTTCTTTTACTAATGACGCTGTAATCTCAGCCATATTTTAATCCTCTTTTCAGTGCCTCAACCGCACTTTATATAAAAAAGCAGGGAACTTTTAAGCCCCCTGCTAACCAATTCGTTATTGTGTGGTTAATAAGGGCGTATTGCCTTATTACATCACGTGACAATACTATTCTGCTGCTGGTGCTTCTTCTTGTGCTTCGCCAGCAAAGCTCTCTTCGGTAACTTGTGGTTTTGATTGCTCGCGACCTTCGTTCACCGCAGCCGCTGCTGCTGTTAAATATAATTGAATTGCACGCGCTGCATCATCGTTACCTGGAATGATGTAATCAACACCATCTGGGTTGGTATTGGTATCAACGACTGCAAACACTGGAATACCCAAATTGTTAGCTTCTTTGATGGCAATATGTTCGTGATCTGCTGCAATTACAAAAATCGCATCTGGTAAACCACCCATATCTTTGATACCACCTAAGCTATGCTCAAGTTTTTCCATTTCACGAGTACGCATCAACGCTTCTTTTTTGGTTAATTTATCAAATGTGCCGTCTTGAGATTGTGCTTCTAAATCTTTTAAACGTTTGATTGATTGACGCACTGTTTTCCAGTTAGTCAACATACCACCTAACCAGCGGTGATTTACAAAATATTGGTTACAACTTACTGCCGCTTCTTGCACTGCTTCAGTCGCTGCACGTTTTGTACCAACAAATAAAATTTTACCGCCATTACCTGCAATACGCGTTAACTCTGCAAGAGCTTCGTTAAACATTGGTACGGTTTTTTCAAGGTTGATAATGTGAACACCGTTGCGTGGTCCAAAGATGTATGATTTCATTTTTGGATTCCAGTAACGAGTTTGGTGACCGAAATGTACGCCAGCTTGAAGCATATCGCGCATTGAAACTTGTGCCATAATAATAATCCTTATATTGGGGTTTAGCCTCCACATATCCTGCTTTATCGACCGTTTGGCACCCCGACAAGCAGTGTGAGATATGTGTGTGATGTTTAAATTAATCAAAATATCTTGCCTAAAGGCATAGACGGCGCAATTTATACCATAAATCAAACCAAATAGCCAATAAAATTGTCGGTTTTTTCTAAAAATAATCCCCACAATCGTGGGGATTTATGATTAATTTTCTTGCTGAGCGATAAACTCATTATTAATTTCTATTTTGGCTTGCTCACGCAATGCCTGAATTAAGCGACGGTATGCTTGTGCTTGCTCATTTTGTAAATAAGCCTGACGAATCGCTTGCACTTGTTTTTCATCAACCTTACCTTGGCTAACACGAATCAACTTGGCAATGAACACATCGCCTTGTCCATTTTCAATCACCGCATAATCAGCCTTATCTTGCGTTGGTTTGATACTAAAAATACCATCACGCAATTGTACGTCTTGGGTGTTGACATAGACAAATGCTTGTATTTTCTGACTTAATGTTACTCCCTCAGGCAAGGTAGGATGTTTGCCTTGATTAAGCTCTTCGACCGCACTTTTAGCTTGACTCATCAGCTCTGCATAGGCTTTTTCACGTTTCAAATAAGCAATTATGTCGGCTTTTGCATCATCTAGACTACGCGTGCCAGCGGGTTTATGTTCTACGACTCGCAGTATAATTGAGTGTTGATCCCCAACATTAATCGCCTCTGAATTCACACCACCTTGTAATAAATCAGTATCGAAAATGTTATATACCACATTGGAAAAATTGAGTGCTGTTGGCACGTCTTGACGGGTGAAAAATGCCGTGGTCTGTGCTGTTTTACCTACGACTTTTTCAACATCATCCAGCGATGCTTGATTTTCAAAGGCCTTTTCAGCCGCTTCTTTTTCTATGCGATAAAAATCTGTTGCGGATAGTTCGTTACGAATCGCTTGCTCAATTTGCCCTTTAACTTGCTCCAAGCTCGGCGCATTATCTTCACGCGCAAGCACTTTGATAATGTGATATGCACCATCTACTTCAACAGGTTTACTCACTTCACCTACGGCAGTATTATCAGCTGCTTGTTCAAATTTTGCAGGGAATGCACCTGCTTTACTCCAGCTTAAATCGCCACCATTAACCGCACTTAGCTTATCGTTTGAATGTGCTTTAGCCAGTTCGGCAAAATCCGCTCCTTGTTCAAGTTGCTGATAAAGTTGATTCGCTTGTGCTTCAGTGCTAACTTGAATATGGGCTAAATGCTGACGATTTTGTGCAAAATCACTTTTGTGGTCTTGATAATATTGTGCGATTTCGACATCACTGACCTTAATATGTTTTTCAATATCAGGTTTTGCAATGTCGATATATTCTACTTTTACCTGCTCTGGCACGGCAAAAGCCGATTTATGGGCATCATAATACTCGCTGATCTCTTGCTCGCTAATCTCTTGCTTATCCAACAATCCCACTATCGGCAAAGGTGTTAAATTTACTTCACGCGTTTGATAAAGCTGCTCATTGAGTATAGCCAGTTGGGCATCACTGACTGTTTTCGAACCAAGCAATCCTTGCTGTAATTGGTTCATCACAATACCACTGCGTAAACTTTGAGCATAGTAATCTGAATTCAACCCATTAACACGCAAAAATTGTTGATAAAGTTCATTATCAAATTTACCCGCTTTTTGAAACGCGGACTGGCTAATAATATAACGCTTAATTTGCTCATCACTGGCAACTAGGCCTAAGGCATTAACGTATTGCACTAACAGGGCTTCATCAATTAAATTATCAATGACATTTTTACGAAGGCTCGCCACAAATTCAGGAGAATCCATCAGTTGTGCGAACTGCGGCCCCATCTGCTCCCCCATTGAACGTGTTTGCTGTTGCAATGCAGTTTGAAACGTATGCTGGCTAATTTCTTCCCCATTTACTTTCGCCGCAGAGGTATCGACTCGCCCCACCAAATAGGTACCAACACCACCTAATACAAAAGATACAGATATCAACGCGAAAATGACTTTCCAAACCCAGCCACCAACACCGCTGCTCAATTTTTCCATCATAACAGATTTACCACCTTTAATTTTAATGCTTAAGCTGCTTTTCTTAAAAGCCCTATGATCGGCTACTTTACCGATACTGTCAACTAGGCGACCGCACTTTATAAAAACGCCAAGCACACGGCTTGGCGAACAAGATTAATTTACCATTTTTGGGCTTGGTGTTTTCCGCACACGCTTTTTCGCTGTTGCGATCACAGGTTTAACCAACTCAATGCCTTCAGGTGGATTCGCCAACGCATAAGACAGAACTTGATCAATATTTTCTACAGGATGAATAACCAACTGGGCTTTGACGTTGTCTGGAATGTCTTCCAAATCTTTGACGTTATCTTTTGGAATTAACACCGTCTTAATACCACCGCGATGGGCAGCTAATAATTTTTCTTTTAGTCCTCCAATTGGCAAGACTTTGCCACGAAGCGTGATTTCACCCGTCATAGCCACATCAGCGCGTACAGGGTTTCCTGTTAAACTTGATACAAGTGCGGTACACATTGCAATCCCTGCACTAGGGCCGTCTTTTGGTGTTGCTCCCTCTGGCACATGCACATGAATATCACGTTTTTCGTAAAAATCAGCATTAATGCCCAATCGCTCCGCTCGGGCTCGCACCACGGTCATCGCCGCTTGGATAGACTCTTTCATGACATCGCCAAGCGAGCCGGTATAAACCAATTTGCCCTTTCCAGCAACACTGGCTGTTTCAATCGTCAGCAAATCCCCCCCGACTTCTGTCCACGCCAATCCAGTGACTTCTCCAATACGATTTTCGGTATCTGCTTTACCGTATTCAAAGCGTTTCACACCGAGATAATCATGTAGATTTTTCTCACTGACACGCAATGATTTTTTCTTCTTATTCAATAGCAGCGTTTTCACTGCTCGACGACAAATTTTAGAAATTTCACGCTCTAATGAGCGTACACCAGCTTCTCGCGTGTAGTAACGAATAATGCCTAAAATGGCACTATCGTCCACACTCAATTCACCTTTTTTCAATCCATTACGTTCCATTTGTTTCGCAAGCAAATGCTGTTTCGCAATATTCAGCTTTTCATCTTCGGTATAACCTGAAAGACGAATCACTTCCATACGATCCAGCAGTGGCGTTGGAATATTCATTGAATTAGATGTGGCCACAAACATCACATCGGATAAATCATAATCCACTTCTAAATAGTGATCACTGAAAGCATTATTTTGTTCAGGATCTAGCACTTCAAGCAACGCAGACGCTGGGTCACCACGCATATCTGATGACATTTTATCAATTTCATCAAGCAAAAAGAGCGGATTTTTCACACCGACTTTCGCCATTTTTTGCATTAATTTACCTGGTAACGATCCGATATACGTTTTACGATGCCCACGAATTTCCGCTTCATCACGCACCCCACCAAGTGCCATACGCACATATTTTCGCCCTGTTGCATTCGCAATAGACTGCCCTAAAGATGTTTTCCCAACGCCCGGTGGTCCCACAAGGCAAAGAATAGGTCCTTTCACTTGGTTTAAACGCGTCTGCACGGCAAGATATTCCAAGATCCGCTCTTTCACACGCTCTAGGCCATAATGGTCAGCATCAAGCACTTTTTGAGCGTTATCTAAATCTTTTTTAACTTTGCTTCGCTTATGCCATGGCACTTGTATCAACCATTCAATGTAGCTGCGTACCACGGTTGCTTCTGCCGACATTGGCGACATCATTCGTAATTTTTGCAATTCAGTTTCTGCTTTTTCTTGCACATCTTTCGGCATTTTTGCATCAAGAATTTTTTGACGAAGCGTGTCTATTTCGTCACTACCGCCCTCGCTGTCGCCTAACTCTTTTTGAATGGCTTTCATCTGCTCATTAAGATAATAATCTCGCTGACTCTTTTCCATTTGTTTTTTGACGCGATTACGAATACGTTTTTCCACTTGCAAAATATCTAACTCAGAATGCATTGTCGCAATAAGAAATTCAAAACGTGCTATAACGCTGTTTTTCTCAAGCAATGTTTGCTTATGTTTTAATGCGATCGGCATATGTGCAGATAGCGTATCGCTTAAACGCACAGGATCATCTATTTTACGCAATGCTGCCACAACTTCAGGTTGCACTTTTTTGTTGATGGCAATGTAAGATTCAAATTCATCAACCGCACTTTTACTGAGTACAGCGAGCTCTTGCTCATCGCCTAATTCATCAGCTAAGATGCTAACATCAGCACTAATACGCTCATCGTCATCATAATATTGTTTGATTTTTGCACGACTTTTGCCCTCAACAAGTACTTTTACAGTACCATCAGGCAAATTAAGCAACTGAATAACATGTACCAATGTGCCGTAATCATAAATATCATCACGCTGTGGGTTCTCTTGTTCGGCATTTTTTTGTGCAACTAATAGTAATTCTTTGCCATTATCCATCGCATATTTAAGGCTATTGATCGACTTATCGCGCCCGACGAATAATGGCATCACCATAAAGGGAAATACCACAACATCACGCAGTGGTAGAACGGGAATCTGTTTTTTGGTGGTTGTTCTTGCACTCATTATTCTTCTCTCTTAAAAATGGTCGTTAGTTAAGGCTATATGGGGGCTAAGATTGTAATCTCAAGCCTATAGTGTGATTTTTACGTAGTTTAATGTGCTTTTGAGAAATTGATAGCGATTAATGTAAAAAGTGCGGTGATGACCGCACTTTTAATATTTTTCATTCTTACGAACTAAAACGCTCAATTCGTGCGCCGAGCTTTTGTAATTTCTCTTCAATGCGCTCGTAACCACGATCGATATGATAAATTCGATCCACAACTGTCTCGCCTTGCGCAATACAGCCTGCTATCACTAAACTTGCAGACGCACGTAAATCGGTTGCCATCACTTCTGTGCCTTGCAAATCGGTTACGCCATGGCAAATAGCGGTATTCCCTTCAATATCCGCTTTTGCCCCCATTCGTACCAATTCTGGAACATGCATAAAACGGTTTTCAAAAATCGTTTCAGTAATAATGCCTGTGCCGTCAGCCACCATATTTAATAACGTAAATTGTGCCTGCATATCCGTTGGAAATCCTGGATGTGGTGCTGTACGTACATTAACAGATTTTGGGCGTTTACCTTGCATATCGAGCGTAATCGTATCATCACTGATCTCAAGTTTCGCACCTGCTTCTTGTAACTTTGCCAACACAGCGTCTAACGTATTTGCACGCGTACCATGACAGGTAATTTTGCCGCCAGATACTGCTGCTGCAATTAAAAATGTTCCTGTTTCAATGCGATCTGGGATAATACTATGCTCGCCGCCGCCAAGGTGTTCCACGCCAACAATAGTAATCATATCCGTGCCTGCACCCTGGATATTCGCACCCAGTTTATTCAAAAAATCAGCCGTATCAACAATTTCAGGCTCACGTGCGGCATTTTCAATGACGGTTTTTCCGTCTGCTAATGTTGCTGCGATCATAATAGATAGCGTCGCACCAACACTGACTTTGTCCATAATAATATGCGCACCCTTTAAACGCGCATGACGAGTGGCTTTAACATAACCGTCTTCCAGTTTAATCTCTGCGCCTAATTTTTCCAATCCAGAAATGTGCATATCCACAGGACGCGCACCGAGATTACAACCGCCAGGTAAGGAAACTTGTCCTTGGGCGAAACGTGCAACTAATGGCGCTAACGCCCAAATTGATGCCCGCATCGTTTTTACGAGTTCATAGGGGGTCACAAAATGGTTGACCGCACTTGCATCCAGTGTGATGGTATTGCGATCCCGTTTTTCAACGTTGACCCCGAGGGTTGTTAAAATTTTTAATGTTGTGGTTACATCACGCAAATCCGGTACATTACTTAAGGTTACAGGTTTTTCGGCTAAAATCGCCGCAAATAAAATAGGCAATGCTGCATTTTTTGCACCGGATATTTCAACATCACCACTTAAACAACTTTTTCCATAAACCCGAAACTTTTCCATTTTCAATCCTTACACGTGTTAATTACGCTTTCACACCGTTAAGCATGCAAGCCTGCTTCCATTTTGCTTTAGTATATGTTTTTATTGATAATGCGTGAATATCATTACGCGCAATATGTTCCATCAAGGGTGCATAAATGAGCTGTTGCTGCTTCACTTTGCTCATTTGGGCAAATTGATCGCTAACCGCAACCACATTAAAGTGTGCATTTTCACCCTCTACATACACTTCATCAAGGCTTAATGATTGGCGCAAAAGCTGTTCAATCTCAGAGGCATCCATTTATTTTTACTCCACAATAAAGGCATCTAGCCATTTATTTAACTCATATAATAATGCTAAATCACGCAAAATCGCAGGTGCATGGTGTAACCGCACTTGGCTTTTTTGCGCATAAAAATGAATAATATCACATAACAAAGCAAACCCCGCCGAATCCAGCGTAGCAAGTTCTGCAAGTTCAATATCTAAACATTCAACCGTGTCGGTCAACGTCTCACGTGCTTGCCATAGCGGTAGCAAACTATCACGCGTCAAATCACCTATTAATGTCAATTTCGCCCCAATCGCTGTTGGGGCTGTACGCCATTGCAATACCAAAATATGCCTACTTAATCACTATCGGCTGTGCCGCACTTTTTTCAATTTGGCTAATAAGGGCATCAATACCTTTGGTGCGTAAAATATTACTCCATTCATTTTTCTTCGTTTCAACCATACTCACGCCATCGGCTGCCATATCATAGGCTTGCCATTGCCCTGTTTTCGTATTTTTACGCCATTTAAAATCCAAGCGAATCGGTGCAGCATTTTGTTGTAAAATATTGACACGCTGGGTCACAATAGTTTGATTTGCTAGTGGTTTTTCTTTTTCCAACTGAATTTTTTGTCCTTTATAAAGCGTTAATACTTGTGCATAGGTTTGCTCAATAAATTGTCCGAACGCATTAAAATAGCGTGTACGCTGCTCTGGCGTTGTACTTTGATAATGTTGCCCTAACACCAGTGATGCCGCATAATTGACGTGCACAAATGGCATTAAATCATTGCGAACGATTGTACGTAAATAATTTGGATCTTGCTTAATTTTGGCTTGATTTGAATTAATGTCATTAAATAATTTATCTGTTGCATTTTTCATCAGCGAATACGGTGTTTCTTGTGCTTGTGCCACATTTAATGCAAGCAAGCCTGCCAATAGCAACACCCCAAGTTTCAATAATGTTTGTGCATGTTTTAACATAACTTCTCCTTTAAATTCTTGTCTTATTTTTCATCAGTATCAGGGCTGGCTTGTTTATCACCGTATAAAAACTGCCCGACTAAATCTTCTAAAACCATTGCCGAGGTGGTGTCATGGATCGTATCACCATTTTTTAACATAGCAACACTGCCATCGTCAAAACCAATATTGAGTGCAATATATTGCTCTCCCAGTAAACCTGCGGTTTTAATCGACAATGAACTGGTTTCAGGAATATGGTTATAGGCTTGATCAATGTTGATTTTGACTAACGGTTGATACGTTTGCGCATCAAGGCTAATGTCGCTCACTCGCCCAATCACAACGCCCCCCGCCTTAACGGGTGAACGCAATTTTAGACCACCAATATTGGTAAAGGTTGCCTGTATCGTATAGGTTTTATTTTCTCCAAATCCTTGCACATTAGCAACTCTTAAGCCTAAGAATACGAGTGCTGCAATAGCGCACAATAGAAATAATCCAACCCAAAATTCATATTTTACTGCTTGACGCATTTTTTTATCCTTCGTCTTAATTCCCGCCGAACATCATGGCGGTTAAAATAAAATCCAATGCCAACACCGCCAAGGATGACTGCACGACGGTTTTCGTTGTTGCACGGCTAATGCCCTCAGAAGTGGGGAGGGCATCATAACCATTAAAGAGGGCAATCCATACCACAGTAATTGCAAAAACCGCACTTTTAATCATGCCATTGCCAATATCCGTGCCCCAACTCACCGCACTTTGCATAACCGACCAGAAACTGCCGCTGTCCACACCTTTCCAATCCACGCCGACCAACGCACCGCCCCAAATACCAACAGCCATAAATAATAATGTTAATAATGGCATACTGACTACACCTGCCCAAAAACGAGGGGCAATCACACGTCGTAATGGGTCGACTGCCATCATTTCCATACTAGATAATTGTTCGGTCGCTTTCATTAAACCAATTTCTGCTGTCAACGCCGAGCCCGCACGCCCTGCAAATAAAAGTGCGGTCACAACAGGTGCAAGCTCACGCAATAAGGATAACGCCACCAATTGCCCAAGGCTTGTTTCAGCAGAAAATCCCGATAAAACGACATAGCCCTGCAACCCGAGCACCATTCCAATAAATAGCCCTGAGAGCAGAATAATCAACATAGACTGCACCCCAAGCACATAAAGCTGCTTGATAAACAGTGGCGCATAGATTTTCGGATTAGGTACACCAATTAGGGCTCCATATAGCATCATACCTGAACGCCCTAGTGATTTTAGCGAGTTAATTGCCCAACGCCCGAGCATGGCGATTACATGTTTCATAAAAATAACTCATCTGTATAAGATGATGCAGCAGGATAGTGGAATTGCACTGGTCCATCTTCGTTCCCAGCTAAAAACTGAATTACCCGCGCATCATCACTTCGCGTTAATTGTTCAGGCGTGCCTTCGGCAATCACTTTTTTGTCTGCCACAATATAAGCATAATCAGCGATACTCAATACTTCTTGTACATCATGAGACACGACTATTGAGGTTAACTTCAACGTGTGATTTAAACGTTTGATCAAACTTAAAATCACTCCCATGCTAATGGGATCTTGTCCTGTAAATGGTTCGTCATACATCACCAAATCAGGATCTAGAGCAACTGCACGAGCCAATGCTACCCGCCGCGCCATTCCTCCTGAGAGTTCAGACGGCATCAAGTGTGCTGCACCACGCAACCCTACCGCGTGTAATTTCATCAATGTAAGTTGGGCTATCAATTCGTCTGGTAAATTCGTATGCTCCCGTAACGCAAACGCAACATTATCGAATGTGGTCATATCTGTAAACAATGCTCCCGATTGAAACAACATGCCCATTCGCTTGCGTAGCTGATAGAGTTTACGGGTTGAAAGTGAACTCAGATCCACACCATCAAATAAAATAGTCCCTGAATCAGGGGCAATTTGCCCTCCAATCAATTTCAAAAGTGTGGTTTTTCCAATCCCTGACGGTCCCATAATGGCGGTAATTTTTCCCGTTTCAACTTTTAAATTCAAGTTGTCATAAATCACACGCTCACCACGGTTGAAGCTGAGATTGTTCACTTCCACTAAATAATCTGCCATAGTTTTCCTTTGTCTGCCTGCGTCTATTATTTCATAAAGCACGCATTAGGCAAAATGTGCGTTGATATTCTATGAAATAAACATTAATGTCAACTTAATCACACATCATTTCATAAAAGTACTACGCACATTTGGGATGCTTTGTGCTAGAATGGGGCGAAAATGAATTAGTGAAAGGAAAATCATGTGAGCTCGCGCTGGAACATTTTTTTATTTATCATTGCGCTTGGGCTAGGCGGATGGTATTTCACATTAAATCAACAAGATGACGATACCGCACTTGCTAAAATCAAGCCACAAGATGCGCCAGATTATATCGCCACTGCCATGCAAACCACCGTTTATGCGATTGACGGCACGAAGCAATATGTGGCGGATGCCGACAACGTAACCTATTTTCAAACCAATGGCGAAACGCAATTCACATCGCCCGAGGTATTTTTGTATCAAAAAAATAAACAAACGGGTGAACTGGTAAAAAGCTGGCGGTTACGTGCTGATGTTGCAACATTAAGCAAAGATAAGATTTTATATCTCAAAGACAATGTGTTGGTACAAAGCTTATTGCCTGACAGTCGTATTCAAACCTTAAAAACACAAAGTGCGGTTGTCAATATAACGACACAAGATATAACATCTGATACAATGGTCAGTATTCAAGGGCAACAATTCACCACCACGGGCAATGTGCTAACGGGGAATTTGCGCCAACAAATTGCGACATTAAAAGAGCAGGTTAAAACACAATATGAAATTAACACTCAATAACTCCATTACTCTCGCTTTTGCGTTACTGTGTTCGGTGTCAGCTTTCGCATTGAAAGACGATACCAAACAACCCATTAATGTAACATCTGACAATCAATCATTGGATCTTGAAAATAACGTGGCAACATTTTCTGATAATGTCGTGATCACCCAAGGATCTATTTTAATCAAAGCAGGTAAAGTAACCATCACTCGCCCAGGTGAAAATGAAAAAAATGGGCAAGAAAAAGTGGCTGCATACGGCTCGCCTGTAACATTCCAACAAAAACTAGACAATGGAAAACTCATCAGTGGCAGTGCCAATCAAGTGAATTATGATGTAAATGCACAATTTCTAAAATTAACTGGAAATGCCACGTTAAAACAGCAAGATAGCCAAATTACAGCACAAATCATTACCTATGATGTGCAAAAACAGCAAATGATTGCAAAAAATAGCGGCAAAGGGCGTGTAAAAACCGTACTTTACCCAGCGCAACTCCAACAGAAATAGGGCGCAACGATGGCTATTTTAACCGCAAAAAATCTCGCTAAAGCCTATAAAGGGCGACAAGTTGTGCAAAATGTGAGTTTGGATATTCACTCTGGCGAAATTGTCGGATTATTGGGGCCAAATGGCGCAGGTAAAACCACCACATTTTATATGATTGTCGGTTTAATCAAAAGCGACAGTGGGCTAATTGACATCGATGGGCAAGATATTACACTACTGCCGATGCACAATCGCGCGCAAAAAGGCATTGGTTATCTGCCACAAGAAGCCTCAATTTTTCGCCGTTTAAGTGTATATGATAATCTGATGGCAGTGTTACAAGTGCGCAACGATCTGAATCATTCTGAACGCAAAGAGCGAGCAGAAGAGCTAATCAATGAGTTTAATATTGAGCATATTCGTAACAACCTTGGGCAATCGCTCTCTGGCGGTGAACGTCGTCGCGTTGAAATTGCCCGCGCATTGGCTGTCAACCCGAAATTTATTTTACTCGACGAACCATTTGCTGGCGTTGATCCCATTTCGGTCATCGATATTAAAAAGATTATTTTGCATCTCAAAGAGCGTGGTTTGGGTGTCTTGATTACCGATCATAATGTGCGTGAAACACTGGATGTGTGCGAACGAGCCTACATTGTCCGTGAAGGGCAAATGATGGCAACAGGCACACCAGAACAAGTGCTTACGAACGAAGATGTAAAACGCTTTTATCTTGGTGACCAATTTAAATTGTAATGGACAAGACAATGCAATTTACGCAACTACTCAGCCCTCAAACGGTACGCCAAGGTGTATTAGCATCAAGCAAAAAACGCTTGATGGAAATTGTCTGCGACATTTTTGCCTCTCAGCAAGACAAAGCACAAGAAAAATATCCGCTGCTAGAAGCATTATGTGAGCGTGAAAAAGTCGGTTGCACCGCACTTGGCGCTGGCATTGCACTACCGCATATCAAAATAGAGCACCTCAGTGCACCACAAGGGGTATTTTTACAACTTGCTAATGGCATTAATTAT
Organism: Spirabiliibacterium falconis; assembly: GCF_014885015.1. Lineage (GTDB taxonomy): Bacteria > Pseudomonadota > Gammaproteobacteria > Enterobacterales > Pasteurellaceae > Spirabiliibacterium > Spirabiliibacterium falconis. The sequence continues at coordinate 8,038 of NZ_JABMIJ010000016.1, read as the reverse complement.
GCCGCCAATGATAATAAAGATGTTGATTTAATCTTCGCCCTTTTTCTTCCCGAAGAAAATGCACACCACTATGCCCCTTTATTGCCTGAGATTGCTAAACAACTTTGTCAAAAAACAATCGCTAAACAGCTTCGTAGTGCGACATCAGACGATGAATTATGGCATATTTTCGAAAACCTCGATCATCACTTGGCAACAAGCGAGAACTACGATGAACAGCGTTCACAAGCAAGCGAGGCATAATATGGAATTAATCATTATTAGTGGACGTTCAGGTTCGGGCAAATCGGTTGCACTACGGGCATTAGAAGACATCGGCTACTACTGCGTAGATAACTTACCGCTCTCATTGCTTAATCAGCTGGTGGATATTCTCGCAAAAACCCAAAGTGCGGTTGCCATTAGCCTTGATATTCGCAATATGCCACAATCACCAGACACCCTTCATCATGTGCTTTCGCAACTGCCTGAAAGCGTGGCACTCAAGGTTATTTTCCTTGATACAGACAAAAATGTTCTGGTGCGCCGTTATAGTGATACTCGTCGCCTACATCCATTATCCCTTGAAAATATTCCGCTTGATAGTGCGATTGCCCTTGAGCGCGAGCGTCTTGAACCTCTCTTTCAGCACGCTGATTTAGTGATTGATACAAGTGCGATTTCGACACACGATTTAGCAGAAAAATTGCGTCAATTTGTTCAAGGATCTGGCGAGAAACCACTCAATATTGTTTTTGAATCATTTGGTTTTAAATATGGGATTCCAATTGATGCAGATTATGTCTTCGATGTACGATTTTTACCCAATCCCCATTGGGATCCCGTCTTACGTCCACAAACGGGGCTAGATGACGGCGTTATTGATTTTTTAAACCGTCACAGTGAAGTGCACAATTTTATTTACACCACACGTAATTACATCGAAACGTGGCTGCCGATGCTTGAGCAAAATAATCGTAGCTATTTAACCATTGCCATCGGTTGCACTGGCGGCAAGCATCGTTCTGTATATATTGCCCAACAACTTGGTGAATATTTTCAAGGGCGTGGCAAACAGGTGCAAATTCAACATCGCTCACTCAAACATCACCAAAAATAATATTTGCGAATGTGTAGCTCAGCTGGATAGAGCAATCCCCTCCTAAGGGATAGGTCGTCGGTTCGAATCCGACCACGTTCGCCACTTTTTGTCCGTGATTTGCAATTATACGCATTTAATTGTAAACTATTTTTAACAATTTAAGCATATCTACTGGCATGTTTGATGCCATCTCATACACAAAAGTGCGGTTTAACCGCACTTTGTCGTTCAAAAACAGGAGAATCCATGAATTATCAAGAAATTGAAAATATTGAACTCACTTATCTCACGATGGACGATTATCCCCAGCTCAAACAAGCTATGATCGAATCCTACGCCACATTGGAAGACGCTTACTGGAAAGAAGAACAAATTGAAGCATTGATTGAAAAATTCCCAGAAGGGCAAGCGATTATTAAGGTTAATGGCGATTTAGCAGGGTGTGCATTATCCATTATTGTCGATTATCAAAAATATGACGATAACCATACTTATAACCAAATCACCGCCAATGAAACCTTTGATTCTCACAGCAACGATGGTGATATGCTCTATGGCATTGATATTTTTGTACGCCCCGAATTTCGTGGGCTACGCCTAGGTCGTCGCTTATATGATTATCGTAAGGAGCTATGTGAAAAACTCAATCTGAAAGGCATTACTTTCGGTGGTCGTATTCCAAACTACCATAAATACAGTGATGAACTGACACCGAAACAATATATTGAAAAAGTCAAAATGAAAGAAATTCACGATCCTGTGTTTAACTTTCAACTTGCCAATGACTTTCACCCGCGTAAAATTTTGCGTCGCTATCTTCCAGGCGATACTGGCTCTAATGACTATGCGGTGCTATTACGCTGGGATAACATTTATTACGAAAAACCAACGGATGAGGCAACTACAAATAAAAAAGATATTCGTTTAGGGCTAATTCAATGGCAAATGCGGTCATATAAAAACGTCGATGAATTAATGCAACAAGCAGAATATTTCATTGATGCCGTCTCAGATTATCAATGTGATTTTGCCCTATTCCCTGAATTTTTCAACGCACCATTAATGGCGAAATACAACCATTTATCCGAACCTGAAGCTATTCGCAAATTAGCAAAATATACGCAACCAATTGTTGATAAATTTGCTGAACTTGCCATTTCTTACAACATCAACATCATCACAGGCTCAATGCCAGAGTTACGCGATGGAAGCCTATACAATGTAGGGTATTTGTGTAAACGTGATGGTACACAAGATCGCTATGAAAAAATTCACGTCACGCCAGATGAAGAACGTGTTTGGGGTATGGTTGGCGGCAATCAGATAAAATCTTTTGATACCGACTGTGGTAAAATTGGGATTTTAATTTGTTATGATTCTGAATTTCCTGAACTCAGTCGTATTTTAGCTGATGACGGAATGGATATTCTGTTCGTACCATTTTTAACTGATACACAAAATGGTTTCTCACGTGTACGCTATTGTGCGCAGGCTCGTGCCATTGAAAATGAATGCTTTGTTGCGATTGCAGGTTCGGTGGGAAATCTCCCAAATGTGCATAATATGGACATTCAATATGCACAATCCATGATCTTTACGCCATGCGACTTTGCTTTCCCAACTAATGGTATTAAAAGCGAAGCCACCCCAAATACCGAAATGGTACTGATTGCAGATGTGAATATTGATGATTTACGAGAGCTACACCAATTTGGTAGTGTGCGTAATCTGAAAGACCGCCGTAAAGATGTATATGAATTGCGTAAGAAAAAGCCTCGGAACACGGCAAAATAGACCGCACTTTTTTCGCTTTCAAGGGGCTTTCGCCCCTTTTTTATTATTAATTTCACTTAATTTTGATTTAAAACGCCTTTTTAGCTATTTTTTTACTCTATTTTTTTCCTACAAATTGCTAAAATACGCTCGTTTCTCTTATGAGAAAATTTTAGGGTATCAAATCAATTGAACAATCAGCGTTCAACTTTCTTTATGTATTCAACGGAGCAATTATGTTTCTGATTCAATTTGCAATAGTATTACTATGTATCTTGATCGGTGCGCGTATCGGCGGAATCGGTCTTGGTGTAATGGGCGGAATGGGGCTTGCCGTACTTGCCTTTGTGTTTGATTTAAAACCAGGCAGCCCACCAATTGATGTGATGTTTATGATCATGGCTGTCGTATCTGCGGCGGCAGCGATGCAAGCTGCTGGTGGTTTAAATTATATGATTAAAATCGCCACAAAAATTTTGCATAAAAATCCAAAACACATTACCTTCGTCGCCCCAATTGTAACCTACGTGTTCACTTTTCTCGCAGGAACTGGGCATGTAGCCTATTCTGTATTACCTGTTATTGCTGAAGTCAGCCGCCACAATGGCATTCGCCCAGAACGCCCATTATCCATGGCGGTTATTGCATCACAATTTGCAATTGTTGCCAGCCCAATCGCGGCAGCGGTGGTTACTATTGTGAAACTACTTGAACCACAAGGCATCAAACTGACTGACGTTCTGATGGTCACCATTCCTGCCACTGTTTTAGGCTTAGCGTTGGCGTGTGTGTTTGTAAATAAAATGGGTAAAGAACTTAGCGAAGATGAAAATTATCAACGCCTGTTACAAGATCCTAACTATCAAAAACACAATACGACCAAAACCACCGATATTGAAACCATGCAAGTAACACCGACAGCTATGCGCTCTGTAGCACTATTCTTATTCGGTGCATTGTTAGTGGTTATCATGGGGGCATTCCCTGGCATTCGACCGCACTTTGATGGTCAACCGATGGGGATGGCGCACACCATTGAAATCGTGATGCTAACCATCGGTGCATTGATTATTTTAACCTGTAAACCAGATGGTAACGAAATCACACAAGGCTCCGTATTCCATGCTGGTATGCGTGCTATTATTGCGATTTTCGGGATTGCATGGCTTGGTGACACATTAGTTGCAGCCCATAAACCTGAAATTATCGAAGCGGTACAAGGCTTAGTACACGCTGCACCTTGGACATTTGCATTGGCGTTATTTGCATTGTCTGTAATGGTCAATAGTCAAGGGGCAACTACCGTGGTTTTAGTACCTGTTGGTATTGCATTAGGCTTGCCTGCCCATGTCATCATTGCCACCTTTGTGGCGGTTAACGGGTATTTCTTCATTCCAAACTACGGTCCAATTATCGCCTCAATTGACTTTGATACCACTGGTACCACCAAAATTGGACGGTTCATTTTCAACCATAGTTTCATGATCCCTGGTCTATTAAGTATGGTATTTAGTCTGGTATTTGGCTTTCTATTTGCCAATTTATTCCTATAAAAGCCATTAAATGCAAAAAAAATCACGAATCTCGGTTCGTGATTTTTTATGCCTGTAAACAGTGAAGCAACCGCACTTTTAATTGTTTCAACGCAGCTTTTTGATGATGCGTAGCTTGTTGAATATTCCGCAACGCTGCCGCCAATGCTTGATCAGGAAAGGCGTTTAAATACCGTTTTAATGCGGGCAAGATGGCATAAAAAGTGCGGTTAGTTTGCACAAAATCCCATAGCATCCTACGATCATCGTCCGTCAACGCCCAATTTTGTGGTAAAGAAAAATGGAATAACAATGGATGCTCTGTAAGTGGAAAATCACGCATAAACCGCACTTTCGCTTTTTGCACGAATATTTGCCCAGCCTGTGATAACCCACACAATGCCACCGCACTAAATAATCCACTGCTTGCTTCTTTAAATCGTGTGATGTGAACGACCTCAAAACTGCACTTTTGCCAAAATGTCGCAAGTTCAGGAGTGTAACCAAAGCTCACCGAGAGAAAATCCACTGACATCGTATGCAACGCTACAATCAACGCACGCGCAAAACCACGCTGACGATACTGCTCACACACAGCAATGCGTGAAATGCGAACACTCATCAGTTTTGCACCTTCAGGCAATGCGGCTTGAAAACAAAGCATTTGCGCCACCAAATTCCCCGCAGGCTGACGTTCACCACGATAAATCGCCTGTACTAAGGCTGATGGCAAACCGCCCTCATTTACCGCCCACAATGCCCCTACACAGCGGTTATCTTGCTGATACTGATAAAGTCGCTGCCCCGTTGCGTCCATTATGCGACGCACATCCAATGGCGTTGTGCGGTAATGTGCAAGACGCAGTAATTGATAACAGGCTATTTTCTCTACCATACTGTGCGCCACTCCAACCCCAATCGCAGAGTGAGATTCTCTTGACGCATGCCCCCCCAACAGCATTTCATTGACCCATCGTTCCAAAGGATCGTTTTCAATCCAACGCAGTGGTGTGTGTAGCTGAATGTGTTGTGCCAATGGGAAACGTTGCATAAATTTTATGCTAAAGCCTTGCCCTGTGCCTTCATAGCCATCAAGCGTCGTGGCAAGCACACACTGTTTAGCACAAAAAACCAATTGTTCCAGCATAGCCATTGGCAACATAGCGGCTTCATCAATAATTAACCAATTCAATGGTGGCTCTGCAGATTTTTTATACTGTTCAAGCAAAGCATCGGGGGCAATAAAGTGCGGTTTCTGCGTTGTGAAACGATACAGTGTAGTTACTGCACGTTTATTTACAGCACTGACAACCACACTCTCCCCCAACTGCGTAATCAGCTGCCCTAATAACGCCGACTTGCCACGTCCACGTGCTGCAGTGATCAGTGTGATAGGAGTCTTATCTTGCTTCAGTTGAGCCAGCACATTGCGTTGATCGCGTATCGCAGCTTCTGGCGGGGGAACCCCATGACTAGCAGTAAGTCTTGGCAATGTATTCGTATCTAAATCAAGCACTTGCCAATCATAATCTGCTACGCTTGTTTGAAAAAAATGGATAAAGTGCGGTGTGGCAATAGTACACTGGTTATTCCAACGAGAGCTATCATGATCAGGCATCTCGGCTAAGGTTGCCCATGCTGGCAGAAGAATAAGCAACGTCCCGCCTGCCTTAATGCAGGCTGATACTATTGCCAAGCTGTCTAAATGAAAATGCAACGTATGCTGTGGTGCAAAATCCAATATTGCCATATCAAATTCTTGCCCAAGAACATTACGGCTTTGATTAAATGGATAAAAATGGACATTATCAGGCAAAGAGCGATCTAATTGGGCAGCACAAAATAAGCATGTTGCATTAGATTGTGTCAAAATATGTGTCCGTGCCGCATCAAGTGCGTTATCACTGCCATAAGCAATAACGCACCGACGTGCGAATTTACTCATGCCTTCTCCACCAGGTAGGGATCAGCAAAACCTAAGCGAGCCATAATCTCTCGCTCTAAATTTTCCATTTCCTGCGCCTCAGCATCATTGATATGATCATAGCCTTGTAAATGCAAGCAACCATGCACGACCATATGCGCCCAATGTGAAAGTGCGGTTTTACCTTGTTCTTGCGCCTCTCGTTCCACTACTTGGCGACAAATAACCAAATCGCCAAGTAGCGGTAATTGTACCTCGGGCGGGCTCTCAAATGGAAAAGAAAGCACATTGGTTGGGTAATCCTTTCCACGGTAAGTTCGGTTAAGCCGTTGGCTTTCTGCTTCATCGACAATACGCACTGTTACCTCTAACCCCTCTTTGCTGACCGCACTTTCTGCCCACATCTGAATTTGCGAACAACTCGGCAGCCCCTGCTCATCGCTACAAGCAACTTGCAAATCAATCTCGATCATATGCTTATTCCATCTCTCGTTGCCGACGGCGTTCTTCGGCTAACGCTGCACGGCGTTGTTCATCTTCTCGCTCCCAGACTTCATACGCTTGCACGACCTTCGCTACCACTGGATGGCGCACCACATCACGGCTTTCAAAATAGTTAAAGCTCAGTTCAGAAACGTTACTGAGAACCTCCATCGCATGCCGTAAACCCGATTTTTGACCCCGAGGCAAATCCACTTGGGTTACATCTCCTGTAATCACTGCTTTTGAATTAAAACCGATACGAGTTAAAAACATTTTCATCTGCTCTATCGTGGTGTTTTGGCTTTCATCAAGGATAATAAACGCATCATTCAATGTACGCCCTCGCATATATGCCAACGGCGCAATTTCAATAATCTTGCGTTCCATCAGTTTTTCCACTTTTTCAAAGCCAAGCATTTCAAATAGCGCATCATATAATGGACGCAAATAAGGCTCAATTTTTGCCCCTAAATCACCAGGCAAAAAGCCCAGTTTTTCCCCAGCCTCAACCGCAGGACGGGTTAATAAAATACGGCGAATGTCTTGCCGTTCCAATGCCTCCACTGCTGCTGCAACCGCTAGATATGTTTTTCCCGTGCCCGCTGGACCAATCCCAAAAGTAATATCGTGGCGCAAAATATTATGTAAGTAGTTAACTTGATTTTCACCGCGCGGCTTAATGACGCCACGCTTAGTTTTAATGGTCGTGGCATAGACTTTCGGCGTTTCATTACGCGAAATCGTCGTATTATCTTGCAACAAAATACGACTTTCTTGGATCGCAATATGAATATCTTCCATATCCAGCTCTTTTACTTTACCTTTTACAGGTGCAGTTTCGAGGTAGAGCTGTTTAATCAAATCCTCAACCGCACTTAAGATATAATTCTGTGCATCCGAATGGGCTTTCAGCGTAAATGTGAAATTAAAACGTGCTACACTAATCGAAAAACTTTCTTCAATCTGTTTCAAATGAGCATCGAACGCACCGCAAAGCGACTGCAAACGTGCGTTATCTTGTTCATCAAGGGTAAATGTTCTCTGTAAAATTTCGCTCAAAATAACCTCTCTTGTTGTTGATGCTAGTATAGCGTGTTTGCTCCGAATAAAAAACCGCACTTTATAATATCTCGATCAAGGTATTTGCGTTGATAAACTTTTTAATGTTTGCTCTAACAACATATCGAATTTAATTCACCAAAAACGCCCTATGCTTTGACTTTCTCATAATAAAAAAGCCACTTA
>NZ_JABMIJ010000014.1 GCF_014885015.1 Spirabiliibacterium falconis | reverse complement strand
AACAAGCTAAAAACTGAAGAGAACTCAAGCGTAATGTGGTAGAGATACCAGGACACGTAAGAGCTGAGTAAAAAATCCTGTGATGAGAAAAGGCATTACAGGTGGCGTAGGTAACTACGCACGAGTTTGTTTAAGTCTGCAACGCAGGTATGCACGATATGTAAGTAAAGTGCGGTTAAGAATACTTGAGGTTGTATGGTTAAGTGACTAAGCGTGCAGGGTGGATGCCTAGGCAGTCAGAGGCGAAGAAGGACGTGCTAATCTGCGAAAAGCGTGGGTGAGTTGATAAGAAGCGTTTAACCCACGATGTCCGAATGGGGAAACCCGATGGATGAAGAATCCATCATCAATAAATGAATCCATAGTTTATTGAGGCGAACCGGGAGAACTGAAACATCTAAGTACCCCGAGGAAAAGAAATCAACCGAGATTCTGCGAGTAGCGGCGAGCGAAAGCGGAGTAGCCGTTAGTGATATTGACAGCACAAGAAGAACAGACTGGGAAGTCTGACCATAGAGGGTGATAGTCCCGTATTCGAAAGTGCGGTCAAGGTACTAAGCTAACACAAAGTAGGGCGGGACACGAGAAATCCTGTTTGAAGAAGGGGGGACCATCCTCCAAGGCTAAATACTCCTGACTGACCGATAGTGAACCAGTACCGTGAGGGAAAGGCGAAAAGAACCCTGGTGAAGGGAGTGAAATAGAACCTGAAACCCTGTACGTACAAGCAGTGGGAGCCTGTAAGGGTGACTGCGTACCTTTTGTATAATGGGTCAGCGACTTATATTTTGTAGCGAGGTTAACTGAATAAGGGAGCCGAAGGGAAACCGAGTCTTAACTGGGCGAATAGTTGCAGGATATAGACCCGAAACCCGGTGATCTAGCCATGGGCAGGTTGAAGGTTGGGTAACACTAACTGGAGGACCGAACCGACTACTGTTGAAAAAGTAGCGGATGACTTGTGGCTGGGGGTGAAAGGCCAATCAAACCGGGAGATAGCTGGTTCTCCCCGAAATCTATTTAGGTAGAGCCTTATATGAATACCTTCGGGGGTAGAGCACTGTTTCGGCTAGGGGGTCATCCCGACTTACCAACCCGATGCAAACTGCGAATACCGAAGAGTAATGTATAGGAGACACACGGCGGGTGCTAACGTTCGTCGTGGAGAGGGAAACAACCCAGACCGCCAGCTAAGGTCCCAAAGTCTATATTAAGTGGGAAACGAAGTGGGAAGGCTTAGACAGCTAGGATGTTGGCTTAGAAGCAGCCACCATTTAAAGAAAGCGTAATAGCTCACTAGTCGAGTCGGCCTGCGCGGAAGATGTAACGGGGCTAAAATATAGCACCGAAGCTGCGGCATCAATCGAAAGATTGTTGGGTAGGGGAGCGTTGTGTAAGCGGACGAAGGTGGCTCGAGAGGGTTGCTGGACGTATCACAAGTGCGAATGCTGACATAAGTAACGATAAAGGGGGTGAAAAACCCCCTCGCCGGAAGACCAAGGGTTCCTGTCCAACGTTAATCGGGGCAGGGTGAGTCGGCCCCTAAGGCGAGGCTGAAGAGCGTAGTCGATGGGAAACGGGTTAATATTCCCGTACTTGTTATAACAGTGATGTGGGGACGGAGTAGGTTAGGTTAAGCCGGGTGACGGAAATCCCGGTCCAAGCGTGTAGGATGGATAATTAGGCAAATCCGGTTATCTATATCTGAGGCGTGATGGGGAGCGACTACGGTTGCGAAGTAACTGATACCCGACTTCCAGGAAAAGCCACTAAGCGTTAATGTTATAATAAACCGTACTGAAAACCGACACAGGTGGTCAGGTAGAGAATACTCAGGCGCTTGAGAGAACTCGGGTGAAGGAACTAGGCAAAATAGCACCGTAACTTCGGGAGAAGGTGCGCTGATGTTAATTGAAGTCCCACGCGGATGGAGGTGAAGTCAGTCGAAGTGACCAGCTGGCTGCAACTGTTTATTAAAAACACAGCACTCTGCAAACACGAAAGTGGACGTATAGGGTGTGACGCCTGCCCGGTGCTGGAAGGTTAATTGATGATGTGAGAGCATTTGATCGAAGCCCCAGTAAACGGCGGCCGTAACTATAACGGTCCTAAGGTAGCGAAATTCCTTGTCGGGTAAGTTCCGACCTGCACGAATGGCGTAATGATGGCCAGGCTGTCTCCACCCGAGACTCAGTGAAATTGAAATCGCCGTGAAGATGCGGTGTACCCGCGGCTAGACGGAAAGACCCCGTGAACCTTTACTATAGCTTGACACTGAACATTGAATTTTGATGTGTAGGATAGGTGGGAGACTATGAAGTATCAACGCCAGTTGGTATGGAGTCGTTGTTGAAATACCACCCTTTAAGGTTTGATGTTCTAACGAAGACTGCGGAACGTGGTCTCGGACAGTGTCTGGTGGGTAGTTTGACTGGGGCGGTCTCCTCCCAAAGAGTAACGGAGGAGTACGAAGGTTTGCTAATGGCGGTCGGACATCGCCAGGTTAGTACAATGGTAAAAGCAAGCTTGACTGCGAGACGGACATGTCGAGCAGGTGCGAAAGCAGGTCATAGTGATCCGGTGGTTCTGAATGGAAGGGCCATCGCTCAACGGATAAAAGGTACTCCGGGGATAACAGGCTGATACCGCCCAAGAGTTCATATCGACGGCGGTGTTTGGCACCTCGATGTCGGCTCATCACATCCTGGGGCTGAAGTAGGTCCCAAGGGTATGGCTGTTCGCCATTTAAAGTGGTACGCGAGCTGGGTTTAGAACGTCGTGAGACAGTTCGGTCCCTATCTGCCGTGGGCGTTGGAGAATTGAGGGGGGCTGCTCCTAGTACGAGAGGACCGGAGTGGACGCACCGCTGGTGTTCGGGTTGTCATGCCAATGGCACTGCCCGGTAGCTATGTGCGGAAGAGATAAGTGCTGAAAGCATCTAAGCACGAAACTTGCCTCGAGATGAGTTCTCCCCAACAATAAGTTGGTAAGGGTTGTTTAAGACTAAGACGTAGATAGGCGGGGTGTGTAAGTGTAGTGATATATTGAGCTAACCCGTACTAATTGCCCGAGAGGCTTAACCATACAACGCTCAAGTGTTTTTGCTGTAGCGACGTATAAGGGATAAAAACGAACGAACAAATAAATAAAGAGAAAAGCTCGGAGTTTGACAGGATTTAGCTTGTAGCCAAAAAGAATAGACAATGCAAAGGCATTGAAAAAAGAAATAAAGAACAAACAAAAAACAGAAGAACGCAGTAAAACAAAGAACAACGTAGTAAAAACGGATAAAAGAATTATCCTGGCGGCGATAGTGCAGTGGTCCCACCTGACCCCTTGCCGAACTCAGAAGTGAAACGCTGTAACGCCGATGGTAGTGTGGGGTTTCCCCATGTGAGAGTAGGACACCGCCAGGTTTTA
>NZ_JABMIJ010000013.1 GCF_014885015.1 Spirabiliibacterium falconis | reverse complement strand
CACTTTTACAATGCAAAGTGCGATATTTAAACGCGTAGCTCAAAGCGTTGTTTGTTGCTGTCTAATTTAAAACCGAGTGATTCCCAAAATGTCTGTTGAGTGCCCATGGCATCTAGCACTAAACGCTGGCTTTGGGTAAATTTCACAAATTCACGACATTTGTGTAAGAGCTGTTTTTGTGCATCGGTTTGATTGGCAGCGGAATAGACAAAAAGGTCGCTTAGCTGCCAATAACGGCTTAACTGCGATGATGACCAGTGGGGATAGAGCTGCGCAAATCCAATAGCACGTTCTTGTTCATCAACGGCGAGAAAAATAATACTTTCACTAAAACGGATACGATTGCTCAAAAAAAGACGTGCACGCTCAGGGTTAGCGGGGCTACCAAGTTGGCTTCGATAATGCTCAAATAGCGGCAAAAGGAGATCTAAATTCCAAACTTCAGCTTTAAAAATGCGCATAATGAACTCTCGCGTTGCAAGTGATGTATGAATTGTAGCCTTTTTGGTGTGAATAATCATCCATTTACCGCTGAAAAAGCGATAAAAACCTTATTAAGATCAAAAAAATGTTGTGGGAACACAGCTTTTTTCAGTGAAGTTTGCTATAGTATTTTGCGTAAAATTTCAAACATAAACTAAGGAGTTTAACTATGGCACGTCGTCCATTAGTCATGGGAAATTGGAAATTAAATGGTAGCAAAGCGATGACTCGCGAGCTTGTTGAGGGCTTAAAAGCAGAGCTTGCAGGCGTTGACGGTTGTGATGTGGCAATTGCACCGCCAGTGATGTATTTAGCAGAGGCAGAAGTAGCATTAAGAGGCAGTCAGATTGCGCTTGGTGCGCAAAATGTGGATGTTAATGTCTCAGGAGCATACACGGGCGATATTTCAACAGATATGCTGAAAGATTTCGGGGCAAAATATATCATTATTGGGCATTCTGAACGTCGCACTTATCATCAAGAAAGTGATGAATTTATCGCTAAAAAATTTGCAGCATTGAAAGCAGCAGGTCTGGTGCCAGTGTTGTGCATTGGTGAAAGTGAAGCGCAAAACGAGGCTGGCGAAACGGAAGCCGTATGCGCACGTCAAATTGATGCAGTGCTTAACACCTTGGGTGCTCAGGCATTTAATGGTGCAGTGATTGCCTATGAACCGATTTGGGCAATTGGTACGGGTAAATCAGCAACTCCAGAGCAAGCACAGGCAGTACATGCATTCATTCGTGGACATATCGCGAAACAAGATAAAGCAGTGGCAGAGCAAGTCATTTTGCAATATGGCGGTTCTGTGAACGACAGCAATGCAGCAGAGCTTTTCAAACAACCTGATATTGATGGTGCGTTAGTTGGCGGTGCGTCATTAAAAGCCCCAGCCTTTGCTGTGATTGTAAAAGCAGCGGCCAAAGCAAAGAACTAAAAATACATTGAATTTAACTTGCATAAAGTGCGGTGAGCTTGACAAACCGCACTTTTTTTTGCGTATGCTATGTGGTTTTCGGCTTGAGTAATCTTTTTATAACGGTATAATTTTTCAGCGAAATTATTAGCATAAACACAACATCAGGTTCAATTATGAAAAAAGTTATTTTAGTATTAAGTGGGCTCTTGTTCGGGCTGTTGGCTTATACGAATACTGCTAGCGCAGCAGGGCGTTTAGTGGTGTATTGCAGTGCAACGAATGCGATGTGTGACAGTGAAGCAAAAGCATTTGGTGCCAAGTATGACGTGAAAATTTCCATTGCGCGTTATAGCACAGGTAGTGCGCTGGCAAAAATTGAAGCAGAAAAAAACAATCCGCAAGCGGATGTGTGGTATGGCGGTACACTTGAACCGCACTTATTAGCCGCCAATATGGGGCTAACACAGCCATATAAATCCCCGAACTTTGCGGAAATTGATCCGCGCTTTATTCATACACAAAAAATGAAAGAGCATTATCTGTCGCCAATTTATATGTTGGTTTTGGGGTTCGGTGTGAATACAGAACGTTTAGCACGACTTCAAGCTAAAGCACCGCAATGCTGGGCGGATCTAACAAAGCGTGAATATCAACACGAAATTCAACTACCAGATCCACAGAGCTCAGGCACTGCGTATTCTTTGTTAGCGACGCTTGTGCAAATTATGGGGGAAGATAATGCCTTTGCGTTTTTGAAAGAGCTGAATAACAATATTGGGCAATACAATAAATCGGGTACAATTGCCTCGCGTAATGTTGGGCGTGGCGACAGTGCATTAGGGGTTGGCTTTTTGCATGGTTATACTCAAGAAAAAGAAAAAGGTGCACCAGTTGAGTTGATTATCCCATGTGAAGGCACAGGCTATACTTTAGGTGCTGTGAGCATTTTGAAAGGGGCGCGCAATCTGGATAATGCCAAATTGTTTGTGGACTGGGCACTGTCCAAAGAAAGTCAAGAATTGATGTGGAAAGAGGGCGAGTTTAATCAAATTATTACTAATCGTAACGCCCAGCAAGCGCCAACCGCATTGAAGTTAGATGAATTAAAATTAATTGAATTTGATTTTGAGCAGTACGGTGAACCAACGGTCAGTAAGCATCTGATAAAGCGTTGGACGGATGAAATTAAGTTAGGAAAATAATAAAAGTGCGGTTGGTTTTACTAACCGCACTTTGCATTTTTAGTGCGGTGGCAGATACTGGATTTACTAACTTGTGAAATAACTCACAGAACCACACATGCTTTTTCGATATACTAAAAACAATTTTCGCATATCGACATAAAGGAGCATATATGAAAATGTCAAAATTATCTCTCGTAGCAACATCGCTATTGCTTGCAGGTCTATTTACCGCAACTGCGAACGCAAAAGGGCGTTTGGTCGTTTATTGTAGTGCAACGAATGCAATGTGCGAAAGTGAAATTCAAGCATTTTCTAAAAAATACGATGTGAAAACGTCGTTTATTCGTAACGGTTCAGGCAGTACATTTGCCAAAATTGAAGCTGAAAAAAATAATCCGCAAGCGGATGTATGGTATGGCGGTACATTTGATCCACAATCACAGGCGGGTGAATTAGGGTTATTAGAAGCGTATAAATCGCCTAATTTAACCGAGATTGCTGAAAATTTCCGTGATCCAGGAAAAGTGAAAGGGAATTTTTCATCGGCAATTTATATCGGCATTTTAGGCTTTGGTGTGAATACGGAACGGCTGAAAAAATTAGGCATTAATGAGGTGCCGAAATGCTGGAACGATTTATTGGATCCGCGCCTTAAAGGGGAAATTCAGATTGCGGATCCACAAAGCTCTGGTACTGCATACACGGCCATTGCTACGTTCGTGCAACTGTGGGACGAAGGAAAAGCCTTTCAATATTTCAAAGATTTAGACAAAAATATTTCCCAATATACCAAGTCAGGTATTACACCTGCACGGAATGCGGCTCGAGGCGAAAGTGCGGTTGGCATCGGCTTTTTGCATGATTATGCGTTGGAAAAAGAAAAAGGAGCACCACTTGAATTGATCGCCCCATGTGAAGGCACAGGCTATGAGTTGGGTGGGGTGAGTATTTTGAAAGGAGCTCGCAACCTTGAAAATGCGAAATTATTCGTCGATTGGGCGTTGTCAAAAGAAGGGCAGGAAGTTGCATGGAAATCCGGACAATCTCATCAAACTTTAACGAATACGACAGCTGAACAATCACCAAGTGCGCTTGATCCGAATAAATTGAAATTAATCAATTATGATTTTGAAAAATATGGCTCGACCGACACACGAAAAGCGTTAATTAATAAATGGGTTGAAGAAGTAAAATTGTCTAAATAACAGACGACCATAAGGGGAATGGTGAAAGGTTCGCCATTCCCTTTTTATTTTAAACAGTTGAGGTTCTATGAAATTTATCACAACGTTGGCAAATAAACCGCACTTTTGGGTCATCGTGACGCTGTTGGGGTTTGCTTGTCTGCCATCAATGGCATTAGATTATGGCTTGCTGGATTCAACTTTGGATGAAATTGTGGAGGCAATGGGATGGCATAGTGTGAACCTCAGTTGGTTGTGGTTTGCGCCCGTGCTGATCTTTTTGCTGCTGCCGATGTTAGGTGTGGCGCGTCAGACGCAGGCGAAACTCGAGCTAGCATTGGTCTGTGCAACCGCACTTTGGGTGTTTGTCAGCGCAATTGCCTACAAAGTTAGCTTGGGGTATTCAGTCATCATTTTGTTTATCGCATTAACGGCAATAGCGACACTGTCATTGGCAACCTTGAAGGTGATGCAAGGGGATAAATTTATTATAGCCTCTTTATTGGCAATTATTTTGCTGATTTTTTTCTTCATTGTCTATCCTACTGTGGCGATTTTCATCTCAATGTTTTACGATGGTGATGAATTTGTGCCAGCGCAAGTGCTGCACATTTTAAGCCAAAATTATATTATCCGTGTGATAACCAATTCGTTATTATTGTCAGGATTTGTGGGGCTGCTGTCGACGCTTTTTGGCTTGGCATTTGCGCTTTATACCACTCGGATTGCGAAACGAACGGCGTTTATCGGTAAAATTTTCTCTATTTTGCCGATTGTAACCCCCCCATTTGTGGTCGGGCTAGGGGTCACATTAATGTTAGGGCGGTCAGGTTATGTAACAGATTTTCTCTATACCTATTTTGGCTTTACCAATACTAACTGGTTATATGGCTTTAATGGCATTGCGATTGCACAAATTTTAGCGTTTACGCCACTGGCATTTATGATTTTAGACGGTGCGCTAAAATCGATTCATCCGTCCATTGAAGAAGCGTCATATACCTTGCGTGCCAATCGTTATCAAACCTTTTTCCAAATTATTTTCCCCCTGCTACGTCCTGCGTTAGCAAATGCGTTTTTGTTGGTATTTATCCAGTCGCTGGCAGATTTTTCTAATCCTTTGGTGCTTGGCGGCAGTTTTGATGTGATTGCAACACAAATTTATTTTTATATTGCAGGCTCACAACTTGACTATGCTTCTGCAAGTACGCTTGGGACATTGTTATTACTTTTCTCGCTCGGTATTTTTATTGTGCAATACATCTGGATTGGCAACCGCTCTTATGTCACAGTGTCGGGCAAATCCTATCGTGGTGATGTGCAAGATTTACCAGCTGGATTGAAAAATGTCATCGTGGTTCTACTCGCCTGTTGGGTGGTATTTAATGTGGTACTGTACGGTAGCATTTTCTATGGTAGCTTTACGGTCAACTGGGGGGTGGATTACACCCTGACGATGCGCAATTATATTGATATGTTTGCGCAAGGTTTCAGCGAAGGGGCGTGGCCATCGTTGATTAATACGATTATTTACGCAGGGATTGCAGCCCCTCTGACCGCACTTTTTGGTTTGTTAATTGCCTATATTGTGGTGCGAAAAGACTTTCAAGGCAAAAAAACGCTCGAATTTTTAACAATGCTCTGTTTTGCAGTACCTGGTACTGTTGCGGGGGTGTCTTACATTTTGGCATTTAACAACGCACCGATGTACATTACTGGAACGGGGATTATCATTATCATTTCAATGGTGATGCGCGATTTACCGATCGGAATGCGTGCAGCCATTGCAGGGCTGGGGCAGTTGGATAAATCGCTAGATGAGGCATCTCTTTCACTAAAAGGGAGTTCATTTAAAACGATCATCTACATTGTCTTCCCGTTGCTCAAACCCGCTTTGCTTTCCGCCTTGGTAACGAGTTTTGTACGGGCGATGACCACCGTGAGTGCGATTATTTTCTTGGTAACTGCGGATACAAGGGTCGCAACCGCCTATATTTTAAACCGTGTGGAAGATGGCGAATACGGTACGGCGATTGCTTACGGTTCAGTATTAATTGTGGTAATGATGTCGATTATCCTCTTGTTCGATTGGGCAATTGGAGATACTCGCATTTCACGTTCAAAAGCCAAAATCACAAACTAATGGGAATGAGTAATGACAACACATAATGAAGATTTCTTAGTATTAAAAAATGTTACAAAATCGTTTGGCAAATCAGTGGTGATTGATAACCTTACTTTACGCATTAAACGTGGCACGATGACCACCTTATTAGGGCCGTCAGGTTGTGGGAAAACTACAATTTTACGCTTGGTGGCGGGGCTTGAAAGCCCAACTTCGGGGCAGATTTTTATTGACGGCGAAGATGTGACGAAATCATCTATCCAAAACCGTGATATTTGCATTGTGTTTCAATCCTATGCACTGTTCCCACACATGTCCATTGCTGATAATGTAGGCTATGGCTTAAAAATGCTCAATATTGGTAGCAAAGAACGAAAACAGCGCATTGAGGAAGCTCTTGCACTTGTTGATTTGGAAGGGTTTGGAGATCGCTATGTCGATCAAATTTCAGGTGGGCAGCAACAACGTGTGGCACTGGCGCGTGCATTGGTGTTGAAACCGAAAGTATTACTATTTGATGAGCCGTTGTCTAATCTAGATGCCAATTTGCGTCGCTCAATGCGAGAAAAAATTCGTGAGTTGCAACAACAGCTTAATATCACCTCTTTATATGTGACCCACGATCAAACAGAAGCCTTTGCTGTATCTGATGAGGTTATCGTGATGCATAAAGGACACATTATGCAAAAAGCCAGTGCAAAAGAGCTTTATTTGCGTCCAAACTCACTCTTTTTAGCCAATTTTATGGGCGAATCCACAATCTATCCTGCTACACTGCATGATGGACGCGTTGCCATTCATGATTATGAGTTTGATTTTCCAGATTATGCGAGCTTTGCGGTGAAAGATGGAGAGTGCCTCGTCGGTATTCGTCCTGAAACGGTATTTTTAAAATCAGAAGGCACGGAGAGCGAGCGTTGCGAAATTAAAAGTGCGGTTTATATGGGCAATCATTGGGAAGTGATTGCATTATGGCAGGGCAAGGAGCTATTGATTAATACACGGCCTGAAGATTTCCAAGCAGATCAACAAGTGGCGTATGTCAAATTGTCGATGCGTGGTGTGTTTTTACTACCGAATGAGAAATGCTAACAAAAAGTGCGGTTAAAAATCTACCTCTTTAGGTGGATAAAATTTGATATTAGGATGAAATTGACTGATAATAGTTAGTATTTACAATTATTCTATTTTTCATCCAAGGAGAATTCTATGTTGAAATTAAAAACCTTAACTGTTGCTATTTGCACTGGTCTTGCTGTAAGCAGTGTGGTGCTAAGCGCGAATGCAGCTGATTTAACCAGCGCACAAGTGCAACAAGCGCAGTCATTTTTAACCACCTATGCTCAGATTGCGGATTTATCTTATGCGGACAGCGTAAAAGATGCTAAAAAATTACAGCAAGCCATTGAGGCATTTGCAAAAAATCCAACGGAAGAAACGTTGAAAAATGCTAAGCAGGCGTGGATTGATTCACGTGAATCTTATGGTCAGTCTGAAATTTTCCGTCTTTCACAGGGGCCAATTGATGCTGAAGAAGGATGGGTTGAAGAGAAATACGGCAATAAAGAAAGCCAAATTAATGCTTGGCCACTTGATGAAAATATGATCGATTACACGATCGATGCTGAAGGTAAAAAAACCAGTGGTAATATCATTGATTCAACGGGGAAATTTAATCCAGGTGGCGAAAATCCAAGTGATGTGAACGTTGATAAAATCACGCCAGACGTGATTACCGATCTCAATGAAAATGGTGGTGAAGCTAACGTAGCATCGGGTTATCATGCCATTGAGTTTTTATTATGGGGTCAAGATCAAGACTACAACAATTTTATTGAAGATAAGATCACCAACGGTGCGATGACAGCAGGTCAACGTCCTTTAAGCGACTTTACAACGGATAAATTTGCACAACGTCGTTTGGATTACTTAAAAGCGGCGGCTGAAAAATTGGTCAGCGATTTAGAGCTTGTTTACAGTGCGTGGACGCCAGATGGTGAATATCGTCAAGCACTACTCGGTAAACTTGCAGGCGAGAAAGCAAAAGAGAACATTCCTGAAGCAGAAGCATTAAAAAATATCTTCATCGGTATGGGGATGTTTATTAAATCAGAATTAGCAAATGAGCGTATCGCTGTTGCAGTGTTAACACCAAGTGAAGAAGACGAGCATTCTTGCTTCTCTGATAATACGCATCGTGATATTGCACAAAATTTCTTAGGCTTTGAAAACGTATTGTTGGGGCAGTACAATGGTAAAAAAATTGGTCAAGCACCAATTGATGCGTTAAATGCTCAAGATAAAGCAGAGATTGAAAAAATGTTAAAAAGCATCAATGGTCGTATCGCAAAAATTGATCATTTAGCGAAAACAACTATGCACTTTGATTATCAAATTCACCCAGAAAATAAAGCTGAGGCGCAAAATATCGTTAGCCTGAAAAATGAATTGCGTCGCCTTGGTGATCAAATGGTGGTGGTCGCGAAAAATTATGGTGTGAGTTTAACCACTGATGATGTAACAGACAGTGAAGAAAATCACGATTACGAGAAATAATCTACTAACATTGGCGGCAAATGTAAATGTCGCCAATATGTAACACTGAATGATGATGCTATTACGCAAATATGCTCACACTGCACCTTATTTTCTAGGTGCAGTGTTCCTTTTTTTCTCTCTTTCGCTTACCGCTGAGCCGTCTAACCAAGCGTTATTTGAACAACGTACACAGTTGCCTACCCATCGCAGTGTGAAAGGATTAAGTGATGCTGAGTTAGATGAATTTATGCTTGGGCGTTCCTTTTTCACTATTCCTTGGGTTGTTGCACCAAGTGCGACAACTGCACGTGATGGGCTTGGACCATTATTTAATGCCAATGCGTGTGTGGCGTGCCATAGTGAAAGTCGTCATAAAGCACAGATCAATAAACCAGGTGGTGTGAACCGCACTTTGGTTTTTAAATTGTCGCAACCTGCTCGCCATCATTTGCGTCCAGCACAGAGTGTTACGATGGTCGATCCAGTCTATGGTGGTCAAATTGCCATAAATGCCACAGGTTCAGTGCTATTTGAAGCCAAGACCGATGTTTCATGGGAAACCCATTTGGAAACATTGGCGGACGGCAGCCAAGTGGAGTTACGTCGCCCCATCGGGCATTTAAGCGAGCTAAATTATGGTGCACTGGATAAAGATACGCGTATAAGCCTGCGAGTTGCGCCTGTATTGACAGGACTTGGCTTGCTGGAAAAAGTACCTGACGAGACGATTATTGCTATGGCAGAAACACAAGCTGCAGGGCAAAGTGCGGTCAAAGGCAAAGTGCAGTGGGTGTATAATCCATTCACGCAACAAACAGAGCTGGGACGGTTTGGTTATAAGGCGGCTCATAGCAGTGTGCGGATGCAAACGGCGGACGCAGCCCATAATGATATGGGGCTGACAAATCCATTTTTCCCAATGGAAAATTGTACCGCTGCACAAACGGAATGTTTAAATGCAACACCGTCTAGAAATTCCCCACAAGGTTTGCTGGATTTGCCACTTGCTCGTTTAAATGCCATTGCTTTTTATCTTACGAAACTTCGATCACCTGCTAACGTGAGTGAAGGCTTACATCAAAAGGGTGAACAGCTTTTTCAGCAAATTGGATGTAATGAGTGCCACACTCCCGTGTTAGAAACGGCAGATCATATTCGTTTTATGCCCTATACCGATTTATTGCTACATGATATGGGCGAAGCACTTTCGGATAACCGTCCAGAGTTTGAAGCCAGTGCAAGTGAATGGCGCACCACCGCACTTTGGGGGTTAAATGCGCGCATTAATGCAGGTATTGCATTATTACATGATGCCCGTGCACGCAATGTCAGCGAAGCGATTTTGTGGCATAGTGGGCAAGGGCAAGCAAGTAAGGAAAAGTTTAAACAATTAAATGCAGCCGACAGACAAGCGTTGTTGGATTTTGTGGAGTCGTTATGAAGATAAAGAAAGTTGCGATTGTTATTGCGCTGGTGAGCGTGGTGGGTGTATTAGTGTTGATGAAAGATCCCAATGCACAGCAAGACGAAGCGCTTGGGGCAATGTATGATAATGTGATTGTCAAAAATGCGCAAAGTGCGGTACAGCAATGTCATGCGTGGCAGCAAACATTAGACCATGCAAGTGTTGGTGTGCGCAGTGCAGCACTCGACCAAGGCTTTAAAGCCTTAATTTTACGCTGGAAAGCAGTTGAGGCAACGTATATTGCGGGTGAGCTTGATCAGGATGCCATTGATTATCCCCGCTATTTAGACATTTTTCACGTGGGCAATGAAAGCATTACAGAACAGATGCGTAAAGTGCTAAAAAGTAGCTCTGAGCCTAAGACCGCACTTTATAAACATTCGTACAAAACTGTCAATGCGCTTGAGGCCGTGTTGTATGCAGATGATGAAGTGAACGCACGAGAATTGGCGATTGCCAAAGGCATTAGTGAGAATATCTGTGAACGATTACGTGATATTGCCGCAGTGTATGAAACACACCGTGAGGCGTTTTTAAGTGCACGAGATAATGCGTTGTCAATGCTGGCGAATGTGCTGGCGAACCAAACGTTAAGTTTGAAAGATTGGCGGATTGGCGATGTGGCAGGGTTGACGAAAAAATACCTTAATCAGCCTGATCCTCGTCGTGCGGAGTATTTTTTAAGCCATCTAAGTTTGGCTGCGATTGAGCAAATTCTGCAAACCCAGAGCGAATTGATTAGCCCTCAAACATTCCCAAATTTTGTTGAAATTGCGGATATTTACGGTGCACAAAAACAACTTGAGCAGGCGCAAACCGAATTAGCACAAGCACAAGCTGAAGTGGCAGCATTAAATAAGAGTGAATTTGATTTCGATCAGCAACATAGCAAATTGTTGTATCAAATCGTCGGTAAATTGCAAATAAGTTACTATAATAATCTCATTCAAGCCTTGCCCGTGATGGCAAAAATTCTTGAAGCTGATGGAGATTAAGAAGGTGCCATAGTGCCGTTACTCGATGACTATTTATTCAACCCACAACAACGTTTATATTGGGGGTATCTTGCCAGTGCGTTTGCGATTGCCTTGTTGTATGTCTTATGCCAGCCACGTCGGCAAGCCACATCCATTCGCACCCATTTAGGTGACGCAAAAGCGTATTGGCTTCATCCTAGTGCATTGTTGGATTATCGCTATTTTATTGCGGTGTGGTTGGTAAAAGTTTATCTTCTATTGCCTTTAATTTTATCCGCCAAAACCGTTGCGCTTTATACTAATCTTATTCTGTTAAAAATCCACGTGCCATTGCATTTGATGTGGGCATCTTGGCTCGTTACATTATGCTATACAACCGCACTTTTTGTCGCGAGTGAGTTTTCTCGCTATTGGTTGCACCGTTGGCTCCACACTGTGCCGTGGCTGTGGCAATTTCATAAAGTGCACCATAGTGCACCTGTGTTAAATCCGATCACATTTTACCGCGTGCATCCGTTAGAGAATGTGTTATTTGGATTACGTTATGCACTCGTTGCAGGTGGCGTAACAGGTGTATTTCTTTGGGCATTTGGTGCAGGGATTGATATGTATATGATTGGTGGTGCCAACATTTTTATTTGGCTTATGGCAATGCTCGGCGGCAATTTGCGCCATTCACATATTTACCTACGCTATCCTAAGTGGCTAGAGCGTTGGTTTATTTCACCGGCACAGCATCAATTGCATCATACTTATGCGTATGCTGGGCGAAATTTCGGGGGATATTTAAGTGTGTTTGACCGCACTTTTGGTACGTTGCAAACCAGTGAACACATTGATAGCCCGCCACCCTTTGGTTTTCCAGAAAAAATGGCAACGCATTACCGTACGTTATTGGATTTATTCAAGCAGCCGTTTGTTGACTGCTGGATGTTGTGGAGTAAAAATCATGAAAAAACGTTATCTTGCTTTAATCGTCAGCGCAGCGAGCACCGTTTGCGCAGGAAATCTCGCCCTCGCGAAAGTGGCACAAGTTGATAAAGTTGCACTTGGCGAAGCACTCTTTTTTGATACAGATCTTTCATTTTATCAAAATGAAAGTTGTTCAAGTTGCCACAGCCCAGACCATGGCTATACTGATGGGCGTATCACTAAAGCCAAGGGTATTGTCTCTGAGGGCAGTGATGGGCATTCGTTTGGTATACGCAATGCACCAACCGCAGCCTATGCTAAATTTTCACCGCACTTTCATTATAATGAGAAAAAAGGCGAGTACATCGGCGGGCAATTTTTAGATGGACGAGCATTGGATCTTGCGGCTCAAGCAGGCGGACCGCCAGTCAACCCTGTTGAAATGGCAATGGGCAATGAAGATGAAGTGGTCAAACGTATTAAAGCAAAACCATTTTATTATGACAATTTTATTAAGCTCTACGGCGAAACGGTCTGGGATAGCACCAAAACAGCTTATGCAGCCATGACAGATGCGATAGCCGCGTATGAAATGACACCTGAATTTGCCCCTTTTGACTCGAAATACGATCGTTATTTGCGTGGTGAATATGAATTGACGTTGTTAGAAGATTTGGGACGAACACTCTTTTTCTCCAATAATAACGTGAAATGTATTGAGTGTCATACACTAGAAAAACGTGAAGATCGTAAAAATGAAACGTTTACGAATTACGAATATCATAATATTGGTGTGCCGTCCAATCCTGAGTTACTGGCTTTGAATTCGCTACCGAGTGACTTTAAAGATGAAGGGCTAGCGGAAAATCCAATGATTACCGATCCAGCAGATAGAGCAAAACAGCGTGGTAAATTTAAAGTGCCAACCTTGCGTAATGTGGCTGTGACAGGCCCGTATATGCACAATGGTGTATTTAACGATTTGCGTACTGTGGTCTTGTTCTATGATAAATACAACAACCCAGACAATAAAATTAACCCTGAAACAGGCAAGCCATGGGGCAAACCAGAAGTGGCGGGTACGTTGAGTGTGGATAAATTACTCGCCAAAAAACTAACTGATCGCAAAGTCGATGCATTAGTGGCATTTATGGAAACATTAACTGATAAACGCTATGAGCCATTGCTAGAGCAACAGAAAAAAGCACGAGCAGAGGCACAAATGAAAAATGCTGAACGCCAATAACGTAAAACCGCACTTTTAGAAAGTGCGGTTTTATTATTAAGCACTTGCACTTGTTGTGCGAGGTTTCGCAGTATATAAAAAGAAGAATAAAACAGGGATTAAATAACCAAAATAAAGGACTAAATCACTCACTGTTGGGTGATCTGTGTAACCGAAAATGCCACCGAGTAAAATCCCGAATGGGCTTTTTTCGTTCAGTGTATTTGACCAATTGAACAGCACTTCTTGCCCCCAGTGCCATAAGCCCGCATTATGAAAACCGCGAAAGGCACTTGCAATCAATCCTGCGGCAACAAAAATTAAGAAGATACCAGTCCAGCGGAAAAATTTCGCTAAATTGAGGCTAACACTGCCTTCATAGATGAGCCAACCGATCACAATTGCAAAGGCTAAGCCGAGCACTGCACCTAGTGGCATATACTGTGAGCTACTTTGTTGGAATACCGCAAGGAGGAAAAATACGGTTTCAATCCCTTCTCGTACCACGGCAAGAAATGCCATGCCGACCAACGCCCAACCTTGACCATTGCCTTGTGCTAAGGCGGCTGTGACTGAATCTTGTAAGTGTTTTTTGACAGAGCGGGCCGCTTTTTTCATCCATAAAATCATATATGTCAGCATACCTACAGCAATTAATGCAATCGAGCCAGCTACCATGGCTTGTGCTTGTTGTGGAATTTCGCCCGTGCCTTTGTAAATGCCGTACCCAAGTGCGGCACATAATATTAAGGCTGCTAGTACCCCAATCCATACTTTAGGGATCATATGGCGATGACCTGATTGCTTTAGAAAACCAGCGACAATTGCGACGATTAATGCGGCTTCAAGCCCTTCGCGCAACATAATGAGAAAGGTAACTAACATGATGTGTCCTTGATTGTAAATTGTCGCTAGATTATATAGTTTTTGACGTTTAAATACAAATGACACGTATTCTTAATTTATTACAAGTATTTTGTAAATATGCTATGATTTTCCTATTGTTATTCAGTTGGCACATTTTATGATTTCACTCTTTTTGACAATATTACGTTTATTAAAAGCTTTGTGGCTAGGAATGAAAAACCGTACATTTCGGGCATTACTTGTATTATATATGGCAATATTATTCGGAGGGACGTTATTTTATCATCGTATTGAGCAATTTAGCTGGATTGATGCACTACTATTTAGTGTTGCGACATCAGCAACAATAGATTTTCATCATGTGTATGTACAAAGCCCATTGGGTAAACTTTTTTCTATGTTATATTTATTTGTGAGTGTTGGTGTTTTCTTTAGCTTAGCGATTTATATTGCCAGAATTTTAACAACAGATAAGAAATAATAAATGGCGCATCCGAGAGGATTCGAACCTCTGACCGCTCGGTTCGTAGCCGAGTACTCTATCCAGCTGAGCTACGGATGCGCTGAGATATGTTTGAAACCGCACTTAGACTTTTGACACTCACCTAGAGTAAAAGTGAATGGCGCATCCGAGAGGATTCGAACCTCTGACCGCTCGGTTCGTAGCCGAGTACTCTATCCAGCTGAGCTACGGATGCGCAGTATAAATGGCGGTGAGAGAGGGATTCGAACCCTCGATAGAGTTTCCCCTATACACCCTTAGCAGGGGTGCGCCTTCAGCCTCTCGGCCATCTCACCACATTTGGTTTGAGCGCACATGATACGATTTTCTGAAAATAAGTCAAATGCTTTTTGTCATCAAACCGCACTTTTTTGTTTGGTTGCTTGATTTGCAAGCAATTTGTTACGTTTTTGTCTTCAAAAATGCACGCAGATTCGCCACATTGTGCTGTGTTTTTTGCTCAATTTGTTGTTCTGTCAGCGGTGGTTTATCGTGTTCCCAGATCAAATCATGCTGTGGCAGCTCAAGTAAAAAGCGGCTTGGCTCGGGTTGGAATATTTCGCCATATTGGCGACGTTCACGGCAGAGGGAAAATGTCAGTTCTCGTTGTGCGCGGGTTATGCCAACATAGGCTAAACGACGCTCTTCTTCAACATTGTCTTCATCAATGCTGGTTTGGTGTGGCAAAATGCCCTCTTCCATGCCGATAAGATAAACGTAGGGAAATTCCAGGCCTTTGGAGGCGTGCAGTGTCATCAGTTGTACTTGATCGGCATCGTCACTCTCTTCACCACGTTCAAGCATATCACGCAGTGTGAGGCGTGCAACCACTTGGCTGAGTGTTAATGGTGGCTCAAGTTCTGAGCCTTTTAACATTGCTTCTACCCATTCAAATAGTGTTGCCACATTGCGCATTTGCATCTCTGCAATCGTCGGGCTGGTGGCGTTATCAAAGAGATAGGCTTGATAATTGAGTCCCTCGAGTAGGCTGCGTACCGCACTTTCACCGCCTGTGCGCTGATTTTCATCAGAAAGTGCCACCAGCCAATCGGCAAAATTTTGCAATGCCGCGTAACCTTTGGGATTTATGCGTTGAATGAGCTCAAATTCAAAAATCGTCGCGAATAAGCTTTGGTGTTTCTCTTGTGCTAACTGCCCAAGTTTTTCCAACGTGGCGGGGCCAATTTCACGTTTTGGGGTGTTTATGATACGCAAAAACGCAGCATCGTCATCAGGATTCACCAATACCCGTAGATAGGCCATCATATCTTTTATTTCAGCACGGGAGAAAAAGGATGTCCCGCCTGAAATTTTGTATGGGATGCGGTTTTGCATTAAGACTTTTTCTAGGCTGCGCGCTTGGTGATTGCCTCGGTATAAAATTGCGTAGTCTTTGTAGTGAGTTTTGCGCATAAAGCGGTGAGCCACTAATTCGGCCACCACACGCTCAGCTTCGTGTTCTTCGTTTTTGGCTTCAATAACATTGAGCTTTTCGCCTTCTTCCAGTTGTGAGAAAAGGCGTTTGGCAAAGACATGATCGTTATTATCAATTAAAATATTGGCTGCGTTTAAAATCCGCTGGCTAGAGCGGTAATTTTGCTCGAGTTTGATTACCGTTAAATTAGGGTAATCATCACGCAAGCGTTGCATATTCTCAGGGCGTGCCCCTCGCCATGAATAAATAGACTGATCATCATCACCCACCACCGTGAAATTGGCATCATTGCCGACTAACAGTTTAATCAGTTCATATTGGCTGGTATTGGTATCTTGGTATTCATCCACTAGCAAATACCGCACTTTGCTTTGCCAACGGGTACGCACGTCAGCATTGTTTTTGAGGAGCAATGTCGGTTGCATAATTAAATCATCAAAATCCAGTGCATTATAAGCACGCATTTGCTCGTGATATTGCTGATAACACAGTGCAAAAATAGGTTCTTTTTCACCTTGTGCTTGGGCACTAGCCTGTTGTGGTAGATAAAGATTATTTTTACAACGAGAAATATAATTGTGTAATTCAGTCAGCAAGTCTTTATCATTTTTTAGCGTTTTAGCAAATAATTCCTTTAGTAACGCGAGTTGATCATATTGGTCAAATAGCGTGATGTTTGCCTTGTAGCCTAGCAGGCGGTATTCTCGCTTGAGAAAATCAAATCCTAGTGTATGAAATGTGCAGACTGTTAAACCACGCGATTCCTTTTTGCCGATGGCGTGCGCCACGCGTTCTTTCATCTCACGAGCAGCTTTATTGGTAAATGTAACAGCAGCAATATGGCGAGGAGGATAGCCACAATGGTGGATAAGATGTGCAATTTTATTAATAATGACGCGCGTTTTGCCCGATCCTGCTCCAGCTAGTACGAGGCAGGGGCCTGATACTCGGTGTACGGCTTGCTCTTGTTGTGGATTTAATTTCATTTTTATTCCTGTGTCCACGCATAGGGTAAAAGTGCGGTATCCATTATAAATGACAACGGAATATCCAAAATCGGTAGCCCCCATTGTTGTGCCATCGCATAATCATACTTCACACCAGCATAAGGTGAGTAGGGCGTGGTTGGATTGAGTAAAGCAACAATTGTGCCGCATCCAACAATGGTTTGCGTTGCCAATATAATGGTGATAAGTTTTAGCATAAAGGGTGCATTAAAAGTGGACATTATACGGGTTTTACCCAAAAGCGAAAGTGCGGTCAAACCGCACTTTGACGGTTATTTATGTTTTCTCTTTTGGTGGAATGGCTTTGCGTACGACTTTAGCGAGTTTCACCATATTATCACTGACCTCAACGATGGTAACGAGTAATTCTTCAATCTGGCACACTTCGCCCTCTGGTGGGATTTCTTCCAAATGTTCTAAAATTAAGCCGTTAAAGGTGCGAGGCCCTTCGGTAGACAGTTCCCAGCCAAAGAGCTTGTTTAAATCACGAATATTGGCTTGCCCTTCGATCAAAACAGAGCCATCGGATTGTTCGGTGACTTCTTCTTCAATCGATGGTGTCATCGAGGTGGTAAATTCCCCCACAATTTCTTCCAAAATATCTTCCAGTGTCACCAAGCCTTTAATATCGCCGTATTCATCCACGACCAAGCCAATTCGCTCTTTGTTATTTTTGAAATTTAATAGCTGAGTGTTAAGCGGTGTGCCTTCGGGAATAAAATAAATTTCATCGGCAGCACGAATGAGCGTTTCTTTGTTAAATTCATTTTTATCCAGCATAAGGCGGTATGCTTCACGTACGCGTAACATCCCAATGACGTTTTCGTCCATATTCCCTTTGTACAACACAATGCGGCTGTGGGCAGAGTGGTTAAGTTGGCGCATAATGGCACGCCAATCATCATCAAGATCAATGCCGCCAATGTCATTACGCGGCACCATAATATCGTCCACAGTTACCTGTTCCAGATCGAGAATAGACAGCAGCATCTGCTGGTGAGCAGAAGGGATGAATTTCCCTGATTCATGCACAATACTACGCAATTCATCTTGGCTAATAGTTTGCACTTTTTGCCCTACATTCATACCAAATAGGCGGATTAATCCATTAGTAAACGCATTGATTAAATACACCAGCGGCAATGAAATTTTTAATAAAAGGGAAAGAAAATGGCTGCTGGTAAATCCTACGCGTTCAGGGTGCATTGCCGCTAATGTTTTCGGTAAAATTTCAGAAAAAACCAGCATAAAGAAGGTAAGCAGCCCTGTGGCAATTGCAACACCCGCATCGCCGTATAAGCGCATCCCTAAAATTGTGGCAATGGCAGAGGCAAGAATATTGACAAGATTATTGAAAATTAACACCAGTCCAAGCAATGTATCGGTACGTTTAAGCAGTTTTTCTGCTTTTTGTGCACCACGATGCCCTTGCTCTGCCATAAAGCGCATGCGATGGCGATTAATGGAGAGCAAACCTGTTTCTGAGCCAGAGAAGTAGGCTGAGCAAAAAAGAAGAATGATTAATACAATAAACAGTGTACTCGAGGGGATACTGTCCAAAAATGTGTTCCTTATTTTAGTGAATCAATTATAAAGTGCGGTTTGAACCGACCGCACTTTACCCTGTTATAATGTTAAAAATGTTCTGCTGCCAAAATAGGCAATAGTGAGAAGAATCATACCTGAAATTGTATAAATAAGCACCCTCTTTCCACGCCAATGTAATTTTTGATGTCCAATGAGCAGCAAGCCAAACACAATCCACGCCAAAAACGAGAATGTGGCTTTTTGTATTTGTTCTGGTGCAAAAAAATTGTGTAGCGAAATAGCACCACTTAATAATGCCAACGTTAGCAACATTTCACCGACGCCAAGCAATTTAAAAAATTGTCGCTGCACACTCATAATAGAAGGGATTATCGGCGAAAACACGATTTTTTTGTGTTTTAATTTATAATCTAACCAGGTTAATTGAAAGGCGAAGAGTGTGGCAATGAAGCAGACCGCATACGACACCAGCGCAAGGGTAATATGAATTAAAAGTGCGGTATTATCGTTAAAATACGCGACCATATGCCCAGGCAGCAGCGTACCTGCAATAATGCTTAGCATGGCAATGCTATACACCACCGGCAGCAAAAACCACAAGGTATTTAAGTGTGATAGAGCCATTGTCATCAGTAATACAACTAACAACGTCATCACATTGAGAATATTTAACAAGGTGAACGTGAAGGGCGGCTCACCGTGGGCTACGAGCTGATAAATAAATACGCCATGCAGCAACAATGCGACGGCTGAAATAGCGACAAATCTCCCACGTTTCGGGCTTGAAACCGCACTTTGTGTTTGCGCGAGGAGCAATTGTGGCAACAGTGACAGCGTGCACACAAGATACGCTATCACAGCTAAACTGGCGAAAAACATCATACCTTGACTATCCATTCATTTAACCTAAATGACTTTATAGTTTACGGCAAAATTCATCGCCTTTCCGCAAAAAGTAGCAATTTTATGGCAAAATTGCCAGCCAAAAAACATTCACAGATGAAAAAATGCGGAAATTGGGTATAATCGGGCTTATCTTAATGACTAAAAACGGCAAAGTGCGGTAAAAGGACAGTTTATGTTTGAAAATTTATCTGATCGTCTAGCAAAAACGCTACGCAATATCACAGGGCGTGGGCGTTTAACGGAAGACAACATCAAAGAAACCCTGCGTGAAGTACGAATGGCATTGCTTGAAGCAGACGTGGCGTTGCCCGTAGTACGCGAATTTATTAACAACGTGAAAGCGCGTGCTATCGGCGTTGAGGTGAATAAAAGCCTAACGCCAGGGCAAGAGTTTGTGAAAATTGTACAAGCTGAACTTGAGCAAGCGATGGGGGAGGTCAATGAAAGCCTCAATCTTGCAACTCAACCCCCTGCCGTTATTTTAATGGCTGGTTTGCAAGGGGCAGGTAAGACAACCAGCGTGGGCAAATTGGCGAAATTCTTGCGTGAACGAGATAAGAAAAAAGTGCTGGTTGTCTCAGCTGATGTGTATCGCCCGGCGGCGATTAAACAGTTGGAAACATTGGCGGAGAGTGTTGGGGTAGATTTTTTTCCTTCACAAACGACCCAAAATCCCGTTGAGATAGCCCAAAGTGCGCTTGCTCACGCTAAGTTGAAATTCTATGATGTGTTGATTGTGGATACCGCAGGGCGATTACACGTAGATAGTGAAATGATGGCGGAGATCAAAGCCGTCCACAGTGTGTTAAATCCAGTTGAAACGTTATTTACCGTCGATGCCATGACAGGGCAAGATGCCGCTAACACCGCCAAAGCCTTTAATGAAGCGTTGCCACTGACGGGGGTTGTGTTAACGAAAGTGGATGGTGATGCTCGTGGTGGGGCTGCTCTGTCAATTCGACAAATTACAGGCAAGCCAATCAAATTTTTAGGGGTCGGAGAAAAAACGGATGCCCTTGAGCCGTTTCATCCTGATCGTGTTGCCTCGCGTATTTTGGGCATGGGCGATGTCCTTTCGTTGATTGAGGATATTCAACGTAATGTCGATCACAAAAAAGCCGAAAAAATGGCACAAAAGTTCAAAAAAGGTGATGATTTTACGCTGGAAGATTTCCGTGAGCAATTGATCCAAATGCGCAATATGGGTGGAATGATGAGTATGCTGGAAAAACTCCCAGGTGCGAAAAATTTGCCAGAGCATGTGAAAGGTCAGATGGATGATAAGATGTTTCATAAAATGGAGGCGATGATCAACTCAATGACCTTCAAAGAGCGGCAAAAGCCAGAGATTATCAAAGGTTCACGCAAGCGTCGTATTGCCGCAGGATCGGGTACACAAGTGCAAGATTTAAACAAAATGCTCAAGCAGTTTACGGAGATGCAACGTATGATGAAAAAAATGCGTAAAGGCGGCATGGCGAAAATGATGCGGGGTATGAAAGGTATGATGGGGGGCATGGGTGCAATGGGCAACATGTTCCGCCGTTAATTTTTAGGATAAAAGTGCGGTCAGCCTATCCTTACCGCACTTTTTAAATGAACGAATAGTTAACAATTTCTACTTGCAATTTTTTATCAGCACGCTATCATCTTTCGCTCGATTAATCTTGGGTTCCCTAACCCCAAATCAAACTAAAAAGGTACTCTATGATCTCTGCAAATGCGTTATTTAACACGCAACAAAAACGTCGTACGCTTATTTTATTAAGCCTATTCCACATTTTAATCATTGCCGCGAGTAACTACCTTGTGCAAATCACATTTGAAGTGAACGTGCCATTCACTGACTTCAGTTTTGATAGCACATGGGGGTCGTTGACATTCCCATTTATTTTTCTGGCAACGGATTTAACCGTGCGTGTTTTTGGCGCACGTGAAGCACGTTGGATTATTTTTGTGGTGATGATTCCCGCATTATTCATCAGTTATATTGTGTCCACGCTATTTGTCGATCAGCAATATCAAGGCATGGGTGCATTGGCTGATTTTAATATGTTTGTGTTCCGAATTGCCTTCGCCAGCTTTGCGGCCTATGTGTTCGGGCAGTTGCTTGATGTGTTGGTGTTTAACCGCTTGAGAAAATTGAAAACGTGGTGGATAGCTCCAAGTTGCTCAATGGTATTTGGCAGTGCATTTGATACACTATTGTTCTTCAGTATTGCCTTTTATCAAAGCACAGATCCGTTTATGGCAGAACATTGGTTTGCGATTGGCGTGGTCGATTATGGCTTTAAATTGTTTATTGGGTTGCTCTTTTTCGTTCCAACTTATGGTGTGGTATTAAACTTCATTCTTCGCAAACTCAGTGAACTGACACAACGCCAAGCGTTAGCAATAAGCTAACTGACTTAACCGCACTTTGCGTTGTAAAGTGCGGTTTTATGTCTTATCGTCATTTTGAAATAAAAAACATCCTTCGTTTGCTTAAACAAAGTGCAGCATAATGCAATAACAATTGAGATTAACCGCACTTTGCTATACACTATGATCCCGTCTTAGATAAGCCAACTTATCATCACTCAAATTCAACTATTAGGTTTCAAATGGCTACCAATTATATTTTTGTAACAGGCGGTGTAGTATCTTCTCTCGGCAAAGGCATAGCTGCCGCCTCCCTTGCCGCAATTTTAGAAGCACGTGGGCTGAATGTCACCATGATGAAGCTCGATCCTTATATCAACGTTGACCCTGGCACAATGAGCCCAACGCAACATGGCGAAGTATTTGTGACCCAAGATGGTGCTGAAACCGATCTGGATCTTGGGCATTATGAGCGTTTTATCCGCACCAAAATGACCAAACGTAACAATTTTACGACGGGTAAAATTTATTCTGAAGTGCTGCGTAAAGAGCGTCGCGGCGATTATTTAGGTGCGACCATTCAGGTTATTCCCCATATTACTAATGAGATTAAAGCCCGTGTGATTGACGGCGCTGCTGATCATGATGTGGCAATTGTCGAGGTGGGCGGAACTGTTGGGGATATTGAGTCGTTACCTTTTTTAGAGGCGTTACGTCAGTTAGCGGTGCAAGTGGGGCGAGAGCGTACATTATTTATGCACCTGACGTTAGTGCCTTATATTGCAGCGGCAGGTGAATTGAAAACCAAACCTACCCAACACTCAGTTAAGGAATT
Organism: Spirabiliibacterium falconis; assembly: GCF_014885015.1. Classification (GTDB taxonomy): domain Bacteria; phylum Pseudomonadota; class Gammaproteobacteria; order Enterobacterales; family Pasteurellaceae; genus Spirabiliibacterium; species Spirabiliibacterium falconis. Next base: position 47,757 of record NZ_JABMIJ010000013.1, on the reverse strand, counting down.
ACTGTCAATCGGCATTCAACCTGATATTTTAATTTGCCGTTCAGATCGTGCGATTCCCGCAAACGAACGTGCCAAAATTGCATTATTTTGCAATGTGTCTGAAAAAGCGGTTATTTCACTTAAAGATGTGAGTTCTATTTATCAAATTCCTGCACTATTAAAATCACAAGGTTTAGATGATTTTATTTGTCAGCGTTTTCATCTTGATTGCCCTGAGGCTGATTTGAGCGAGTGGGAGCAAGTGCTCTATCGTGAAAGTAACCCAAGCAATGGCGATGTCACCATTGGTATGGTAGGTAAATATACGGAATTGCCAGATGCGTATAAGTCTGTAAATGAAGCCTTGAAGCATGCAGGATTAGCCAATCGCGTGAATGTGCATATTAAGTATGTTGATTCGCAAGATGTGGAAACAAAAGGTATAGAGATTCTCAAGGGGCTTGACGGTATCTTGATTCCAGGCGGTTTTGGCTATCGTGGGGTGGAGGGAAAAATCCTAACTGCACAATATGCCCGTGAAAATAATGTGCCTTATCTTGGTATTTGTTTAGGTATGCAGGTTGCATTGATTGAATATGCACGCCACAAAGCGGGGATGGCGGGTGCGAATTCCACAGAATTTGATAAAAATACGCCATATCCTGTGGTGGGATTAATCACGGAATGGCAAGATGCCGACGGGAATGTTGAAAAACGTTCTGATAACTCCGATCTTGGCGGTACGATGCGTCTTGGCGCACAACAATGTCATTTAGCTCAAGGCTCTAAAGCGCATGAAATTTATGATTCCGATACCATTGAAGAGCGTCATCGTCACCGTTATGAGGTTAACAACAATTTATTACCTCAAATTGAACAAGCGGGGCTAACAGTTAGTGGTTTATCAGCAGATAAAAAATTGGTGGAAATTATTGAGATTCCAAACCATCCATGGTTTGTGGCGGCACAGTTCCATCCAGAATTCACTTCAACCCCGCGTGATGGACATCCCTTATTTGAAAGTTTTGTAAAAGCTGCACGCATACATCAAGAAGCAAAGTAAATTCAACTGAATATACCTTTATCCGCTTTGTTGATAAGGGTGTTTTTTTATTAAAAGTGCGGTTTTGAGTGAGCAAGGATGAACATCGAAGTTTGTGTTGAGAACATGGAGTCTGTCCGCATAGCAAACGCAGCGGGAGTTGATCGCATTGAGTTGTGCAGTGCGCTTGCTGTCGGCGGGTTAACACCATGCTATGGCTTTCTGAAAAGTGCGGTTGAGACTGCCACATTGCCGATTGCGATGATGGTGCGCCCACGTGCAGGGGATTTTTTATTCAGCCGCAATGAGGTCGCCATGATGGTTGATGATATTCACATGGCGCGTGATATGGGCGTAAGTTGTGTGGTGATTGGTGCGCTGACCGAGAGTGGTGAAATTGATGTGGCAAGCACGAAACGCTTTATTGAGGCCGCTGATGGGCTGGAGATAACCTTTCATCGTGCTTTTGACTTATGCGCCAATCCACAAACCGCACTTGAAACGCTTATCGACCTCGGCTGTATCCGTTTGTTGACTTCAGGGCAAGCCTCTTCCGCTTGGCTTGGGCGTAAGCTGATTGCGCAGTTAGTCTGCCAAGCACGCGGGCGCATCAGTATTATGGCTGGGGCGGGCGTGAATGCGCAAAACGCCAACGATTTATTGACCGCCACTGGTGCTGATGAGCTGCATTTGTCAGCCAAGCGCTTTCGCAATAGTGCTATGATTGGTCAAAGTGCGGTCGCGATGGGGCAAAACGCCGATAATGATCAGCGTATTATGGTCACTGATGGTGAGGAACTCGTGCGGCTTCGCCGTTCATTGGGCTTGCAATAAATCAACACGTATGCGTTAAACTAGATTTAAATCAATCAATTTGTAATTTTTACAAGACAAATGGCATAAATGGCTTTAAAATCGGGAAAGATTTTTTTGAATTAAACCTTAGCACAAATGAGGAAACAAAAATGGCTAAAATTGTAAAAGTACTGGGTCGTGAAATTATCGATTCTCGTGGTAACCCAACTGTTGAAGCAGAAGTGCATTTAGAGGGCGGCTTTGTTGGTATGGCAGCAGCTCCATCAGGTGCGTCAACGGGTTCTCGTGAAGCGTTGGAATTGCGTGATGGTGATAAAGCTCGCTTCTTAGGTAAAGGCGTTTTAAAAGCGGTGGCTAATATCAATGATGTTATTGCGCCAGCCCTTGTTGGTAAAGATGCAACTAAACAAGCTGAAATTGATCAAATTATGCTTGATTTAGATGGTACTGAAAATAAAACAAAATTGGGTGCAAACGCTATTCTTGCGGTTTCTCTTGCTAATGCAAAAGCAGCAGCGGCTGCGAAAGGTATGCCACTATTTGCATGGATTGCCGAACTTAATGGCACACCAGGTCAATATTCAATGCCATTACCAATGATGAATATCATCAACGGTGGGGAACATGCAGATAATAACGTTGATATTCAAGAGTTTATGATTCAACCCGTAGGTGCAAAAACCTTAAAAGAAGCCCTACGCATTGGTGCAGAAGTGTTCCATAACTTAGCTAAAGTATTGAAAGCAAAAGGCTTAAGCACTGCGGTAGGTGATGAGGGTGGTTTTGCGCCAAACCTTGAATCAAATGCAGCCGCACTTGCGTGTATCAAAGAAGCGGTTGAAAAAGCAGGCTATGTGTTAGGTAAAGATGTTACCTTAGCAATGGACTGTGCATCATCTGAGTTCTACAACAAAGAAAATGGTATGTATGAAATGAAAGGTGAAGGCAAATCATTCACTTCGCAAGAATTCACACACTACCTTGAAGAATTATGTAAAGAATACCCAATCGTATCGATCGAAGATGGTCAAGACGAATCAGATTGGGAAGGCTTTGCTTACCAAACTAAAGTGTTGGGAGATAAAGTGCAATTGGTCGGTGATGACTTGTTTGTAACCAACACCAAAATCTTGAAAGAAGGTATCGAAAAAGGTATTGCCAATTCTATCTTGATTAAATTCAACCAAATTGGTTCATTAACTGAAACGTTGAATGCGATTAAAATGGCGAAAGACGCTGGCTATACTGCGGTAATTTCACATCGCTCTGGTGAAACAGAAGATGCAACGATTGCTGACTTAGCCGTTGGTACTGCTGCAGGTCAAATCAAAACTGGTTCAATGAGCCGCTCTGACCGTATCGCAAAATATAACCAATTAATCCGTATTGAAGAAGCACTTGGCGACAAAGCACCGTTCTTGGGCTTAAAAGCGGTTAAAGGTCAAGCCTAATAATTTAGGTTTATGGACAAAAGGCTACCACATTGATTGGTAGCCTTTTTATTTTGACCGCACTTTGCTTTTTGCCGCTTGCATTCCCTTCGGCGCAATGTCAAACTTGTATCATAACTCAATTCAAGGAGTGCTCATGTCACAGGATCCTAATTTCGCCCAAGAAGCTGAAAAATACGACAACCCTATCGCCAGTCGAGAATTTATTCTACAAACCATCCGCGATCATAATGCGCCGATGAGTCGAGCTGATCTACAAACCGCACTTTCGATCACAGATGAAGCACAACAAGAAGGGCTACGACGTCGTTTGCGAGCGATGGAGAATGACGGGCAGTTGGTATTTACTAAGCGTAAATGCTATGCCTTGCCTGAAAAACTCGCGTTATTGAAAGGCACTGTGCTGGGACATCGCGATGGATTCGGTTTTTTGCAGGTGGAAAATGGGCAAGACTGGTTTATTCCAAATAATCAAATGCAGCGTGTGATGCACGGTGATTATGTCTTGGCACAGCCCAATGGTTTTGACCGTAGAGGGCGGCAAGAAGTGCGGATTGTGCGGGTGTTAGAAAGTCGTAAAAAGCAAATTGTGGGGCGTTTTTTTCTGGAAAGTGGCATTGGTTATGTCGTGCCAGATGACAGCCGAATCACGCAAGATATTTTGATCCCTGATGAACATCGCTTGAGTGCACGTATGGGGCAAGTGGTGGTGGTTGAATTGCAGCATCGCACCCGAAAAAATCAGCCCGTAGGCAAGATTATTGAGATCTTAGGCGATAATATGGCGCCAGGAATGGAGGTGGAAATTGCATTGCGTAATCACGATATTCCTCATGTTTTTCCTGAAAGTGTGGAAAAGCAGATTGCCAATTTAAGTGAAAGTGTGCCAGAAGACGCGAAGCAAGGGCGAGTGGACTTGCGGGATTTGCCGTTGGTTACCATTGACGGTGAAGATGCGCGTGATTTTGATGATGCAGTATTTTGTCGTCAAAATGATAATGGCACTTGGACGTTATGGGTTGCCATTGCGGATGTGAGTTATTATGTCAGGCAGAAAACTGCACTTGATAATGAAGCACGTGAGCGTGGAAATTCTGTGTATTTTCCAAATCGGGTCGTGCCAATGTTACCTGAAGTGCTATCCAACGGATTGTGTTCACTGAATCCGCAGGTTGATCGCCTGTGTATGGTATGTGAAATTACGTTGAGTAAAAAAGGGAAAATGAATGACTATCGCTTTTACGAAGCGGTGATGAATTCGCATGCACGTTTGACGTACACGAAAGTTTGGAAAATTTTGCAAGGTGATGAAGTACTCCGTGAACGTTATGCACCGTTGGTTGGCGATTTAGAAGCACTGTATGCCCTTTATCAGGTTTTAATCACTGCAAGAAAAAAACGTGGTGCGATTGATTTCGATACGATCGAGAGCAAATTTATTTTTAATCCTCAAGGACGAATTGAGCGTATTGAGCCATTGGTGCGCAATGATGCACACAAAATCATTGAAGAATGTATGATTTTAGCCAATATTGCAGCAGCACGTTTTATGGAAAAAACCAAAGAGCCTGCTCTTTATCGTGTGCATGCCGTCCCGAGTGAGGAAAAATTAACGGCATTTCGTTCTTTCCTGAAAGAGTGCGGTTTAACCCTAAGTGGTGGATTAAAGCCGACACCTGCTGATTATGCTGAATTGATGGAAAAAGTGCGGTTGCGCGCTGATCATGAACTGATTGAAACAATGTTACTACGATCGATGAGCCAAGCGGTATATTCTGGGGATAATATTGGGCATTTTGGTCTTGCGCTGCCAGATTATGCACATTTCACCTCACCGATTCGACGTTATCCTGATTTGAGCCTACATCGTGGCATTAAATATCAGCTTGCCAAAGCGCAAGGCTCAAATAAACGCAGTACCGCCACAGGGGGGTATCATTACACGTTAGACGACATTGATCAGCTTGGCGAGCATTGTTCAATGACAGAACGCCGTGCAGATGATGCTACGCGTGATGTTGCTGATTGGCTTAAATGTGAATTTATGCAAGATCACGTGGGTGAAGAATTTGAGGGGATTATCTCTTCGGTAACGGGTTTTGGCTTTTTTGTCCGCTTAAATGATCTGTTTATTGATGGGTTAGTGCACATTTCTACATTGGATAATGACTACTACCAATTTGACCCTGCAGGGCAACGCTTAATTGGTGAAAATAGTGGGATGTACTACCGTCTTGGCGATAAAGTCAAGGTGCGGGTAAGTGCGGTGAGTTTAGCGGAAAAGCAGATTGATTTTGCCTTAATATCAAGTGAACGCAAACCACTACGCGTGGGTAAAACAGCAAAAGATCGCGCCAAAAAACCGCGGTATAGTGAAGCTCTCGAAAAACGCTTAGCTAAGGGTAAAACTGTACCGAAAAAAGAGAAAAAATCCAAAAAACGTCGACATAAACGCAGGAGCAATAAATAGGATAATGTTGCAATGAATACGCAGACCAATTTAATTTTACTGACCTTTGGTGACCGCTTAGAAACGCATTATCAAGCGGCGTTAGCTATACTGAGTTTTTTAGGTGATCCTAATATTCATAAAGTCATCGTGGTGACTGATCGTAAGGGCTTTTATCGCTGTTTTCATGATCAGGTTGAGTTTATTGACATCAATGAAACCATTTTAACGCAGTGGCAAGGTGATTATCAGTTTTTCTGGCGAGTCAAAATTAAGGCGTTACAGCATGTTCTAGCGCATTACCCCGATCAACACGTGCTATATATTGATTCGGATACATTTTTGGGTGCGCCGTTGAAGCCACTTATTGACAAACTGAATCAAAATCAAACCTTTATGCATACGTTTGAAGAGTATTTAAGTGAAGGAAAAAGTAAAACAGTGCGTAAAATGTGGGCTCGGCTACGAAACAAATCATTTGGTGGCGTTACAATCGATCAACAAACTGCGATGTGGAATGCGGGCGTTATTGCATTACCACGCGATATTGCGCATAAGACGCTATCGCTCGCATTGACGATTTGCGATGAAATTTGTGCGACAAATTGCCCGCGCCGTTTGGTCGAACAGTTTGCTTTCTCCTTGGCACTCAATCATGTTTGTCCGTTACAAAGTTGCGAGCATCTCATCGGGCATTATTGGGGCAACAAAGCACAATGGAATCAAATTGCACAAATGCTATTATTAACCGCCTTTTTGCATAACGAGACGCTTGAACAAATGAAAGTGCGGTTTAAACAAATTCCGGTCAGTGACATTCCCATTTATGTGAAAAGCAGTAGTACTGAAAAGCGTTTGATTCGCTTCATTAAACGGTGCTTTAAGCGTAATCAACAACACTTTTTTAGCCCACAGGAGCGTGTAGAATGACAGATGTGATTTATGGCATTCATGCGGTGTCGTCATTGCTGGCGCGTGCACCCGAACGAATTATTGAGGTGTTTGTGTTAAAAGGGCGCGAGGACAAGCGACTGACCGCACTTTTATCACAGTTACAACGTTTGGGCATTACCGTACAGGCGACCCATCGGGCGGCATTGGATAAAAAATGTGATGGCGAAAATCATCAAGGCATTGTGGCGCGTGTGCAGCCACAAAAAGAGCTTAATGAAAATGATTTAGACCGCACTTTACAACAGGTAGATAAGCCATTTTTATTGATTTTAGATGGCGTAACTGATCCGCATAATTTAGGGGCGTGTTTACGCAGTGCTGATGCGGCTGGCGTAACAGCGGTTATTGTGCCTAAAGATAAATCCGCACAGCTTAATGCCACAGCCCGTAAAGTGGCGTGTGGGGCGGCAGAAACGGTGCCATTAATTCGTGTAACAAACTTAGCCCGTACGTTACGTGAATTACAACATCAGCACAATGTCTGGATCGTGGGAACCGCTGGGGAGGCCACGCAAACTTTGTATCAAGCGACACTGACGGGTGCCATTGCGTTGGTGATGGGGGCAGAAGGGGATGGAATGCGTCGTTTAACACGAGAATGTTGTGATGAGCTTATCAGTATTCCGATGGCTGGCAGTGTGTCATCACTCAATGTATCCGTCGCAACGGGCGTGTGCTTGTTTGAAATTGTGCGCCAGCGTGGTGTTTAGGAGAATGAAATGGATTATCGAGTCGTTGCGTTTGATTTAGATGGTACATTATTAAATTCGCAAGGGCATATTCTGCCCGAGAATCTCCGTGCGATAGCTAAAGTGCGGTCGCTTGGGATAAAGGTCGTGCTGGTCACTGGGCGACATCATACGGCGGCACGTTTTTACCATGCTCAGCTTGGTTTAGATACCCCTATTATTTGCTGTAATGGAACCTATCTCTATGATTATCAACAGGAAAAAGTGCTGAGTGCCAATCCTCTCACATGGGCGCAATGTCGGCGAATTATCGCATTAAATGAACAATTTGGCATTCATCTATTGATGTACACGCGTGATGAAATGGCATTTTGTGAGATCAATTCGCATATGGCGAAATTTAAACAATGGGCGACGAGTTGCCCTGTCAATGAACGCCCGCAATTACGCCAGCTTACCAGTTTTTATGAGCCGCTTGCTGGTGGGGAAACCATCTGGAAATTTGTGTTAAGTGACCCTGACACAACGTTGATGCAAAAGGTGGTTAATACGCTACCTGAAGATCAATTTAGTTGTGAATGGTCGTGGTTCGATCGGGTTGATATTGCAAGTTATGGCAACACCAAAGGGCGACGATTGCTTTCTTTACTCGCATCGTGGCACATTTCACCGCATCAGGTCATCGCTTTTGGTGATAATCATAACGATTTGAGCATGTTGAGTCAGGTGGGGCTTGGTGTGGCAATGGGCAATGCTGAAAGTGCGGTTAAAACACACGCGACATGTACTATTGGCGATAATAATCAACCGAGCATCGCACAATTTTTAGGCAAACAGTTCGATTTTGTCGTATCTTAAGATTTTATTAAGATTTTTTTGTTGTAATGCTCCTGTCAATCAATGGGATTGAAAATAAGGCATAGGAGATTACAATGAAAAAAGTATTATTAGCATCAATGATGTTATCAATGTTTACGGCTAATGCGGTGTGGGCAGCATCAGAGACGAACTTACCAGAACCTCAGGCACAGCCGTATCCTAAGGTAGCAAAAGCACACAAGCATGAGCGAAAGCATGACCCTAAACACAAAGAAGCACGAGGTGGGTTTGTCGCCACAGATCAGGTTACGCCAAGTGATAAAATAAGCACGCTAAATGATCACAGCATGGTGGTGTTAGAGGGAGGCATTATTGCACAGACAGGGCGTGATGAGTTTACCTTCAAAGATGATGCTGGCGAGGCAAGCGTCAAAATTGATAAGCGTGCGTGGGCGGGGCAAACTGTTCAGCCTACAGATAAAGTGAAATTGGTCGGCAAAGTGGATAAATCGTGGGGAAAAACGACGCTGTATATTCACCATGTCATGAAGCAAACATCCACAAATTAAACTAAAGTGCGGTTAGACCGCACTTTTATGTAGAGTGTTAGATGCGAATTTTAGTCATCGAAGATGATAAGATAATTGGTGATGGAATCAACGTTGGGCTAACCCACTTTGGTTTTAGTGTAGATTGGTTTTGCAGTGGAAAAACAGGTTTTCATGCACTGATGAGTGCGCCTTATGACGCAGTAGTATTGGATTTGACATTGCCCGAAATGGATGGTATTGACATTTTGCGCCACTGGCGTGCAAAACACGATGATACACCAGTACTTATTCTTACTGCACGAGATAGTATCGATCAGCGTGTAGAAGGGTTGAAACAAGGTGCTGATGATTATTTATGCAAACCTTTCGCACTGACAGAACTAGTAGCTCGTCTTGAGGCGTTGATTCGGCGACGGACAGGGACGGTTCATCCCATAATAGAATATGGCAATATTCGTGTTGATCGTCAAAACTATCGTGTCAGCGTTAATGGTAAAGATATTGCACTGACTGCGATGGAGTGGCAGGTATTAAGTCTGTTTCTACAGCATAAAAACCGCACGTTAACCCGCACATTCATTGAAGAAAAGTTACACAATTGGAACAGTGAAGTTAGTAGTAATGCGATAGAAGTACATATTCACCACCTGCGTAAAAAACTGGGTAATACACTTATTAAAACGGTTCATGGCATAGGCTATCGTTTAGGAAATTGCAATGAAAACTAGTTTACGTTTGCGGTTGATTCTTATACTGTCTCTTGCGACGTTGCTTTTATGGATTGTCGCCAGTGCAGTAGCTTGGTTTACGGCAAAAGAAGAAGCGGATAAAGTGTTTGATCGACAACAAATTTTATTTGCTCAGCGGCTTGCAAGTTCTAATTTACACGATCGTTTTTCTCGTCCTCTCCCCCCTCCTGGACGATTTTTACATAAAAAATACCATGGTGATGATGACGCAATTAGCTTTGCACTGTTTAATGCACAAGGTGATAGGCTATTTAGCGACGGTGATCAAGGCAATTTTTTGCAATTTAAGCCGAAAAAAGGCTTTGGTGTACAGCAGATTAATGGCGAATCTTGGCGTGTATTTTGGTTGCCTACGCAACGAGGGCGGCTGTTTATCGCAGTCGGACAAGCGCAAGATTATCGAGATGACCTAGTAGAAAAGCTGGTTTTGGGGCAACTATGGATCTGGCTTGCGGGCTTACCGATCTTGCTTTTGCTGATTTTTTTCGTCGTTAATGCTGAATTAAAATCACTGAAGCGATTACAACAACAGCTTCATCAACGTTCACCACTAGACAATTCGCCGTTAGACAATGCACATCTACCAAGCGAAATCACACCACTTGTAGCGAGTTTAAATCACTTTATCATACGTACAGCACACCTCTTCGAACGAGAGCGTCGTTTCACGTCTGATGCGGCTCACGAATTACGCAGTCCTTTAACTGCACTTCGTGTGCAAACAGAAATCGCACAATTGCCCAACTGCCCAGATCGTGTACGTCAACAAGCACTGCATCAACTGACGTATGGGGTTGAGCGGGCGAGCCAATTGATTGAGCAATTGCTGATGTTGTCGCGCTTAGATCATGTGAATGAGTTAGTTGACACTGTTACGATTAATTGGGGAGAGCTGATTCATGACGTCATTGTACATGAAATGCCATTCGCTGAACAAAAACAGATTACGATCGATTTCATTGAGCATGACGCACCATCTGTGCAAGGGCAGCCAGTGCTATTGACAGTACTCATACGGAATTTAATTAATAATGCGATTAATTATTGCCCAAATTATAGCCATATTGACCTTATTTTGGATGAACGGCAATTCATCGTACAAGATAATGGCGACGGTGTGGCAGATGAACATATTGAAAAATTAGGGCATCGTTTTTACCGTCCTGCTGGTCAAAATGAAAAAGGAGCAGGGCTTGGTCTATCTATTGTTGAGCGAATTGCACAATTGCATCGATTTACCATTCATTACACTAATCGTGAGCCCAGCGGTTTTAAAGTGCTTGTAACATTTAGTGAAATTAGTTGATCTTGCTCGCAATTTGCGTATTCAATAATTGACAAGGTTGTTATAAACAGGTTAAAAAGAATTTAGATAAAAGTATAAAACACTTCACTTTTCACCTTTCGAGGCTTTTGCCCCAATGCCTAAAGGAGGTATTTATGCGAAAAAATATCGGTCGTCCAGATCGTGCAATTAGAATTATTATTGGTGCATTGCTATGTTTACTAAGTGCAATGAAGGTTATTGGTCCGTGGGGCTATATCGGTGTTGTGCTGGCGATGTCTGGCGTTATCGGTTACTGTGTGGCCTATCAATGTGCAGGATTTTCAACCTGCCCTTATGTACCCGAAGAAGAACTTGAAGAAGAATAATGAAAGTGCGGTTTGACCGCACTTTTTTATTATCCCCCCATTATTTCTTATTATTGCCACAATCTAATGGACTGATGTTAATTAATGCTAATGCATAGATTAGGTTGAATGTATCATATTAACCGCACTTTGATTGAATTTGCGTTAGTTTTGAGCAAAAAATGCGATTAACATTGCGCCTTTCATTTGTACTGATATAATAATGAAACTAATTATCAATAAGATTTCGGTTTGTTTGAGGCAGCTATGGACGCACTATTTGAGTTTTTAGAGCAATATACGGATTATATTATTTTAGGCACACTGGCATTGATGAGTTTTATTATGGTGTGGAAAGTGATTGAACGAATCCTCTTTTTTTCCAGCGTCAATGTAGCGAATTATGCCACTATCCACGATCTTGAAATCGACTTAACACGCAATTTAACCCCAATTGCCATTATTGGCTCGAATGCGCCTTATGTTGGCTTGCTAGGCACAGTAATTGGCATTTTATTGACCTTCTATACGATGGGGCAAGCTGGCGGCGATATTGATGCTGCATCAATTATGGTGAATTTATCGCTTGCGTTAAAAGCCACTGCGGTAGGGATTTTGGTTGCGATCCCATCAATGGTGTTTTATAACGGCCTTAATCGCAAGGTGGATGTCAATAAAATGAAGTGGTATGCCTTACAAGAACAGCAAAAAGTGCGGTAGAGAGGGGCTAGATGAAAAAATTTGATGAAATTAATATTGTCCCTTTCCTTGACATTATGCTGGTATTGCTTGCTATTGTGTTGGTGACTGCATCATTTATTACACAAGGAAAAATTCAAGTTAATGTACCAAAATCAAGCCATAATGTTACGATGAAAGCAGATGATTTGGCGAAATTGTTGACCATTACTGACGATGGAAAATGGTACTTTAATGACAAACCGATTGATCATGCACAATTAGAGCAAGAGATCGCTAAGTGGGATAAAAGTCAAAAAGTGACACTAAAAGTTGATGCCGCAACGCCATTTCAGCAATTTGTGAATGTAACCAACTTATTCTCAAAATATGAGATTAAAAATGTGGCTATTGTGACCATTAAGGAAGAAGGGCAGTAATATGAAAGGGCGTTCGCTTGTTGGTTTTGCAGGATCTTTGTTGCTGCACTCGGCGGTTGCCTCTGCTGTGATTATGGCGATAGCGAACACCGATGATCAAAGTATAAACGGCATTGCTGTACAAAATCCCAGTGACAGTATTTCAATGGAGATGGTGATGGCAATGATTCAAGCGCAAAAGCAGCCTGAGCCTGTTGTACAGGAGCAAACAGAGCCTGACCCAGAACCTGAGGAGCAGCCTAAAGAAGAGCCTAAAGAGGAAATTCCAGATCCAACGGTATTACCAAAACCTGTAGAAAAACCTAAAGTAGAAAAAAAGAAAGAAAATCCGAAGCCAAAACCAAAGCCAGCACCTAAAAAGCCAGTAAAAAAAGTGCAGGAAAAACCCACTAAGCAAAAAACACAAAGTGCGGTTTCTGGTGAGCGGACAGTGAATAGTCCAAATCAAGCCAACTCAAGTTTGGCGGCAGGTGCGAAAAGCAGTAATCAAGCTGTCATTGGGCAAGGTGGTGCACAGATCGACGATTATCGCCGTCAATTACGCCGAGAGATTGAACGTAATAAACGTTATTCACAACGTGCAAAAATGATGCGTCAACAAGGGAAAGTGATCATTCGCTTTACGTTATCGCCAAATGGTACGATAACGGGAGCGAGTGTTGCGAAATCATCGGGCTTTGCTGAACTTGATAAATTGGCACTGCAAGCCGTGAATGCAGCGAGACCTGTTGGTCCACGTCCTGCTGGCATGAATAGTTTAGTTACGGTACCCATTGATTTTACCTTGCGCTAACTGCACTTTCATAAAAAGCGTGTTTTGGACTTAATGACACGCTTTTTATTCATTACATCCATGCATTATTACGAATGATGCCAACAGCAATACCTTCTATTTCTAATGATTGGTGGCGTAAGTCCACCACGATGGGAGAAAGCTCGTCATTTTCTGGATGAAGATAGACTGTTGAGCCTTTTTTCTCAAGCCGTTTTACGGTCACGTCATCGTCGATACGCGCGACAACAATTTGACCATTTCGCACATCTTTAGTGCGATGCACGGCAAGCATATCACCGTCCATAATTCCGACATCTTTCATTGACATACCATACACTTTCAGTAAAAAGTGCGCTTGGGGCGTAAACATGTTTGGATCAATTTGATATGTGCTTTCAATATGTTCTTGCGCCAAAATAGGCTCACCTGCGGCCACCCGCCCGATCAGTGGTAGTCCCTCTTCTTCTTGCTCCGGTGTGCGGGTATCATCTTCCAGTAGGAGACGAATGCCGCGTGAAGTGCCCGATAAAATTTCGATGACACCTTTGCGCGCTAATGCTTTGAGATGTTCTTCGGCAGAATTAGCAGAGCGAAAACCAAGTTCTCTGGCAATTTCCATGCGAGTTGGCGGCATACCCGTCGATTCAAGATGTTCACGAAGAAAATCATACACTTGTTGCTGACGTGGAGTGAGTATTTTAGAAGCCATAGTTGATCCTGTTCGTTTATACAGTTTTACTGATATTATATACAGAATAGAGAGATGTGCAATGAGATTTTGTACAAATATATTGCCTTTTCTGTGCAGTAGTTCACGAAAAAAAGCACAAAGTGCGGTCAGGGGCATTATTTATCCCAAACAGTGATTTTTTATAGTAAAATCATTTTTTATTTCTCATCTTGATGGTATGGATTTGATATGTCTGTTTTATTGACGCTTTATCGTGAAATGATACGTTTTGTATTGTCTTTTTTGGTCAAAACGAGCCCTATTCCAAATGATCCCATAGCAGAGTTAGAACTGGATACGAGCAATCCAGTCGTTTATTTATTACCATACACGTCACAAACTGATTTATTGATTTTACAACAAAATTGTCAGCAATTGGGGCTACCAGATCCGCTAGAGATGAATGACATTGCGGGTATGCAGATGCCACGTTATGTTTTTTTAGATAAAGGACGGCGTTTTTTTAAATCAAAACACGTTGATCAAAATGTGCGTGAATTTTTCTCGCGTTACTTTGAATTACAACGTGAAAGTCATGAGCTTAATGTGCAAATTGTCCCTGTTTCCGTATTGTGGGGGCGTGCACCAGGGTATGAGAAGAAAGTTGCACATTTACGCTTTTTAGGTCCGTTACAAAAATTATGGGCAATTTTGTGGTTTGGGCGTGATAATTTTGTGCGATTTTCACCTGCTGTGGCGATGCGTGATATGGTGCAAGTGCAGGGCAATGATGATGAAATTGCACGCAAATTAACACGAGTGGCGAAAATTCATTTCGCCAAGCAACGCATGTCAACGACTGGACCACGTTTACCGAATCGCCAAGCGATGTTTAGTAAAATTTTGCAATCTGACGCGGTACAACGTGCAATATTAGATGAAGCCAAAACCAAAAAAATTCATGAAGCTAAGGCTTATCAGAATGCGCAAGCGATTCTGCACGAAATTGCCGCCAATATGAGTTATGAAAGTTTGCGTATGGCGGATCGTTTTTTAGGCTGGTTATGGAATAAACTGTATCGTGGTATCGAAGTGCAACACGCAGATAGAGTGCGAAAACTTGCCATTGAAGGGCATGAGGTGGTGTATATTCCGTGCCATCGTAGCCATATTGACTATTTGCTACTTTCTTATGTGTTGTATCATCAAGGTTTATTCCCACCACATATTGCTGCGGGTATTAATCTGAATTTTTGGCCTGTTGGCGGACGTTTTCGTCGCTGGGGAGCATTTTTCATTCGTCGTACATTCAGCGGCAATCGCTTATATTCGAGCGTATTTCGGCAATATCTTTCAGAACTGTTTCAGCGAGGTTATTCGGTTGAATTTTTCATCGAAGGCGGGCGTTCGCGAACAGGGTGCTTGCTTGCACCCAAAACAGGAATGTTATCAATGACGTTGCAGGCTTTACTGGAGGGGCATACTCGTCCAATTAGCCTTGTGCCAGTGTATATTGGTTATGAACACGTGCTAGAAGTGGATACTTATGCCAAAGAACTACGTGGTGTGGCAAAAGAAAAAGAAAGTGCGGGTTTGGTATTACGTGTGATTAAAAAATTACGCAATATGGGAAAAGGTTATGTGAATTTTGGCGAACCAATTACCTTAAATAGCTATTTAAATACGCATTACCCAAATTGGAAAGAGCCGCAAGCACAAGAGGAAAGTAAAACATGGTTACCACAAATTGTGGATAACATTGCAACGGACGTAATGCGTAATATTAATAATGCAGCTGCGATTAATGCAATGAATTTAATCGGTACAATCCTGCTGTCTTCCCGTCAGCGTGCGTTGACGCGTGAGCAATTATTATCGCAATTAACGTGTTACCAACAATTGCTAACGAATGTGCGTTATAGCCACGATGTGATTGTGCCACAAGAATCGCCACAAGAGATGTTAGAACATGTACTCAGCTTGGATAAAGTTGGTATTATTGTCGAACAAGATAATTTCGGGGAGATTATCCGACTTGAGCGTGCGTCTGCGGTATTGATGACGTATTATCGTAATAATATTAAACACTTATTTGTATTACCATCGTTAATAGCCTCGATTGTAATGCACCATGAAGCCATTGCACAAGGGCTGTTATTAAAAGGTATTGAGAAACTGTATCCATTTTTGAAAGCAGAGCTATTCTTAGACTTTGAGCCAGATGATGTTGAGCGCGTGGTAAAACAGTTGATTGATGAGCTCGAACGTCAAGAACTCATTGTGCGACGTGAAACATTGCTCGCGATCAATAAACGCCGTATTCGCAGTCTCCAACTATTGGCGGCAAATGTACGCGAAATTATGCAGCGTTACTATATTACGTTGAATTTCTTACAAGCTGATCCGACGATTTCGCGTAATCGCCTAGAGCGTGAAAGTCAATCGGTCGCACAACGATTATCGGTATTGCATGGCATTAATGCGCCAGAGTTTTTCGACAAAGCGGTATTTTCAACATTTATTGCGAGCTTGAAAGACAATGGTTATTTTCTTGATAATGATCAGGCAAATCCAACCAAAGTGGAAGAGCTTAATTTGATTTTGCGTGCGTTGATGTCGAGTGAAGTGCATATGACCATTGTCAGTGCAGTTGAGCGTGCACTCGAAAATGAAACAGATGATGAATAATCAATATGAAAAGTGCGGTCAACCGCACTTTTAATCGCGTTCTGATAAGTGTGTTTTCGTCATCGTAAAGGCACATAAGTTTTCAGGGTGATAAGCACAAGGTGTGAGATAAAACGTAGTGTTTTCATGTTCTAGCGAACGGGTCAAAATGAGTTTATCGTCACTTTTTGCCAACACATAGTAACGCTTTTGAGCGAGAGTTAAAACGGGATACTCTACACGAAATAACGGGCGATAGTAGCCCACCATAAATGCTGAGATGACGAAATAGCAATAGCAGAATAGTGCAGTGTAAACCATATTCAGTTTACGTTTCTGAATGGCCGTTAAAAGTGCGGTATTATTGATACTTTTCAGTTTATTACGAAAAATAATGGACAGTGAAAGCGCACAGGAAAGATATAGCCCAATAAAGAGATAATTGATGCGGTGCATAAAGAGAAAAATTTGAATCAAAATGGGCGCACTTAAAATTGTGCAGAAAATAAAGGTTCTTAGCACCTTTACCGCAACACTTGGTAAGTGCGGTTTAACAAAGAGTAAGCATGCTAACCCTAACAGGTAGAGAATGGCCGCAATAAAAGACAGAAATAACACATAGCCAATGCTGCGTGCAATATTGGCGATGCCCACATCAACTAGCTCCCAAGGATAACCGTAATAATACGATTGTGCCCAACCATAAACATAGGCAACAGACCAACCTAGCCCGATAAAAAATGTCGCTAAAATCGACGAATTAATTAATTTATCCAAATTGTGCATAATTTCCCCATAATGATTTTTTTGAGTGATATTTTAGTAAAGTTACTATTTTTACGCTATGATTTTTAGGTGAAAAGTGCGGTCATGATGACAGAGTTTTATGACGTCATATTAATCGATATGAGAGAAAATACTTGACGCAGAAAGCAATAATCTTTATATTCCTTGCCCTAATCGAACGATTTCGGTGAGATGTCCGAGTGGTTGAAGGAGCACGCCTGGAAAGTGTGTATGCGCGAAAGTGCATCGGGGGTTCGAATCCCCCTCTCACCGCCATATTTTAGACCGCACTTTGTGTTAAAGTGCGGTTTTTTTATTGCCAATGTTTGCGTTTTGACGTCTTACCAATGCCAGGATTGAAACTGTTTGTTGGATCAAGATCACGGTAGAATTTTTTCAAAATAGGTTTAGCTTGATAGAGATGCCCTACATTGTGTTCGGCGGGGTATTCTGCACCACGCTGGTCGAGCAATTTGAGCATTTCTTCTTCTATTTGATGCACATTAGCCCCTTTTTTGGCGATATAGTCTTGATGGAACACGTGGCAGAAAAAGTGCCCATAGTAGAGTTTATGGATGAAGTGCTGATCAATCTCCGCTGGCAGCGTTTCAAACCATTGACGGTCGTTGCGACGTAGTGCCACATCAAGGGCGACAATATCTTCAACGTCTTTGTGATGAACAATGCGATAACGCACGGCAGCACCCGCGACGGCAAAGCGGTGCAACATGGCAGCTTGTGCTTCTTTAGCATCACACACATAAAAATCCCCTGCTTTGCTGGCGAAATAGTCGTTCAAAAAGGCATTTGCTTCCTCAATACCGTCTCCTGCCATTGCTAAAATTAAATGATGCTGGTATTTATCCCGATATTGGCGCATTTTTTTAGGCAAATGTTGTGGTAAAAAGCGACTTAAAAATTGTAAAGTGCGGTCGGAGAGGTGTGCTGGCATAAATGAAAATTTGCTACACAGGCGATCGACTTTGTTTTTCAATGCGAATAGTTTGGGTAGATTATTCGTCCCGAGTGTTTTAATTGCCCAAAAAGTATCTTTGCCATAAATCGTTGCCACATCAAACGCCTCACGGTGGATATACTCTCCAGAAACGGGTAGCTGTTTGAAATTTTGCAGAATATGGCGACGGATGTCGTCAAGTTCGGCAGTGTCGTTGGTGCCGATGTAAAACACTTGCGTGTTTTTTTCCAAAGGAAAGGTATCAAGTCGCACGGCAAAGACCATCAGCTTACCGGCACAGCCTGAGGCTTCATAAAGTCGCCGTGGATCAGCATTAAAGCGTGCGGGCGTGTTGGCATCCACATCACGCACATGCGTGTGGTAGCCGTGATCATGCCCACATTGATGGTTGTATTCAATATCCGTTGCATCATAACGTTGCTGCTCGAGGTTGGTCAAAATCTCCTCTGGCGTTTCACCCAAGTTCACACCCAAGTGATTGATAAGCATCAGCTCGCCTTCTGCATTGATTTGAGCATAAAGTGCCATTTGGGTGTAAGCAGGTCCGCGTTGTACTAATGCACCACCAGAATTATTACAGACCCCACCTAATACTGATGCACCAAGACAAGAAGAGCCAATCACAGAATGTGCTTCACGTTGGTGTTTTTTCAGTTCAGCTTCTAGTTGAAATAAAGTCGCTCCTGGCAGGCAGATAACCTGTTTGGCATCATTAATAAGTTGAATGTGGGCAAGACGTAGTGTACTGACAATCACAATATCACGATCATATTCATTACCATCAGGCGTAGAGCCGCCGGTTAATCCCGTATTTGCAGCTTGCGTGATGACAATAACATCAGCATGATGACAGGCTTTTAAGATCGCCCATTGTTCAAGCAATGTACCAGGTTTAACGACAGCTAAGGCTTTGCCTTGTCCGAAACGAAAACCGCTACGGTAAGGTAGTGTTTTAGTCGGCTCGGTTAAAACATACTTTTCCCCAACAATATTGATTAATTGTTTAATTAATGCGCTCATACAGACTCCTGTTTACCATCGTCACATTATTTTGCCTAAAAATAATTGCATTAAGAATGCGGATTATTATCTTTACGTCAATTATGTGATCTCGTAGGCATTTTTATCGTTATTTTTTTGGGAATGAAAAAAAATGTTTTTTATTTTTTCTAAATGTGGTATCAATATGTCATTGTGTTAAAAACAGTTTAATTATGATGAAAGCAATCCGAATTATTAGCATTATTCGCATTTTGGTGATTATTATCGCCAAACGCGAGTGTTATGCTTAAATTCGGTTTAAGACGTGTTTAACTAACCCTCGCAGCTTCTGCGAGGGTTTTTTTATATAAAATAAAAACGAAAAGTGCGGTTAGGAGGAGAGATGAACGGTTCCCAGCTTATTATAGCTAGCCTGAAAGCTCATGGCGTGAGTACGCTATTTGGCTATCCAGGTGGGGCTATTATGCCGGTGTATGATGCCATTTATGATTCAGGGATTGATCATTTGCTTTGTCGAAATGAACAAGGTGCGGCAATGGCAGCCATTGGCTACGCGCGTGCCAGTGGCAAAGTGGGGGTGTGCATTGCCACTTCAGGCCCAGGGGCGACCAATTTGGTAACAGGCTTAGGCGATGCGATGATGGATTCTATCCCCGTGGTGGCCATCACTGGGCAAGTTGCGTCCCCTTTTATTGGCACAGATGCGTTCCAAGAAGCAGATGTGTTGGGGCTGTCATTAGCGTGCACCAAGCATAGTTTTATTGTGCAGCATATTGATGAATTGCCTGAGGTGCTTGCTCAGGCTTTTTATCTGGCGCAAAACGGGCGACCAGGGCCTGTGTTGGTTGATGTGCCAAAAGATGTCCAGTTTGCCCAAACCACCGCCCAGCCGATTGTCAAACCGCAAGAAAAACCAACCGCACTTTTAGATGCCGATCTCATGCAAGCCAAACAATTATTAAGAGATGCCAAACGCCCAGTGCTTTATGTGGGCGGCGGTGTGGGTATGGCCGATGGTGTAAGTGCGGTGCGAGAGTTGCTACATGTCACGCAAATGCCATCGGTATCGACCATTAAAGGCTTAGGTACGATTCCACCTGACAATCCGTATTATATGGGGATGATCGGTATGCACGGCACAAAGGCGGCAAACCATGCGGTGCATGAATGTGATTTATTGTTGGTGATGGGGGCGCGTTTTGACGATCGTGTCACGGGCAAACTGGAGACATTTGCACCTTATGCTAAGGTAATCCACGTGGATATTGATGTCGCCGAGATCAATAAATTACGCCAAGCAGACGTTGCCTTGCGGGGCGATTTGATTCAAGCCGCACAGGCGTTGTCTATTCCGCTGGATATTGACCCATGGCGAGAGGCGATTTTAGCGTTTAAGCGTGAAGGGGATTTCTGTTATGCGCAAAATCAAGGTGAGCAGCCGATTAATCCATGGTGGTTACTCAATACCCTATCGACTAAGAAAAAGCAAAGTGCGGTCATCACCACCGATGTGGGGCAACATCAAATGTGGTCAGCACAGCATATGCGTCATTTTGATCCGAAAAATTACATCACCTCCGCAGGCTTTGGCTCAATGGGATTTGGGCTGCCCGCAGCGGTGGGAGCACAAAAGGCACGCCCATATGACGATGTGATTTTGCTCACGGGGGATGGGTCATTTATGATGAATATTCAAGAACTTGGCTCAATCAAACGTGGCAATTTACCGATCAAAATCGTGTTGTTAGATAATCAACGTCTTGGCATGGTGCGCCAATGGCAGAGCCTCTTTTTCAATGCACGCCACAGTGAGACGATTTTAGACGATAATCCTGATTTCGTGACGCTTGCTAGTGCGTTTGGGATTGCTGGCGAACGCATCGAACGAGGATGTGAGGTGGATGCGGCATTAGAGCGGTTATTGAATGCTAAAGGGGCATATTTGTTGCATGTGTGCATTCCAGCCGATGAAAATGTATGGCCGTTGGTGCCGCCAGGTGCGTGCAATGTAGATATGTTGGAAGATATTGGAGTGTAAAATGAGCGAATACCAACTCAGTATTACAGCGGTATGGCGACCTGAAACGCTGGAGCGGATTTTGCGGGTGGTGCGCCATCGTGGATTTCGTGTCAAAGCGATGACGATGCAATTAAACAATAACAAAGTGGAGATGACGTTGACCGTGTCAAGTGACCGCACTTTGCACTTATTAACCAATCAACTGGTAAAATTATTTGGTATTGAACGCGTTATCGAAACAGCGTAAAGTGCGGTTTTACTAATATCAACATGTGGGAAAGGAAAGAGTATGCCAAAACTACGATCAGCGACCAGTACACAGGGGCGCAATATGGCAGGGGCACGCGCACTTTGGCGTGCGACAGGAATGAAAGAAAATGATTTTGGAAAACCAATTATTGCGGTGGTCAATTCATTTACCCAATTTGTGCCTGGACATGTTCATTTGCGCAATTTAGGCGCATTGGTTGCCGAGCAAATTGAAGCCGCAGGTGGTGTGGCGAAAGAATTTAATACCATCGCAGTTGATGACGGCATTGCGATGGGGCATGGCGGCATGCTTTATTCTCTACCCTCACGAGAACTGATTGCCGACAGCGTGGAATATATGGTCAATGCCCATTGCGCCGATGCGATGGTGTGCATTTCTAACTGCGATAAAATCACCCCTGGCATGTTAATGGCGGCATTGCGCTTAAATATTCCGACCATTTTTGTCTCAGGCGGTCCGATGGAAGCGGGCAAGACCAAATTGTCTGATCAGCTCATTAAACTCGATCTGGTTGATGCGATGGTGCAAAGTGCGGATCCTAACGTGAGTGATGCCGATAGTGAGGCGATTGAACGCAGTGCATGCCCAACGTGTGGTTCGTGCTCAGGGATGTTTACTGCAAACTCAATGAATTGCTTAACAGAAGCATTAGGGTTGAGTTTGCCGGGCAATGGTTCGTGCTTGGCTACCCACGCGGATCGGAAAACCCTATTCTTGAAAGCGGGTACGCAGATTGTGGAACTGTGCAAACGCTATTATGCCGAAAATGATGACAGCGTATTGCCACGCAATATTGCAACTAAAGCGGCCTTTGATAATGCGATGAGTTTAGACATCGCCATGGGGGGCTCAACCAACACTGTCTTGCACTTATTGGCCGCCGCACAAGAAGCCGAGGTTGATTTTACGATGCAAGATATTGACCGCCTATCACGCAGTGTGCCGTGTTTGTGCAAGGTCGCCCCTAATACTAACAAATACCATATGGAAGACGTGCACCGTGCAGGTGGCGTGATGGGTATTTTAGGTGAACTTGATCGGGCGAAGTTGCTACATAGCCACACGCGTACGGTATTGGGCTTAAGTTTGCAAGAGCAGCTCGAACAATACGACATCAAACGCACACTTTCACAAGAAGTGCACGATTTTTATCGTGCAGGACCGGCGGGTATTCGCACCACGGAGGCATTTTCTCAAGCGTGTCGTTGGGACAGCGTTGACGACGACCGCACTTTGGGGTGCATCCGTGATAAAGCCCATGCATATAGCCAAGATGGTGGCTTGGCGATGCTTTCTGGTAATTTGGCGGAAAAAGGCTGCATTGTCAAAACCGCAGGCGTGGATGAGAGCATTTTAACGTTTGTGGGCAGAGCGAAAGTGTTTGAAAGCCAAGAAAGTGCGGTTGAAGGCATATTAGGCGGTGCGGTGCAAGCAGGTGATGTGGTGGTGATTCGCTATGAAGGGCCGAAAGGCGGGCCAGGCATGCAAGAAATGTTGTATCCGACCAGTTATTTAAAATCCATGGGGTTGGGCAAAGCCTGTGCACTGCTGACAGACGGTCGTTTTTCAGGCGGTACGTCAGGGCTTTCCATTGGACATGTTTCTCCAGAAGCGGCAAATGGCGGCACCATTGGTTTAGTTCGTGACGGTGATACGATTACCATTGATATTCCAAATCGTAAAATCGAATTGAACGTTGATGAAGCTGAGTTAGCACAGCGCAGAGTGGAACAAGAAAAGTGCGGTTGGAAGCCGAAAAACCGCCAACGCAGCGTGTCTTTAGCACTCAAAGCCTATGCGATGCTGGCAACCAGTGCCGACCAAGGTGCAGTGCGTGATAAGCGTAAATTAGAGGATTAAGCTATGGCTGCAGTGCAACTTTCAGGTAACGATTACCTGCGCACAGTGCTCACCGCTAAAGTCTATGACGTGGTGGAAGTTACCCCTGTGCAAAAAATGGACAAGCTATCTGAGCGTTTTCACAACCAGATCTTTATTAAGCGTGAAGATCGCCAGCCCGTTAATAGTTTCAAAATTCGAGGGGCGTATGCAATGATTGCCTCGCTCAGTGAGGCACAAAAAGCGGCGGGAGTGATTGCTGCTTCGGCGGGCAATCATGCACAGGGCGTGGCACTGTCGGCTAAAAAATTGGGATTGCGTGCCCTGATTGTGATGCCACAAAATACGCCGAGCATTAAAGTTGATGCGGTGCGTGGTTTTGGTGGCGAAGTGTTGCTTTATGGTGCCAATTTTGATGAAGCGAAAGCCAAAGCCATCGAGTTGGCAAATACGCAAAAAATGACGTTTATTCCCCCTTTTGATGCACCAATGGTGATTGCAGGGCAAGGAACATTAGCAATGGAATTATTGCAACAGTTACCACAGATTGATCGTATTTTTGTGCCTGTTGGTGGCGGTGGTTTGGCGGCAGGTGTTGCAGTGTTGATCAAGCAATTAATGCCGCAAATCAAGGTGATTGGCGTGGAATCTAAAGATTCAGCTTGTTTAAAAGCGGCTTTAGCCGCAGGTGAACCTGTTGATTTGGCGCGCGTAGGCTTGTTTGCCGACGGGGTAGCGGTCAAGCGTATTGGTGATGAAACATTTCGCCTTTGTCAGCAATATCTTGATGATGTGATAACCGTCGATAGTGATGAAATTTGTGCTGCGGTGAAAGATATTTTTGAAAATGTGCGTGCAATTGCCGAACCTTCGGGGGCGTTATCACTTGCTGGGTTAAAGAAATACGTTCAACAGCATGCGATTGAAGGCGAAACGCTGGTAAATGTGCTTTCGGGTGCGAATTTGAATTTTCATAGCCTGCGGTATGTGTCAGAGCGTTGCGAAATCGGGGAGAAACAAGAAGTACTGTTAGCCGTGACGATTCCAGAGCAAAAAGGGAGTTTTTTAAAATTTTGCCATATTTTAGGCGATCGTGCGGTTACCGAATTTAATTATCGTTATGCCAATCATCGCAATGCGTGCATTTTTGTTGGGGTACGCGTCAGTGGAGGGGATGAGGAGAAACAAGAAATCATCTCACAATTACGCCTTGCAGGCTACGATGTAAATGATTTAAGTGATGACGATGTCGCAAAAACGCATATTCGCTATATGATTGGTGGGCGCAGTGCAAGCGCAGAGCGTGAAAAATTGTACAGTTTTGTGTTCCCAGAACATAAAGGTGCACTGGTCAAATTCTTGCAATTGCTAGGTACGCAGTGGAATATTTCCCTGTTTCACTATCGCAACCACGGTGCAGATTATGGCGATATTTTATGCGCATTCCAAATGAGCGAGGCCACCGAACAAGTGTTTCAGCATCATCTTGAAGAATTAGGTTATGCGTATCAAGATGTCACCGATCTGGCTTCTTATCAATATTTCTTAACGTAATCTCAGCCTGCGATATGCAGGCTTTGGCCACACTTTTATATTTCACCGCACTTTGCTATTTTGGGCGTGATTTGATTTATTTTTTTAAATAAATTATTATATTTCGTGCTAAAAAAATCCTATTTTCTAACATAATCATCTGATTGTTAATCAAAGGAGTTCTATTTTGTTTTCTGAATTAAGAAAACGGACAACGTTTAGTATGCCCGTTTTCGTACCCAGTTTTATTTTTATTGTCGCCATTGCATTGGCGTGTATTTTCTCGCCTGATGCGATGCAATCCGCACTTGATTCGGCAAAAAATTATGCGTTTATGTATTTTAGCTGGTTTTATATTTTATCCGTCAGTTTCTTTATTTTATTTCTGGCGTTGCTGGCGATGAGTCGCTTGGGGGATATTCGTTTGGGCAGTGATGACGAAGAGCCTGAATATCCATTTATTTCTTGGATAGCAATGTTATTTGCCGCAGGAATGGGCGTGGGCTTGATGTACTTTGGTGTGGCAGAGCCTTTGATGCATTATGTTTCGCCAATTACGGCCGCTCACCCGAAAAAAGATGCACTGCTTTACACCTTCTTCCACTGGGGCATTCATCCTTGGGCTATTTATGGCACGATTGCGTTATCGTTAGCCTATTTTGGTTTCCGTTACCGTATGCCATTGTCGATTCGTTCGGCATTTTATCCTATTTTACGTGATAAAATTCATGGATTTTGGGGGCATTTAATTGATGCCTTAGCCCTTATTGCGACAGTATTCGGGATTATCACAACATTAGGTTATGGTGCTTCGCAGCTGAATGCTGGGCTATCAACTGTGGGAATTTTAAGCGACGCCACTTTGGGAACGAAGGCGGCAATAATCATCACAGTGGTCAGTATTGCGATTATTTCTGCCATTTCAGGTGTGGGGAAAGGGGTTCGCCGCTTAAGTGAAATTAATCTTGGGCTCGCATTGAGCTTAATGATCTTTATTTTAGTGACAGGTTCTTCTATTTATCTTTTGTCCGTATTCTCAGAAAACATTGGTTATTATTTAAGTAATTTGGTGAATATGAGTTTTCGTACATTCAGTTATGATACCGATCACGCTGATTGGTTTACAGGCTGGACGGTACTATATTGGGCGTGGTGGTTCTCATGGGCACCGTTTGTCGGGCTATTTATTGCTCGTATTTCACGGGGGCGCACCATTCGTGAATTTATTTTAGGGGTGTTGATTATTCCATCAACGTTCAATTTGTTATGGTTTACCATCTTCGGTGATAGTGCCATTTTAGAAGACATCACCCACTCGGGTGCATTGAGTGCGTTGACCTCTAGCCCTGAAACATTGTTGTTCTCATTTTTAGATTATTTCCCGTTGCCGACCGTGACCAGCCTTGTGGCACTGTTAATTTTATCCCTCTTTTTTATCACTTCAGCGGATTCTGGGATTTTTGTATTAAATAATATCGCATCCAGTGGCCGCACGACGGATATGCCGCGTTGGCAAAGTGTACTTTGGGGTGTGATTATGATCGTGCTTGCCATTGCGTTACTGAATTCAGGCGGTTTAGGTGCCGTTCAGACGATGACCCTTGTGGTGGCATTGCCATTTGCAGTTATTACGGTTGTGATGTGTTTTAGCCTGCTGCAAGGTTTGCGCGTGGATCAAAATTATTTCAATACACGTTTGGATCAATCCACAGTATTTTGGAGTGGTGAGAAATGGAAAAAACGCTTGGGGCAAATTCTTAAACAAAATCAAGAAGATGATGTTTACAGCTTTATGGATAATACCGTCAAGCCTGCGTTTAACGAGTTGCTTGCAGAATTGGTCAACAAACACCACTTGCAAGCAAGCATTGTGGAAAAAGACGACGAGCAACGCAGTATAGAGTTGCATATCCACAAAGGGGTAATGCGCGATTTCATCTATGGTGTTACCATTGAATCGCGTGATACTGCCAGTGCCATGGTGGAAGATGCTGCCGTGCCGAATGTGAAACACGAGCAAATTTACGCACCTGTGACCTATTTTGGCGACGGACGTATTGGTTATGATATTCAATATATGGCACGCGAAGAGCTGATTGCGGATATTTTAAAACAATATCAACGCTACCTCGTGCTACTTGCCAGTGAAGAAAATGAACTGATGGTGCAAGCCCCATTAGAGCATGAGTAAAACCAAAATAAAAGTGCGGTTAGACCGCACTTTAATAAAATCCCCACTAATCGGTGGGGATTTTTTGTTTGTTGAGGCATTAAAGTGCGGTTAGAGTTTTTCCGCTAACATCGCTTCCAGTTTTTCTTGGTCGATGGCAAATTTACGAATGCCCTCGGCAAGTTTTTCTACCGCCATTGGATCAAGGTTGTGCTCCCAATAGAATTGCGCTTCTGTCATTTTGTCTGGGCGAGCCACAATTTCGCCTTTATACTCAAGTTTGCGCTCAAGTTTCGCGTCAGAGGCTTGTAATTCTTTTAATAATGCAGGGGAAATGGTGAGGCGATCACACCCCGCAAGTTCGGTAATTTCGCCTACATTACGGAAGCTGGCACCCATCACGACGGTTTCATAGCCGTGTTTTTTGTAATAATGGTAAATGTCGGTAACGGAAATAACGCCTGGATCGTCTGCTGGAGCAAATTCTTTTTTCTCGCCGTTTGCTTTGTGCCAGTCAAGAATACGTCCGACGAATGGCGAGATGAGATAAACGCCCGCTTCCGCACAGGCACGAGCTTGTGCTTGTGAGAAAAGCAGTGTGAGATTACAGTTAATGCCTTCTTTTTCTAAGATTTCTGCGGCACGAATACCTTGCCAAGTAGAGGCGATTTTGATCAAAATTCGCTCATTACTGATGCCCGCATCGTTATACAATTTGATTAATCGGCGTGCTTTTTCCACCGTGGCTTGGGTATCATAAGAAAGACGTGCATCTACTTCAGTTGAGATACGTCCTGGTACAATTTTTAAAATCTCTAAACCAATATTGACCGCTAATTTGTCTTCAGCATCGATCAATTGTTGTGCTTTATTTTGGCTTTGGGCTTTGGCATAGGCAATCGCGTCATCAATTAATGGGGCGTATTGCGGGAGAGATGACGCACTTAAAATCAATGATGGATTGGTGGTGGCATCTTGTGGTTGATAGGTTTTAATTGCGTCAATGTCGCCAGTGTCGGCAACAACAACAGTCATTTCGCGTAGTGCTTGTAGTTGTGACATAGTCCTTCCTTCTTTTTGAGTAAAACAGTTGCTTCATTCTAACCTTATCAATTCAAATGTGCCAATAATTTGTCTGATAGGAAAAATGTTTCAATGTATAGATAAGGGGGTAAGAAATATATGCGTTACGGTCTAATTTCTTGTACAATCAACCTAATTTTATTTATTTGATCAACGTGAGTTATGCAATGAAACGCAATCAAGTTACCCTTTTAAGCATTTTAGTGTGTAGTGCATTATATGGCAACCTGGCCTATGCGGATTTGAGGCAGCAATGTCTTTTGGGTGTACCGCACTTTACGGGTGAGACAGTGAAAGGCGATGTGAACACACTGCCTGTTTATATTGAGGCCAATGAGGGGGAAATGCAAAATGCGATGCAGGCAACCTATCGTGGCGATGTGGCCATTCAGCAAGGTAACCGCACTTTGCATTCTCAGCACGCTCAAATCGCAACACACGAAAATGGTGCAAATGTTCAGCGTTATGCCTTTGTGAACGGGGCATTGCGCTATCAAGATGAATTAATTTCCTTGACAGGGCAAGATGCAAAAATTGACTTGAATAGTAAAGATAGCGATATTCGTCATATTGATTATCAATTTGTTGATCGTCAAGGGCGTGGCACAGCGGAAAATGTACAAATGCAAGGGCGTTACCGTACGTTGTATCATGCCAGCTTCACTTCTTGTTTGCCTGATGATAATGCATGGTCAATTGAAGCCAATGAAATCCGCCAAGATTTACAAGAAGATGTGGCGGAGATGTGGGGCGCACGTTTTCGTATTTTAGGTGTGCCCGTGCTTTATACGCCCTATTGGCAATTTCCGCTGGGTGACCGTCGTCGTAGTGGGTTGTTGATGCCTGATTTTGGTTCATCAAGCCGCGATGGGCTGAGTTGGGGGCAACCTGTTTACTGGAATATTGCACCGAATTATGATGCCACCATTGTGCCTAAATATATGAGCAAGCGGGGCATGCAATTATTGGGTGAGTTTCGTTATTTAACACAATTTGGGCAGGGTAAACTTGCTGGCGAATATCTTGCCCACGATCGTCTCAAAGATTATGTCGGTGAAAATAAATCTCGCCACTTATTTTATTGGCAACACGCTGCACAATTTGCTAATGATTGGCGATTGAATGTTGATTACACACATGTGAGTGATAAACGCTATTTCAGTGATTTTGTATCTCAATATGGAAGTAGCACTGACGGCTATGCGACACAACAATTTAAGCTGCGGTACTATCAACCAAATTATAATCTCACTATTTCAGGGCGGCAATTCCAAGTTTTTGATGTGGCGGAAATTGGTCCATATCGTGCGTTGCCACAGGTTGATTTCCACTATTATTCTAACGAGCTCAACCCTTGGGGGATAAATTACGCTGTTTATGCACAAGCAGCCCATTTTGATAACGACAGCAAACGGATGCCAAGTGCATGGCGGTTTCATGTAGAGCCTGAGCTGAATTTACCGTTGAGCAATCAATACGCCAGTTTAAATGTGCAAGGCAAAATTTATGCCACACATTATGTCCAAAAACAAGGCAAAGGCGCAAATGCGTATGAAGTGCAAAGTGCGGTCAGTCGTGTGTTGCCACAATTTAAAGCGGATCTTGAAACAGTACTACTGACCAATCAAACCGTCTTTAAAGGCTATTCGCAAACATTTGAACCGCATGCCCAATATTTGTATCGCCCTTATAAAAATCAAAGCAATATTGGTGCACAAGGCGTTAATTCCAGTTTTCTGGGGTTAGGCTATGACAGTGCATTGTTGCAACAAGATTATTTTTCAATGTTCCGTGATCGTCGTTATAGTGGGCTCGATCGCATTGCATCTGCCAACCAAGTTACATTGGGAGGTACAACGCGCTTTTTTGACAACCAAGCACAAGAACGGTTCAATCTCTCTCTTGGACAAATTTACTACTTGCGTGATTCTAAGGTTGATGAAAGTGCGGTGAACAGCACCAGTGGACATTCATCTTCATCTTGGGCATTAGAATCAAATTGGAAAATTACGCCACATTGGGAATGGCGCGGTAGTTATCAATACGATACTACATTAAGTGAAACGTCTTTGGCGAATATGGCATTAGAATACAATCCATCGGGTAATAATCTCGTGCAGTTGACTTACCGCTATGCGTCCAAAAATTATATCGATCAAAACTTGCTCAATGGCATCAATCGTTACAACCAAGATATTAAACAAATCGGAGCAACGTTTGCATGGGATTTGAGTGATAACTGGGCGGTTGTGGGGCGTTATTATCATGATGTGGCACTAGGCAAACCTGTGGAGCAATATGCAGGCATTCAGTACAACACCTGTTGTTGGAATGTGACGTTCAGTGCTAGACGCTATCTTACCTCAAGTCATTATGCAACGAGCAATAGCGATAAAGAGGTGTTCTACGACAACGCGTTTGGTATCAATTTCCAAATTCAAGGATTAGGTACAAATTATAATAGTGACTTGCGCAAAATGCTAAGCAAGGGAATGTTACCTTACGTTAAACCATTTAGCTTATAAAATAAAAAGTGCGGTTAGGAAACGTAACCGCACTTTATATATTGCCAATAAAAAATTAATCCGCAGGAAAGAGTAGCGGGTTCACAGTGCTTTTTGCATAACCTTTCTGTTCCATTTCATCATCTAAAAACAGGCTGGCTAAATCGTCTGCAATAGCTTCTACGTCAACATCTTTGTCTTGATACATTACTTTTAAATAGCTATGGCAATCGTCACAGCTTTCCGCTTTTACAGCAGCATTTTCTCCGTCAATAGACCAATAATGTAGCGACTTTCCTGATTCACAATTGCTGCATAATGCTCGCACTAAGTGCCACTCGCTTTCACATAAGCCACAGTGAAGATAACGCGCACCTTGTGCTTCTCCAATGTGAATAGTGCTTGCAACTGGCATTGAGCCACAAACAGGACAAGTTTGGCGTTGCTCACCTATTTCGCTGTGTTTACGGCGTGGTAATTGCTGCACGAGCTGTACCCAATAGAGCGATAAAGCAGCCCATAAGAAAAAGGCTTTATCACTTTGTTGGGGTAGGTAGCCTTCACTGAGCAGTTTATCAGCAAGGGCATCTAGCTCTGTATTGGATGCTTTTTCTAACCATTCTATTGTGCCTAAAATGGTGTCATTAGCATCGTTTTTGACGTTTGCCAAAATAGCACGCAATATTGCGATCCATATATCGTTGCGTTTGAATGTGGTGACATCCAGCGGTTTTTGTTGCCAGAGGTGTTCATCATCTGGCAGTGTTGCTAAACGTGCATCTGTGGCTAACGGTTGCTCATTCAAAACGGCTAATTGTGCATCAGCTAATGCGGCACAAAAGCGCAGATAGGCTTGCAATGGACTATTTTCGCTGAGTTGTCGTAGGCGTGCTGCACGTCGTTGATATAAGTTTTTAGGATTAGCAAACAGTAAAGGCGGGGTGTGCATTTCCCCCGCCGCTTGCTTAATCTCGCTCTCTGGCAGAATGCGTGTGCTCATGAGCTACATTTTCCTTAGTTTGTGCTTTGTTACGCTCCATTTCTTCGAGTTTTGGTAGAATTTCGTTACGATACCAACGTGGGTGATGTTTTTTCGCCCAACGTGCGGTAACCCAACCTTCAACCATACTACGGATTGAGCCTTTAACCCAAATTGCCATGTAGATATGTACCATAATACCTAAGATAAGAGCAATAGCACTGACTGCATGCAGAAGTAATGCTACACGGATCACTGGGATTGGGAAATTATGTGCAAAATATGGTCGCCACATAATCACACCAGTGACCAGCAAAATAGCAAGTGCCATAATAAGTGTCCAGAAAAGTAATTTCTGCCCCATATTATAGTGTCCCACATCAGCAACATGATGTTCGTTGCCTTTGAGAACTTCAACTACGTTCAGTAGCCATTGCCAGTCACCTTTTTCAATCAGATTATCTCGCCAATAGTGTTTTGCAAGGATAGAAAATGCGACAATCATCACTAACCCTGTAAAGGGATGCAATACACGGGCAAGTTGTGGTGTCCCGAGAATTTCTGCAATCCAAGCAAAATCTGCAAAGAAAAACGATAAACCTGAAAGTGCGGTCATAAAGAAACACAGCACTAACAACCAATGGCTTAGGCGTTCTTTGAGATTATGGCGGAGAACTTTTGTGTTTAAATCGACCATAATTATTCCCCCTTACCGTGGTCATTATCGTGTGGATCAAGCGGCTTATCTTCATCTTCATACTCAGTATTCGGTCCAAGAGCGATATAGTGAGCAGCCGATGCGAGAGCCAATGCCCCCATTGCCATTCCTGACAACGGTTTCAAAATGCCTTTCCATAAGCTCACCACTGGGCTAATGCTTGGATCTTTTGGCAAGTTAGCATAGAGCTCTGGGCGATCAGCATGGTGTAGTACATACATGACGTGTGTACCACCAACGCCTTCAGGATTATAAATCCCCGCATTTTCATACCCACGGCTTTTTAGATCCGCCACTCGTGTTTCTGCATATTCCAGCATCGCTTGTTTGCTGCCAAAATGGATTGCTCCAGTTGGGCAGGTTTTGGCACATGCAGGTTCTTGTCCGACTTGTACACGGTCTGAACATAAGGTGCATTTATAGGCACGATTATCTTCTTCATTGATTCGTGGTACATTAAATGGACAACCTGAAATACAGTAACCACAGCCGATACATTTATCGGATTGGAAATCAACAATCCCGTTGGCATATTGGATGATTGCGCCAGGGGATGGACAAGCTTTCAAACAGCCAGGATCGGCACAGTGCATACAGCCTTCTTTACGAATTAACCACTCTAGACGACCATTCTCTTCCACTTCATTGAACTTCATCACCGTCCATGATTTGGCAGTCAGGTCAATGGGGTTATCGTAGCTACCGATACATTTGCCTGGAGTATCGCGAATATCGTTCCATTCAGAACACGCCACTTGGCAGGCTTTACAGCCAATACAGGCACTCACGTCAATTAATTTTGCAACTTCAGCCACAAAATCACGCGTGCGTGGTGCAGGCGTTAAGCTAGAGGTGGCGGATGCTTTAATAATATTTTGTGTTTGTACAGCCATATTAAGCCTCCGTCACTTTTTCAATGTTAACCAAGAAGGTTTTAAACTCAGGTGTTTGGGTTGTTGCATCGCCCACTGGCGGGGTTAAGTTATTTGCAAAGAACCCTTTTTTACCTAGTGATGAAAAACCCCAATGGATTGGTACGCCAATGGTGTGAACTGTTTTGCCATCAACGTGTAGCTCTTTGATGCGTTTAGTTACCACAGCAACAGCTTTTATATAACCGCGTTTAGAGTACACTTTGACCGTATCACCATTGTTAATGCCTTTTTCTTTCGCTAATGCTTCACCCATTTCAATAAATTGCTCTGGTTGAGCGATAACGTTTAGCAATACATTTTTTGTCCAGTAGTGGAAATGTTCTGTTAAACGATAGGTGGTGGCAACATAAGGGAATTCTTCAGCATTACCAAAAGAGTCACGATCGTTTGGTAATACACGAGCACATGGGCTTTGCACTACATTTGGATGCAACGGATTGGTACCGATTGGTGTTTCAAATGGTTCATAGTGCTCAGGGAATGGGCCATCAACCATTTTGTTAATAGCAAATAATCGGCCAACTCCTTCAGGTTGCATAATAAACGGCGTTACATTGCTTCCTGGTGGTGCAGTACCGTAGTCAGCCACATCGTTAAAGTTCCAGTTTTTACCGTTCCATTTAACTAATTGGCGTTTAGGATCCCAAGGATTGCCGTTGACATCAGCCGAGGCACGATTATAAATGGTGCGTCGATTCATTGGCCATGCAAAAGCCCAGCCAAGTGTAATGCCTAAACCTGACGGATCGGCATTATCACGACGAGCCATTAGATTGCCATCTTCTGTCCACTGACCTGTATAAATCCAGTTTGCGGCACTGGTTGTACCGTCATCACGCAATAGACCGAAACTTGGTAGCAATTGCCCTTTTTTCAAAATGACATTGCCATTAGCATCTTTAAGATCTTCTAAAGCATAGCCGTTATTTTCTTTTGCCAACTCTTCTGCTGTTGGTTCAAGTGGATTGCGGTAATTCCAGCTATACGCCTTGATTTGTTCAAAGCCAGGGCCGCCTTCTTTTTCATACAGTTCGAGGAAAAGATGACGTAATTCTGATAGAATTTCATTATCCGTTTTGGCCTCTTCTGGCGAATCAGAGCCTTTCCAGTGCCACTGCAACCAACGTCCAGAGTTAGCAATGGAGCCATCTTCTTCGACGAAGCAGGTTGTTGGTAAACGGAAAACCTCGGTTTGAATTTCTTCAGGGTTAACATCATTGTATTCCCCAAAGTTTTGCCAGAAATCTGATGTATCTGTTTTTAACGGATCCATTACCACTAAGAATTTTAGTTTGCTTAACGCCGACCGCACTTTTTCTTTATTTGGGAATGACGCAATCGGGTTGAAACCTTGGCAGAGATAACCATTGACTTTACCTTCATACATCATATCAACAAACATAAATTGGTCGTATGTATTGTCGATTTTTGGTAAGTAATGGAAGCCAAATTCATTTTCAGGCGTTGCGTTGTCGCCAAAGAAAGCTTTAAGCATACTGATATAGAATTTTGGCGTATTTTTCCAGTAATTCACTTGATCAGGACGGGTGTTTTTCGGTGTAATCCGCTCAAGGAATTTTTCTAAACTGGTATCTTTATCCGTTGGCAGAGGCATATAACCTGGCATCATATGTGGGAATAATCCCATATCGGTGATACCTTGTACGTTAGAGTGCCCACGCAACGCATTAATCCCGCCACCAGCAACACCAATGTTACCAAGTAAAAGCTGGATAATTGCCATAGTACGGATGTTTTGTGAACCCACAGAGTGCTGTGTCCAACCTAATGCGTACAAAATAGTGGCATTTTTATCAGGTGCACTGCATTTTGCCAATTCTTTACAGAAATATAAGAAGTCTTTTTGTTTTACACCACAAATACGTTCTACCATTTCAGGGGTATAACGCGACACGTGATCTTTTAATAGATTTAACACGCAGCGTGGATGTTGTAAGGTTTTATCTTGTTTTGCAAAACCTTGTTCATCGAATTGATAGTTCCAAGTGGATTTATCATATTGTCGAGTTGTTTCATCATAGCCTGTAAACAGCCCGTCTTCAAAGCCAAAGGCCTCGTCCACAAGGAAACTTGCGTTGGTGTATTCCCGTACATAATCGTGCTGAATTTTATCGTTTTCAAGTAGATAACGAATAACACCCGACAAGAAAGTAATATCCGTACCAGAACGAATTGGCGAATAAAAATCAGACACTGCAGCAGTCCGATTAAAACGCGGGTCGATCACAAATAGTTTTGTGCCACGACGTTTTTTCGCTTCAATAACCCAGCGGAAACCAACAGGGTGTGCTTCAGCAGCGTTACCGCCCATTACAATGACCATATCTGAATTGGCAATATCACACCAGTGATTTGTCATCGCACCGCGACCAAATGATGGAGCAAGACTTGCTACCGTTGGTCCGTGTCAGATACTCGCTTGGTTGTTAATGGAGATTAGCCCTAAAGAGCGTGCCCATTTTTGGCTTAACAAGCCAGTTTCGTTACTTGCCGCAGATGCCATTAGCATACCCGTGGTTAACCAACGGTTAACGGGGGTGCCTTCAGCATTTGTAGTAATATAGTTAGCATCGCGGTCGTCTTTCATCAAGCGCGCAATGCGTGTTAGTGCATCATGCCAGCTAATGCGTTTCCACTCTTTTGAACCTGGTGCACGGTATTCAGGATAGAGCATACGGCGTTCGCTGTTAACGTAATCCAATGCACCAGCACCTTTTGGACACAGCGCACCACGACTCACTGGATGATCGGGATCCCCTTCAATGTGAATGAGTTTTTCGCGGGCATTCATAGACCCATCGCCCAAACTGTACAGCAGCATACCGCAGCCAACAGCACAGTATGTACAAGTGTTACGGGTTTCACGCGCACGCAAGAGTTTATACTCACGTGGTGCCGCTAATGCGGTTGCTGGTGCAAAACCTAACGCAGCGGCAGTTGTTCCTGCCATGCCACCTGCACAGACTTTAAAGAACTTTCTTCTGCTTAGTTGCATAAGAACTCCTTAATGTTGTGGAATGTAGAGTTAAAGTAATAATTCGTATTTGCATTTGTAACGAAATTGTAAAATTACAAATTGGCTCAATGGTACTCTTGATTAAGCCTATGTGCAATATTTTAACGCAATTTATGCAATCTAGTTCACAATGCGCTACAATGAAAGGGTGAATTTTATTGAAAATATTGACATAGATCACGCTATGAGGAACAAGGTGTGCAAAATTTAACCGAGCGACGAATAACCCGCTATCAATCAAACAACGCGACCGCACTTTTGTCACAAACAGATTATCTTGCTAATGAAGTGCCAGTGGCACTGGTCTATAACGGCATTGCGCACACGGTAATGATGTGTACACCACAAGATTTGGAGGATTTTGCGCTCGGTTTTTCGTTAGCGGAAGGCATTATTGATACGAAAAGTGCGGTTTATGGCATGGATGTTGTGACGCAATGTAATGGGCTCGAGGTGCAAATCGAGATGGCGACACGCTATTTTGTGGCACTTAAAGAAAAGCGACGCACACTGACGGGGCGAACAGGCTGCGGGCTATGTGGTGTGGAGCAGCTGAACCAAGTCACACGTCCACTAACTGACGTTGAGCAAACAATCACCTTTTCTTTATCTCAATTAGATGACATACTCATACAAATGCAGCAACAGCAAGTGTTGGCACAAAAGTGCGGTGCGACGCACGCAGCGGCGTTTTTTTCGCCACAAGGTGAATTGCTTGCTATTCGCGAAGATGTTGGGCGGCATGTTGCATTGGATAAATTATTAGGCTGGCATGCAAAGTGTGGTCAGCCACACGGCTTTGTCCTCGTTTCTAGCCGTGCAAGTTATGAAATGGTGCAAAAATGTGTGGCATGCGGCATCGAAATGTTAATCGCTATTTCAGCTGCGACTGATTATGCCGTGCAGCTGGCACAACAATACAATCTTACTCTACTTGGATTTGCTCGCACAGGACGTGCTGTGATTTATCACGATAATCAACGTTTACAGCAATAAACGTTTACAGCAATAAAAGGAGCAACTATGCAAACGGTTAATGCAACAACCCTTACGCAATGGCTTGAGAAGGAAAATGCGGTATTAATTGATGTGCGTGAGCCAAATGAATACGCCGCAAGCCACATTCCGCAAGCCTGTTCTCTGCCACTTTCACAGCTTGAGCAAAGTCTCGCACATATCCCCGTAGGGCGTAAAGTCGTGATTCAGTGTCAAAAAGGCAAACGTGGCGAAAAAGGCTGTGCGATTATTGCACAACATGCCCCACACGTTGAGCTTTACAATCTCGAAGGTGGCATTGAAGCGTGGCAACAAGCTGGTTTTCCCGTGATCTCTGCCAGCAACAGGAAAACATTACCGCTGATGCGTCAAGTACAACTCGCCGCAGGCAGCCTTGTGGCACTGTTCTCTCTGCTAAGCCTTGCTGGTGCGCACGGATTTTCGGTACTTACCTTATTAATTGGTTGTGGGCTGATTTTCGCTGGTGCAACAGGCT
The DNA here is from genome assembly GCF_014885015.1 of Spirabiliibacterium falconis. Lineage (GTDB taxonomy): Bacteria > Pseudomonadota > Gammaproteobacteria > Enterobacterales > Pasteurellaceae > Spirabiliibacterium > Spirabiliibacterium falconis. The sequence continues at coordinate 10,051 of NZ_JABMIJ010000013.1, read as the reverse complement.
GGTGCGGTATGGCGATTTTGCTGCAAAAAATGCCGTGGAATAAATAATCCCGACCGCACTTTGCATAAAAGTGCGGTGTTCTTTCATCTGTACTCACAAGGCAAAATCCTTTAGGATAGTCAGCAATGTTGAATTATCTTTGAGTACTGCCCATGAGTGCTAAAATTGCTGAAAATCCGTTCGTGTTAGTGGACGGGTCGTCTTATCTTTATCGCGCCTTTCACGCTTTCCCGCCATTGACCAATTCGTTAGGCGAGCCAACGGGGGCGATGTATGGCGTGTTGAATATGCTCAAAAGCCTGATTGCGCAGGCCAATCCGAAATACATTGCGGTCGTGTTTGATGCCAAAGGCAAAACCTTCCGTGATGAACTTTATGCTCAATACAAATCTCACCGCCCGCCAATGCCCGATGATTTGCGTGCGCAAATTGCGCCATTGCATCAGATGATTAAGCTATTGGGCATTCCGTTATTGGTGGTGGATGGTGTGGAGGCTGACGATGTCATTGGCACGCTGGCGGTACAGGCGTCAAAGTGCGGTCAATCTGTGCTGATTAGTACGGGGGATAAGGATATGGCGCAGTTGGTTGATGATCATATTATGTTGATCAACACGATGAACAATACCTTGCTCGACCGTGCGGGCGTAGAGGAAAAATATGGCATTCCGCCTCAGTTAATCATTGATTATCTCGCCTTAATGGGCGATAGCTCCGATAACATTCCAGGCGTGCCGGGTGTGGGGGAAAAAACCGCACTTGCACTATTGCAAGGCTTAGGCTCAATGGCGCATATTTATGCGAACCTAGATCAGGTCGCAACACTGCCAATTCGTGGTGCGAAGACGCTAGGGGCAAAATTAGCCGATGCGAAATCGCTTGCGGATTTGTCTTATCAGCTGGCAACGATTAAAACGGATGTGGAACTGCTGATTTTGTATGAGCAATTGGTTATGCAGCCCCAAGATACGGATGGGCTAATCGAGGCGTTTGGACGTTATGAATTTAAGCGTTGGTTGAATGACTTGTTAGGTAATGCCGCCACAGAGAGCAAGCCAATTAATGTTAGTGCGGCAGCGAAGGGCTATGCGGAACGTGATAAAAATGAAAGTGCGGTTGCCGAAGTCAATATTGATCGTAGCCGTTATCAGACCATTTTAACCTCTGCGCAATTCGATGAATGGCGAGAGAAGTTGTCAGCGGCGGCATTGTTTGCGCTCGATCTTGAAACCAATTCGCTAGATTATATGCAAGCACGCATTGTGGGTATGTCATTTGCGTTGGAAAATGGTGAGGCGGCTTATTTGCCATTGCAGCATTATTATCTTGATGTGCCAACACAGCTGGATTTTGACCGCACTTTAGCCTTGCTGAAACCTATTTTTGAAAATCCGAAAATTGCTAAAGTTGGGCAGAATATTAAGTATGATTACACTATTTTGAGCCGTTATGGCGTGGTATTGCAAGGCGTGCAGTTTGACACTATGTTGGAGTCCTACACACTGGATAGTACAGGACGGCACAATATGGACGAGCTCGCCAAACGTTATTTAGGGCATCAGACCATCAGTTTTGAGACTATTGCAGGTAAAGGAAAAGGGCAGTTAACATTCGATCAAATTGAGATTGCAAAGGCGAGTGAATATGCTGCGGAAGATGCGGATGTAACGATGAAATTGCATCAGCAGTTATGGCAAAAACTAGAGGCACAATCGTCATTAAAAACATTGTTTACCACTCTTGAAATGCCGCTCGCCTTGGTGCTTTCTCGCATTGAGCAAAATGGCGTGAAATTAAACTGTGAACGGCTTTTGCAGCAAAGCAATGAGATTAGCATACGTCTTAACGAGCTGGAAACACAAGCACATGAACTGGCAGGAGAGCCATTTAATTTAGCTTCCACTAAACAGTTACAGATGATTTTGTTCGAGAAACTGGCGTTGCCTGTGTTGAAAAAAACGCCTAAAGGAGCACCAAGCACGAATGAAGAGGTGCTAGAAGAGCTGGCTGTGGATTATGAATTACCTCGTATCTTGCTTGAACATCGTGGCTTAGCGAAGTTGAAATCAACCTATACAGACAAGCTGCCGCAAATGATTGATCCTACTACGGGGCGTGTGCATACCTCTTACCATCAGGCGGTAACCATTACTGGACGATTGTCATCAAGTGATCCGAATTTGCAAAATATCCCTATTCGTAATGAAGCGGGGCGACGCATTCGCAAAGCCTTTATTGCAGAAAAGGGGAATTGTATTGTTGCAGCAGACTATTCACAAATCGAATTACGGATTATGGCGCATCTTTCTGGCGATAAGGGATTGTGCGAAGCATTTGCACAGGGTAAAGACGTCCACCGTGCTACCGCGGCAGAAATTTTTGGCGTAAGTTTAGAGCAAGTGAGCAGTGAACAACGCCGCAGTGCAAAAGCGATCAATTTTGGGCTAATTTATGGGATGAGTGCTTTTGGGCTAGCACGTCAATTGGGCATTGCACGCAATCAAGCACAGGAATACATTGACCGTTATTTTAAACGCTATCCTTTGGTGCAGCAATTTATGCACGATATTCAAGAAAAAGCCCGCACGCAAGGTTATGTGGAAACGTTATTCGGGCGTAGGCTTTATCTGCCAGAAATTCAATCCAGTAATGGGATGCGCCGTAAAGCAGCGGAGCGTGTTGCCATTAATGCGCCAATGCAAGGCACTGCGGCGGACATCATTAAAAAAGCTATGTTGGCGATCGATGCTGAGATTCAAGACCGAGATGACATCAAAATGATCATGCAAGTGCACGATGAATTGGTGTTTGAAGTTGCAGTTGATAGCGTGAGCCAGTGGAGTGAGATGATTAAACAAAAAATGGAAAGTGCGGTTATGCTTAACGTGCCTTTAATTGCTGAGGTGGGCGTGGGTGATAACTGGGATGAAGCACATTGAGGCTAAAGAATGAAATACAAAAATTTACGCGATTTTTTAGATTTATTAGAGCAGCGAGGCGAGTTAAAACGCATTAGTTTGCCGATTGATCCGCATTTGGAAATGACCGAAATTGCCGACCGCACTTTGCGTGCAGGTGGCCCAGCGTTGTTGTTTGAAAACCCAATCGGATCGGATATCCCAGTGCTATGCAACTTGTTTGGCACAGCAAAGCGTGTGGCACTTGGCATGGGGCAAGAAGAGGTGAGTGCGCTGCGTGATGTGGGTAAATTGTTAGCATTTTTAAAAGAACCCGAGCCGCCGAAAGGGTTCAAAGATTTTATCCAAAAATTACCGCACTTTAAGCAGGTGTTGAACATGCCCACCAAAGTGCTGGGTAAAGCACCGTGTCAGCAAATCGTGTGGCAAGGTGAGGATGTGGATTTACACAAACTGCCGATTATGCACTGCTGGCCAGGTGATGTTGCCCCTTTGGTGACATGGGGGTTGACGGTAACCAAAGGCCCTTATAAAAAACGGCAAAATTTGGGCATTTATCGCCAACAATTGATCGCAAAGAATAAGTTAATTATGCGCTGGCTTTCTCACCGTGGTGGTGCGATTGATTTTCAAGAATGGAAAGAGGCGCATCCAGGTGAGCCGTTCCCGCTTTCTGTGGTGTTGGGCGCAGATCCAGCCACGATCTTAGGGGCTGTGACGCCCGTGCCTGATACCTTGTCAGAATATGCGTTTGCAGGGCTTTTGCGGGGAAACAAAACGGAAGTGGTCAAATCCGTTTCCAATGATTTAGAGATTCCAGCCAGTGCGGAAATTGTGCTTGAGGGCTATATTGACCCTGAAGAAACCGCACTTGAGGGGCCTTATGGCGATCATACGGGCTATTATAATGAACAGGATTATTTCCCTGTTTTTACGGTTACGCACATCACGATGCGGGAAAAGCCGATTTATCACTCCACCTACACTGGCCGTCCACCTGATGAGCCCGCAGTGCTTGGCGAGGCTTTGAATGAAGTGTTTGTGCCAATTTTGCAAAAGCAATTCCCTGAGATTGTGGATTTCTATTTACCGCCTGAGGGCTGTTCGTACCGTCTGGCGGTGGTGACGATCAAAAAGCAATACCCAGGGCACGCGAAGCGTATTATGTTGGGGGTATGGTCGTTTTTACGCCAATTTATGTACACCAAATATGTGATTGTGTGTGATGATGATGTGAATGCGCGGGACTGGAAAGATGTGATTTGGGCGATTACCACGCGTAGTGATCCTGCTCGTGATGTCACGATGATTGAACATACGCCGATTGATTATCTTGATTTTGCCTCGCCTGTGGCAGGATTAGGCTCTAAAATGGGCATCGATGCCACGAATAAATGGCAAGGTGAAACCGCAAGAGAATGGGGAATTCCTATTGTAAAAGATAAAGAAGTAGTGAAAAAAATAGATGAATTATGGGATAAATTGGCAATTTTTTAGAAAAAATATAGTTTACAAGGCGATAAAAGTGCGGTATGTTTAAGACCTAAAATTTATTTTTAGACCCTATCAAAATAATAATATGACTTAAACACAACATCATAACAAAAACAGAGGTACATTATGAGTAACTTACCAACCGTTGAAGAATTTTTAGCACGCCTTGAACAACGTGACCCAAACCAACCTGAATTCTTGCAAGCAGCGCGCGAAGTGTTAACATCACTTTGGCCGTTTATTGAAAAAAATCCAAAATACCATTCACAAGCCTTGCTTGAACGTATCTGCGAGCCAGAGCGTGCTATTCAATTCCGCGTACCTTGGGTGGATGATAAAGGGCAGGTGCAAGTTAACCGTGCATTTCGTGTACAATTTAATAATGCCATTGGTCCATTCAAAGGTGGCTTGCGTTTTCACCCATCGGTAAACCTATCAATTTTGAAATTCTTAGGCTTTGAACAAGTGTTTAAAAATGCACTGACAACATTGCCAATGGGCGGTGGTAAAGGTGGCTCTGACTTTGACCCTAAAGGGAAAAGCGAAGGCGAAATTATGCGTTTTTGCCAAGCGTTAGTCACCGAGCTTTACCGTCACGTTGGGCCAGATACTGACGTGCCAGCAGGCGACATCGGTGTGGGCGGGCGTGAGATTGGTTATATCACGGGTATGATGAAAAAAATCACCAATAATACGGCTTGCGTTTACACAGGGAAAGGTTTAAGTTTCGGTGGTAGTCTGATTCGCCCTGAAGCGACAGGTTACGGATTGGTGTATTTTGCTCAAGCCATGCTGAAACACAAAGGCGATAGCTTTGCAGGCAAAGTTGTTTCGGTATCAGGCTCGGGTAACGTGGCACAATATGCTATTGAAAAATGTTTAGAACTCGGTGCGAAAGTCATTACTTGTTCTGACTCCCAAGGCACAGTAGTCGACCCAGAGGGCTTTACAACGGAAAAACTCGCTGCCTTAATGGAAATCAAAAATGAAAAATACGGTCGTGTGAAGGAATATGCGGAAAAATTTGGCCTTGAGTATCTAGAAGGTAAAAAACCGTGGGGCGTGAAAGTGGATATTGCACTGCCGTGTGCGACTCAAAATGAACTCGGCTTAGATGATGCAAAAACCTTGATCGCCAACGGTGTACAACTGGTGGCAGAAGGTGCGAATATGCCAACCACCATTGAGGCGACCGATGAGTTGATTGCAGCAGGTGTTGCGTTTGGACCGGGTAAAGCGGCGAATGCGGGGGGCGTGGCAACATCTGGTCTAGAAATGTCACAAAACGCACAACGTTTAAGTTGGACACGAGAAGAAGTGGATGCCAAATTGCATGAAATTATGCTTGATATTCACGCTGTGTGTGAAAAATACGGGAAACAACCAGATGGCTCAATTAACTATGTGGTGGGTGCAAACATTGGTGGCTTCGTTAAAGTGGCGGATGCCATGTTGGCACAAGGTGTTTGTTAGACAAACCGCACTTTATGTTTTATCAAGCCAGAGTTCGCTCTGGCTTTTTTGTTAATAATGAAAAGTGCGGTCAAGAAATTGATATCCCTCTATTTTGTATTGATAAAAAAAGCGTATAATGTGCATAAATTAATTCATTTAGTAAAATAATAAAGAAAGGATTATCTGTGTTATGTGTCAACTTCTAGGAATGAACTGTAATAGCCCAACCGACATTGTTTTTTCCTTTGAAGGCTTTCGCCGTCGGGCTGGGGTGACCGATCAACATAATGATGGTTTTGGGATTGCTTTTTTTGAAGGTAAAGGTGTACGCATTTTTCGTGATGATCGCCCTGGTGCATCTTCACCTGTGGCGGATTTAGTTAAGCAATATCACATCAAATCGTACAACGTAATCGCGCATATTCGCAAAGCCACCCGTGGGAGCGTGAACCTTGAAAATACACACCCTTTTATTCGAGAAGTGTTTGGTGAAAATTGGGTATTTGCGCACAATGGCGATTTAGAAACTGTGCCCGATCTGGAACAAAGCCATTGCCATCCGATTGGCACAACAGATTCAGAAGCCGCATTTTGTTATATTGTTGACAGCATTAAAAATCGTTTTGCGAGCAAACCGAGTGAGCAAGAGATTTTTGAATTTATGCAAGAAATCACACCCGAGCTTTCAAGCCGTGGCACATTTAATTATATTCTTTCGAATGGGCAGTGGATGTTGGCACATTGTTCCACAAATTTGCATTATATTTGTCGCAAAGCACCTTTCGGCAAGGCGTGCCGTATTGATGATGATGAGGTGATTGACTTCAGTCAATATGCTAAACCTGATGATCGAGTGGTGATTATTTCCACTTATCCATTAACCAAAGATGAGCAATGGACACGGATGGGCAAACACGGCTTTGCGTTTTTCAAAGATGGCGCACTGCTATTCAATGAGCCGGGGCGACCGTTTACGCCTGAAGAGATCGACGCAATGCGGATTACGGCAGCAGATTGTAAACCGCTTAAAGTTGCATAATGGAGAAATAAAAAACCGCACGTTAAAGTGCGGTTTTATTTTGTGCGTTAACCGCACTTTCTATTTTGCTAATTGTTTGTTGGTTTTCTTGAATAGGGTTAGGGCAATAAAGCCAAATGCTAAGAAGCATGAGGAAATCAGAGCATAGAAGCCGCCGTCCCATCCAAAGTTATCAACCAATGCACCAAGCACGGTTCCTGCACTGGCTGAACCGATGAGATAACCAAATAAGCCTGTTAAGCCTGTTGCTGTACCTGTAGCCACTTTTGGCACTAAATCCGCTGCTTGCAAGCCAATCATCATAACAGGTCCGTAGATTAAAAAGCCGATTGCAATTAAGCAGGCGTTATCAACGGCTGGGTTGCCAGCTGGATTTTTCCAGTAAATTATAATGGCAATTAATACACCAACGAGGAATAACAGCATTGGTGGCGCACGGTGACCTTTAAATACTTTATCACTTAGATAGCCACTGACTAACATTCCCGGAATACCTGCATATTCATATAAGAAATACGCCCAACTTTGTTTGTCAAATGAGAAATGTTTCACTTCTTTTAAGTAGGTTGGTGCCCAGTCGATTATGCCATAGCGAATAAAATAGACGAAAATATTGGCAATGGTAATCGCCCATAAAAATTTATTTGTTAAAATATATTTAAAGAAAATATCACGTCCAGTAAGCGTATGTGCAGATTCCACTTGCTCACCCGTGGCTTCGCCTTTGTATTCCTCAATAGGAGGCAGACCTTCTGATTCAGGTGTATCACGCATCAAGAAAAACATAATCACACTAAGTAACACGGCGATGGTCGCAGGTAGGTAGAACAAGGCTTGCCATGCACCAAACAAATAGACACCTAAAATAGCCAATGGACCGATTAACCCGCCGCCGAGATTGTGAGAAATATTCCACCAACTCCACCATGAACCACGCTCTGAGGTTGAAAACCAGTTGGTCATGGTTTTCGCCCCTGGTGGATAGCCCATGCCTTGGAACCAGCCATTAAGCGCACTTAAAGCAACCATGGCGGGTAGCGATGCAAGCACGCCTGGTACAAGTCCGAAAATCATACTGACTGCAGCAGAGGCAACCAAGCCGATGCTAATAAAATATTTTGGGTTTGAACGGTCAGATACATTCCCCATAATGAACTTACTAAAGCCATACGCAATCGCTAGCGCGAATGAGACAGTTCCAAGTTGGGCTTTAGTGTAGCCATATTGTTCGATTAAGTGCGGTATGGCTAAGGAAAAATTCTTACGAATTAAATAGTATGCAGCATAGCCGATAAATACCCCAAAAAAGACCTGCCAACGCAAGCGTTTGTAGTCGTTATCAATTTGCTGTTGATTTTGTATGCGAGGCGCAGGTGGCGACGCTTTTAAAAAAGCAAACATAGTCTCTCCAAAGTTAGATTAAAGAAGTAAAAATAGTATTATTTTTAAGGGAGACCATAATATGAAAAGTTCAAAAGAAAATCAATTTGTTTATTTTCGAACATGACTTTTTGATAGATGATGACTATCTCAGACATTATGTTAGACAATTAGCATATTTTAGGGTGGGATTTATAATATGTAACGTAAACACATATAAGGAGGCTATTATGAAAACCCAAATTGGTTTAGATAAAAAACAATCTGAAACATTAGCGAAAGAATTGAATGAATTACTAGCTGACTATCAGATTTTTTATATGAATGTACGTGGCTATCATTGGAATATTCGAGGCATTAATTTCTTTGAATTGCACGCAAAGTTTGAAGAAATTTATGATGATTTGGTGATTAAAGTAGATGAAATTGCAGAGCGTATTTTAACCTTAGGCTACCGCCCAAGCAATGCGTTTAGTGAATACTTGAAAATTGCCGACATCAAAGAGCACACTGGCGTTTCAAGTGCAAAAGATTGCTTGCAAGGCACATTAGAGGGCTTTAAAACCTTACTGGTTAAACAACGCGCCATTTTAGAAACCGCCAGCGAAGCGGGTGATGAAGGTACCGCATCGCAAATGAGTGATTATATTTCTGAGCAAGAAAAATTAATTTGGATGTATAGTGCAGCTTGCGAAAGTTGTCATCAATAATATGGAATAGAAGTAAAAAGCCGACGATGTTCGGCTTTTTTGTTTTATAATATAATACAGCAAAAAATAAAAAGGAGATTGTATGACAACATTACTTGAAAATTTACAGTGGCGACATGCAGTGAAAGCATATAGTCCAAATAAAAAAGTCCCGCAGGAGAGCGTGGAAAAGATCATTGAGGCGGCACGGCTTGCGCCAACCTCATCAGGCTTGCAACCATTTGAAATGATTGTAATCGAAAATCAAGCATTGAAAGAGCAATTGAGCGAAACCGCACTTAATCCTGAGTGTATGCGAAACTGCTCGCATGTATTAGTTTTTGCTGCTTGGGATAATTATACCGAGCAACGCATTGATAATATGTATGATTTTATCACTGATGAACGAGAGTTACCGCGAGGTCGTTTTAACCGATATACTACCATGTTGAAACAAAAAGTGCTGAAGCATACCCAAGCTGAAAATTTTGCCCATGCGGCACGTCAAACGTATATTGCAATGGGCTTGGCATTGGCACAAGCGGCAGAATTACGGGTAGATACCACCCCGGTAGAAGGCTTTAACAACAATATACTCGACGAACTATTAGAGCTGCCACAGAAAGGATTAAAAAGTGTTTCACTCATCTATATTGGCTACGCAGATACAGAAAAAGATTGGCTTGCACCGATGAAAAAGGTACGCCGTAGCAAAGAAAATATGGTGCATTTTATTAAATAATGCGAAGTATGGATTCAGAGAATGTATGAATTGGTGGGATAGACGGGAACAACTTGGGGATATAACAAATTGATTTAAAACAAACTTATTTTTTTATTATTTGTTTTGTGGGTACTTTATTGGGTACTAAAAATCGGTTTTGTGGTGCTTCGTAGTGCGTCTATATACATCTTTCCCGCCTATTCCCGCGTCTTCCCGCATAATCCCTAATAAAAAATAGTTTTTATTGCGGTTTTATGCGGTTTAGCCCTAAAATGCAATTATACGCTATTTTAGGGTATTTTTGTCGGTTTTAATGGTTTCTATTAGCTAATATGTCAATGATCTTCAAAAA
>NZ_JABMIJ010000012.1 GCF_014885015.1 Spirabiliibacterium falconis | reverse complement strand
ATCACTGCCGTAACGGTGGATGGCTACACCGACCGTTTAGGTTCAGAGAGCTACAACTTAAAACTCTCACAACGCCGAGCAGATGCAGTGAAAGCGTATATGGCGAATTTAGGCTTCCCAGCGCAGAACATCAGCACCCATGGTTTCGGAAAAGCGGACCAAGTGGTGGCATGTGATGGCGAAAGTGGTCAAGCCTTGAAAGACTGCCTACGCCCGAACCGCCGCGTGGTGATTTCAGCGAAACAGTAGCGAAGACGCATAGATTAAAACCGCACTTTAGTCAATGAAAGTGCGGTTTTTTATTGCCTGTAACCGCACTTTGGGGTAGTGAGGTATAAAAAGTGCGGTTACAGGGCAACCGCTCACTCATCTTATCTTATTTTAAGGCAACACGGGCATTGCGGAACAAACGCATCCAAGCCCCATCCTCTCCCCAATTATCTGGGTGCCATGAGTTGCTCACTGTACGGAAAACACGTTCAGGATGCGGCATCATGATAGCAACACGTCCATCTTGGTTACAAAGTGCGGTAATACCATCGGCAGAACCGTTAGGATTAGCTGGGTAACGTTCAGTCGGTTTGCCATTGTTGTCTACAAATTGCGCACAAACCAGCTTGTTTTGCCATAACTCTGCCAACTGCGTAGAGTGCTGAAGTTCAAGACGACCTTCGCCATGTGCCACAGCAATTGGCATATGTGAACCTGTCATCTGAGCAAACCACGGAGAGTGATTTTCGACAATTTTCACTAATGCACTGCGGGCTTCAAAGCGTTCCGATTTATTGGTCACAAATCGTCCCCAATGTGCTGTGCCTGGGATAATATCCACTAAATTGGACAGCATTTGACAGCCATTACAAATCCCTAAAGCGAGGGTGTCGCGTGAGAAAAATTGACTAAATTGTTCACGCAGTTGTGGGTTGAATAGAATGGATTTTGCCCAGCCACCGCCTGCACCGAGTACGTCCCCATAGGAGAAACCGCCGCACGCCACAAGGGCTTGGAAATGTTCTAGGGTGTATCGCCCTGCACTTAGGTCACTCATATGCACATCAATGGCATCAAAGCCTGCACGGTCAAATGCAGCGGCCATCTCAACATGGCTATTTACCCCTTGCTCACGCAAAATCGCAATGCGCGGGCGTACGCCCGTTGCGATAAATGGAGCACAAATGTCGTCACTTGGATCGTAGCTTAAATGCGCACTAAACCCTTTGTCGTCGGGCATTTTTTTTGCTTCAAACTCTTGATCAGCACAATCAGGATTATCACGCAAGCGTTGCATTTGCCACGTTAATTCCGCCCAAATGCCCCGTAATTGTGAACGTTGGCGTTGGAAAATAAGGTCATGATTGAATGTGATACGGATGTCATCATTGTTATGCACTGAACCTAGGGAGTGGCAAAGTGCGGTTAAATGATGTTCAGTGAGAATGCGTTGCACGGCATCAAGGTCTGTTTTACGCACTTGAATAACCGCACCGAGTTCTTCATTGAATAAAATACTTAATGGTTCAGCACCGAGTGAACTAATGTCGAGCGTGAGCCCACAATGTCCAGCAAATGCCATTTCTAATAATGTGGTGATTAAGCCACCGTCAGCACGATCGTGATAGGCAAGCAACAATCCTTGTGCAACTAAGGCTTGAATTGCATTATAGAAGCCGTTGAGTTTTGCGACATCGACCACATCGGCTGGTTTGTCGCCTAATTGTGCATAAACTTGTGCCAGAGCAGTTGCACCTAAGCGGTTATGTTTTTCGCCTAAATCAAGTAATAAAAGTGCGGTTTCGCCATGTTCAGTACGCAGTTGTGGCGTAACGGTTTTACGGACATCTTCAACGCGGGCAAAGGCACTGATAACTAGCGACAGCGGTGCTGTAACTTGTTTTTGTTCGCCGTTTTCATTCCAACGTGTTTGCATTGACATGGAATCTTTACCCACGGGAATAGTCAATCCCAGTGCTGGACAAAGTTCTTCACCAACGGCTTTCACTGCGGCATATAGCCCAGCATCTTCCCCTGGATGCCCCGCTGCTGCCATCCAGTTAGCAGACAGTTTAATGCGTTTGATGTCGCCAATGTGAGTTGCTGCGATATTGGTAATAGCCTCCGCCACTGCCATACGCGCCGATGCCGCAGAGTCTAATAATGCGATGGGTGCGCGTTCGCCGATAGACATAGCTTCACCAAAATAGCTATCAAGGCTGGCGGTCGTTACGGCGCAGTCTGCAACAGGAATTTGCCACGGACCAACCATTTGATCGCGTGCGACCATTCCCGTTACTGAGCGATCGCCGATGGTGATTAAAAAGGTTTTTTCAGCAACGACAGGCAGGCGTAGAACACGCTCAACCGCCTCGTTGAGATCGATCTGATCTAATGTCAATGCGTGGCTTTTTACCACCGCACTTTGCACATCACGCGTCATTTTAGGTGGCTTGCCGAGTAAGACATTGAGTGGCATATCAATCGGCTTATTGTCAAAATAGGCATCATGCACGGTTAAGTGTGGTTGTTCGACGGCCTCCCCAATAACCGCAAATGGTGCGCGCTCACGTTCGCATAGGGCGCGGAACTGGTCAAGTCGATCAGGCGCAATGGCGAGCACATAGCGTTCTTGTGATTCATTACACCAAATCTCCAGCGGCGTCATGCCAGGCTCGTCAGACAGCACATTACGCAATTCAAATTTGCCGCCACGACCACCGTCGTTGACTAATTCTGGCATGGCATTTGAAAGCCCGCCTGCACCTACATCGTGAATAAATAAAATAGGATTATCGTTGCCCATTTGCCAGCAGCGATCGATGACTTCTTGGCAACGACGTTCCATTTCAGGGTTGTCACGTTGCACGGAGGCGAAGTCGAGATCTTCTTTTGATTTACCCGTTGCCATTGATGAGGCGGCACCGCCACCGAGCCCAATGTTCATAGCGGGGCCACCGAGTACGATTAATTGCGCACCAACAGGAATATCGCCTTTTTCAACGTGTTCGGTGCGAATATTACCCAAGCCACCCGCTAGCATAATAGGTTTGTGGTAGCCACGCACTTCATCTTCACCACGAGTATTAACGCATTGTTCATATGTGCGGAAATAACCAAGCAGGGCAGGACGACCAAATTCATTATTAAAGGCAGCACCACCTAACGGCCCTTGTAGCATAATATCTAATGCGCTTGCAATGCGTGATGGTTTGCTTAAAGGGCGTTCCCAAGGTTGATTAAAGTGCGGTATGCACAAATTGGAAACGGAAAAACCGACTAAGCCTGCTTTTGGTTTTGAGCCACGTCCTGTTGCGCCTTCATCTCGAATTTCCCCGCCTGAACCTGTAGCAGCACCAGGGAAAGGGGAAATCGCAGTGGGGTGGTTGTGTGTTTCCACTTTCATTAAAATATCGGTGCGTTCATGGTGGTAACGATATTGCCCATCTTGGTCTGCAAAAAAACGTCCAACGTGTGAGCCTTCCATGACAGCTGCGTTGTCTTTATACGCACTGAGCACATGATCAGGCGTTTTTTCATAGGTGTTTTTAATCATTTTGAATAATGATTTTGCCTGTGCACTGCCGTCGATAATCCAGTCGGCATTAAAAATTTTATGGCGACAGTGTTCAGAGTTGGCTTGTGCGAACATATACAATTCAACATCAATAGGATTGCGCTTCAGTTCGCTAAATTGGGTAAAGAGATACTCAATTTCATCATCAGCCAGCGCAAGCCCCAAGTCGAGATTGGCTTGCTCAAGTGCGGTTTTTCCGTGGGTGAGAATATCAATAACAGTGAACGGTTTCGGTTGGTGGTTTTCAAAAAGGGCGTTGGCAAGATCAGGCGAGGTGATTGTGGTTTCTAACATTCTATCGTGTAGAAGGCGATGGAGTGTCTCTCGCTGCTCAGCCGTTAATGGCGCAGACAAGGTCAGATAGTATGCCAGCCCCCGTTCTATACGTTTGACTTTAGCTAAACCACAGTTGTGGACGATGTCTGTGGCTTTGGATGACCACGATGAAATCGTACCAAAACGTGGGATAACAATGACGCATTCCCCTTGTGGGGCATGCTCAGTCAAGGTTGGACCATAATGCAAAAGTGCGGTTAGTTGTGCATATTCACGCTCATCAAGTGCACTGTCGAGATCGACAAAATGCGCGTATTCCGCATAACATTCGTCGATGGGCAAATTATTTGCACGAAATAGGTTAGTCAGGTGTTGTAGTCGAAAATCAGAAAGTGCGGGTGAACCGCGAAATGTTTGCATCATTTTTGTACCATACCATTGCTGAGGGAGGGAAATTGTGCATATTATAAGCGAGGAATCACTAATCAGCAATTTTGATTTTATGTTTTCACGTAAACTGTGCCTTGTTGGGGGATAACACAGTTGGTTTTCGTTATAATCCGCGTTAGAATGCAAAAATTGAGAAAGAGGAGTAAGCCGTGAAAGGATTAGTGCTAAGAATGATTTTTGCGCTGGGTCTATTGCTGTGGGCAATAGATATGACTACCCCGTGGCAAAAAATTATGCTTAGCGAAAAAAATCACTACCAAACGATTCAAGAAAAGGGAGAGTTGGTTGTTGGTACATTAAATAATCCTGTTTACTATTTTATTGGTACGGATGCGCCACAAGGCTTAGAATACGAATTAAGTAAAGCATTTGCTGATTATTTGGGGGTAGAGCTCAAAATTGAGAGCTTGGATAATAATAATCAGTTATTTGAGGCGTTAAAAGCAGGCTCAATTGATATGGCGGCGGCAGGCTTGCGTTATCAACCTAGCCGTACAGCAGATTTTCAACTCGGCCCGAGTTATACCTTTGCATCATGGCAGTTGGTGTATCGTCAAGGTTCGGAGCGGCCGAAATCGTTTGCGGATATTACAGTGCCGATTTTGGTGCCGTATTCCCAAGAACTGACCGCACTTTTAAGTGCACAAAAAGGCAATTATCCGACATTGCAATGGCAGGTCAATAAAAGCGTTACACAAGAGGAAATGCTGTTAATGGTTGCTGATGGCAAAGCACCTTATGCTATCGCCAGTTCAATTGATGTTGCATCCATCAAACAAATCAAGCCTAATCTTTCTGTGGCATTTGATGTGAGTGATGAGGCTTCGGTGCATTGGTATTTTTCGAAAAACAGTTACAGTGAATTGCAAGCCGCATCGCTTGATTTTATGCACTCAGCGTTAGAGCAAGGTGTGGTGGCACGTTTGGAAGAAAAATATTTCAATCATCTGCAAAATTTTGATTATGTGGATGCCCGCACCTATCTTGATGCGATTGACAATGTGCTTCCAAAATACACCGCACTTTTTCAAAAATACAGCGGTGAATTACCTTGGTATACACTGGCGGCGATTGCTTATCAAGAGTCTCACTGGAATGAAAATGCCACCAGCCCAACGGGAGTGCGTGGTATGATGATGTTGACGAAAGAAACCGCAGAGCGTATGAAAGTGCAAAATAGAACAGATCCTGAACAAAGCATTCGTGGTGGGGCGGAATATTTGCATATGTTAATGCGCCAAATTCCTGATACTGTCCATAAAGAAGATAAAATTTGGTATGCCTTGGCAGCATATAATATGGGGCTGGGGCATTTACTGGATGCTCGGCGGTTGACGAAACAGCTAGGAGGGGATCCAGATAATTGGTTAGATGTGAAGAAAAATCTGCCACTCTTAGCAGAAAAACGCTATTATGATAAGCTGAAATACGGCTATGCACGAGGCTACGAAGCCTACGCCTATGTGGAAAATATTCGGCGTTATATGAACAATATTCGTAAACATTATCGCATTAAAGAGCTGGAAAAAGCGATTGGTTCTGACACTCCAGAGCTTGTCGAGCAAGAAGAGCAAAGTGCGGTTACGCCCAAAGAAGCCGTACGTGAGGTTAGTACGAATGAGAATTAGCGTTGCCAGCCACGCTTATAGTAGAAATTGAGGCTTGAGTATGAAACGTTCTCGCACCGTGTTTAAGAAAAAACCATCTTTGTCGCTCATGCAAAACCGTCGTCGTTTATTGCGTATGCGGCATAATCGGCGGATTAAAAGCCGCATTGATGAACGCCATTGGCTGCAATTTTTGGCTGAAAAAGAGTAAAGTGCGGTCAGTTTTCTTGCAATAGGCGTTCAATAATACGTTTATTTGCTGGGGGAAATTGCCCCACATCAAGGGCGTGTTGTTCGATCCAGAAGCCTTCTTGCCCTTCACGCCCAAATGGCTGATTAACCCACTCTTCAATAAGATAAAAGCTCAGTTCAATCATTTTGGTAGGGTATTCAAACTGAAAGCGGTCATAAAGGCGATAATTGAGGATCATAATACCAATTTCTTCCTCCAGCTCTCGTGCAAGTGCTTGTTCTTCCGTTTCGCCTGCGTCAACTTTCCCACCTGGAAATTCCCAACTTTGGGCAAAATCTTTGCCTTCTAAGCGTTGGGTGAGATAAATTTGTTTAAATTCATTGCGAATGATGCCCACGGCAACTTTCACTAACGGTTTTAATGGGGATTTTGTCATCTTGTGTTCCATAAAATGAAAGGCAGGATGGCCTGCCTTTGTGCGTTTTATTTTAATCGTCCATGGCAATATTTATATTTTTTGCCAGAACCACATGGACAAGGTGCATTGCGGCTAACTTTTTGCACATCGCCTGCAACCGCACTTTGGTCTTCAGCATCAGGATTTTCTTGATGATACTGCATGGCAGCGGCTTGTTTTTCCGCTAATGCACGACGCTCACGCTCGGCTTGCTCAACCTCTTCTTGGGTACGCACTTGAATTTTTGATAAGGTACTAATCACGGAGAATTTCAGTGCATCAAGCATTTCGGTGAACATTTGGAATGATTCACGCTTATATTCTTGTTTTGGATCTTTTTGGGCATAACCCCGCAAGTGAATACCGCGGCGGAGGTGATCCATTGCCGCTAAGTGTTCTTTCCACAATTCATCAAGGGTCTGCAACATTAAGCCTTTTTCAAAGTGGCGCATATTTTCCGCGCCGACTAAGGCCTCTTTTTGCTGATGATCAGCAATCGCGGCATCAAGAATACGCTCACGCAAGGTTTCTTCATGCAGGTTATTATCTTCTTCTAACCAGTGAACTAACGGTAAATCAAGTCCGAAATCATTTTTTAACCGTTGCTCTAGGCCTTCGACATCCCATAGCTCTTCTAATGATTGCGGTGGAATGTATTGGTCGATCACACGATTGAACACATCTTCACGAATCACCTTAATGGTGTCGGAAATATCGTCATTATCCAACAAATCATTACGTTGTGCATAAATGGCGTGGCGTTGATCATTTGCCACATCATCGAATTGTAATAAATTTTTGCGCCCATCAAAATTATGCGATTCTACTTTTGCTTGTGCACTGGCAATAACTTTGGCAAGCAGTTTAGATTCCATCGCCTCACCAGGTTCACTGAAGGCTTTTCGCATCATATTCAGTTTGCCTTCATTCAGATAAATACGCATTAACGCATCATCAAGCGAAAGATAAAAACGTGATGAGCCAGGGTCGCCTTGACGCCCTGAACGCCCACGCAATTGGTTATCAATTCGGCGTGATTCATGGCGTTCTGTACCGATAATGTGTAAGCCACCCGCTTCCATCACAATGCGGTTTTTCTCTTCCCAATCGGCTTTGATTTTATCGATTTGTTCTTGGGTTGGATTATCCAGTGCTGCAATTTCGGCTTTCCAGTTTCCACCTAATACAATATCTGTTCCACGTCCTGCCATATTGGTGGCAATGGTTACAGCACCAGGTGCCCCTGCTTGTGCCACAATTTCGGCTTCTTGGGCGTGGAATTTAGCGTTTAGCACGTTATGCTTAATGCCTGCTTTGGTTAAAATGTTTGACAATAACTCCGATTTTTCAATCGAAATAGTACCCACCAGCACAGGTTGGTTGCGTGCTACAGCATCTTTGATGTCTGCGACAATGGCGTTGAATTTTTCTTCTTCGCTTTTGTACATTAAATCAGTACGATCATCACGAATCATTGGTTTATTTGTTGGAACAACAATGGTTTCTAAACCATAAATTTGTTGAAATTCAAAGGCTTCTGTATCGGCGGTTCCTGTCATACCTGCCAATTTTTCATACAAACGGAAATAGTTTTGGTAGGTGATTGAGGCGGTGGTTTGATTTTCATTTTGGATTTGCACCCCTTCTTTGGCTTCAATAGCTTGGTGTAACCCTTCAGACCAACGGCGGCCTTGCATTGTACGCCCGGTGTGTTCATCAACAATAATGACTTCACCCTCTTTCACAATGTAATCGACATTGCGCTCAAATAATGTATGTGCACGTAATGCGGCATAAACGTGGTGTAACAGCGTTACTTTTGACGGAGAGTAGAGCGAATCGCCTTCGTCCATTAATCCTGCTTCGATTAACAATTGTTCAATTTTTTCTTGTCCACGTTCGGTGAGAAACGCTTGTTTATTTTTCAAATCTAAGGTGTAATCACCATCGCCTGTATAGTCTTCGGTGTCTTCCTTTTCTTGAAAGACTAAGTGCGGTATCAATTTATCAATCGCGATATAAAGTTCAGAGCTATCTTCCGCTTGCCCAGAGATAATCAGCGGGGTGCGTGCTTCATCGATTAAGATGGAGTCAACTTCATCCACAAGTGCGTAAAATAATGGACGTTGGAAACGCTCTTGTGCCGAGTGTGCAAGATTATCACGCAAATAATCAAAGCCCAGCTCGCTGTTCGTTGCATAAGTAATATCAGCGGCATATGCTGCGCGTTTTTCATCGCCTGAAAGCCCTGGCACATTGACGGCGACGGTCATGCCTAAAAATTCAAACAATGGACGGTTGGTTTCTGCATCACGACGTGCGAGGTAATCATTAACCGTCACGACATGCACGCCACGTCCTGTTAACGCATTCAGATAACATGGCAGGGTGGCGGTAAGGGTTTTCCCTTCCCCCGTACGCATTTCGGCGATGCAACGATCATTTAAGATCATTCCTCCCAACAGTTGTACATCAAATGGACGCATCCCCAGCGTACGTTTTGCTGCCTCTCGTACCGTTGCAAAGGCATCAGGTAGAATTTTTTCTAATGTTTCCCCTTGTGCAAGGCGAGCTTTAAACTCATCTGTTTTCGCCCGCAATTGCTCATCACTTAACGCCTCATAATCAGGTTCAAGTTGGTTGATTTGTTTAACGATTTTTCCTAAACGGCGCAGCACACGATCATTACGGCTGCCAAATAATTTGGTTGCAATTGTTTTTAACATAATACATTTTTTCTGTTTAAATGACTAAAGCAGGCAGAGCCTGAGCGAGTGAAAAATAACGTGTTATACGTATTGTGGACCTGCCCGAATGGGTGCATTGCGGTGATCAGGCGCAGAGTATTGTTGATAAGCATAAAGAAAATGCACTTGACTGCGATCACGTTGCGGCAAAGTGCGGTTAAGCTGTGGTGTGCATGCTGAACCTTGTTCATATTGATGCACGCACTGCTGTGAGACGTGATAAACTTGGCGATATTCTGTGGCAGTAGAAGGCTGGGCGTTGACAGACACTGAAAAGATCGCAATAATGCCTAACCATAATTGCGACCAAAAGTGCGGTTTTGTGTTACTACGATACATGAAACGCCTTACATCACAGAAAATAAAATTGCAGACATTATAAAGCAATCCGCCAGTCTTGTCATAGATATGGTGTTAATTTTCGAAAAAACAAGCGATGAAACGTAATCACACAAAAAATATTACAACCATTTTGGCACAAAGTACATTGGGCAAAATTGCGCAGCATGCTAGTGCAATCAATGCCGTTAATGCGGAATTGCAACGTGTTTTGCCTGCCCAGTTGCAAGGGTATTTTCGCGTAATCAATTTTCGCTCAGGAGTGCTGTGTTGTGAGGTGCAAAGTGCGGTTGTACGTCAAGCATTATTGTTTCAACGGACACAAATCATTGAGCTGGCAAAGCGATATTTAGAGGTTTGTGAGATTGATTTTCAGCTGAACCCTGCAATGCGCTCGCAAGGTTAATTTGCCTTAAATAAGGCTAACAATTCCCCGACTTTATCACGTTGCATGCCATTTTGACTAATATGGCGTTGCACCATCATTTTTTTGATCTTTGCCCCTTTATATAGCTTACGGGTGTAAGGTGTATCGTGATTGGAAATCAGCACAGGGCTACGTTTTTCGACCGCACTTTGACGTGCAAGCTGGGCTAGGGCTTGCTGCTGTTCTAATCCAAATGCTGTGCCAGCGTAATGGGTGAAATTTGATAACTGAGCCAATGGCGCATAAGGTGGATCGCAGTAAATGACCGCACTTTCATCAGCAAGGGCGAAACTGTGTTCAAAACTGACACATAAAAAGGTTGCTCGTTGCGCTTTATGGTGAAAAAACCGAATTTCGTCTTCGGGGAAATAGGGTTTAACATAAGAACCAAAAGGGACGTTAAATTGTTGTTTACTGTTATAGCGACACAGGCCATTATAGCCAAAACGGTTAAGATAAAGAAAAATCAACGCACGCTCAAATGGGTCATTCGATTGGTTAAAAGCACTGCGTTGTTGGTAATAAAAATGTGCGCTATTGGCATCATCACATTCAAATAGGCGACGGCTTTCATGTATAAAATGTGCGACATCACGCTGAATAATTTGAAAAAGTGAGATGAGATCGGGGTTGAGATCAGCAAGAATATAGCGTTCAAATTGCGTATTGAGAAAAACCGAACCTGCGCCAACGAAAGGCTCAATGAGACACGATTTATCTTTGGGAAGTAGCTTGTTAATTTCAGGAATTAAACGAAATTTACCCCCCGCCCATTTTAAAAATGGACGATGTTTGCCTCCAAGTCTCGTACTGTGCTTCATTGTTAGTCGAATTGACTACAATCATTGATAGCCGCTTTTACGCTATCAATATCATCAACTACATCGACATAGGCTTGCCCAAGTTGCTTAAGCAAGACTAACCGCAGTTGTCCTTTCAGCACTTTTTTATCACGCATCATCAACGGTAGATAATCGTCGGCGGTCATCGTATCAGGGGAAATCGTCGGCAGATTGGCGTGTGCGAGTAATTTTTCTAGTCGCGCCACATCCTCACGAGTGAGATCACCAAAACGATGCGAAAGTACACTTGCCATCATCATTCCCGCACTTACCGCTTCACCATGTAACCAATGTCCATAGCCTAAATGGGTTTCGATAGCGTGTCCAAAGGTATGCCCAAGATTAAGCAATGCACGTTGTCCTTGTTCTTTTTCATCATTTGCAACGACCATTGCTTTCAACTCACAACAACGCTGAATACAGTAGGCAAGTGCGGTGGGATCAAGGACAAGTAATTTGTTGATATTTTGCTCTAGCCAACAGAAAAACGTATAGTCTAAAATCGCACCATATTTAATCACTTCAGCCAGCCCCGCGCACACTTCTCGCATGGGTAGTGTGTTTAAGGTTGTGGTGTCGATGATCACACTAACAGGTTGATAAAATGCGCCAATCATATTTTTGCCTAATGGATGATTGACAGCGGTTTTTCCACCAACGGAAGAATCGACTTGAGACAGTAAGGTTGTTGGCACTTGAATAAGACGCACGCCACGTTGAAAACTCGCCGCCGCAAATCCTGCTACATCGCCTATCACTCCGCCACCAAGGGCTAAAATGGTGGTGTCGCGTGCATGTTTTTGTTCTAAAAGTGCGGTGAAAATAAGATTAAGGGAATCAAGGGTTTTATATTGTTCACCATCTGGCAGTTGAACAGACGAAACATTGCAACCCAGTGTGGTTAGGGTATGGGTTACCGTGTCAAGATAAAATGCGGCTACGGTTGGGTTGGTCACAATCATTACCTGATCACCGCATTTTAGTGGTGCGAAAGCAGTTGGATCTTGTAATAAATGTTCTCCAATTGTGATAGCGTAGCTGCGATCTTTGAGTTCAACGCTCACCGATGTCATAAAATATCCTAGTTAATAGAGGTAAATTCGTCAATTAAGTCCATTAATTGATTTGCCATAGTGCGTGCATTTTGTTCATCTGTGCTAATGGTAATATCGGCAATCTCTTCGTATAATGGATTTCGCACTTTGGCAAGATCTTCTAGCACTTGGCGTGGGTCGTCTACATCTTGCAATAAAGGGCGTTTTTTATCACGCAAGGTGCGCTCATATTGTTTGTCAACAGTGGTTTCAAGATACACTACGATTCCTCGGGCGGAAAGGTGATTGCGGGTTTCTTTTGAAATAATCGCACCGCCACCAGTTGATAGCACAATGCCTTGACGCTGAGTCAGTTCATCAATAATGCGACTTTCACGTTTGCGAAAGCCGTCTTCGCCTTCAACATCAAAAATCCAGCCAATATCTGCACCTGCACGCTGTTCAATTTCAAAATCGGAATCAACAAAATCCATACCTAAGTTTTGTGCAAGTTGACGACCAATGGTGCTTTTGCCAGCACCCATAGGTCCAATTAAGAAAATATTTCTTTTTTCTGCCATTGTTATTGTATTCTTATTCGTTAGTGATTGGAAAGCCGCAGTTGCGACCACTGGCAAGTTAAAGGAGAGGGGCGAGTAACTCAAGATAATTTATTAGGAAAGAAAATAACCCCTAACACTTCAACAAATAATTTAAGGGGCTAATTATCGCAATAAAACGCCCCCTTTTTCAACATTTTTCAGCAACTGTTACCATTTTTTGTTAAAAACCGTAATGGAACGCTTTTGTAGCTGGTGGTGTTCGATTTGGCTGAGTGGCATTTTTTACTAAGTGCGGTGTTACAAAAATCACCAGTTCACGCTTTGCATGACGTTTATTGTCTCGCGAAAAGAGATGTTTAATCCCTGGCACATCGCCTAGTAATGGCACTTTATCTTGGTGATCGCTAATAGTGTCGTGGAACACGCCGCCAAGAACAATGGTTTCACCATTTTTAGCGGCGACTTGGGTTTGGATTTCTTGCTTATCAATAGTGGTTAATTGATTTTCACCGTATGCAATATTTTTACCTGGGGCATTTTGGCTGACGGTCAAATCCAAGAGAATTTGCTCATCGTGGGAGATTTGAGGCGTGACTTCAAGCCCTAAAACGGCCTCTCGAAACTCCACATTTTGTGAATCTTTCGCGTTAATGACATAAGGAATTTCAGTACCTTGTTTAATGCTGGCACTTTGTTTATTGGTGGTGATCAAACGTGGGCTTGCGATGATGTTAACATTATTTTCACGCTCAAGTGCGGTTAGCTCCAAATCCAACAAATGTGAATTGATTTTTGCCACTTGTAATGTCACGCCTGCGGCGGTTGCGAAGCTATTGCCGAAATTGACATTGAGTTGATTGTCGATATTGCTAAAGCCATTAGCCCCCAGTTTTCCTGTAACCGCACTTGCGGTATCTGTTGGTTGAAATAGCCCCCAGCGTACGCCAAGTTCACGCATACTTTCATCACTAATCGTCACAATGCGTGCTTCAATCAGTACTTGTTGACTCGGTTGGTCAAGTTCACCAATCAAGTTGGCTATACGCTGTAATTGGCTTGGCGTGTCTTGTAAAATGAGGCTATTACTACGTTGATCGCCACTCAATTTGCCTTGTGAAGAAAGCAGGCTGCCTGTTTTCGGATTGAGCACATCTAGAATTTCATTGACTTTGGCATAACGCAATTTGATGCGTTTTGTTTGCATATCCTGTCCATTTTCTGCACTGACCACATGTTGAGGATGTGTATTGGAAGGTGTTTGCTTGGCGATAAAATAGGTATCACCTTCTTGGCTGATGCTCAATTTGTGCATTTTGGCAAGACTATTTAACGTTTGGGTAAAACTTGTGTTGTGTAAGCGTAAACTCACATTACCTTGCACATTATCATCAATGATCATGTTTTTATCATCTAGCATAGCCAGCAATTGTAGCGTATCGGCTAACGGGGCTTGCTTTAGCCATAATGAAATAGGTTTCGCGTAGACACTTATGCCGTATAATGCACAGAATACATAAATTAAATAACGCATAACGCTCCTTATAATTGCCAAATTTTTTCACTATGTTGACGGCAATGACGCAGATAAATCCGATGTTCGTGCACTTTGCTGATTTGCCATTCACCGCCCAGCACATTGCCGATCTCCGCAACAATAAGCTCATTGGCGAGTTTGAGCAAAATGTGCGGTTTATCTTGATATACGATCAGCCCAACGGGTTTGTATTGTTCAATAGTGCTATCTTGTATTAACGGGGTTTCACCGCAAGGGGAAGCAACTGCTATGTCAGGCACAGTAGTATTTTGGTGATGAAAGGGATCACTAGCGGCATGGCCGAGTATAGGTAAAAGTGCGGTGAGGCAAAAATGAAAAGTGCGGTTCATTGCAGCTCCTTATCAATAATGTAAAAATCAATGGTGGCGAACACATGATGTTGCGTAGTGTGCGGCTGTAACGTTAAGCGAATTGGCGTTAGCGTATCAAATTGATCAAATAGCGTTGGCAATAGCTGTTCTAAGGTCAAATACGCGCCAGAAAATTGCAAGCCAAGTGTGGTTTGGTTATCAAATTGCCATTGTGGGGTGTGATAGCTGATGTGCGGAAATTGCGCCACATAGGCGAGTAGTTGTCGATTAATGGTTGGTACAACGGTCGCCATTTTCTGTTTTAAAGAACTCGATTTATCCGCACGTTTTTTCGCTAGCATCGTTAGCACTTGCTGTTTTTGGCGGTATTTTTGTTGCTGAGCTTGTAGCTCTACACTTATAGTCGTCAGTTCTGTTTTGATGCGCTGATATTGCACCGCACTTTGTACTGTAATAAGGCAGGCAAGACACAGGCTAATGAGGATATGCCACCGACAAGGCAGATATGCCCATTGCCAGAGCTTGCCGTAAGGCTGAAGATAATTAGCCATCACTTTCTCCACTCACTAATCGAAAAGAAATACCGTGTTGATCGGCATTGAAATCTGCTAATTTAATCGTGTGATGGTGGTCTTGTGCTAACCAGTGTTGTGTGAGTGTTTCTTGCAGCTGCTGAAATTCTTGTTCACTTAACTGTTCGCCTTCGATCACCAAATGTTGTATTGGATCACTTGCATCCAGTTGGGCAAGCGTGAGTTTGCCTTGTTGCAGTGCAAGTTGGCTCAGTAGACGTATAAATGTGATAAACCGCACTTTGTCTGCGATCAAGGTGCTTTGTTTATCTGAGCGTTGGCTATTTTGTAGCAAGTTAATGCGTTGTTGCTGTAATTGGTTTTCACTACGCAATTGGCTGAGTGTTGTGCGTGAATGGTTGAGCTTATCTTGCATGGACTTGCATTGCTGCTGTAATCCAAGTGCGGTTAAGACAGAAAGTACCATGATTAAGAGATAACAAGCGGTCAGCTTGCGTGTGCGTTGTGTGAGCTTTTTTTCTCGCCAAGGCAATAAATTAAGCATGGTTGCCTCCTTGCCATAACGCACAGCCAAGTGCGAGAAAATGGGGATATTGAACAGGATCAATGCGTATTTCAGCGACCTGAAATGGGTTAGTAAATGTAAGGTGCTGTGGGCAATATAGCACAAGGTGATCGATGGGGTTTTCGCGATGACGTTGGTGCCATATGTTGACCGCACTTTCGATCGTGTGGTGATACAGATGATGTAATTGTGCGGGTTGTGGATATAACAAACAGCAGAAATTGTCTTGTATATACACGCATAAGGTATTGGAGGCAAGCTCGTGCAGACAAAATATAAACGCACGCAATAACGCAAATGGCAGATAATCCACCGCACTTAGGGGCAGAGGATGGCATTGTTGGCGTAACTGGTGAATATGCTCTCGTTGGCAAGCAATCATTTCAATACAGTCAATCTGACGGCGAGTACCGATGTGTTGTAGCGGCGTGATATGGTAGTCAAAATTCAACCTTGAGACAGGTATTGGCAAGTTTTCGTGCAAAATATGTAGCACCTGTTGGTGTCGTGTAGCAGGTGTGCTTGTAGGCATAATAATGGCTTTATACCAAATATGGTCAACGGGTAGTGTGCTAACAATAGTGCATGTTTTTAAGGGTGTGGTTAATCCATCAAAAGGGCAAAGTGCGGTTGAATTTGCGTGTGTAGTGAGCTGTGCATAATGGGCAGTCTTGTGCTGGTCAACGTAGCTCAATATGAGGGTTTCGCCTTCTTGTGCAAGCCCGATGATCGGCTTTTTACGACGTGCGTGTGCAAAAAATGCGAGAAAATTTTCCATAGTTTGCCAATCCTGCGGTATCATAGTAAGGTTATTAATTAAATTTATGTTGCTTGGTTTCGCTTAATGGTTATAGCGTAACTGGGGCAAAACCACGATTGGCAAGAGAGATATTTTCGATGAAGATCGTAAAAATAGTATTAAGTTCATTGTTGACGCTAATTATTGTTGGCTGCGTTGCGGTGGGGGTGATGTATTATCACATTAAATCAGAGCTGCCTGATGTCAAAACACTTAAAACAGTCGAATTGCAACAACCTATGCAGGTTTACACCGCAGATAATCAATTAATTGGCGAAATTGGTGAGCAGCGACGTATTCCCGTTGCCTTAGATAATATTCCACAGCAACTCATTCATGCAGTGTTAGCAACCGAAGATAGCCGTTTTTATGAGCATTATGGGCTAGATCCTATCGGCATTGCGCGAGCAGTGTGGGTGGCGGTGACCAACGGTGGTGCATCGCAGGGGGCAAGCACCATCACTCAACAACTTGCGCGTAATTTTTACCTTTCTCCTGAAAAAACATTGTTACGTAAGGTAAAAGAGGCAGTGCTGGCCATTGAAATTGAAAAAAATCTCAATAAAAATGAAATTTTAAACCTCTATTTGAATAAAATTTATCTTGGTTACCGCTCTTATGGCGTGGCGGCGGCTGTGAAAACGTATTTCGGTAAAACCTTGCAAGAGCTGAGTTTAGGCGAAATGGCGATGATCGCAGGACTACCTAAAGCACCATCAACCATGAATCCGCTTTATTCCCTTAAGCGTGCGACAGAGCGTCGTAATGTGGTGCTAGGGCGTATGCTCAATGAAGGTTATATTTCCAAAGAGGAATATACTGCTGCGAAGAATGAAGTATTAACTGCACGTTATCATGGTAGCCAATTGGATTTTCAAGCGGATTATGTGGTGGAGATGGTGCGCCAAGAGATGGTCAAATTGTATGGCGAAGAAAATGCTTACACGAAAGGTTACAAAGTTTACACCACCATCAAATCTGCCGATCAGCGTGATGCGCAAACCGCACTTCGCGATAATTTGATCAATTATGATATGCGCCATGGCTATCGTGGCGGTGCACCGTTATGGAAAAGTGATGAGACACCTTGGGACGAGGCACGCATTACAGGTTTTTTACGCAAATTACCAGATAGTCAGCCTTTAATTCCAGCTGCCGTACTGTCAACGAATGCACAAGGAGCTCATGTGTTATTGGCAGATGGAAACACATTGGATTTACCACTTTCGGCGATGAAATGGGCGGGAGCGACGGCAAAAAATATGAAAGTGCGGTCAGGCGATCAAATTTGGCTTCGTCAAAACAGCAAACAAGAGTGGGTGCTGGCACAGATTCCAAATGCAAACTCTGCACTGGTTTCACTCAACAGTCACGATGGCGCCATTGTGGCGATTGTGGGCGGATTTAGTTATGGGCAGAGTAAATTTAACCGTGCGACCCAATCAATGGTGCAAGTGGGGTCATCCATTAAGCCATTTATTTATGCTGCCGCATTGGATAAAGGTTTGACATTATCAACGATTTTGAATGACAGCCCAATTACGGTTTACATCAAAGGGCAAAAGCCGTGGTCACCGAAAAATTCACCCAACCGTTATGATGGGCAATTACGTTTGCGTCAAGGTTTGGGGCAGTCGAAAAACGTGATGATGGTGCGTGCCACACAGATGGTGGGCATTGATTATGTGGCGGATTTCCTCCCTCGTTTTGGTTTTAAGCGTGATCAATACCAAGCCACGCTGGCATTGGCATTGGGCGCAGCATCTTTTACACCACTGGAGATGGCGCGAGCGTATGCCGTGTTTGATAATGGGGGATTTTTGATTGACCCTTATTTGATTTCTAAAATTGAAGATAATGAAGGGAAAACAATCTATCAGGCAAATCCGAAGGTGGCTTGTTTTACCTGCAATGATATTCCCGTGATTTATGGGGAGCAAGAGCGATTGGCATTCTTGGATACACCAGAAGAAAAAAGTGAAAGTGCGGTCAGTGAGGACACGCAAGTGGACGGTGAGCCTGATCAGCACGTTGACAGTGTGCCAGATATTCCTGAATTACACATTGAAAACAAGCAGCTAGATGATACGCAAGCACCAAAACTTCTTGCAGATTCAGACAATAAAGCGCCAGAGATTGCACCACGCGTGATTTCAGGTGAGCTGGCATTTTTAATGCGTAGTGCTTTGCATACTGCTGTGTATGGTGAAAAAGGAAGTAGCTGGAAAGGCACAGGTTGGCGTATGGGTAACAGCTTTAAACGTGAGGACGTTGGCGGAAAAACAGGAACTACTAACAATAATAAAGTGGCATGGTATGCAGGATTTGGGGCTGATTTAGCCACCGCGGTATATGTTGGATTTGACGATAATAAGTTTGATCTCGGGCGTGGTGAAGCGGGTGCAATCACCGCAATGCCAGCGTGGCAAAGTTATATGCAAGCGGTATTAAAAGATGTGCCACAACGAGCCGATGTGCCGCCTGAAAATATTGTGGAAAAACGGATTGATAAAAGCAGTGGCTTGTTGGGTGGTGGTTTCACCGAGTATTTTATTAAAGGAACAGAACCAGTGAAACGCCATATTAAAGAGCGCGGTTATCAAATTATGATTGATCGCGGTGATGGCGCAGGCGCACAGGCAGAAGAGTTATTTTAATGGAACAACAAGAAAAAACACTTGATGAGGTGTGTGCCACGTTTGCCGAGATGGATAAGCGGTTAGCACAAGCCGAGCAAGATTTAAAGATGCTAGCTGCATTTGAAAAACAGTGGAAAGCTGCCGAGCGGAATATTAAAGCATTAGAAGCGTTTTATTTTGAAGGTAATTGGCTTGCAGAACGAGAACGTCTTGAGCAGGTAAACAAACATTTTGCTAGCAGTGGAGAAGATAGTATTTGGCATGTGAGTACTGAATTTCATCAGCTTAAAATTGCGTGGTTGAAGCGATTAGCAAAGGCGTTATAAAAAGCAAAGTGCGGTTTGACCGCACTTTGTTATGTAGTGGCGGGGTGTGCTTCAGAAGCTTTTTTGCCTTCAGGATCAGAGCGTTCTGGATCTTTCATATCCGTATCCACAGGTTCACTTTCGGGTTGTGGTTGCGCCATATGGGGCGGTGCGTTTTCTTTGTCTTTGCCCAACAACTTGGCTTGTAAACGCTTAAAGCTACTATTATCGGCAAGCCAGATATTTAAAAATGCCTGATTAAATTCAGGACTAAACTGAGGCTCTAATACCGTATTATTCAACACAAAATACCCTGTATCTTCAAGTGCGATATAGCTTAAGCTATCTTCAGGGTGAAAATCAGGTAATGCTTGTTCTAATTTTTCGAACCATTTTTCACGCGTATCTTTCGGCGTATCAGGGGCGATCCCATCGAGCTCTTTTTTTAATGTGATAGCAAAATTTTTACCTTCAACTTGTTTAGCATATTTTAATGTTAGCATTAATGGACGCTGCGCTGTTTTATATTGTCCATCTTCGCTAAATAAGGTAATGGTGTAAATATGAAACGGACCCCATTTATAATCAACCGTACCGAGAGGAATCCATTGTGCTAAGCTAATTTGACTCACACTGAGCAATGCGCAAAAGAGCAAGGGTTTTAACCAGTTGAATGTCATACTTGTCCTCTAAAAAGAATAGTGGCGCAATTGAACCACAATCGCGCCATTTGAGCAAGCCACTTACAATCAGCTTTACATTCGCCTATTTAAGGCTACCCACCATATCTTGTGGTCGAACCCACTCATCAAATTGCTCTGGGGTGACTAAGCCAAGATTAATGGCTTCTTCACGCAAGGTAGTGCCATTTTTATGAGCAGTTTTGGCAATTTTAGCCGCATTTTCATAACCAATTTTGGTATTAAGTGCGGTTACGAGCATTAATGAGTTTTCCAACTGCATTTTAATGCGTGGGTGATTTGGCTCAATGCCGCTGGCGCAGTGTTCATCGAATGAAACGCACGCATCCGCTAACAATTGTGCCGATTGTAAGAAATTGGCAGCCATTACGGGTTTGAACACATTTAATTGGAACTGTCCTTGTGTGCCGGCAAAGGCGATAGTGGTATCGTTACCTAGCACCTGTGCGCATACCATCGTCAACGCTTCACATTGAGTAGGATTAACTTTACCAGGCATAATGGATGAGCCAGGTTCGTTTTCTGGGATCAAAATCTCACCAATACCACTGCGTGGACCAGACGCCAGCAAGCGAATATCGTTGGCAATTTTGAATAGTGAGACAGCTAATTGTTTCAACGCACCGTGGGTTTCTACAATGGCATCATGAGTAGCAAGGGCTTCAAATTTATTTTGTGCGGTGACAAATGGTAATCCTGTAAATTGCGCAATGTATTCAGCCACTTTCACGTCATAGCCTTTCGGAGTGTTCAAGCCTGTACCCACAGCGGTGCCACCAAGAGCCAGTTCTGCTAAGTGCGGTAGTGTATTTTTCAATGCTTTTAAGCCAAAGGCCAATTGTGCAGCGTAGGCGGAAAATTCTTGACCTAGCGTTAATGGTGTTGCATCCATTAGGTGAGTACGCCCAATTTTTACCACATCTTTAAAGTCTTCTGATTTTTTGGCTAAGGTTTTTTGCAAACGTTCCACGCACGGAATAGTGACTTCCACTACCTTTTTATAGGCAGCAATGTGCATGGCGGTTGGATAAGTGTCGTTTGATGATTGTGATTTGTTCACATCATCATTTGGATGAATGGTGCTTTTTTCGCCTAATGTGCCACCGTTGAGAACGTGTGCACGGTGAGAAACCACTTCATTGACATTCATGTTAGATTGTGTGCCAGAACCTGTTTGCCAAATTACGAGAGGAAATTGCTCGTCAAGTTTACCTGCTAAGATTTCATCACACGCACGACCAATCAAATCCCGTTTTTCCGCAGGCAACACACCTAAATCGCAGTTGGCGTAGGCAGCCGCTTTTTTCAAATAGCCAAACGCTTCAATAATTTCGTGAGGCATAGAAGCGGCTGGTCCAATTTTGAAATTGTTGCGTGAGCGTTCAGTTTGCGCACCCCAATATTTGTCTGCTGGCACTTTCACTTCGCCCATTGTGTCTTTTTCAATACGATAATCCATGATTTTATCCTTAACTATAAACGAAAAATAATACAACAAAGTGTATCACTCGATAGGATTAAATGAAATTCTCGTGCGCGGAAAAAAATCAATTTTTGTGATATAGATCATAAAACATAACTGCATGAATTATCAGCAAAAATTGATTTTAATCGGAATGCAAACTAAGGTGCAAAGGCTTTGAGCTGGTCGTTGATCTCAGTTTGTGCCACATTGTTGGCATAATTGCACAGAGTGGCCAGTGCTACTCCCATTATCACATCGAGCACGTTTTGATCGTTATAACCTGCTGCTTTGAAATCAGCCAGTTGCGCATCACTGACTTTGCCACGGGTATCGATTAATTGTTGAGTAAACAGGGCTAAAGCATGGTATTTAGGGTTATCCCCAATCAAAGTGCGGTTGCGTAGTGCGTGTAGCACGTTTTCTGGCAAGCCGATGAGCGTTGCGATTTTACTATGCCCTGCCACACAAAAATCACAGCCGTTGTTGACCGCTGCGGTGATTTGCACTACTTCCAATTCAAATTTATCAAGACTATTTTGCCCGTTGAGTTTGCCAACATCTTGATAAAAGGCCAGAGCCTGCGGTGAGTTGGCAAGCACACCGATTAAATTAGGAATAAAGCCGTTATTTTTCTCGACTAATGCTACGCGGGTGCGAGCCGCTTCAGGGGCGGTTTGTGTATCATGAATGGTTAGTCGTGCCATTATCGTATCCTCTTTTATGTTGTTTTTCATTAGCGTAATGGGATACGGCAGTGGTGTAAAAGAATGAAGGGTTATAGCTTATGCTTTTTTGGTATAACCGCACTTTGTGGTTTAAAAGTGCGGTCAGTCCTTATTGTGCCATTTTTTTTGCGGTTTTTAGGAAGCCTTCGGCACTGGTGAAAATCGCGTCATGACCTTGTGCGTGCAAAATTGCGTCACTTAATTCACGCACGGCACCTTTTCCACCTGCAGTGTTAAGGGTTAAATCTGCAGCATGACGAATATATTCTGGTGCATCTGCCACAGCAACGGCTAAGCCGCAGCAGGCAAAGGCAGGCAGGTCAACGCTATCATCCCCAACATACGCGGTTTGCTCTGCACTGACGCCAGCTTGCGCCATTAATTGCTGGCAGGCGGTACGTTTTTCCAGTTTGCCCAACTGAAAAAGCGTGATGCCAAGATCGGCGAGGCGTTTGCGTAAAATAGCGGAATCGCGCCCTGACAGCACTGCGACTTGTATTCCATTTTCGATCAGCATGCGTATGCCCAACCCGTCGCGCACATTAAAGCATTTGAGGGCTTCGCCGTTGGCATCATAATAGAGTGCGCCATCGGTTAGTACGCCGTCCACATCGGTGATGAGCAATTTAATTTGTTTGAGTTTGTCATTCATGTTGTTGCCTTTAACTTGAAAATTCCACTAAGCCAACGACGTTGCTATGTTCAGTGACAATCAGTGAGTGAATTTTATGCTCACGCATAAAGTCTTCCGCTTGACTTAAAAATGTGTCAGCGTCTACCGTTTTAGGATTGCGTGACATAATATCTTGTGCATTTAAGCGGATACATTTTACGCCTTTAGCCGAAAAAGCACGGCGAATATCGCCATCGGTAATGATGCCAGCGAGTTGCGTGTTGTCCATAACTACGGCCACCCCCATACGCCCTTCATTCATCGTGGTAATACATTCACTAAATGGCGTATCGGGGGCTACCACAGGTAATTTCGTTTGCATCGCATTGCGTACGCGTGTCAGTAAACGTCGTCCAAGGCTACCGCCAGGATGAAAGCGAGCAAAATCTTGTGGTTGGAAATTGCGTGCTTTTATCAACGCCACCGCCAGCGCATCTGCCAGCGCAAGCGTGACTAAAGCAGAAGTTGTTGGGGCGAGATTATTCGGACAGGCCTCTCGTTCAACTGCAATATTCAGCACAAAGTCAGCGTTTTTGGCTAAAGTGGAATGCGGATTGCCTGTCATCGCAATGATTTTATTACCAAAATTGTGTAAGCTGGGGATTAATTTATTGACATCGTCAGTTTCACCGCTGTATGAAATCAATATCACAATATCAATGGGTTTCAGCATCCCAAGGTCGCCATGAAAAGCTTCCGTTGGATGCAGGAAAAAGCTCGGCGTACCCGTGGAGGCAAAAGTCGCCACCATTTTTTGCCCAATTAAGCCCGATTTGCCAATGCCTGATACCACTAGCCGCCCTTGACCTTGCAATATCAACTCGACGACGTCATTAAAAGTGCGGTCAAGGCGGTCACGGAGCGTGGCAAGCCCTTGTTCTTCAATGGTGAGTGTTTCCCGTGCAATGTGTAGATAATCCATAGCATTCTCCCACAAATTTTTTCAGTATTGTAACGTAAGTGAGTATGAGGATAAATGAGAACATCGCAATTTTGTGCAAAACCGCACTTTTTCAGCGTTATGGACAGTTTTATTAGCATAAAGAGGCAATTTAACGTAGAATGTAGGATGAGTTGGTCAGACAATCGCTGGTTTATTGAAGCCCTTACCCATTGTGGAGGGGACAAATAGATGAGAGGAAAGTCCGGGCTACATAGGGCAGAGTGCCAGATAACGTCTGGGAGGCGCGAGCCTACGACAAGTGCAGCAGAGAGCAGACCGCCGATGGGCTATATGCCACAGGTAAGGGTGAAAGGGTGCGGTAAGAGCGCACCGGGCAACTGGTAACAGTTTGCAGCAAGGTAAACTCCACTCGTAGCAAGACCAAATAGGAACGCAATGCGTGGCCCGCGCAGCGTTCGGGTAGGTTGCTTGAGCGTGTGTGTGAATGCACGCCTAGAGGAATGATTGTCCACGACAGAACCCGGCTTATCGACCAACTCATGTTTTTTTAAAAGTGCGGTTAAGCCATGACTTGACCGCACTTTTGCGTTTTAAGGTGTGGTGAAACGGATTAAGCCCTCTTGTGCGGTGCTGGCAATCAGTCGCCCTTGTTGGTCAAAAATTTGACCTCGTGCTAATCCGCGTGCACCGAACGCATTATTGCTTTCCACCGCGTGCAGCAGCCAATTGTTGAGATCAAATGGGCGGTGAAACCAAATGGCATGGTCGATGGTGGCGACTTTCATGCCTTGCTCTAAAAAGCCTTTTTTGTGAGGATGAAGTGCGGTCAGAAGACAGTGAAAATCACTGAAATAGGCCAGCAAACATTGATTAATCGCCATATCATCAGGCACGTTTCCATTAGCTTTAAACCACGCATATTGCTCAGGTGGAAATTCAATGCCTTTGAACGGATTATTTAGATATTTTGTGCGCACATCAAATGGACGCTCAGCGGTCAGTTTATCCCGAATGGCGTCAGGCAGATAAGGCGAAACAGCACGCACCGCGGCAAGCTCATCGGTTAGTGCCTCAGGCGGCTCAACCTGTGGCATCACAACTTGGTGTTCAAAGCCGTTTTCGGGCGTTTGGAATGAGGCGGTAATATGACAAATAGGTTCATTGTGTTGCAATGCTTTTACGCGCAATGCACTAAAATTATGTCCATTGCGGAGCACTTCGACATCATACAAAATTGGATGAGCGGCATCGCCAGTGCGCAGAAAATAGGCGTGTGCGGAGTGCAACATGCGTTCTTTAGGTGCGACTTGCATGGCGGCATAAAGTGCTTGAGCGATCACTTGCCCACCAAATACTTGGCGCAAGCCCATGTCGACACTTTGACCACGGAAATAATGATCGTCGATCATTTCAAGCTGAAGTAGTGCAATTAATTTGTCTAAAATTGAGGCGTTCATGGCAGTCCTTTTTGATTGTTTTTTATGGTTATAGCAAAGTTGAAATCACAATACAATGAAAACGGCGGATAAATCAGCAATTATCAGGAGAAAACTTGCATTCACCGCACTTTTATAGCACAATGCTTGCACTTGATTTTTCAAGTCCTCTATGGGTTCTCCCTTGGTTCCTCGCAACAGGGTTTAGCTCACTGGGTCAGGTTCGGAAGAAAGCAGCCCAAGTTAAATTACTGTGTGCCGAGATCAAGCTGGGGGAGAATCCACCCTTTTAATTTCTTCTGCGTTATAGTTTCCTCTTGTTATGATCTAGTCGCCCTTTTCGGCGTTATTTTGCCTAAAGTGGTTGCTCACGCTTGATCTTTTATACCGCACTTTATAGTATTAATCACTATGGTTACTAATTTTATAGGCGTGGCAGGTAAAAAATGAAAAAGATTGTAATCGTTTTGCTGTTGCTGGCAGTCGCTGGCGGTGCATATTGGTATTTTACCCAAGACAAAAGTACGCAATATGAAGGTGTGAGTTATAGCAATGGGCGGCTGGAGTTTGCCCGAATGGATGTTGCTAGTCTCTATCCAGGGCGAGTGGAACGTCTTACTGTGAGTGAAGGGCAACATGTGCAGCAAGGCGATATTCTTGCTGAGCTTTCTTCCAGCACTAGTTCAAGCCAACTGCAAGCCGCCAAAGCACAACAGGTGCGTGCCGAACAAGCAGTAAGCCGTGCACAAGCAGAAGTGCAAGCCCGTAAACAGCAGTTAACTGTCGCACAATTAGAGCTGGATAATGCGAAAAAAATGCGTCAGGAGCGGTTAATTTCACAATCTGAATTAGAAAAACGCATTGCTGCACGGGATGCGGCAAAGGCTGCGGTTGACGTCACGTTAGCCGCACAATGGGAAGCCAGTGCCGCAGTGGACGCCGCGAAAGCACAAGTCGAACAAGCCAGTAGCGTTAATGAAGATATGCAAGTGCGGGCACCGCAAGCAGGGCGTGTAGAGTACACTATTGCGGAAGTGGGCAATGTCATTCCTGCGGGCGGAAAAGTGGTGAGCTTGCTTAATCTAAATGATGTGAGCATGAATCTCTTTTTTCAAGCACCTGTGGTCAATAAGATTGCACTGAATAGTGAGGCACGCATTGTACTTGATGGCTTAGATAGCGTATTTCCTGCGAAAGTGGTGTATATCGCCGCACAGTCGCAATTTACGCCAAAATTTGTGGAAACGGCAGAAGAGCGTGAAAAATTGGTCTTTAAAGTTAAGCTCAAGATAGATAACGAAACGGTTGCGAAAATAGCCCCTTATTTGAAAGGTGGGATGACGGGCAATGGCTATGTGTTGACCGCACCGAACGCTAGTTTTCCACCTGAGTTGGCGGTGAAACTGCCACAGTAACCGCACTTTTCATTGGGCATTGAAATGAATGATAAAAATAATGCTGTTAGTGTTGAGGCGGTTTCTCACCGTTATGGGAAAACGCTTGCGTTAGATAATGTATCACTAACCCTCCCTATGGGAAAAACCATTGGACTGATTGGTCCTGATGGCGTAGGTAAATCGACTTTATTGTCTTTGATTGCGGGCGTGAAGAAAATTCAAGATGGTCACGTGCAGGTATTAGGATGTGAGCTTCACAAAAAATCCGATCGCCAAGTGCTTTCGTCCAAAGTAGCATTTATGCCGCAAGGACTAGGTAAAAATCTTTACCCAACGTTGTCGGTGTATGAGAATATTGATTTTCATGCCCGTCTTTATGGGTTAGACAGCAGACTGCGAAAGCAGCGTATTGAGCGTTTAATGCGTGCGACAGGGCTTTCTCCTTTTCCCGATCGTGCTGCGGGGAAATTGTCAGGAGGGATGAAGCAAAAACTCAGCCTATGTTGTGCGCTTGTTCATAATCCTGATTTACTTATTTTAGATGAGCCTACCACAGGGGTTGACCCGCTTTCACGTCGTCAATTTTGGACGCTAGTGAATGCGTTACGCCAAGAAATTACAGATATGACTGTGCTTGTCGCGACGGCGTATATTGATGAGGCAGAACAGTTTGAATATCTGTTAGCTATGGATGATGGTAAGTTGCTGGTGAACGATAAAACGGCAAATGTGCTTGCTAATACAGGTAGCAAAAATCTAGAGCAAGCCTATATTCGGTTGTTGCCAGAAGATAAACAAACTCACTGGGACGATAGTCAAATTCCCCCATTTCAAGCAAATCCCGATGAACCGCCAGCGATTGAAGCACACCATTTGGTCAAAAAATTTGGCGATTTTACAGCGGTAAATGATGTGAGTTTTAGTATCCCTAAAGGGGAAATTTTCGGTTTCTTGGGTTCAAATGGGTGCGGGAAATCTACCACAATGAAAATGCTAACAGGCCTTTTGGATGCCACCTCTGGCAGTGCGAAATTGCTTGGTAAACGTGTTGCTGCGGGCGATATGCAAACACGCAAGCGGGTTGGTTATATGTCGCAAGCCTTTTCATTATATGAAGAGCTAACCGTACGTCAAAATCTGGATTTGCATGCGAAATTGTATCAATTAGAAGGCAAAGAAAGGCAAAGTGCGGTTGAGCAGGCCATCAAGCAATTTGAACTTAATGATGTAGTTGAGACTATCCCTGCCTCATTGTCTCTTGGCGTGCGTCAGCGTTTGCAGCTTGCGGCGGCGTGTTTGCATCACCCTGAGGTACTCATTTTAGATGAACCCACCTCTGGAGTTGACCCCGCAGCTCGGGATATGTTTTGGGAATATTTACTGAAGCTCTCGCGAGATGATCGCATTACGATTTTTGTCTCTACTCATTTTATGAATGAGGCACAGCGTTGTGATCGGATTTCATTTATGCATCGAGGGCGGGTATTAGGGGTAGGCACGCCTGAGGAATTGCGCCAAGAACAACACGCCGATACGTTGGAAGAAGCGTTCATTCTCTTTTTGGAGCAAGAAGAAGAGAAAGACGGCGAGCAAAGTGCGGTTAATCACGCCGATGAGGCACTGGAAAACGACGGCTTAAGTGAGACGAAAGGTAATCCGACGGGGCTGGCGTATTGGTTTATGATTGTGATGACCTTTGCGATTCGTGAAGGTAAAGAGTTACTGCGTGATAAAATTCGTTTACTGTTTGCGATCTTCGGCCCCGTGATTTTGCTGCTGGCAGGCAGTTATGGCATTTCATTTGATGTGAGTAACTTACGCTTTGCCGTATGGGATCAGGATCAAACTCAAGAAAGTCGCCGTTTAGTAGAGCAATTTGAAGGCTCGAGTTATTTTCACGAAGTGGGGAAAATTCGCACGCGAGATGCGTTGTTTGACAGTTTACGCAGTGGTAAAGCCCGCTTGGCACTGGATATCCCCCCTGATTTTGGACGAAAATTATTGCAAGGTCAAAAGCCTGAAGTCGCCTTTTATGTTGATGGCTCTATGCCATTTACGGGGGAAAATATTGTTGGCAATATTCAAGGCATTATGGCGCAATATGTGAAAGATTATTACGCACAGCAAGGCTATAGTTTGCCAACAGCTTATGATCTTGAAGTGCGGTTTATTTATAATCAATCATTTCGCAGTGTAAATGCGATCTCGCCTGGATTGATTATGCTCACATTGATGATGATCCCCTGTATGATGACCGCACTTGGGGTCGTGCGTGAGAAAGAAATTGGTTCAATTACCAATTTGTACTCATCACCTGCGGCGACATGGCAGTACCTACTTGGCAAACAATTACCTTACGCCATGTTAGCGATGGCAAGTTATTTTGTTTTAATTGGGTTGACGATTGCATTGATTGGCGTGCCAATGAAAGGATCATTTTGGGCGATGAGTTTGGGCGCATTATGTTTGATACTTGCTTCAACGGCGTTTGGTTTATTAATTTCAGCCTTTGTGAAATCGCAAGTGGCCGCTATTTTTGCTGCTGCAATCATTTCTATGGTGCCTGCACTGAACTTTTCAGGGCTGTTGTATCCGATGTCAACGCTAACGGGGGTAGGGTATTGGATCGGATGGAGTTTTCCAACTAGTTGGTATAATTTAATTAGTCTTGGCACATTTACTAAAGGGCTTGGGTTTTCGAGTTTTATCGCTATTTATGGCGTGTTATTGCTTTTTTTCATTACCTATCTGGTTTTGGCCAGTTTAATGCTGAAAAAGCAGGAGGTGTGAGGTGTTACGCTGGTTGAAGAATGTTTATTTTCTATCTGTCAAAGAACTGCGCAGTTTATTTAGTGATTACACGTTGATGGGGTTGGTGGTGATTATGTTTACGTTTACCATCTATTCTATTGCAAAAGGCATTACAACTGAGGTTAAAAATGCGTCGGTGGCGGTGTGGGATCAAGACCAATCCACGCTGTCTTATCAAATTCGTGATGCAATCTTGCCTCCCTATTTCAAGCAGGTAAAAAGTATTTCACCAGCACAAATTGATAAGGCAATGGATGAGGGGGAGTTTATTTTTGTGCTGACCATTCCGCCTGAATTTGAGCAAAAAATGCTGGCAGGAGAGCAGCCGCAAATTCAGCTATTGGTTGATGCCACCGCCATGACACAAGCGGGAGTGGGGGCGAGTTATTTAAGCCAAATCATCAATCGCCAAATCAGCGAATTTTTACACCAGCCGTCGATGAGCGAGATTTTGCCGCTCAAACCTGTGGTGAATGTGTTGTTCAACAGCAATTTGCGCAGTGAGTGGTTTATGCCAATGACGCAAATCACAGGCAATTCGAGTTTATTAGCATTAATTCTCGTAGGGGCTGCAGTCATTCGCGAACGTGAACACGGCACAATTGAGCATCTATTGGTGATGCCCGTGAGTGCCAGCGAAATTGCCTTTTCTAAAATTTTAGCCAATGGCTTGGTGATTTTGGTTTCCGCCATGCTGTCGCTCTATTTTGTGGTGCATCAATTTTTGGGGGCGCCGATTAACGGCTCCATTTGGCTGTTCGCTGCCAGTGAGGTGGTTTATCTCTTTTCCATCGCGGGCTTAGGGCTCTTTTTAGCTACCCAAGCGCCAACCATGCCGCAATTTAGCCTGTTGTGTTTGCCAGTTTATATCGTGCTGTATTTGCTCTCTGGTGCGCCGTCGCCGTTTGAAAACATGCCGCAAGGCGTGCAAGATGTTATGCAGCTCTCACCACTGACCCAATTTGTTGCCATCAGTCAAGATGTGTTATTCCGAGGTGCGGGGTGGGAGACCATTTGGCACCGCGTGCTGATCATGGCCGTGCTTGGTGCGATATTTGTTGCCCTAGCCATCGCCAGTTTCCGCTCAATGCTAGCCAGACAAAATTAGGAGTTATTATGCCGCATTCCAAATGTGTATTCACCGCACTTGTGCTTTTTTTGACAGCCTGTTCTCAAACGCAAGTACCAATAAATTCCAACATTAAGTTACCTGCGCAATTTGAGCAAGTTAAGGCTGGGCAGGCACAGAATATGCAACAGTGGTGGCAATATTGGCACGATGCACAACTTGCGAGCTTGATTGAGCAAGGGCTTAAAAATAGCCCTGATATCGCCATTGCGCAATCTCGCCTGAATGAAGCACGCGCCATCGCACAACTGGCGCAAAGCGACCTTGGTCCAAATGTCGGCATAGGTGGTAATATTGGCGGGCAGCGTAGCCAAATTAATAATCCAATTGATGAGCCATACCGCACTTTGCTGGGGCAAGATGATCACATCAACAGCAAAGGCTATGGTGCGAATGTGGGCGTGATGGCAAGCTGGGAGGTGGATATTTTCGGGCAAAAGAAAAGTGATTCCGATGCCGCCAGTGCCGCTGCACGCGGTGCACAAGCACGCGTGTATGGCAGTCAAATGATGTTGACCACAGCCATTGCTGAAAATTATCTCAACGCCGCATATACGCTTGAACAACGTTCAACATTGACAGCAATGGCAACAACATTGCGTAAACTGCAGCAGTATGTTAAAGGGCGGTTTGAGGCAGGGCAGGTCACAGCGTACGAAGTGAGTGAAGTAGAGGCTAAATTACATGCGGTACAAGCACAAGCAATGAGCCTAAATGCCCAGTTTAGTGCTTATGAACGCAGTATTGCGGTGCTGATTGGGCAAACACCGCAAGCATTTCAACTCGATCGACGCGTATTGTTAGGTCAGCATTCGCTACTCAATCGCTTACCATTGCCACCAACGGGCGTGCAACCAAGTCAGTTACTTGATTATCGCCCAGATATTCAAGGCAAAAAAGCTGCCGTGGATGCCTATGCCGCCAAACTGGCGAGTGCAAAAGCGGATTTATTGCCTCGCTTTGATATTCGCTTTCTTGGGCAAGGTGGTCGGATTGAGCTCGACGGCGATTTACCGACGTTAAAAGGAATAGGCGGGCTTGTCAGCGTGGGTGTTCAGTTGCCGCTGTTCACCAATGGGCGCATTCAAGCCAACATTGACGCAGCGGATGCACGTTTGAAAACCGCACTTTTGGAGTATGATCAAACATTACTGCGTACCCTAAGTGAGGTGGAAAGTAGTTATCAGCTACAATATGCACTCATTGCACAAGCTCAAAAATTGCAAAGTGCGGTTGTGCTGGCTAAACGTCAAGCCACCCAAGGAAATCGCCTGTTTAGCTATGGTGAAAAAACACTGGATCACGCTTTGCGAGCACGTCTTGATGCACTGGATTTAGAACAAAAAATGCTTGAATTGCAGCTGGCTAAAGGGCAGAACCTACTGAATTTATACAAAGCGATTGGTGCGGGCTGGCAGAGATAAATCACAATGGTTGCCGAATGCAGCACAATTGATTAAAATGTTGCGTTTTACCGCACTTTGCGGTTTTGTGGGAGTGGGGCAAGCCCAAAAATGACCATTTTATTGCTTGGGATTAATCATAAAACAGCACCAGTTGAGCTACGCGAGCAGGTCGCTTTCAGTGATGAAAAGCGCACACTTGCCTTGCAACAAATTCAGGCACAACAGTTAGGTGAAAGTGCGGTGATTCTCTCCACCTGTAACCGCACTGAAGTGTATCTCCACGCCCGACATATTCCGCCCGATGAAGCAGATGAGAAAAACCGCACTTGGATCGAAAATGTTCTGCGCTGGTTTATTACCCTGCACGGGATAAATGAAAAACAGGTGCGAGAAAGTATTTATCTTCAACAAAATCTCCAAGTAGCAAAACATCTGATGCGCGTAGCATGTGGGCTGGATTCGCTGATTTTGGGAGAGCCCCAAATTTTAGGGCAGGTAAAGCAAGCCTTTGGTGCCAGTGAGCAGTTTTATCATCAGCAAGGGCTAAACCTGAGCAGTGAATTTTCACGCCTTTTTCAAAAAAGTTTTGCTAGTGCAAAACGTGTGCGTAGTGAAACAGCGATTGGTGGCAGTGC
Organism: Spirabiliibacterium falconis; assembly: GCF_014885015.1. Lineage (GTDB taxonomy): Bacteria > Pseudomonadota > Gammaproteobacteria > Enterobacterales > Pasteurellaceae > Spirabiliibacterium > Spirabiliibacterium falconis. Next base: position 46,444 of record NZ_JABMIJ010000012.1, on the reverse strand, counting down.
GGTGTCAGTCGCCTATGCCGCCACCAGTCTTGCACGCCAAATTTTTGATTCTTTTCAGCCACTTACTATTTTGTTATTGGGCGCGGGTGAAACAATTGAATTAGTCAGCCGTTACCTATCTCAACAAGGGGCGAGCAATGTCTTGATTGCTAACCGCACTTTAGAGCGTGCTAACGCCCTTTCTCAGCGGGTTGCGCCTATGACAGTGATGGGGCTTGACCAATTGCAAGCGGGATTAAATCAGGCGGATATTGTAATTTGTTCCACTGCAAGCCCCGTTCCGTTGATTGATGTGACAATGGTGAAAACAGCCCAAAAAGCACGGAAATATCGCCCAATGTTGATTATTGATATTGCGGTGCCTCGTGATGTGGAAGAGGCGGTGGGTGAACTTGATTCTGTCTATCATTATTGTGTGGACGATTTGCAACACATTATCGAGCAAAATAAGGCTCAACGCCAGCAGGCTTCACAACAAGCGGAACTGATTGTGGCACAAGAGGCACAAGATTTTTTTCAATGGCTAAAATTGCATCAATCTTCAAATTTAATCCGTCAGTATCGTGCACAAGCAGAAGCAACGCGCCAAATGTTACTTGCCAAAGCACAGCTTGCACTGGCACAAGGGCAAGCGGTCGAAACTGTGCTACAAGAGATGAGTTATAAACTGACAAACCATTTGTTGCATAGCCCTACTTACGCGATTACTCAGTTGGTCAAGCAAGGCGATACAAAGGCATTGCAACTTTTTTCGAGTGCGCTTGGGCTTGATGATGAGCAAGAGCACTAGCTTAAATTTTAGTTAAGCAAAATCCAACAAAGTAGGCTAAAATAGCCCGTTATCAATCCAACTTTTCAACATGTAGATATTATGAAAGATTCTATTATCGCAAAGCTAGACAGCTTAAATGAACGCCATGAAGAGCTACAAGCTCTGCTTGGCTCACCTGAGGTGATTAACGATCAAGACAAATTTCGGGCTTATTCTAAAGAATATGCACAACTTGGTGAAGTGGTTGAGTGCTTCAGTGCGTGGAAAAAGCAGCAAGATGATCTTTCTCAAGCACAATTGTTGCTAGACGACCCCGCCATGAAAGAAATGGCGCAAGAAGAAATTGAACAATGTAAAACTCAAAGTGAAGCCCTAGAGCAACGTTTGCAGCTTTTACTCTTGCCGAAAGATCCGAATGATGAATATAACTGTTTTTTAGAAATTCGTGCAGGTACAGGCGGTGACGAGGCAGGTATTTTTTGTGGTGATTTATTTAGAATGTATAGCCGTTATGCGGAAATCAAACGCTGGCGTGTAGAATTGATGAGTGCAAACGAAAGTGAACAAGGCGGCTTTAAGGAAGTGATTGCCAAAATTAGTGGTGAAGGCGTTTATGGACAATTAAAGTTTGAATCAGGTGGGCATCGTGTACAACGTGTACCGAAAACGGAATCGCAAGGGCGTATTCACACTTCTGCTTGTACGGTGGCGGTAATGCCTGAATTGCCTGAATCTGAATTGCCTGAAATCAATCCGTCCGATCTTAAAATTGACACGTATCGTTCTTCTGGCGCAGGTGGTCAGCATGTAAATACAACCGATTCTGCGGTGCGTATTACCCACTTGCCAACGGGCATTGTGGTGGAGTGTCAAGATGAGCGTTCACAACATAAAAATAAAGCGAAAGCCATGTCAGTTTTGGCTTCACGCATTGTTAAAGCGGAAGAGGAGCGTAAGGCTGCGGAAACCGCCAATACACGGCGTGATTTGCTTGGAAGTGGTGATCGAAGCGATAAAATCCGTACATATAATTACCCACAAGGGCGGGTGACTGATCACCGAATTAATTTGACGCTTTATCGTTTAGATGAGGTGATGAACGGCAAAATGGACGAATTAATCCAGCCTATCATCACGGAATATCAAGCTGATCAACTCGCAGCGTTATCAGACGAAAATTAACGCATAGCATTTAGATGTTGACGGAGTTGACTACATGACAAGCTATGCCGATTGGCTTAAAAGTGCGGTTGTCGCATTGCAACAGTGCGGGGTGAATGAAAGTGCTAAACTGGACAGTGTTTTGTTGCTTGAGCGCGTTACAAATTGCTCTCGCGCGCAGATTATGGCGTTTTCAGATACGCCGTTAAATAACGCACAGCTAGCGCAGTTGACCGCACTTTTACATCGCCGTATGCAGGGTGAGCCGATGGCCTATATTTTGGAAGAAAAGGCATTTTGGTCGTTAACGTTAACTGTGTCACCTGACACCTTGATTCCACGCCCTGATACTGAAGTGCTGGTGGAATGTGCGTTGGAGCTTGCCAAAGCAGATATTGCCCAACTGAATTTACCGCACTTTTCGATTCTTGATTTAGGCACTGGCACAGGAGCCATCGCCCTTGCACTGGCATATGAATTGCAGCCTTATTGTCAGCACTATGATTGCACGTTGCGTATTGTCGGTGTGGATAAAATAAAAAGTGCGGTTACTCTTGCCGAACATAATCAGCAGCGAAATGCCCTGTCTGGGGTTACGTTTTTGCACAGTGATTGGTTCACCGCCCTTGACGGGCAACGTTTTGATTTGATTGTAAGCAATCCGCCCTATATTGATGGGCATGATCCCCATTTGCAGCGTGGCGATGTTCGCTTTGAGCCCCGCAGTGCATTGGTGGCGGAAAAGTGCGGTTTAGGGGATCTTGAACAGATTATCATGAATGCTAAAAATTATTTAAATGCTGGTGGATATTTGTTGTTAGAACACGGCTGGCAGCAAGGCAGTGCGGTACGAGAATTATTTGCACGCAACCAGTGGCAGGCTATCCAAACTAATGAGGATTATGCTGGCAATGAGCGTGTAACGTTGGCAAGGAAATAATGATGCAGACACAACAACCAGTAAGTAAAGCACAATCTCATGCTCAGCGTTTGCTAATCAATGTGATGATTACATTGGAAAACGTACTCAGTGGGGAATTAAAGCCAAGCCGTATTTATGGGCGATTGGGGCATTTAGTGCGTACTGTAAATGCTAAGCTGGACCGCACTTTGCCTATTAAGGCACAGCTTGATCAATTATTGCAGATTTTTTATCGCGAATTAGGTTTTTTTTGCGATCCAGAACGTTATTATTTATCTGATAATCTCAAAATATCCACCATTTTGGATACCAAACAAGGCATGCCCGTATCGCTTGGTGCTATTTTACTGTTTTTGGCGAACCGCTTTGCGTTACCGCTGTTTCCCGTGAATTTTCCAACCCAATTAATTTTAAAGGCACAAGTCGATGATGAAGTGGCATTTATTGATCCTTGGAATGGAGATTATATAAGCCTTGCACATTTGGATAAATTAATTCAAGGGCATCTCGGCTTTGGTGCCACTCTAGATCCACGCGATGTGATGTTAGCCGAACCTGGCATCTTAGAAGCTCGTCTCGTGCAACTGACTAAAATGGCATTAATGCGTGAGGAGAAAGATGAACAAGCCTTGCGTCTAATTGAATGGTGCATGCAGCGTTATCCTGAAAATCCGTATGAATTATTAGACCGCGGTGTTGTGCTGGCCAATTTAGGGTGTACTCAGCTGGCGCGTGATGATTTTAACAATTTTGTAAAAAAATGCCCAGAAGATCCCAATAGTCAGGTTTTGCGTGATAAGATTAGCCAATTGGAGCAAATTAGCCATATTTATCACTAGGTAGAAAAGGAGAGATTATGTTAACAATCGTGCATCTTGATGCTGACACCTTCCCTCAAGGCGTAGAAGTGCCAAAACCACGCATCCCGCACGAATGGGTTGCCTATCCGTTTACCGATCCGCAAGAGAGACTTGAACGATTGAAAAATGCGGATATTGCGGTGAGTAATAAAGTGGTGCTTGACCGAGCGTTAATGGCGCAATTGCCACGTTTGAAAATGATAGCGATTACTGCAACGGGAATGAATAACGTCGATTTAGTGGCAGCAAAAGAGTTTGGCATTTGCGTGAAAAATGTGGCGGGTTATTCATCAACGTGTGTCCCGGAACACGTTTTGGGGATGATATTTGCGTTAAAACACAGTTTAATGGGTTGGTATCGTGATCAGCTCACAGATCGCTGGGTGGACAATAAACAATTCTGCTATTTTGATTACCCCATTACCGATATTCGTGGCTCAACATTGGGCATTATTGGTAAAGGTAATCTTGGCTCAGAAGTGGCACGCTTAGCCAGTGCGGTTGGCATGAATGTGTTATTTGCTGAACGTCCAAATATCCCTGCAACACAGTGTCGTGAAGGATATAGCCCTTTTGACAAGGTGCTAGCGACGGCAGATTTTATCAGTTTGCACTGCCCATTAACGGAAGATACCCAAAATATCATCAATGCTCATGTGCTTAATAAAATGAAAAAAGGCGCATTTTTAATCAATACAGGGCGAGGTCCGTTAGTTGATGAACACGCACTGGTTGCAGCATTAAAGTGCGGTCAGCTCGGTGGTGCAGCATTAGATGTTATGATTAAAGAGCCGCCAGAAAAGGGCAATGTGATTATGCAAGCGGCAAAAGAACTCCCGAATTTGCTCATTACGCCACACATTGCATGGGCATCAGATAGCGCAATTGATACCCTATTGCATAAAGTGCGCGATAATATTGAAACGTTTGTGAAAGAGCAGATGGCATAATGGCACTGAATGTTTCTCTCTTTGTGGCGTGGCGATATTGGCGTTCAAAAAGTGCGGATCGCTTTGGTCGTATTGTAACGTGGCTTGGTAGTATTGGCATCACGTTGGGCGTTATGGCGTTAGTCATTGTGCTTTCTGTGATGAATGGCTTGCAACACCAGCAGAAAGTTAACGTGCTATCAAGCCTCCCGCATGCCATCATTATGCCAAAATCAGGGCATCTGCCAGCGGATTTTCGCTTTCAAGACAAGCTTGCAGATGTTACGCATGCGGTGCCTATCAATCAAAGTGATGTGATTTTGCAAACGGCATCAGGCTTGAGTGCAGCTCGTCTCTTGGGTGTAAAAAGCTGGCAAGACGATCCTATCCTCAGTGAGGAAACACAGGATTTTGACCGCACTTTGCCGGCGGGGGGCTATCATATTGCGTTGCCTTATCAACTTGCGCAGCAGCTCAATCTCAATGTGGGCGATAAAGTGCGGGTGATGTTGGCGGCGAATAGCCAATATACGCCATTTGGTCGAGTGCCTGTGCAGCGTTTGTTTGTGGTCTCGGCGATTTTGCATAGCAATGCAAAAAATGACGGGCATAGTGCTTTTGCTCATCTTGCTGATGTAGGGCGGTTATTACGCATTGCCCCGAATGAAGTACAAGGTATGCGTCTATTTTTAGATGATCCGTTTAAGGTTACCGCACTTTCTCATCATTTTCCTGAGGATAAATGGCAGATTGCGGATTGGCGAGAACAAAAAGGTGAATTTTTTCAAGCTGTTGCGATGGAAAAAAATATGATGGGGCTACTGATTGGGCTTATTATTATTGTGGCCATTGCCAATATTGTTACCAGTCTGAGCCTCATGGTGTTAGACAAACAAGGGGAAATCGCCATTTTGCAAACACAAGGCATGCAAAAGCGTGATGTTATGGGAATTTTTATTTTGCAGGGATTATTGGTGGGGGTAAGTGGCACACTCATTGGACTTGTGGCTGGGATCAGTGTAGCGGCACACATAAATGAGATTATGGGTTATTTACCTATGCAAAATACGATCCATTTGCCGATTTTGTTTGATAGTAACCAATTGATTTTTATTGCATTAATGACCTTGTCGTTAACATTGCTTTCAACCCTTTATCCTGCCTATCGGGCAGCAAAAATTGAACCTGCGGATGCACTACGTTATGAATAAGTTAACAACAACCTCTCTGACATTGCTATCGTGCCAGCAATTATGTAAATCTTATCAAGAGGGAGACAAAACCACCGAAGTACTCAAGCAGGTGAGCTTTGCTATGCAAGCACAAGAGCTGGTTGGGATTGTCGGCAGCTCTGGTTCAGGGAAAAGTACATTGCTACATTTACTTGGCGGTTTGGATAAACCCGATAGTGGGCAAGTGAATTTGTGTGGGCAAGACTTGTTTAACCTTTCTGCGAGCCAACAAGCACAATTACGCAATCGCCATCTCGGTTTTGTGTATCAATTTCATCATCTAATGGCGGACTTTTCCGCATTGGAAAATGCCATGATGCCTCTGTTAATTGGCCGAGTGAACAAGCGTGAAGCGCAAGATAGGGCAGAAAAAATGTTAAGTGCGGTTGGGCTTGCTCACCGTTTGAGCCATCGTCCCTCCGCACTTTCAGGTGGGGAGCGGCAACGGGTTGCGATTGCACGGGCATTGGTTAATCAACCTGATTTAGTGCTTGCCGATGAGCCGACGGGGAATTTGGATCATAAAACGACAGAAAGTATTTTTGAATTAATTCAAACCTTGAATGCGGAGCAAAAAATCGCATTCTTACTCGTTACCCACGACCGCACTTTAGCACAAAAATTGTCACGCACAATGGTCATGAAAGATGGCATATTGCAAGCAGGAGAGCATTTATGAATACGCCTTTGATGATGGCATGGCGTTATCAGCGTGGCAAGCAGAAAAATCGGCTTGTCAGTCTGATTTCGGCATTTTCAACGGTGGGGATTGCACTCGGGGTTGCTGTGTTAATCATCGGACTAAGCGCAATGAATGGGTTCGAACGTGAGCTGCGTCAGCGGGTGCTAGCGGTAGTGCCTAATGTAGAGATTAATGCCTATACCACTGCAGCAGGGACGGAAAACTACCTTCATGATTGGGCACATTTAGCTGCACAGTTTTCAGATCAACAAATAGTTAAAGGCATTGCACCTTATGTGAGTACGACCGCACTTGTGGAAAATGGTAATCGCCTGAAAGTGGTTCAAGTGCGGGGTGTCGAGAAAGCAGCACAAGATAATGTGAGTGCGCTTGGGCAGTTTGTGCAAGCAGGGGCGTGGCAGGCCTTTAATGCGGATTCAGGGCTGATTTTAGGTGCTGGAATTGCACACGATCTTGGGGTTAATAAAGGCGATTGGGTGACATTACTTTTATCCCAACAAGCGGAAAATGGCAACACAATGGCACAAAGTAAACGGGAGCGCATTCGTGTGGATGGCATTTTGCGTCTTGATGGTCAGCTAGATCATAGCTTTGCACTCATGCCGATTAACCAATTACGTAGTTTACTGCATTTATCTGAAAAACAAGCGAGTGGAATTGAGATTGCACTGAAAGATCCTTTTGCCGTGAATCAGGTGGATTATCAAAGGCTTGCGAATTATCCTCAACAATTATGGGCAAGCAGTTGGCAAGGCAAATTTGGGTATATGTATCGCGATATTCAATTAATTCGTAGTATTATGTACATTGCGATGGTATTGGTGATTGGCGTGGCGTGTTTTAATATTGTCTCCACGCTTATTATGGCGGTGAAAGATAAGCAAGGCGATATTGCTATTTTGCGAACACTGGGAGCTAATGGGCATTTTATCCGTCGTATTTTTATTTATTATGGTATGCTTGCTGGCATGAAAGGTTGCTTTTATGGCATTGTATTAGGCGTGTTGGTTGCATTAAATTTGACCGCACTTATCCAAGGCATCGAAAATCTTTTTCACATTCATATTTTGTCAGATGGCATCTATTTTGTTGATTTTCTGCCAAGTCAATTACACTGGCTTGACGTGGGGATGGTGTTTATTTCGGCCTTAGTGTTAAGTTTATTGGCAAGCCTTTATCCTGCATCTCGTGCGGCGAAACTTTCGCCTGCACAGGTTTTGAGTAGTTATTAAAAAGAGAAAAAAATGAACAGTAAAAATAAACCTTACTATAAAAATGATGATTTACGCATTGAAAAAACTCAACAGTTATTACCGCCCGTTGCGTTATTAGAAAAATATCCTGCGAGTGAAATTGCGGCGAATACGGTCGCTCAAGCACGGGAAAAAGCGCACCAGATTATTCAAGGTAACGATGATCGGTTATTGGTAATTATTGGACCGTGTTCAATTCATGATCCTAAAGCGGCACTTGAATATGCTCATAAAATTAAAGCGATGCGCCAAGAATTGGGCAATGAGTTGGAAATTATTATGCGTGTCTATTTTGAGAAACCGCGCACCACAGTAGGTTGGAAGGGGCTCATTAACGATCCTTACCTCAATGATAGCTTTATGATTAATGATGGGTTGCGCATCGCACGTAAAGTATTATCAGACATTAATGACCTAGAAGTGCCAGCTGCGGGTGAATTTTTAGATATGATTACCCCACAATACATGGCTGATTTTATGAGCTGGGGGGCAATTGGTGCACGCACGACGGAATCACAAGTGCATCGTGAATTAGCGTCGGGGCTGTCGTGTGGCGTTGGGTTTAAAAATGCCACCAATGGTTGTGTGCAGGTCGCACTAGATGCCATTGGAGCTGCGCAGGCACCTCACAACTTTTTATCAGTAACGAAGTTTGGGCATTCTGCGATTGTCACAACGAAAGGTAATGAGGATTGCCATATCATTTTGCGTGGTGGCGATAAACAAACCAATTATGATGCCGATTCTATTGCGCAGGTGTGTGAACATTTAGCACAAAAAGGTAAAACAGCCCATGTGATGATTGATTTCAGTCATGCCAATAGCCGAAAACAATTTAAACAGCAGCTTACGGTATGTAAAGATGTATGTGCTCAATTATCAGCAGGATCAACACACATTTTTGGTGTGATGATTGAAAGCCACTTAGTCGAAGGGCGACAAGATTTGGTGGAGGGAAAAGCATTGGTTTATGGGCAGAGTATTACTGACAGTTGTCTTGGCTGGGAAGATAGCGAACAAGCATTGCGTGATTTGGCACATGCGGTGCGAGCACGTCGGGCAAAAAATACATAATTATGCAACAATAATGTGATCTCATTCAAAGTGCGGTAAATTAAATGATAATAAACCGCACTTTTTGTTTTATACTGTGTCTAAGGAATATAGCAGGGAATAGACAATAAAAACAAGCAAATACAGCAAACTGTAAAAACAGGAGTGTACTATGCAAATTCGTGTTTTTAAGCGTTATAATCCTCGTCAAATTGCACGTTATGTAAAAATTCTATTTACTGGTACGTTTTTTATTCGTGGTATTGGCTTATTTGAATTTCATCAAGGCAAAATCATTTCCCCTAGAGTGAAAAATCTGAAAAAATTCAGCGTGATGAGCGAGGTTAATAAACAAATAAAATCACTTTCTGCTCAAGCTCTTGCTTAATATTGACCGCACTTTATCGTAAAAGTGCGGTTTTTCACACTTTATTGGTGAGAAAATCGATAAAACTTCTGACTTTTGCACTTAAAAATTGCCGATCAAGATAAACGGCATACAGTGTTTTTTCCTCATTTTGTGGCGAGTGGATAATGCGAAGTCGTCCTGTTTTTAGATCATCAGCGATTAACCAATGCGGCAGATAGGCGATGCCAGAGCCCAGTATAGCAAATTGATATAATAAATAAGCACTGTTACTTGAAACGTGAGCCTGCAGTTTATTTGAGTGTGTAATGTATGTTGCAAGCAAACCAAGATGCTGGTGCCAATTATCCTCATTAGGCATACCGTATTGCGCCAGATAAGTGGGGGCGGCAACCCAAGTGAACGGAATTTGTGTCAGTGGCTTAACAATAAGATGCTCATCAGGGGTGTTCGTGACGCGCAATGCTAAATCAATGCCGTGAGAAATCAGGTCAGTATGTTCACTATCAAGGTGCAAACGTAACCGCACTTTGGGATAGGCTTTTTGATAGCCAGCTAAAAGTTGAGTAAAGTGCGGTGTGGAACACCACATTGGTGCGGTAATATTCAATTCACCACTGGGGGTAGTGGTGTCTTGTTGTGCATTTTTTCGTGCACCGTCTAGGATCTCAAGTGCTTGTACACAAGTGGGATAATACTGCTTGCCGACATCTGTTAGACTGATTCGCCGGCTGGTGCGATTGAGTAATTTGGCGTGTAAATGGTGCTCTAAATGACGTAAGTGCTTGCTTGCCATCGCTGTTGAAATTCCAAGCCTTTCCGCGGCAAGGGTAAAACTGCCGTTTTCCACAATGTGTCGAAACACATTCATACTTTTTAAGGTATCCATATTGTTTCCAATTAAGAAATAATGTGTTGCGAAAAATAGTATCGTTAATTATTTAGAAAGGCAATATACTGACGTTCTTTTTTAATAACACATAAAGGATTATTCAATGTCGAAATTAACCACATATCAACCTTATGTTTTAGCATTATTGCGTATGGTTACAGCTTATCTTTTTCTACTCCATGGCAGCGCAAAATTATTAGGGTTGCCGCATGTTGCGATGTTTGATGGCTTACAGCTTTTCTCATTATATGGCTTGGCTGGCGTGTTAGAATTAGTCGGCGGATTATTTATTTTCGTTGGATTTTTAACTCGCATCAGCGCATTTTTATTATCAGGGCAAATGGCTGTGGCATATTTTATGGCACATGCGAGTACCGACACGGTATTCTTGCCGTTATTGAACGGTGGAGAAGGTGCGGTATTGTTCTGTTTCGTCTTTTTCTATCTTGTGTTTTCAGGCGCAGGCGCGTTGGCGATTGATAATAAATTGAATAAATAAGGAGTAGTATGATGAAAAATATCGTGGTTTTAAAAACATCAGTGAATGGCGATCAAAGTATCTCCAATCAGGTTGTGAATGCTATTGTTGCACGTAGTGTAGCGAAATATCCTGACGTGAAGGTAATTGAGCGTGATTTAAATGCTAATCCTGTTCCTGTTTTAACCAGTGAAACGGTCGCAGCAATTCGAGCAGGAAAAAATGAAAGTGCGGTTCAACAGCAAGCTACTGCATTAGCAGATGAATTAATTGATGAGTTAACGCATGCTGATCATATTGTGATTGGATTGCCTCGTTATAATTTTACCGTGCCCGCAACATTTAAAGCCTATGTGGACTATATTGCACGCCCACGTATAACATTTCGCTATGGTGAAAATGGACCAGAGGGGTTATTGCCGAATGTGCCTGTTACCGTGGTGATTGCGAGCGGCGGCAGTTATGCAGGGCAGCCTTATGACTTCATGACAGGGTGGGTTAAACAGGTATTAGGATTCGTTGGTTTAACTAATGTCAACGTGATTCAGGTGGAAAATACGGCAACCCAAAGAGAACAGGCTCTCACTACCGCTCAGACTACGATTGATACTTTATTTTAACAAAAAACCGCACTTTAACGTGCGGTTTTTTCTTTTCAACCTTTCATTAAAATATGATTAATGATTGATGCAACTTTTTTAGTGTGTGTTAAAGGTAGCCAGTGCCCAGCATTTTCTATTGGATATAATTCGATATGATTAGCTTGATTTGCCATTTCTTGTTGTATTTCTTCAGTACAAAAAGGATCTTTTTTTCCATAAATAAGATAGATGGGAATTTTAGTTGTCGATAACCATGACAGGCTACAAGGTCTGTTGCATGCGAGGATCGTTTGATTTTTAAATTGTGTTATAGGCATGTCATTAGCCATTTCTTTCATAAGAATGTGATGATTAGCTGATAAAAGTGAAGAGTCAGGTTCTTGTATTTGCTGACTATAACTATTCAGCAACCCTTTTTTTATCGCTTCATTAAAAAAAGCGTTACGATTTCTTTGAGAAAATATAGGGTCAGCTCTTGCTGTTGATGCGATCAATATTAATCCAGTTATGCGTGTTAGTTTGTTTAGTGTTTCTAAATATTGTGCTAAGTTTAATGATGCGATGCCACCAAGAGAAAATCCAAGTAAAAAAGTATCGTTTACTATGTATTTTTGTAAATAGTGACATTCTCTGTGCCAGTGATTATATCTTCCTAATTCAGGTGTTATGACATTTATACTGTTTAATTCAGATATAAGTGGCACCCATAATTTTTTAGTACAGAGTGTGCCGGGAATCATCACTATATTTGGCATAGCTTAGTATCCAGACTTAGTTGTTAAAGATGGCTCTTTTTTAGTTGAAATATCAGCTCTTATATTTTCTATTATGCTAATATATGCCTGCTTAAGAATATTCGCATCGTTTCCCGGTGTAATAAGATTAAACCCTTCTTTAACTCTTTGTTTGGCGATTTGTGCAGTTGAACAAAATATGCCCGTTAGTAGGTTTCTTTCTTTTGCTTTGTTAAGTATATAATTGATATTTTGTTCTAGTTTTTCACTAGGCTTCCCTGGCTCTATACCTAAGCTTAAAGCAAGATCATTTGGACCGATGTATATCCCTTTTAAGTGTTCTACAGACAAAATAGAGTCTAGGTTATTGATGGCTTCTACCGATTCTATCATTGCCAATGTTAGAATTTCATCATTAGCATAGTATATATAATCAGTTCCTCCATATAATAAGCCTCGACTTGGACCAAAAGATCGGTTTCCAAGAGGTGGATATAAGCAAGAGTTGACAAATTTTTCACAGATAGCTTGATTATCAACCTGTGGGCAAATGATGCCATAGGCACCAGCATCTAATGCTTTCATGATTTCAGCACTTTCACATGATGAAACTCTTAGCAGTGGTACGGCTGATGATGTAGAAATAGCCTGTAGCATATGTATGGCATTTTCAAAATCTAACATACCATGTTGCATATCAATGGTAACAGAATCTAAGCCACTATGGGCAATCACTTCTGCACTATATGCATCATGAAAAGATAGCCAACCATTTATGAAGGAACATGCCTTATTGTGCTTAAATTTTGTTAAAAGAGAGTTTTCTCGCATAATTAGCCTTTTAATAAATGATTATTTATTATCAATCCTGTTGGAACAATATAGCCATTTGCATCCGTTTCCCAGCCTGATCTTTGTGCACTTTGGACAATAGAAGGTGAAAATTCAGGTCTTTTTCGAGAATCTCCAGTCGTAATCACAATAAATTCAGCATCATGATCTTCACTGATATTTTCTATCGTTCTCCAGACATTCTGCGGGATAGAATATGTATCTTCTTCTGACATACTGACATGAGCAGTAGGCTCATCTATATTAAAAGTTAAATGAGCATTACCACTCATAAGAATTAAAACCATTTTTGGCTCTATTTTAAATGGTCCAACTTTTTGCTTTGGCTTAATTCTTAGCCATTCAATAGTAAATCCGTGAGGGTTAACAATTTTTGGCTGCTGGTTTCTATCTTGTGTTATACCAAAGCCAATTACTGGAGCTATCTCGCTTTTGTGTCCTTCTAGAATACTATCTAAAAGCGCATTATGTGAAAAAACTCGTTCATTTTTAGTAACAATATAACTACTCATTTCTTCGAAAGAAAACTTACGCAATTTTGATACTTCAGTTTTAGGGAACGGTTTTATGTATGAAACTCCCTCTGGGAGTTTATCTCCATTTTTTATATCTATAAGCTCATTTGTTTCACTTAAGTAGAGTCCTGTTTTGTTTGCTGCTTCCATAATATCAGGACTCCAGATTACACCCCCGGTGTCATCACCACCTAAGCAGGTAAATAACCAACCATTATCATCTCCTACATTTGTAAAACCTCTAAATATCCATGTAGGAACGGATAAAATATCAAATTTATTAGCAATAAATTCGCCTTGTTCTCCTTTGGCTCCCCAGCGAAACTTCCATTGTCCTCTTAAACACATAAAAACTTCAGCAGTAAAGTGAATATGCAAATTATTGGTTATACCATGAGGCATTGCAGCTGCACCGATATTAAACCCATGTGGTTCTTTTAAATTAATCACTTGGGATTTACTTTGTGTAACGCCAGGTCCAATCAATGAATAATTCTCCTTTGGTACAGATCCAGGTAATCTACAATCTAAGAATGCTTCTGTACATGCGGAATAATCTTGTTTTCTTATCAATCGTTCGTTAGCTTGTTGTTGAGATAGTTTCATTTTGTCTCCTTTTTTATGTTTTTTTCTAACTTAAACATAAAACGATATTTTTAGAAGTCTTTTTGTTAAAAAATGTGATCAAATTAACATTAATTTAATTAATTACATAAAAATGTAACAAAAATTAACATTTTGTGGTATATCCTTTTTTTGAGAATGTTACTAGACTTTAGATTAGAGTGTTAGGTTATTCTCAATTTTATTGATAAATCATATGGTTAATTAAGGGAGACAACTTATGAAAAAATCAGTTATATCAATGTGTTTGGCACTATTAGGCTCATTAATATCAATGAATGTATATTCAGCAATTGATTTTCGTATAGCACATGATAGCCAAGAAAATTCACCACTTCATGAATCATTGTTATTTTTTAAACAACAGTTAGAGCAAAAATCTGATGGCGAATTTAATGTACAAATTTATCCTTCTGGGCAATTGGGTGGAGTGAGAGAAACCACAGAAATGGTACAACATAATAACATCCAAATGACAACAGCGGCTTCTGTTTTATTATCACCATATATCCCAGAATTTAATGTATTAGACTTATTTTATTTATTTAAAGATGAAGAACATGCTCATGCAGTATTAGATGGTGAAGTTGGTCAAAAGCTACTGAAAGCTATGGAAAAAAAACATTTTTATGGGCTTGGCTATGGAGAGGTTGGCTTTAGAAATTTTTCTAATAATATTCATCCTTTAAAAACACTAGACGACTTTAACACACTGAAAATTCGTTCTGCTGATAACCCTACACAAATTATCGCATGGAAATCTATTGGCCTTTTACCGATTCCTTTGGCGTGGGGAGAAATTTACACTTCCTTACAACAAGGTTTAATTAACGGACAAGAAAGCGCACTTATTTCAATATTAACTCAGCGTTTTTATGAGTCACAAAAATATTTATCATTAACAAAGCATATTTATACAAATCATGTGTTTTTTACAAGTCTTGAATTTTGGGAAAGCTTAAACCCAGAGCAGAAAAATTTATTAAGTAGCGAAATTAAAAATACTATCAAATTACAGAGAAGATTATCTAAAGAAAAAAATCAAGAAACGCTTAATGTGTTACAAAATAAAGGAATGGAGATTAATGACGTTCCTGAAGACACGAAAGAAATTCTTAAAGAAAAATTGAATAGTTCGATCTCTAAACAAGTTAAGGAAAAAGCAGGAAAAGAATTATATGATTATGTTTTAAAAAAAATAAATTCAGAACAATAATATAATTGTGGAGGGGGCTCAGTAACTGAGCCTATTGCAATATGAAAATATCAGAGATTTTTTTTATTATTGAAAAATTTTTTGAGCCTTTTTTTATAGTACTATCTGTAGGACTATTAACAATTCTTGTTTTTTTGATGGTTGGTTTAAGACCGTTTGATATTAGTATAGCTTGGTTTAGTGAGTTGTCGCGATATATGTTTGTATGGGCGATATATTTAGGCATTAGTTATGCTATTAGGGATGAACGTCATATAAGAGTAACTCTATTTTTAGACTTATTACCGTATAAGTTACAACAGTTTTTATTGATGTTGGCTGATATTGTTTTTATGCTATATTCAATTATTGTTGCTTATTTTGGTTATTTGATATGTATAAAAAGTATTTCATTGGGGCAAATAGCACCTGCAATGGAAATTTCGGTTGTGTTTTTGTATGCTTCAGTAGTTATTAGTGCAGTTTTATGTGTTTTAAGATTAGCTCCAAAAATTGCTAAAAAAGTAAAATTAATACTAAGTCAGGCTGATAATAATAAACATAGTATTTATCATCAGGGGGAATTATGACAGCAGAAATATTATTTGGTTCATTTTTACTTTTGTTGTTAATTGGTGTTCCCATCGGCATCGCATTAGGTAGTGCTAGTATTATTGCGATCTTATTTATGCCGTTTCTTAATTTTCAATTTTTTGTTCAAGGATTAATATCTAGTTTAGACTCTTTTACATTATTGGCTGTAATCTTGTTTACTCTTGCTGGAAATTTAATGAGTCATGGTGGTATATCAGAAAGATTATTGCATGTCGCTAAGGCTTTCTTTGGGCATTATACAGGAGGTTTAGGTATTGTCACAATTATTGCTTGTGTATTTTTTAGTGCTATATCAGGAACAGGTTCGGCGACAGTTGCCGCGATAGGATTATCTATGATTCCAGCTATGGCTAAAAGTGGATATGATCGAGCTTATGCAGCCTCCATGGTTGCAACAGCAGGTGGTATTGGTGTTATTATTCCTCCCAGTGTGGTTATGATTGTTTATGCGATCATTGCTGGCGAATCAGTAACTGCGATGTTTATGGCGGGTATTATTCCTGGCTTAGTTGTAGCATTGGTTTTATTGGCTTATTCTATTTATCAATCATATAATAAGGGCTATTCAGGACATCTAACAAAATTCTCTTGGAAGGAAAAAATTCAAGCTTTAAATAAAGCTAAAGCGTCATTATTATTACCAGTAATTATTTTAGGAGGAATTTATTCAGGACAATTTACACCAACAGAATCGGCAGCAGTAGCAGTTATTTATGGTGGAATATTAAGTTTTTTTATTTATAAAGAGCTTAATTTATCTGATTTACCTAAAATCATTTTAGAATCTGCTATTTTAGTATCAACGGTCTTAGTCATTGTCGGGGCATCTGTTGCATTTGGAAGGATACTAACAATTGATCGAGTGCCTGAGCAAATCGCAACATTTATATTATCATTAACAGATAATAAAATTTTTATATTATTAGCAATTAATATTTTACTTTTAATTGTAGGTACATTTTTAGAAACATTGGCCGCTGTTGTCATTCTAACACCTATTCTATTACCGATAGTCACTACATTAGGAATCAGTCCCGTTCATTTTGGAATTATCATGGTGGTAAATTTGGCTATTGGATTTATCACACCTCCATTAGGAGCAAATTTATTTATGGCTTCGCAAGTAGGAAATGTAGCATTTTCAGAGCTATCAAAATCAATTTTAGGTTGGCTGGGAGCTATGTTAATCGCATTGCTACTTATTACCTATATTCCACAACTGTCCTTATTTTTACCATCACTTTTCCAATAACAAAAAAACCGCACTTTAAAGTGCGGTTTTTTTCAATAGGAGTGGATTACATCATGCCACCCATTCCGCCCATTCCACCCATACCAGCGGCACCCATATCAGGCGCATCTGCTTTTGGTAGTTCGGTCACCATACATTCGGTGGTGATCATTAAGCCTGCGATAGAGGCTGCAAATTGAAGTGCTGAGCGGGTTACTTTGGTTGGGTCAAGAATACCCATTTCCACCATATCGCCGTATTCTTCAGTTGCTGCATTATAGCCATAGTTGCCTTTGCCATCTTTCACATTACGTGCAACGACTGACGCTTCTTCACCAGCATTGGTTACAATTTGACGAAGTGGAGCTTCCATCGCACGCAGTGCTAATTTAATGCCGACATTTTGTTCTTCGTTGTCGCCAGTTAAATTGGCAAGTTCGCTTGCGACACGGATTAAGGCAACGCCTCCACCAGCAACCACGCCTTCCTCAACCGCAGCACGTGTTGCGTGAAGTGCGTCTTCTACGCGTGCTTTTTTCTCTTTCATTTCAACTTCTGTTGCTGCGCCAACTTTAATGACTGCTACGCCACCTGCAAGTTTTGCAACACGCTCTTGTAATTTTTCGCGATCATAATCTGAAGTCGACTCTTCGATTTGTTGGCGAATTTGTGTTACACGTGCACTGATTTGATCTTGCTCACCAATACCGTCGATGATAGTGGTATTATCTTTGGTGATGACAACACGCTTCGCTTGACCAAGTTCCGCCAATGTGGCTTTGTCAAGTTCCATACCGATTTCTTCTGAAATCACAGTGCCAGCAGTTAAGATAGCAATATCTTGCAACATTGCTTTACGGCGATCCCCAAAGCCAGGTGCTTTCACTGCAGCTACTTTCACAATGCCGCGCATGGTGTTAACCACTAAGGTCGCTAATGCTTCGCCTTCAACATCTTCTGCAATAATAAAGAGCGGTTTACCTGCTTTGGCAACAGCTTCTAATACTGGAAGTAATTCGCGAATATTAGAGATTTTTTTATCTACCAATAAGATATATGGATTATCTAATTCAACACTGCCTGTTTCAGGTTTGTTGATGAAATAAGGTGATAGGTAGCCACGATCAAATTGCATACCTTCAACAACATTTAATTCGTCTTCTAAGCCACTGCCATCTTCTACGGTGATCACGCCTTCTTTACCCACTTTATCCATGGCTTGCGCAATCAATTTGCCGACAGTGTTATCAGAGTTTGCTGAAATTGTACCCACTTGCTCAATCGCTTTAGAGTCCGCACACGGTACAGATAATTTTTTCAATTCCTCCACACCAGCACTCACGGCTTTATCAATACCACGTTTTAAATCCATTGGATTCATACCAGCGGCAACGGCTTTTAAACCTTCAGTTACGATTGCTTGTGCGAGTACCGTTGCGGTAGTGGTGCCGTCACCTGCTGCGTCGTTTGCTTTAGAGGCAACTTCTTTCACCATTTGAGCACCCATATTTTCGAATTTATCTTCTAATTCGATTTCACGTGCCACAGAGACACCATCTTTTGTGATAGTTGGTGCGCCGAAAGATTTATCTAATACAACGTTACGACCTTTTGGTCCCAACGTGACTTTTACTGCGTTTGCTAACACGTTCACGCCGTCTAACATTTTAATACGTGCATCGTTTCCAAATTTTACGTCTTTTGCTGCCATAATCTTTAATCCTTTTTGATTTCGTTATGTTTAATTATTCTACAATTGCTAATACATCATTTTCAGATAAAATTAACACTTCTTCGCCGTCAATTTTTTCTGCTTTCACACCATAACCTTCGTTGAAAATCACAGTATCACCCACTTTAACATCAAGTGGTTGCACTTGACCATTGTCCAAAATGCGACCTTTACCTACTGCGAGGACTTTACCACGAGTAGATTTGGTTGCCGCAGAGCCTGTCAGTACAATACCGCCTGCCGATTTTGTTTCAACGTCTTCACGTTTAATAATTACGCGATCATGTAATGGACGAATATTCATTTAAAAACTCCTTAAATAGGTTGAAAAGACAAGACGCTATGCGTCAAATTTTTGATACTCACTTTAATATGGGCATACTGCACAAGTTTCAAGGGGAAAAATAAAATTATTTTAAAGTGCGGTCATCATCGGCTTTTTTTGCATATTCTGCTTCAAAAACAGTGTCATTATTGTCATCTGCCCTTTGTTGAAATTGCCCAAAACGTTGCACAATGCGAAAGCCTTTCACTCGTTTTATGAGCCAATGTTCTAGCCATAAGCTCGTGGTTGGCAGAAGTAGTAAAATGGCAAGGATGTCGCTGACAAAGCCAGGAATAAAAAACAACACGCCCGCAGTAATCCAAATTGCACCTTGAAATAAACTCCGCGAAGGAATTTCGCCAGCACGCAACTGTTGTTGTAGCTTCATCATGGTATACCAGCCACGCATCCGAATTAAAAATAATCCAAGCAGAGAAGAGGCAATGAGCAGAAGTAATAACGGGATGACGCCAATAGCACTGCCAATGGCCACTAATAGCGTTAATTCTAAATAGATATAAAGCGCGATGATGGAGAAAAAAATCAAAAATGGCATGGGCGGTTACTCCTTTGAATAGTCATTATTAATAAATGGGGATAAAAGTGCGGTTTTCAAGGTGAGTTTGGATTAAAAAAAATAATGGATAAAATAAATTAATGTCGAATGACCAAGCAAAAAATCTGAGTAAAATGGTACTCATAACGAGTTAATTTATAACAACATTAAGGAGTGGCTATGGCAGAGTTTAGAAAAGAAAAAGATCTTTTGGGTGAGCGTGATGTGCCTGCTGATGTGTATTGGGGGATTCATACGTTGCGTGCGGTTGAAAATTTCAAGATTTCCAATGCGAAAATCTCAGATATTCCAGCATTTGTGCGTGGTATGGTGATGGTGAAAAAAGCGGCGGCGAAAGCGAACATGGAATTAAAAGTGATTCCAAAAGCAGTTGGTGACGCCATCATCAAAGCCTGTGATCAAGTATTACAAGAAGGAAAATGTTTAGATCAATTCCCATCAGATGTCTATCAAGGTGGTGCGGGAACTTCGGTGAATATGAATACGAACGAGGTTATTGCCAATCTCGCATTGGAAATTTTAGGGCATAAAAAAGGCGAGTATCAATATCTTGATCCAATGGATCATGTGAATGCCAGCCAATCTACCAATGATGCGTATCCAACAGGTTTTCGCATTGCGGTGTACACCTCATTAATGGAATTGGTGGAAAAAATCCGTTATTTGCAACAAGGCTTTGAACATAAAGCCAAAGAATTTGCTAATGTCATGAAAATGGGGCGGACACAATTACAAGATGCCGTACCAATGAGTGTTGGACAGGAATTTGAGGCTTTTGCTGTCTTGTTAGAAGAGGAAATCTCAAATCTTGAACGCACTGCACAATTATTATTGGAGGTCAATCTTGGTGCAACGGCTATTGGTACAGGTGTAAATACCCCGAAAGGTTATCCTGCACTTGCGACTCGCTATTTAGCAGAAGTAACTGGATTGCCTTGCACATCGTCTAAAAACTTGATTGAAGCTACGTCGGACTGCGGAGCTTATGTGATGATGCACGGTGCATTGAAACGTACAGCTGTTAAAATGTCGAAAGTGTGTAACGATTTACGTTTACTGTCATCAGGACCGCGTGCAGGGTTGAATGAAATCAATTTACCAGAGTTGCAGGCTGGCTCATCCATTATGCCTGCCAAAGTGAATCCTGTGGTACCAGAGGTTGTCAACCAAGTCTGCTTTAAAGTTTTTGGTAATGATTTGACGGTAACTTTTGCGGCGGAAGCGGGGCAGTTACAATTAAATGTCATGGAGCCGGTCATTGGGCAAGCCATGTTTGAAACGATTTCATTGTTGGCAAATGCATGTGTCAATTTGCGAGATAAATGCGTGGATGGCATTACAGTCAACAAAGCGGTGTGTGAAAACTATGTGCTTAATTCTATTGGCATTATCACTTATCTTAATCCATTTATTGGGCATCACAATGGCGATGTCATTGGCAAAATTTGTGCACAAACAGGACGTAGTGTGCGTGAAGTGGTATTAGAAAAAGGGTTATTAAGTGAAGAACAGTTAGATGACATTCTCTCACCTGAAAATTTAATGAACCCAACGTATAAAGCGAAAGATGTTGAATAAATTGTATTGATAACATCTTCAAAGTGCGGTATTAACCGCACTTTTTTGTATGGCATTAAACAAAATCGCTCTGCCAGGATGAACGTTTATTCTCAATAGGAGATATGCTACCCTAAACAAAATGCGAAGGGGGAGTTTATGTATTTTTACCGCACATTGGCACCTATTAAGATAATCAGTTTTGATCTTGATGATACCCTTTATGATAATCAGCCAGTAATGGTTGATGCAGAGCATGCTTTTTTGATGATGTTGCAACAAAAAAGTGAGCTGGCACAACTTAATGAAAATTATTGGGCAAAATGGAAAAACTGGATTGCTAGCCGTAATCCGTTAGTGTGTGAAGATGTTGTGCAATGGCGTGTAGCAACAATACAGGCAATGTTACATCATCATGGCATTAGTGGTGTGCGTGGGCAACAGATTCTTCTAGATTGTATGACAGAATTCGTGCATTGGCGGCATAAGGTTAAAGCCAGTGCGGAGATTGTGGCAATATTAGATCGGCTAGCAGTGCGCTTTCCTTTGGCGGCAATCAGTAATGGTAACCTTGTACCACACCAAATCAATTTACCGCACTTTAGTCTTTATCTACGAGGTGGACAGCATGGCAGAGCC
Organism: Spirabiliibacterium falconis; assembly: GCF_014885015.1. Classification (GTDB taxonomy): domain Bacteria; phylum Pseudomonadota; class Gammaproteobacteria; order Enterobacterales; family Pasteurellaceae; genus Spirabiliibacterium; species Spirabiliibacterium falconis. Next base: position 24,624 of record NZ_JABMIJ010000012.1, on the reverse strand, counting down.
AAACCGCATGCTGACTTATTTCGGCAAACGGCGACCTATTTTGCGGTGCAACCATATGAAATTTTACACGTCGGTGATAGCCTGATTACCGATGTGGCTGGTGCAATCAATGCAGGTTGTCAAGCAGCGTGGCTACGACTGACGCCGCAAGATATTTTGAATACACCTCAGGCAAGAATATTACCAACCCTCGTTATTGATCGCATTGCCGAGTTAGAAATGTTCTTATAACTGCCCACGCGTGGTGATTACTGCGACATTGGTTGCATTTGCCACAGCCGTTGGCTTACTCACTTTTAGGCGCAAGGCTTGAATACCGAAACGTGCTTGCAGTGCATCGCAAATTTCATAGGCAAGGCGTTCGATTAACTTGAATGCGCGCGCATTGATAAAATCTGTGATAAATTGGCTGACTTCGGCATAGTTTAAACAATACTGCACATCATCATAGTGTGCAGCGTGTTGACAATCCCATAACATTTCTAAGTCGAGCACTAAGCGTTGTTTAATCTCTTGCTCCCAGTCATAAACACCAATACTTGCAAATACGGTTAAACCTTCAATAACCACTCTATCGTTCATTTTTTCCTCTGCATGTACGTTAATCAACATTTTGCAAGATTATGCCACTAAATTTAGGTATAATGCACTCAATTCGTTAATTGGAATCGAACATTATGAGCTTATTTGCCCTTACCTATATGATTTTCGCCTATTTAATCGGCTCTATTTCCAGCGCGATTATTGTCTGTCGTTTACTGAAATTACCTGATCCACGCACGGCAGGATCACACAATCCAGGTGCAACAAATGTATTGCGTATTGGAGGGAAAGTGCCAGCGTTGGCAGTGCTTATTTTTGATATGCTAAAAGGAATGTTGCCAGTGTGGGTGGGGTATTATCTTGGGCTAAGTCAATTTGAGTTGGGTATGGTAGCATTAGGTGCGTGTCTTGGGCATATTTTTCCGTTGTATTACCGTTTTCGTGGCGGGAAAGGGGTGGCGACCGCATTGGGTGCAATTGCACCAATAGGGTGGTCAGTGGCAGGCACAATGTTTGGTACTTGGCTCGCCGTATTTTTGATTACAGGTTATTCCTCATTAAGTGCGATTATCACCGCACTAACGGTGCCATTTTATGTTTATTATTTCAAACCAGAATTCACGCTTCCTGTTGCGCTGGTATGCTGCTTATTGATTTATCGTCACCACGATAACATTCAGCGACTCTGGCGAGGGCAAGAAGATAAAATGTGGACGAAATTAAAAAAGAAAATAGGTAATAACAACTAAAAGTGCGGTCAGACCGCACTTTTTTATTGCATTTTTTTGATGATAACGGCATAGGTCAGCAGTGAAATACCGTTAGAAATGAGTTCCAGTGCCAAAAGTAACCCTAATAGCGTTGCCGCCGCAGTAGCGAGATTGGCGAAAATGATCAGTGAAATCAGCAATGATAGTAAGCCTGAAAACATGACAAAGCCAAAAAAAGGTGTTTGGCGTAGTCGCCACGATGCGAGTAATTTCGCTGTGCCAAGCAAGAGTAGCAGGCATGATATCATCACTGTTAATGACACTAAACTTTCCAATGGATTATTGAGCATAACTAAACCGAGTAGCAGCCCAACCAAGCCTGCTAGCATAACCCACGAAAAACGCTGCGTTTTCCACGCTGAATACAGTTGAATAAGCCCAATGACAATAAAAATGCCTGCGATTAATTGTTCGACTGCAAGGCTTGCAGCAAAAGGGTTAATTATCGCCAAGATGCCAAAGAGAATGGATAAAATACCAATACCTAACCAAATATGCCAATTTTTCATCATTTGTCCTTTGTTATTTAAGAAATCGGTTCAAGGGTAGTCATCGCCCAACGCGGTTGTACTTGAATGCTTAAATCTGTTTGCTGACCGCACTTTAAGCGTAAGAAACCAGCGTACGCAATCATAGCGCCGTTGTCTGTACAAAATTGCGGTTGCGGATAATAAACTGCACCGCCAAGAGATTGCATCATCTTGTCCAGCGCCTGACGCAAAGTGCGGTTAGCACTGACACCACCTGCGATCACTAGCCGTTTAAGCCCTGTTTGTTTGAGTGCACGACGACATTTGATCAATAGCGTATCAACCACGGCTTGCTCAAACGCGAATGCAATATCAGCACGGGTTTGCTCATCAAGTGTATGTTGTGCAATGGTGTTTGCTGCAAAAGTTTTCAACCCCGAAAAGCTGAAATCTAGCCCAGGTCGATCGGTCATAGGCCGCGGGAATTGAAACCGCACTTTGCCTTTTTGTGCAAGACGTGAGAGTGCTGCACCGCCAGGATAATCAAGTCCTAATAATTTTGCGGTTTTGTCGAAAGCTTCGCCTGCCGCATCATCAATCGATTCGCCTAATAATTCATATTGTCCAACCCCATCAACACGCACTAATTGCGTATGCCCTCCTGACACGAGCAGGGCTAAAAAGGGAAAGTGCGGTGGATTTGCTTCAAGCATTGGTGCAAGTAAATGCCCTTCCATATGATGAACCCCAAGTGCTGGAACTTGCCAAGCGTATGCCAGTGAGCGAGCAATACTTGCGCCAACTAATAATGCACCAACCAATCCAGGACCAGCGGTGTAAGCAATGCCGTCAATATCTTTTGCGTTTAGATTCGCTTCAGCCAGTGCGGCGTTAATAAGTGGTGCGGTTTTGCGGATATGATCGCGGGATGCAAGTTCTGGCACAACGCCACCGTAGTCTGCGTGTAGTGCAATTTGCGAATAGAGTTGGTTGGCGACCAACCCCTGCGCTTCGTCATAAATGGCAACGCCCGTTTCATCGCATGACGTTTCAATTCCAAGAATACGCATAGTTTGTCCAAAATGAGTTTTCATAGTGTGCTATTCTACACTAAATTTTGCCGTATTCTCTATGTATGAACGGAATTTTGCCTAAATTTTGCCTTTTTGCTTTGACTTTACGGGCAATTTTGGAGTAAAATTGCAACCCTTAATCAAGTCTTGTCGTCAATTTGTTGGCGATGTGTATGAAAAATAACAAAATTCCTTTGAGGTGATTGGCAAATGCCTGTAATTAAAGTACGTGAAAACGAATCATTTGACGTAGCATTACGTCGTTTTAAACGTTCCTGCGAAAAAGCGGGTATCTTAGCGGAAGTTCGCAGCCGTGAATTTTACGAAAAACCAACAACTATTCGTAAACGCGAAAAAGCATCTGCGGCGAAACGCCACGCTAAAAAATTAGCTCGCGAAAACGCACGCCACACACGTCTTTACTAATTTATTGCGTGTGCCGCTTGTCGGCAAGCTGTATTGAAACCGTGAATGCTTAGGCTTCACGGTTTTATTGTATGCTATCATTTTTGAGATTCACATTTGGGAGTTTGCAATGAAAGGTTCTATTCCAAGAGCGTTTATTGATGATTTGCTCGCCCGTACGGATATTGTGGATCTCATCAACACTCGGGTTAAATTAAAAAAAGCAGGACGTGATTATCAAGCCTGCTGCCCATTTCACCATGAAAAAACGCCGTCGTTCACAGTGAGTCAAGCTAAGCAGTTTTATCATTGTTTTGGTTGTGGTGCACATGGTAATGCGATTTCCTTTTTGATGGAATTTGATAAATTGGAATTTCCAGAAGCCATTGAGGAATTAGCGGCGATTCAGGGCGTGGATGTGCCACGGGAAAATCGTGTAGAGGATGGCAAACCGCACTTGAATTATCAACGTCGGCGTGATTTACATCAATTAATGGGCGACATTGCTACGTTTTACGCTCAGTTGCTAACGCAGCACGCAGACGCAATGGCGTATGTTGCTCAACGTGGATTAAGTGACGATGTGGTCGCACGCTATCAAATTGGTTTTGTACCAAATTCGATGAATACAGTGCTTCAGCAATTTGGCAGAGGGCATGAGCAGCGTGAGCAGTTATTGGCAACGGGGATGTTGTCTCAAAATGATCGCGGAAATACATACGATCGTTTTCGTCATCGCTTAATGTTCCCTATTCGTGATAAACGTGGTCGTGTTATTGCCTTTGGTGGACGGGTATTAGGCGATGAAAAACCCAAATATCTGAATTCTCCAGAAACGGCAATTTACCATAAAGGAAATGAACTTTATGGGCTTTATGAAGCATTGCAGTGTGACGAAAATCCGGATTTTTTACTGGTTGTTGAAGGGTATATGGATGTCGTAGCATTAGCACAATTTGGGGTTGATAATGCGGTTGCCGCACTAGGAACAGCTACCACGGGCGAGCAAATTCAGCAACTTTTTCGTGCAAGTGAGCAAATCGTTTGTTGCTATGATGCAGATAGAGCAGGGCGAGATGCCGCGTGGCGCGCCCTTGAAAATGCCTTAGTGCATTTGCATGATGGGCGACAGTTAAAATTTGTCTTTCTGCCTGATGGGGAAGATCCTGATTCTTATATTCGTAGTGTAGGCAAAGAGGCTTTTTTAGCCTATGTCCAGCAGGCGAAAAGTTTTACTGATTTTTTGTTTGATCATCTGCTCTCGCAAGTCGATCTCAGCTCCAAAGAGGGGAAAACGAAATTGGCGGCACTTTGTGAGCCAATCATCAATAAAATTCCTGGTAAAGTACTGCAAAGCCAAGTGCTTGATATGTTGGGCAGCAAAATGGGGGTTTTCAATCGCGAGCAATTAAATTCTCTATTAATCACAAAAAAGCAAAGTGCGGTTGATGGTCAATATGTGCAACCGAGTGTGAAACGCACCCCTATGCGGCTAGTGATAGCATTGTTGCTGCAAAACCCGAAATTAATTGCGTTTGTGCCAGATATTGAGCCGTTGAAATCGCTTGAGGACACAGGCGCACAGTTATTATATCAACTTGCGCAACTTTGCCAGCAGCATGTCGGGCTAAGTACAGGGCAAATTTTAGAGCATTGGCGCGGAAAAGAACACTGTAAAGCCCTTGAAATATTGGCGATGTGGGATCATTTAATCAGTGATGACAATATTGAAGCTACTTTTAAAGATAATCTCAATTATCTTTATAGCCAATTGATTGATAAACGCATGGCTGAGCTGATAGCTAAAGATCGTAGTTCAGCGTTAAGTGATGACGAAAAATACGAATTGGCGCAGCTTCTCATCGTGCAGAAATCATCTGGGTAAGAAAGCAAAATCTATGTTATACTTAGCTTTTGCCTTAATATATAACTCATTTATCAATAAGTGCGGATATCAAATTTATGGAGCAAACCTCTAAATCACAACTTAAATTACTCATTGCTCAGGGAAAAGAACAAGGTTATTTAACCTATTCTGAAGTCAATGACCATTTGCCTGAAGAATTAGTCGATGCAGAGCAAATCGAAGATATTATTCAAATGATCAATGATATGGGCATTCAAGTGCTAGAGACGGCACCCGATGCTGATGATTTGATGCTAAACGAAAATATTGCAGATGAAGATGCGGTTGAAGAGGCAACGCAAGTGCTGTCAAGCGTTGAGGCAGAACTGGGGCGAACCACCGATCCTGTGCGTATGTATATGCGCGAGATGGGAAGTGTTGAATTGCTCACTCGTGAAGGTGAAATTGATATTGCCAAACGCATTGAAGAGGGTATCAACGAAGTACAAAGTGCGGTTGCGGAGTACCCAGAAGCGATCACCTCATTGCTCGAGCAGTATGAACAGGTTGAAGCTGGGACAATGCGCCTAACGGATATTATTACAGGTTTTGTTGATCTCAGCGAAGTCGTCAATGATGAGACGCCTGAGCTCGAGCCTGAATTTTCAGATGAAGAAGACACGAGCGACGATGTTGATGATATTGATGAAGATGAGGAAGATGACAGCAACGATAATGCAGATAGCGACGACTCTGATAATAGTATCGATCCTGAATTCGCTCGTCAAAAATTCACAGAGTTAAAAGAACAATATAGTGTTACATTGGAAGCGATTCGCAAACATGGACGCACAAGTAAAAAAGCACGCGAGCAAATTGTGATTTTATCAGGCGTGTTCCAACAATTTCGTTTAGTGCCAAAGCAATTTGATAATTTGGTATTATTAATGCGTGGTATGCTCAAACGGATTCGGGTGCAAGAACGCCTACTTCGCCGCTTGGTTAATGATTACAGTAAAGTTCCGCAAAGCCATTTTCCAAAAGGCTTTATTGGGAAAGAAACCAGTGATGCGTGGTTCGAAAAAGCACTAAATGCAGGCAAACCATGGTCGGATAAATTAAGAAATTATGAGAGTGAAATTCGAGCCGCTATTGCTGAATTTGAAGTAATTGAAAAAGACAGCAGTTTAACCATTACACAAATCCGTGAAATTGGCGAACGCATTTCGCAAGGAGAGTTAAAAGCTCGTCGTGCGAAAAAAGAAATGATTGAGGCAAACTTGCGTCTTGTGATCTCCATTGCGAAAAAATACACTAATCGTGGCTTGCAATTCCTTGATTTAATTCAAGAAGGTAACATTGGCTTGATGAAAGCGGTGGATAAATTTGAATATCGTCGTGGTTATAAATTCTCCACTTATGCAACATGGTGGATTCGTCAAGCGATTACTCGTTCGATTGCCGATCAAGCTCGCACTATTCGTATTCCTGTACATATGATTGAAACGATTAATAAGCTTAATCGTATCTCCCGCCAAATGTTACAAGAAATGGGACGTGATGCCACCCCAGAAGAGCTGGCAGAACGAATGAATATGCCAGAAGACAAAATCCGAAAAGTATTGAAAATTGCTAAAGAGCCAATTTCAATGGAAACGCCTATTGGCGATGACGATGATTCACATTTAGGTGATTTCATTGAGGATAACACGCTTGAACTACCACTGGATTCTGCCACTGCTGAAAGCCTAAAAATGGCAACACAAGAAGTGCTTGATGGCTTAACGCCACGCGAAGCGAAGGTGCTGAGAATGCGTTTTGGGATTGATATGAATACGGATCACACACTTGAAGAAGTTGGCAAACAGTTTGATGTTACCCGTGAGCGAATTCGTCAAATTGAAGCAAAAGCATTACGTAAATTACGTCATCCAAGCCGTTCAGAGAATCTAAAAAGTTTCTTAGATGAGTAACGGAAATGAAAAGTGCGGTTGGCTTGGACCGCACTTTGCACTTTAGCACGTTATTTTTTCGACAACTATTCGCCCACTTCTAGACAACGGCGATACATTGCTCTATAATCGCAAACTCTCACCAAGGCCCCATAGCTCAGTTGGTTAGAGCAGTCGACTCATAATCGATTGGTCACAGGTTCAAGTCCTGTTGGGGCCACCAGTTTAGAAAAGACCGCTTTGGCGGTCTTTTTACGTTTAGGACTGTTTTTTCCACGCATTTTTGTCAATGTCGAGATCGGAAAATTTATCTGGATCGAATATAGGTTCTTGTACGCCTTGCTTGAGTTGTTGACGGTAGTCTTGTAGCAAGCGAGAGGCAATAGGAAAGAGCATAATAAGGGCGAGCAAATTAAGTAAGGCCAATAATCCCATGAGTGGATCAGCAAAGAAAAATACGTCGGTCGCACCTTTTGCCGTTGCACCAAGAAAGAGAATGGCAATAACAGCTATGCGCAGTAGGAAAATCGGGCGTTTTTCATGTTTTCCAAAAAAGAGGAAACTGAGGGCATTTTCGCCTAAGTAATAATTATAAATAATAGAGCTAAATGAGAATAATAAAATTGCAACGGTGAGGAGATATTTGGACCATTCACCAAGATGGTAAACTAACGATTGCTGTGTTAACACTACGCCATCAATTTCAGCACCTGGTACATAAACTGGGCCGAGTAGAATAATGAACGCAGTACAACTGCAAATTACGATTGTGTCGATAAATACAGATAGCGATTGTGCAATACCTTGGGTAACAGGGTGTTTTACAGTGGCTGTGGCAGCTACGTTAGGTGCAGAGCCGAGACCAGCTTCATTGGAGAATAAGCCTCGTCGCATACCCTGCGAGATTGCAACGCCCATACCACCCCCTACAACCGAGTCGATGCCAAATGCGTTCTTAATAATGCTCATCATCACTGCAGGTAGTTCAGTGATATTCATGGTTATGACGATAAGGGCTAATATAAAGTAGGATACAGCCATAATAGGAATGATGACATCAGCCGCTTTTGAGATGCGTTTAATCCCGCCAAAAATAATTAAGCCACCAATAATAGCTAACGCAATGCCTGTCCATAAGCGTTCAATGCCGAGGCTATCGAGTGCGGCACCAGCTACAGTATTGCCTTGAAAGGCATTAAAGCCGATTGAAAATGACAGCATGAGGCAAATAGAATAGACAACGGCCATCCAGCGGTATTTTTCGCCCAATCCGTGGAGAATAAAGCGAGCGGGACCGCCACGAAAATGCCCATCTGCCGTTTTGTGTTTGTATAATTGAGCGAGGGTGCACTCAATAATACTGGTTACCATACCAATCATCGCCACAATCCACATCCAAAATACGGCACCAGGTCCGCCAAGGGATATAGCGACGGCAACGCCTGCAATATTGCCGCCCCCAACACGACCACCTATTGATAGCAGAAGTGCTTGGCGACCGCTGATAGCATTTTTATTAGAAACCTGTGTATCAGTGCGTAGGAAGTGGAACATACGCGGAAAATAGCGAAATTGTGCCCAATTACTCACAATGCTAAATAGTAATCCAAAAATAATTAGCATCGGGATGAGGGCCCAACCCCATGTGAGATCACCGACTAAATCAAAAAATTGTTTTATATAATCCATCGTTTATTAAGGGAATGCTTTAAGTTGCAAGCATCTTATCAAAGTGCGGTGTAAAGTCAATTTAAAAGTGTAAGAAATGGTGCTGTTAGCAAAATATTATATAGTAAAATGGCAATACTGTTGTTAAATAATCAATATTTTAATTAAAACTTTATTTTATTTTTAAAGTTGTTATGGGCGGTAAAAGTGCGGTTGAGAAGAAAAATTCTGCTTGAGATCTCATTTTTCAGATGAACTGGTTGTCGTGCGTTGTGCGGCGTATTACAGTAGCAATATATTTATTGAAATCCCTTTTTAATAATGTTTATACTGTGTCATCATCAGTATTCACTGAGGGTTGAGGTAGAGTTATGAAATGTTGTTTGGCGATTGATATTGGAAAAGAGAACATTGATAGTGCGTTGGTAACGGGACAGATTTTAGAAGATCGTCAACAGTTTCCTTTACCACAAGGGCAGCAAAATGAGGCACTAGAGCAGACATTAAAAGCCATTTTTCAGCATTATAAAGGCATGTTTGATGCAGTCGCTGTGGTGAGTGATAATGTTCAAGATGGTCCACTAAGTGCCCTTAATCCCAACAAGCCTGCGGGTTTAGCGACATTCCCATTAGAGCATACACTTCACCAATGTAGTTATCACCATCCTGTGGGAATAGTAACACGCTTGCAAGCCACAACGTATTCGCAATATCGTCTAAATGCACCAACAGAGGTGAAAAACTTTGCCTATATTGATGTGGATAAAGAAGTGGGAGGGGGCTTAGTGCTCGGCGGTGAGTTGCAAATTGGTTCTAAAGGCATTGCAGGACATATCGGGCATACGCTTGCTGATCCGAATGGTCCAACCTGTGCTTGTGGTCGCCGAGGCTGTGTTGATGCGATGGCATCCGCGAATGCAATGGTTCATTTTGCCAATATGCAAGGTGCACAAAGTGCGGTTGAAGATATTTTTGCACAATACCAGCAAGGCGATCCTGAAGCGGTTGCCATGTTAAAACGATCCGCACAAGTCATTGCTAATTTAGTGGCTGACCTGGTCGTGGTTGATGACGTAGAATGTGTCGCACTCGGGGGCAGTGTTGGGCTATCTGATGGCTATCTCTCGCTTGTAAAAACATATCTTATTGAGCAACCGCACTTTTATCATTGTGAGGTTGTGAAAAGCAGCACAGTACAAGATGAACGTCTCATTGGAGCTGCGCTGTGGTTGAATGAAAATCTAGCAAATAGGACGAAAAAATGATTTTAGGTGATTTAACAAAAAAAGACTACGCATTTGGATTGCACCCAGTGATTAAACGCGTGTGTGATTATCTTTGTACTTTGGATCTAGAGGCTTTAGACGTAGGACGATATGATATTGATGATCAAATTTTTATGAATGTCATGACGCCTGAAACGGAAGAAGCGAGTACCCGTAAGCCTGAATTACATCGCCAACATACCGATATTCAAGTGTTGATCAGCGGGCAAGAAGCGATGGAATACGGTGTTGGTAATCCCAATCTCGACAGTTATGAGCCCTATAATGAAGAGAATGATTACCAACTTACCCCAGCCGCCATCCCATATAAAAATACGATTGTGCTGAAACCCAAAATGTTCGCCGTATTTTTCCCATACGAAGAACATACCCCAACCTGCTGGGTGGGTGGTAAAGCTGAGAAAATTAAAAAATTGGTCGTGAAAATTCCATCTGAGTTGTTGGTATAAAAACCATAAGGAGGGATTAAATTCCCCTTATGGTGAGCTGTTATAGCTATTTATTCTCATTTAAAAAACCGCTGAAAATCAGCGGTTTTTTGATATCTTATACTGCAAATGGATCGTCTAAAATCATCGTTTGTACACGATCTGGGCCTGTTGAGAGGATAGCGATTGGTACACCTGTAACCTCTTCAATGCGTTTGATATACGCACGCGCAGTATCTGGTAGTTGATTGATGTCAGTCACGCCAAAGGTATTCTCTTTCCAGCCAGGCAGGGTTTCGTAGATTGGTTCGACGTTTTCCCAGTTTTCAGCGGCGGTTGGGGCGTATTCCACCACATCGCCGTTTGGCATTTTGTAGCCTACGCAGATTTTGAGTTCATCAAAGCCGTCGAGCACGTCGAGTTTGGTCATACAAAAGCCAGTGATGGAGTTGAGTTGCACTGCACGGCGAACGGCAACGGCATCAAACCAGCCACAACGGCGAGGGCGACCAGTAACTGCACCAAATTCGTTCCCTTTCTTCGCAATTGCAGCACCTGTTTCGTCAAATAATTCCGTGGTGAAAGGGCCTCCACCTACGCGAGTGCAGTACGCTTTGATAATGCCGAGAACATAATCAATATGGCGAGGTCCGAAGCCAGCACCCGTGGCGACGCCGCCAGCAGTGGTGTTGGAGCTGGTTACAAATGGATAGGTACCATGATCGATGTCAAGCATTGTGCCTTGCGCGCCTTCAAACAAGATGTTATCGCCGTTTTGGCGAGCTTTCGACAAGATAGTTGGTACATCTGCAACCATTGCGGTAATAATATCAGCAATGGTCATAATGTCATCAAGGGTTTTTTGATAATCGACAGGCTCTACATGATAGTAGTTTTCTAGTTGGAAATTGTAATAGTCAACAATAGTTTTGAGTTTTTCTGCAAAAGCCTTGCGATCAAAAAGATCACCTACGCGTAACCCACGACGAGCCACTTTGTCTTCATAGGCTGGTCCAATTCCGCGCCCAGTCGTGCCGATGGCTTTTTTACCTAGTGCGCATTCACGCGCCTGATCCATTGCGACATGATAAGATAAAATTAATGGGCAGGCCTCAGAGATGAGCAGACGTTCACGCACGTTTACACCACGAGATTCAAGCTCGCTCATTTCTTGCATAAGTGCGGTTGGTGACAATACCACGCCGTTGCCGATTAAGCAGGTGACGTTATCGTGTAAAATGCCAGATGGAATTAGGCGTAATACCGTTTTTTCACCATTGATAATGAGGGTATGACCTGCATTATGCCCACCTTGATAACGTACCACATAGTTGACGCGATCGGTTAAGAGATCGACGATTTTGCCTTTCCCTTCGTCACCCCATTGTGCGCCGAGAATAACAACACTTTTGCCCATAATGTTTTACCTTTTAGCTAGTTTAGTTCGCAACTGTTTACTTTACTATTTTCTACGCTGAACTACAATCCACAATCAAGATTTTGCCATAAAAATGCCCCAAAACAGTGGGGCATCATTAAAAGTGCGGTCGCTATTTTTGCGTTGGTGATTGCATATAGCGGAAGAAGTCATCGCCAGGTTTGAGAATCATCATATTGTGTTCATCATTAAAGCTACGCTGATAAGCCTTCATACTGCGTACAAAGCTATAAAATTCTGGCTCATTGCTGAAGGCATCAGCATATAATTTTGCTGCGGTAGCATCCCCGTTACCGCGTAAATCTTGGGCTTTTTTATTAGCATTTGCCAAAATGAGGGTCACTTTGCGATCCACATCAGCTTGAATGAACGCCGCTTTTTCACGTCCTTGAGAGCGATGCTCACGCGCTACTGCATCACGTTCAGCCCGCATACGCTGATAAATAGATGAAGAGACTTCTTCAGGCAGATTAATTTGTTTTACGCGTACATCAATCACATCAATCCCTAAATCGGAGGCATTATCAGCACCCGTGTTGAGGGCATTTAATGCACCAGTCATTAATTCACCGCGCGTACCTGACACAATGTCTTTAATAGTACGAGCACCGATTTCACTCCGTAGGCGATCATTGACCTTTCGACGTAACAAGTTTTCCGCATGGGTATAGTCGCCACCGCCAGTACTGGTATAAAAACGCCCAAAATCACTGATGCGCCATTTCACGTAAGAATCTACTAATAAATCTTTTTTCTCGACGGTCACGAAACGATCCGCTTGACCGTCGAGCGTTTGGATTTTAGCGTCTAAAATTTTAATGTTATCAATAAATGGGATTTTAAAGTGTAATCCAGGTTGATAGATTTTCACTTTGTTATCATCATCTCGCAGGACTTTGCTAAAGCGCAACATAATGCCACGCGAGCCTTCATTAATAACCACGAGGCTTGAATAAAGAACCGCAGCGAGAACAATGACGACAGGTAATAAAAATTTACGCATTATTCAAATCTCCCTTGACGGTTATTGTTAAACAGTTGTTCATCATATTGTGAACCAATGTAGTTTTCCATTGCATTACTTGGGTTACTCGAGCGTGACGCAGGAGCACTCTCTTTTTCAGTTGCTTTTCCGACCGCACTTTTATGTTCGGCTTTGGCGTTATTATCCGATTTATTGGCTGACGATGTTTTACCTTTTAATAACTGCTCAAGCGGCAAAATATTGAGGCTGTTGCCCGCAGCATTATCGAGCATAACTTTCGGGGTTTTGCTCATGATATTTTCCATTGCTTGAATGTACATCCGCTCACGCAAGAGTTCTGGTGCTGCTTTATATTCAGGCAATAATTGTTGGTAACGTTCCACTTCCCCTTGTGCATCCAGTACCACTTGCTCACGATAAGCAGTGGCTTGCTCTACGATGCGTTGTGCATTACCACGTGCAATTGGCTCAACTTCACGGGCGTAGGCTTCGGCATTACGAATAAAACGTTGCTCATCTTCTTGTGCTTTGATCGCATCATCAAACGCATCTTTCACCTGCTCAGGTGGGCGGGCAGATTGGAAGTTAACATCAATCACTTCTAATCCCATATCATAAGGTTTGATCACTTTTTCTAAATAACGCCATGTGTCTTCCCGCACCACAGAGCGGCCTGTGGTCAGAATTTCGTCCATATTCATATGACCGATAATATAACGCAAGGCACTATCTGTTGCCTGTGAAAGGCTGTCGTTTGGATTGGTCACACTGAAGAGATATTTAACAGGATCGTTGATACGATATTGTACTGTCATTTCAACCACGACCATATTTTCATCTTGCGTCAACATACTGCCTTGAGCACGTAATTCACTAATGCGCTCAATGTTGACGGGCAGAACACGGTCAATAAAGGTCGGTTTCCAGTTAAGCCCTGGTTGCACAATGGAATTCACTTTTCCAAAACGCAATACAACACCACGCTCAGCTTCTTTAATGGTATAAAAACCACTCACTGCCCATACAATGAGAGCTATTACACCAACAACAGGCAGTAGTTTTGCAAGACCCGAAAAGCTATTATTTCCGCCATTATGACCTGATTTTCCGCCTCCCATTTTTTTCAATAGGGAGTTAAAAACAGCCTCTAAATCGGGTGGACCTTGTTCGTTTGTGCGCTGAGAATGCCCTTGTTGCGGTCGCTCATCGCCACGTTCAGGCTCAGGCTTTTTGCCACTTGATTGCCCTGGTTTAGCCCATGGGTCTTGATCTGATTGATGGTTATTGTCTGAACCATTCCACGACATAATGTTGTTCTCTCCAGTTAAAAGCCGAGTGTGAACACTAACGGCGGTCAAAAAATAAGTAACTGTTTTAATTTATTACATTTTTGTTAAAAATGTAATGCGTTGATTGTAACGATTTCAGCCAGTGATTTCCAGCTTTTTAGCACAAAACCGCACTTATCATGGTAAAAGTACGGTTTTCTGTTAGTAAGTTACATTAGCGTGGTATTGTTGCAGAATGTGTTGTATATGATCCATTTTTTCTTTGCTTGGCGGTTTAACATCCTCAAGCTCGTATTTTTCACCCAAAGCCTCCCATTTATGTTGACCAAGGCGATGATAAGGTAATAGTTCGACTTTTTCGATATTTTGCATGTCTTTAATAAACTCACCTAATAAGGTGACAGAGTGATCATCATCAGTGTATCCAGGGACAACCACATAACGAATCCACGTTTTCTGATTGCGTTTTTGCAAATAGCGTGCAAATTCTAATGTGCGTTTATTGGGTACGCCAATCAAGTTGTGATGAATGGTGTCATCGAGCTGTTTTAAATCCAGTAAGACCAAATCGGTTACATCTAACAATTCGTCAATCACCGCATCATAACGGCGTACAAAGCCGTTAGTATCTAAACAGGTATGAATGCCAAGCGCTTTGCAGGCGCGAAACCAATCGCGTACAAATGCAGCTTGTAAAATGGCTTCGCCGCCAGATGCCGTAACACCACCGCCAGACGCATTCATAAAGTGGCGATACGTTACCACTTCTTTCATTAACTCTTCAACGGTAATTTCGCGTCCGCCATCGAGGTCCCACGTATCGCGGTTGTGGCAATATTTGCAACGCATAAGGCAGCCTTGCAAGAAAAGAATAAAGCGAATCCCAGGACCGTCCACAGTGCCACAAGATTCAAAAGAATGAATACGCCCGATAGTCATAATCTGTCCAACATAAAAAAATAAGCTGCATTTTAACGCAAAGTGCGGTCTATGGCGATAGTTCAATTTGCCAAACCGCACTTTTGATTAATCAATGAGGTGTTTTTGATGCAGATAATCGACAACCAACGCAGCCGCTTTTGAGCATTGGGAGCGATCAGCAGACGTTATCCAACTCAATTTTGCAATTTCGTTGCTTGCTTTAGGCAAGCCTTCAAATTTACCTTGATAGCAGGTCATAACCACTAACGTGCCCTCAGGTTTACCATCAGCTTGTGCAGAAAATGTGTGTACATAGCGCAAACTATCAGGGATTAAGGCGACATCAAGCTCTTCTTGGATTTCACGAATAAGGGCTTGCTCATCACTTTCACCCATTTCACGCTTGCCGCCAGGGAGATAGTAGGCGGATTTATGATGGGAAAGGGTGACTAATAATTTGCGGTTTTCAAGCACAATTAATGCCAATTTATCAATATTGCCAGCCATAAGTGATCACTCTTCAGTATTGATTATGTATGATTTTAAGGAAGACACCTTGTCATTGCAAACTAAAATATGAGTTTGTTATGCAAGAAAAAGAAGGTTTGAGCTATATCACAATATGATTATTTCGTTTGAGTATCTGCTTGAGTCCAAACGGTAAAAGTGATTAACTACGTTACAATAAATATTGCTATGGAGATAATGTATGCGATTACTCCCTTTACAAACCGCTGAGCAAGTTTGTTGGTGGTCTGCTGACTATATTGTGAATAAAATTAATGCCTTTAACCCAACCCCAGAGCGTCCATTTGTATTGGGATTACCAACAGGCGGCACGCCATTAAAAACCTACGAAGCACTCATAAAACGGTATCAACAAGGCAAAGTGAGCTTTCAAAATGTTGTTACGTTTAATATGGATGAATACGTGGGATTGCCTGAAGATCATCCTGAAAGTTATCATACATTTATGTGGAAGAATTTTTTCAGTCACATTGATATTCCAAAGGAAAATGTCAATATTCTCAATGGTAATAATCCAGATCATCTTACTGAATGTCGCTTATACGAAGAGAAAATTCGTGCTTATGGTAAAATCCATCTCTTTATGGGGGGCGTGGGTAGTGATGGACATATTGCATTTAATGAGCCAGGTTCATCACTGACATCGCGCACCAGAATTAAAACGCTTAACGAAGACACGTTAATCGCCAATTCACGTTTTTTTGATAATGACATCAATAAAGTGCCAAAATATGCACTCACTATTGGCGTACAAACATTGATGGACGCAGAAGAAGTTATGATTTTAGTGACAGGACACAGCAAAGCCCTCGCATTACAAGCAGGTGTGGAAGGTGCCGTGAATCATCTGTGGACAATCAGTGCATTACAAATGCACGCCAAAGCAATTATTGTGTGTGATGAACCAGCCACACAAGAATTGAAAGTGAAAACGGTGAAATATTTCACCAATTTAGAGGCTGATGAAATTAAGCGGATGCAGCAGACCGCACTTTGATCTTTTTTGTATAAAATGCAATCAGATTTTGCGCAAAAAATGTTGTTTTAGATCGAAAATAGCTTTAAACTGGTTAATCTGTATCCGAATAAATAAAAATTTAGAAAAATTCATAAAAAGAGGTTGACGAATCGAACCTAACTTAGCATAATGGCGTCCGCAAAACGATGAGATGTTCAAGCGTTTTTGGCTATGTAGCTCAGTTGGTTAGAGCACAACACTCATAATGTTGGGGTCACAGGTTCGAATCCCGTCATAGCCACCAAACTGCGGGAATGGCGAAATTGGTAGACGCACCAGATTTAGGTTCTGGCGCCGAGAGGTGTGTGGGTTCAAGTCCCTCTTCCCGCACCATTCATCTTAATCGTATTCAACAGGTGGGGTATCGCCAAGCGGTAAGGCACTGGGTTTTGATCTCAGCATTCCTAGGTTCGAATCCTAGTACCCCAGCCATCTTTACATTTCTAACTATTTTCGATTGGGGTATCGCCAAGCGGTAAGGCACTGGGTTTTGATCTCAGCATTCCTAGGTTCGAATCCTAGTACCCCAGCCATTATTCTCTTTTTATTTGATATTGCGGACGTGGCGAAACTGGTAGACGCGCTAGATTCAGGTTTTAGAGCCGCGAGGTGTGTGGGTTCGAGTCCCACCGTCCGCACCACTGTGTGATAAGACACATTGAAATAAAAATAAAAGTGCGGTTAATAAGACCGCACTTTGTCGTTATAGGCTTGCTTTATAAGTGGTTTTGGCGCGTTGATAGCGTTGTGTTATTGCATCTTGTGGTTTCGGCGTGATAAGCGACGCTACGATAATCGCAAGGCTAGAGCCAATAAAGCCAGGAATCATTTCATAAATTTGGCTATCAGGGAATATAACTTTCCAAAAAATCACAATGAGTGCGCCAGTCAGCATTCCTGCTATGGCCCCTGTAGCATTAGTGCGTTTCCAAAAGAGGGAGAATAAGACGATTGGACCAAAAGCACAGCCAAAGCCAGCCCATGCGTGTTCTACTAAGTTTAGGACTTGGCTATTGGGATCGTGGGCAATGATGATGGCGATGACGGCAATGAATAGCACCATTGCTCGACCGAGCCAGACCAGTTCTTTTTCGCTGGCATTCGGGCGGATAAAACCACGGTAGAAATCTTCGGTAATTGCACTGGAGCTGATTAATAATTGGCAACTTAATGTACTCATTACAGCGGCGAGAATTGCGGAGAGTAATATGCCTGCAATCCAAGGGTTGAATAAGTTACGCGCCAGTTCAATGAAAATCTGCTCACTGTTGGCGTTTACTACCTGAGCTTCGTTTGGATTGACGTAGAAATAAGCAATGCCGAAAAAGCCGATTGCCACCGCGCCAATCAGGCAGAAAATCATCCATGCAATACCAATACGCCGTGCACTGGTGAGAGACTTGACACTATCAGCTGCCATAAAACGGGCTAGAATATGCGGTTGACCGAAATAGCCAAGCCCCCATGCAGAAAGGCTTAGAAGACCAATAAGTGATGTGTCAGTAAACATGTCGGTAAAATTTTTGCCACTCGCATTGCCAGCGTGAGCGATAATATCAGGTAAGCGTTCGCTGCCCCCAATGCTATATAGCACGATAATCGGAGTGATAATGAGAGCAAGAACCATCAAGGTTGCTTGTACGGTGTCTGTCCAGCTAACGGCTAAAAAACCGCCGATAAACGTGTAGGCAATGGTTGCCAGTGCACCATACCAAAGTGCGGTTGCATAGGGGGTGCTAAATAGGTTTTCAAATAATCGCGCTCCTGCCACGACACCGGAAGCACAGTAGATCGTAAAGAAAACCAAAATGGTGGTAGCAGCAATGATTTTGAGCCATTTGTGCTTTGTGCCAAAGCGTGCTTGAAAATATTCAGGCAAGGTGAGTGCATTGTCATAGCATTCGGTGAAAATACGCAATCGCCCTGAAACGAAATACCAGTTTAAATACGCCCCTAAGGTTAAACCAATGGCAATCCATGCTTTGACTAAGCCAGCGGCATAAATTGCGCCTGGTAGTCCCATTAATAACCAGCCTGACATATCGGATGCACCCGCAGACATGCCTGTAACAAATCCACCGAGCTTGCGTCCACCGAGGATATAATCGGAGAGGTTCTGCGTGTAGCGATAGGCCAGCACGCCGATGAGTAGCATGCCGACAATATAAACGACAAAGGTAATAATGGTTGGGTCAAAACCAAACATTTTAACAACTCCTACTTAGTAGTATAGTGGCGAGCACCGAAAATGGCTGTGCCAATCCGAACTTGGGTTGAGCCATATTTAATGGCATCTTGCATGTCATCACTCATACCCATTGAAAGTGTGTCAATCGCACAGTCAGGAAGTGCGGTTTGTAACTGGGTAAAAAGCGTTTTCATCTGGGCAAAGGGATTTTGTTCAGTGCGTGTTGTTACTGGGGCTGGGATCGCCATTAATCCCCGCAGAGTGATTCGCGGTAATGTTACTATTTTTTGGGCAAAATCGAGCACATCGCAAGGGGCTATGCCTGATTTTGAGCGTTCATGACTGATATTTACTTGAATAAGAACATTGAGATCAGGCATTGTTGCAGGACGTTGTTCACTTAAACGTTGTGCAATTTTTTCACGATCAACACTTTCGACCCAGTCAAAATGTTCTGCGACTAAACGGGTTTTATTTGATTGGAGTGGACCAATAAAATGCCACTCAAGCGGGACTGATTGCCCTTGAAAATATTGAATTTTCTCCACACCTTCTTGCACATAATTTTCACCAAACGCCGTTTGCCCAGCGTTAATAGCCGCTTGAATGGCACTCACAGGTTGGGTTTTACTCACCGCAAGTAATGTAACAGAACCTAAAGTGCGGTCAGTATGCTGACACACCTGTTGGATTTGCCCTTGAATGTGGGCGATGTTCTCGCTGATTGACATATTTTAATGAGATAGTTGCATGAAAAGGATAAAGCATAGCGAGTTGTCGTAGAAATGTCATCAAAAACGGCATAAAAATTGCAAGAAAGTGATTTTATTTGGGCGATTTTTATCAAAATAAAAATGAAATTGAGAAAATAAAACACGTCATCACTTTTTTGTTGACAAGGATAGAAGAATTTTGTAAATCTATGCTATCGAAAACACAATATGACAATGCAATGCAACAATTTTTAATGCCTATCACCATGACTATTATTACCATCTGTTCGGTGGCGGGCTAGCATTGATAAAATTTAGCAAAACCCGCACAACATAGTGCGGGTTTTTTTATGATTTGATAAAATTGAAAAATAACAAGCTTGAAGGAGTAGACTATGCGAGTGCTTAAATTTGGTGGAACATCTCTTGCCAACCCTGAACGATTTTTGCAGGCGGCTGAGTTGATTGAGCAAGCCCATTTGGCTGATCAGGCGGCGGGGGTGTTGTCGGCTCCAGCCAAAATCACCAATTTTCTTGTGGCGTTGGTAGATAAGGCATGTCAAGGCGAGGATTTTGAAGATGACTTCCACAGTGCACAACATATCTTCCACGTTATCATCAATGGTCTTCATCAAGCCAATCCAAAATTAGATAAAACCGCACTTTTAAACACCATCAATACCGAATTTCAGCAATTACACAGCATTTTAGATGACATCAAGCAACACAGAGAATGCCCAGATCGCATAAATGCCACGATTTTATGTCGTGGTGAAAAACTCTCGATTGCGATGATGCGTGCGTGGTTTGAGGCAAAAGGCTATCAGGTAACACAAATTGATCCTGCGGAAAAATTAATTGCACAAGGCTCTTACCTTGAGTCATCAGTCAGTATTAGTCAATCAAAAGCCTTAGTGGATGCGGGCTCTATTCCAAAACAGCATATTGTATTAATGGCGGGCTTTACTGCACGCAATGAAGACGGCGAATTAGTGTTATTAGGGCGCAATGGCTCAGATTATTCAGCCGCCGTGTTAGCAGCGTGTTTAGAAGCCGATGTTTGTGAGATTTGGACAGACGTAGATGGAGTGTTCACTTGCGATCCTCGCTTGGTGCCAGATGCGAAATTGTTGGACAGCTTAAGCTATCAAGAGGCGATGGAGCTTGCCTATTTTGGGGCGAAAGTCATTCACCCCCGTACGATTGGTCCATTAGTGCGAACCAATATCCCATGTGTGATTAAAAATACGGCGAATCCTCACGCGCCTGGGACGTATATTAATAATGATGTACAATCAGATTATCTGCAAGTAAAAGGGATCACCAACCTTGATAATGTAAGCATGTTCAATATTTCAGGACCAGGCATGCAAGGCATGGTTGGCATGGCAGCACGGGTTTTCTCCACGATGTCGAAAGCGGGCATTTCAGTGATTTTGATCACGCAATCCTCATCGGAATATAGCATTAGTTTTTGTGTGCCGAGCAAACTTGAATCACAAGCCAAAACCGCACTTGAGTTAGAATTTGCACAAGAGCTTTCGCATAAAAAACTAGAACCGTTAGATATTATCAGTGATTTGTCGATTGTATCCGTTGTTGGGGATGGCATGAAAAAAGCAAAAGGCATCGCAGCCCGCTTTTTCACCGCACTTTCTAAGGCGAGCATTAATATTGTTGCTATTGCACAAGGTTCATCTGAACGTTCTATTTCCGTGGTTGTACCGCAGGAGAAATCAGTACAAGCCGTGCGTGCTACACATCGTGCGCTATTTTCGCAGTATCGTGAACTTGATGTATTTATCGTGGGCACAGGCGGGGTCGGTGGTGAATTAGTCGATCAAATTGAACGTCAACAACGTTATCTTGAGCAAAAAAATATTGCCTTAAACGTGTTTGCATTGGCAAATTCACAAAAATTGTTACTGAGTTCAAAACCGCTCAATCTGACCAATTGGCGCACCCAGCTTGATAATGCACAAGATGTGTTATCCCTTGAGCGTTTAATTCACTTTATCAAAGAAAACCACCTTGTTAATCCTGTGTTTGTGGATTGTACCTCAAGCCAAGCCATTGCCGATGCTTACGCTGACTTACTGGCAGGCGGATTTCATGTGGTGACACCAAATAAAAAGGCGAACACCTCTAATATGGCGTACTATCACCAATTGCGTGATGTTGCAGCACGTCATCATCGCCAATTTATGTACGACACCAATGTGGGGGCAGGGTTACCCGTGATTGATAACTTACAAAAATTGCTTGCCGCAGGGGATGAAATTCAGCGATTTGATGGCATTTTGTCCGGTTCGTTATCATTTATTTTTGGTAAGTTAGAAGAGGGGATGACGCTATCTGAGGCCACTAAACTCGCGAAAGAAAAGGGGTTTACTGAGCCTGATCCGCGTGATGATTTGTCAGGCAGTGATGTGGCACGAAAGTTGTTAATTTTAGCCCGTGAATCGGGTTTAGATATGGAATTAAGTGATGTAGAGGTGGAAGGTGTATTGCCAGCAGGCTTTGCCGAAGGGGACGATGTGGATACGTTTTTACAGAAGTTGCCACAGCTTGATGACGCCTTTGCACAAAAAGTGCGGTCAGCGCAAGAAAAAGGGCAGGTGCTTCGTTATGTTGGACGGCTAGAAAATGGCAAATGCAAGGTGTCAATTGTTGCGGTTGATGGTGATGACCCATTGTATAAAGTTAAAAATGGCGAAAATGCGTTGGCGTTCTATTCTCGTTACTACAACCCGATCCCATTATTGTTGCGTGGCTATGGTGCGGGCAACGATGTAACCGCAGCAGGAATTTTTGCAGATATTCTGCGCACCGTACAAAATGGAGGGGCAAACTAATGTTACGCATTTATGCCCCCGCATCAAGTGCCAATGTCAGCGTTGGGTTTGATACCCTTGGGGCGGCGGTATCCCCCATTGATGGGGCGTTACTCGGCGATGTGGTGCAAATTGAAGAAATTACTTCAGGTTTTGAACTTGAAAGTGCGGGCTATTTTGTCCGTAAATTACCCAAAGAGCCGCAAAAAAATATTGTGTATCAAGCCTATGTGCTATTTAGTGAGCGTTTAGCGTTGCAAAATCGCAAAGTGCGGTCATTGCGCTTAACACTTGAGAAAAATATGCCGATCGGCTCTGGGCTTGGCTCAAGTGCGTGTTCGATTGTTGCCGCATTGGTGGCATTGAATGAATTTCATCAACAACCATTTTCTAAAATGGAATTATTGGAGATGATGGGCGAACTTGAAGGACGCATTTCAGGCTCTGTTCATTATGACAACGTTGCGCCTTGCTTTTTAGGTGGTATGCAATTAATGGTGCAATCACTCGGCAATATCAGCCAAAGTTTGCCATTTTTTGAACAGTGGTATTGGGTGTTGGCGTATCCTGGCATTGAAGTATCAACCGCCGAGGCACGTGCCATTTTGCCAAAAAGTTATAGCCGCCAAGATGTGATTGATCACGGGCGTTATCTTGGCAGTTTCGTGCATGCTTGCCACACAGGGCAAGAGAATTTGGCGGCATTAATGATGAAAGATGTGATTGCAGAACCTTACCGTGAGCAATTATTGCCAAATTATGCTTTCGTTAAACAAGGCTGTCGTGATTTGGGCGCACTTGCCAGCGGCATTTCAGGCTCTGGTCCGACCATGTTTGCTATTACGCCAGATTTGCTCACAGCCACCAAAGTGAGCCAATTTTTAGAAAAAGAGTATCTACAAAATAATGAAGGTTTCGTGCATATTTGCCAGCTGGATATGCAAGGCGCACGGGTAATCGATTAAGGAAAACTATGAAATTATACAATATTAAACACCCCGATGAACAAGTCAGTTTTGCGCAAGCTGTGCAACAAGGTTTAGGTAAGGATCAAGGGCTATTTTTCCCTGAAAACTTACCGCACTTTGACAACATTGACCAATTGCTTGCACTGCCACTCATTGAGCGTAGCCAACGCATTTTAAGTGCGTTGATTGGTGATGAATTGCCAAGTGCGGTGCTTAATGACATCATCGCACAGGCATTTAATTTCCCTGCGCCATTAGTACACGTCAGTGACGATATTTATGCCCTAGAATTGTTTCATGGGCCGACACTGGCCTTTAAAGATTTCGGCGGGCGTTTTATGGCGCGCACATTGGCAGCGGTACGGAAAAACGGCAAAATCACAATTTTGACGGCGACCTCGGGCGATACGGGAGCCGCAGTGGCGCATGCGTTTCATGGGCTTGACAACATTGATGTGGTTATTTTGTATCCGAAAGGCAAAATCAGCCCATTGCAAGAAAAATTATTTTGCACATTAGGCGATAATATTCGTACAGTTGCGATTCAAGGTGATTTTGATGATTGCCAGGCATTAGTGAAACAAGCCTTTGATGATAAAGAATTGCGGGAGGAGATCGGGCTAAACTCGGCTAATTCTATCAATATTAGCCGTTTGCTTGCACAGGTGTGTTACTATTTTGAAGCTGTTGCACAGCTGCCGTTAGATAAACGCCAAAATGTTGTGGTTAGCGTACCCAGTGGTAATTTTGGTAACTTGACCGCAGGGCTGATTGCGAAAACGCTTGGCTTGCCTATCAAACGTTTTGTGGCATCAACCAACGCCAACGACACCGTGCCACGTTATTTGCAAAGTGGCAACTGGTCGCCTAATCCAACCGTGGCAACACTGTCCAACGCAATGGATGTGAGCCGTCCAAATAACTGGCCAAGGGTTGAAGAGTTATTTAAACGCAATAATTGGGCGTTGAGTTCGTTGCATGCGACAGCGAAAAATGACGCACAAACTGAAACCGCACTTTGCGATATGCAAACACTGGGCTATGTGTGCGAGCCTCATGGTGCCATTGCTTACCAAGCATTGCGTGATGATCTGGCAGCCGATGAAACGGGCATTTTTCTCTGTACCGCACATCCTGCTAAATTTAAAGAAAGTGTGGATCGCATTTTATCCCTTGATTTACCACTGCCAGAGGCACTTGATAAACACAACAAATTGCCTTTGTTGAGTGTCGAGATGGCGAACGATTTCGCAACGTTGCGTAGATTTTTGCTTGATGCGTAATAAAAGTGCGGTCAGACC
>NZ_JABMIJ010000011.1 GCF_014885015.1 Spirabiliibacterium falconis | reverse complement strand
CAAGTCTTTTTTGAGAAAAAGATGAAATTTTCTCTTCAATTGATTATTAAACAAACAAATAAGGCCATTTAATAAACAATCTCAAGTGCGGTGACACTTGAGATCGTCATAAAATTAATATTATTCCACTGTGACAGCTTTAGCGAGATTACGTGGCTGATCTACATCTGTACCTTTAATCAAGGCAACATGATAACTTAATAGTTGCATTGGGATAGTGTAATAAATGGGTGCGATCACCTCATCAACCGTTGGCATCGCAATAATTTTCATATCTGCTGTGGATTCAAAGCCTGCCTTTTCATCGGCAAATACATAAAGCTGCCCGCCACGCGCACGAACTTCTTCAATATTGGATTTTAATTTTTCCAACAGGTCATTGTTTGGCGCAACCACCACGACTGGCATATCCGCATCAATCAAGGCTAAAGGGCCATGTTTAAGCTCACCCGCGGCATAGGCTTCAGCGTGAATGTAGGAAATTTCTTTGAGTTTGAGCGCACTTTCTAATGCGATCGGATAATACTCTCCGCGCCCTAAAAATAGTGTATGATGTTTTTCAGCAAAGTCTTCAGAAAGCTGCTCGATCATACTATCAAATGTAAGGGCTTGTTCAATTTTTGCAGGTAAACTTTGCAACGCTTTCACTATACGTTGTTCCTGCGAATCACTCATATGCCCTTTTAACTTACCAACCGCTGCCACAAGTAAAAGTAGGCTGACTAATTGGGTGGTAAAGGCTTTAGTTGATGCAACACCGATTTCAACCCCCGCACGCGTCATAAAGGCTAAATCACTTTCACGAACAAGTGAGGATCCTGGCACATTACAAATGGTCATTGCCGACATGTAGCCTTTTTCTTTTGCTAAGCGTAGTGCGGCTAATGTATCGGCAGTTTCCCCTGATTGAGAAAGGGTGATCAGCAAACTATTTGGGCGGGTAACAAAAGTGCGGTAGCGGAATTCGGAGGCAATTTCCACATCACATCCCACGCCTGCCAAAGATTCAAACCAATAACGTGCAACCATACCGGCATTATAACTGGTTCCACACGCGACAATTTGAATATGCTCCACTTTTGCTAGAATGTCGCGCGCCCCGTTACCAATGCTATCGATGACAACTGAATTGTCTGAAATTCGCCCTTCAAGGGTGTTGATAATTGCTGATGGTTGCTCATAAATCTCTTTTTGCATGTAGTGGCGAAATTTACCTTTATCTGCCGCATCGTTTTCCAAATTAGAATCATGTACTGAACGCTCAACTTTCTCACCATCTGCATTATAAATATCAATAGTGCGTCGTGTAATTTCGGCAATATCGCCCTCTTCAAGGAAAATAAAGCGACGGGTGACGCTGAGCAATGCAAGTTGGTCGGAAGCAAGAAAATTCTCCCCTAAGCCAAGCCCGATAACCAATGGACTACCTGAGCGAGCTGCAATTAGATGTTCTGGCTCATTTTTGTCCATCACCACCATGCCATAGGCTCCTTCAAGCTGCTTGACCGCACTTTGCACCGCACTTAATAAGGAATCACACGTACGGTATTCCCACTCGACCAAGTGTGCAATCACTTCTGTATCCGTTTGGGATTGAAATTCATAACCACGCGCTTGTAAGGCTTTGCGTAATACATCATGGTTTTCAATAATGCCATTATGGACAACAACAATATCCCCCGACACGTGCGGATGCGCATTGCGTTCACTCGGCTCACCATGGGTTGCCCAGCGGGTATGTGCAATGCCCGTACCGCCGACCAATGGATCTTTTGCCACCGCTTCATCTAATGCTTTGACCTTGCCTAAACAACGTACTCGCTGTAAATTATGTTGTAAATCAACTACGGCTAACCCCGCAGAATCATACCCACGGTATTCAAGGCGATGAAGCCCTTCAATTAAAATTTCTGCGACATCACGTTGTGCCACGGCACCTACAATTCCACACATAAAAAATCCTTTATTACATTGCAATAATCAGTTGTACTGCTTTCTGTTCTATTTCTAACCGCACTTTTGCTGGCAGCTCCGCGTCAGTTATCACTATATCAATATGTTGCCAATCCAATTCAAGATTAGGCATTTTACGTCCAAATTTTTCCGCCTGCACGAGCACCACAACGTTTTGTGCCGCCTTTGCCATCACTTGACTTAAACCAACCACTTCATTGAATGTTGTTGTACCGCGCTCATCAATGCCATCCGCACCAATAAAAAGCCAATCAAAATCGTAAGATTGAATCGCTTTTTCGGCAATAGCACCTTGAAATGACTCCGAGCGAAAATCCCACGTGCCGCCCGTCATTAATAAGGTTGGCTCATTGGCAAGATGGCGGATTTGGTTAGCGACATCAAGCGAGTTGGTCATAATCACCAACCCTTTTTTGTATGCTAACGCCTCAATGAGTGCCGCTGTCGTTGATCCAGAATCAATAATAATACGTTGATGATTGCCCACCAACGACGCCGCTGCTTTTGCAATACGCTGTTGTGTTTGCGAAAATTGCAAATGGCGTTCCTGCTCTGGCACTAACTTCGCGCCACCATAGCAGCGCACTAAACGTCCTTGCTGCTCAAGTATGCTGAGATCTTTACGAATAGTCACCTCTGACACACGAAACTGTGCCACCAGCTGCTCTACCTGTACTTTGCCCTGCTGTGCTAGCAGAGAAATAATCTCTTCACGCCGCGCTTTTGCTGTCATTTCAAACCAAAATAAAATTAATTTCGGTTCGAAAGCATAATCGAAATACCATTAAAAGTCAACCGCACTTTGTCGACATAAAAAAACCCTCGCCTAGGCGAGGGCTTTCTATTCTACAAAAATTATTTTTTTACAGCGTCTTTCAATGCTTTACCTGATACGAAAGAAGGAACTTTAGCAGCAGGGATTTTGATTTCTTTACCTGTTTGTGGATTGCGACCAGTACGTGCTTTACGCTCATTCACTTTGAATGTACCAAAGCCGATCAATTGTACTGGCTCACCTTTTTTAAGGCTTTTGGTAACCGCTTCTAAAGTGGCTTCCAAAGCAGCTTTTGCTTGTTTTTTGTTTAACTCAGCAGCTGCCGCAATCGCATCAATTAATTCTGCTTTATTCATAATTAATAACCCTCATTTATTAGTGTTTAAAATAACTTTTGCATCAATTGAATAATCAATTTCGTTGGTTCAAGATCTGTTGATAAAACAGTCCATATAAGATTAATGCAAAGCACTCGATATTAAAAGCATTAAATGCGAGAAATATGCGAGATGTCACATTTAATGGTCAATTTTTATACCAATATTACTTATCCCTTCCAGCCTAAGCTCATTTTTTAAGCTATTTAACAGTTCAAGATCGCGTTCTTCCGCTCCATTCAGGGCACGATAGACCGCCCATTGCACATCTAATTCCTGCTCTATTTCAGCACTATCTTTCAGATCTTGCTCATTTAATGTGCGATTTTGTTCCGCCTCCAATAATTCTGACACCGTTTTGAGCGAAATTTGGCTTACCAAAATTGACTGAGAAAGCATTTCGCCCGAGATCAAGGCATGCAAAAGCTCCGACAATGCTTGCGCTGCATCCACTGCTGGGAACACGCCATATTCATCAAAGTCATTGATATTCGGGATCAAATCTTCAAATTTTTCAAGCTGGCTTTCAAAATTAATTTTTGCCCCTTTTACGGTGAGATACTCCCACACTAAATTGAGCATATTTTGATACACTTTCCCATGCTCTTGCCCATGTAATTGCCAAAATAAGGCAAAATTGGGCTGCATACGCTCGCAAAGTGCGGTCATAAACGCAAGATGTTGCCAGCTTTCAAACCGCTCAAGACGCTTGTGAATCGGATTTCGCATAAATTATCCTTGATGATAAGGTGTTGATAGACGGTGCACAGCATCTACTAAGATTTTTGGACTTTCAACGGGCACATCCTGATGAATGCCATGTCCAAGATTAAACACATGCCCCGAACCATATCCAAAATCGTGCAGAATTTCACTGACCGCACTTTCAATTTTTTCGCTTGAACCATATAACACACTAGGATCTAAATTGCCTTGCAACGCAACTTTATCACCAACGCGCTCACGTGCTTGCGCAATATCGACCGTCCAATCTAGCCCGATGGCATCACAGCCTGTGGCCGCAATGGCTTCCAGCCACAAACCACCGCCTTTAGTAAATAGCGTTACTGGCACACGGCGATTGCGTGCGGTGCGGGTCAGCCCATCAACAATTTTATGCATATATTGTAGCGAAAACGTGCGATAATCACGGTGCGCCAGCACGCCCCCCCATGTATCAAAAATCATCACCGCCTGCGCACCTGCGGCAATTTGTGCATTAAGATAAAGCATGACGCTCTCAGCGAGTTTATCGAGCAGTTGGTGCAACACATGCGGTTCAGCGTAGAGCATGTTTTTGATTTTAGTAAACGCCTTACTTGAACCACCCTCCACCATATACGTTGCCAACGTCCACGGACTCCCTGAAAAGCCAATCAGTGGCACTTGGCCATCTAACGCCTGATAAATCGTACGCACTGCATTCATCACATAGCCCAGTTCCTCTTCAGGATCAGGGATAGGTAAGTTTTGCACATCACGACTTGAGGTAACCGGGTGAGCAAATTTCGGCCCCTCGCCTGCACCAAAACTCAAGCCCAGCCCCATCGCATCAGGGATTGTAAGAATGTCCGAAAATAAAATGGCGGCATCTAAATCATAACGGCGCAGCGGCTGCAAGGTGACTTCACATGCCAGCTCGGCGTTGCGACAAAGAGACATAAAATCGCCTGCTTGCGCGCGGGTTTGTTTATATTCTGGCAAATAACGCCCCGCTTGACGCATCATCCAAATCGGTGTTGCATCAACGGGTTCACGCAATAATGCACGCAAATAACGATCATTTTTTAAGTCTGACATTGTTTGTCCTTATTATTTCTTCTGTCATGGCAATTAAGTGTCGGGCGATAGTGCCAACAGGCGGTAAATGCGGCAAAGTGCGGTCAACATCAAACCACTGGGCATCAGCAAGTTCACTTTGCTGAATAGCAATCTCGCCACTGTCATACTCAGCCAAAAAGCCAAGCATCAACGAATTGGGAAACGCCCACGGCTGGCTACCCACATAGCGAATATTTTTCACCTGAATTGCCGCTTCCTCAAACACTTCACGCGCTACGGCTTGCTCAAGGCTTTCGCCTGGCTCTACAAAACCCGCCAGCACAGTGTACATTTTTTCATCTTTATGGCGCAGGTGGTTGGCGAGCAAAATCTGCTTGCCACGGCGCACCGCCACGATAATACTCGGGCATAAAATCGGGTAAGTATGATGACCGCACTTTGTGCATTCCACCGCACTTTCGTATGGCTGCATGATACGCGTCGGCGCGCCGCACTTGGCACAAAAGCGGTGCGTTTGATAAAAATGATGCAAACTCACGCCACGATTAAGCAGGTTAAACAGCTCTTCATCCCAGCCGAGACAATTACGCAACGAGGTCAATTCAAAAGTGCGGTCGGCACAATCCAGCACCAGAGTAACCTTTTCCCCCTGATATTGCCCAATACACAGCCCTTGCTTGCCCGCAAGATGAAATATTTCAGCCTTGCCGTATGGCAACGCACCTTGTGGCAAATAGAGGCTGGAGCCTTGTGCAATTAGCCAGTAACTACGGTGTTCGGGTGCGATGATGTGCATTGTGTCTCCTAGAAAAAAGCCGCTTTATTTTGCAATAAAACGGCTTCTCTTTGTGCCGTTATTGCAACAGCGAAATATCCGCAATATGCAAGAACAGCGCACGCAAATTAAATAAAATCGCCAAACGATTGTTGCGCAGTTTGTTGTCTTCGCAGTTAACCATCACGCTTTCAAAAAACGCGTCCACACTCTCTTGCAAGCCACTGAGTTGCTCTAACGCACGTTGATAATCACTGTTATCAAACAGTGGCTGCAATTCAGCATTTAAACGCAACACATTGTCTGCCAACGCTTTTTCAGCCTCTTCCACACATAAAGTGCGGTCAATATGGCTTGGCATCTCACCATCAACTTTGGCTAAAATGTTAGACACACGCTTGTTCGCTGCGGCTAATGCTTGTGCCTGTGGCAAGGTTCGGAAATGCGAAACCGCCTTCACGCGGGCATCAAAATCCGCAGGGCGGGTTGGACGACGCGCCAGCACCGCTTGAATCACGTCAATGCTAAAGCCTTCGTCTTGATACCACGCACGGAAACGCCCGAGCATGAAATCCACCACGTCAGCCACCACGTTTTTATTGCTCAGTTTATCCCCATAGAGCGCAACCGCACTTTCCACTAAAGTTTGCAAATCCAGCGGCAGGTTTTTCTCCACAATAATACGCAGTACGCCAAGTGCAGCACGACGCAACGCAAACGGGTCTTTATCCCCTTTCGGATGCTGACCAATGCCGAAAATACCCGTGAGCGTGTCGATTTTATCCGCCAATGCCACACAGCAGGCAACCGCACTTTGCGGCAGCTCATCACCTGCAAAACGTGGCATATATTGCTCGTTGAGTGCAACCGCAACATCTTCGTCTTCACCATCATGGCGAGCATAGTGCATGCCCATCACGCCTTGCGTGTCGGTGAATTCAAACACCATATTGGTCATCAAATCACATTTTGACAGTAAGCCTGCACGCTCTGCTTTGGTTTTGTCGGCACCAATTTGTTCTGCAATGATGCCGCTAAGTTTTTCAATGCGTGCGGTTTTGTCAAACAACGTGCCTAACTGCTGTTGGAACAAGACGGTTTTTAAGCGTGGCAAATTATCTTCTAAACGCTGTTTCAAATCGGTTTTGAAGAAAAACTCGGCGTCGGACAAACGTGGGCGCACCACTTTTTCATTACCTTCAATGATCTTGCTCGGATCGTCAGGATTGATGTTAGAAACAAAGATAAAGTGCGGTAGCAATTTGCCATTGTTATCATAAATCGGGAAGTATTTTTGATCACCTTTCATGGTGTAAACCAACGCTTCCGCTGGCACCGCTAAAAATCGCTCTTCAAATTTAGCGGTCAGCACCACTGGGTATTCCACCAAAGAGGCGACTTCATCGAGCAAATCCTCGTCAATATCTGCCACACCACCGAGCTGTGCGGCAGCGTTTTCTGCGTCTTGGCGAATTTTGTTTTTACGCGCTGCAAAATCCGCCACCACCATGCCCTTTTCCAGTAAAATGGCAGGATATTGATCAGCATTATTAATTTGCAATTCAGGCTCGCCCATAAAGCGATGACCACGCAAAGTGCGGTCGGATTTTACACCTAAAATTTCGCCTGTAATCAACTCATCACCAAACAACATGGTCACGGTGTGTACAGGGCGGATGAATTGCACGGTTTTATCCCCCCAACGCATCGGTTTCGGGATTGGCAATTTCGCCAGTGCATTGGCTACCATATCCGCCAACAGGGCTTTGGTTTGCTTGCCCGCTTCCACCGTGCGATAAAACAACCACTCGCCTTTGTCGGTTTTTAGCCGCTCAGCTTGATCAATCTCAATGCCACAACCGCGCGCCCAGCCGAGTGCCGCTTTGGTCGGCTTGCCGTCAGCATCAAAGGCGGCAGCCACCGCCGGCCCGCGTTTTTCAATCTCTTTGCTCGGCTGCTGGGTTAAAAGTGCGGTCACCTTCACCGCCAAACGGCGTGGCGCAGCAAACCAGTCCACTTTTTCAAAACTCAACCCCGCTTGTGCAAGCTCCGCCTTAACATTCTCCGCAAACGCCAATCCTAACGATTTCAACGCCTTCGGTGGCAACTCTTCCGTGCCGATTTCAACTAAAAAATTTTGTGTTGTCATTGTAATAAACTCATTATTCAATTTTAATACTGTATGTGATTATATTGGAAAATATGTCATTTTTAGTGGAACTAGCTGTTTTATTGTATAATCCACTTGATCATAATTTTGTATGAGTGCTTTAGCTAACTCATCTAATGACCAAAGTGCCAATGGAATTTTTGCTCTATCCGCTTCATATCTAGCTTCTCTAGTAAAGCCTCCTGTACTTACATAAAGACCACTATCTCCCGAATGTCTACCACCTAAAAAACTTCGTATTTCTTGACTTCCCATAGTCGATACTCTATGTTTTACTTCCACAATAATACGAGGATGTTCAAACCCAAATCCATCTGGTGAAGCAACAATATCTCTTCCTCTATCTGAACCAGATAGAGAAATTTGGGTTTTATACCCCATTGCCCGTAATACACCTGCAACCAGTTCTTGCATTTCCTTCCAATCTAATTGGTTTATAAGATCTTTAATTTTTTCAAATGCTTTTAATTCAAGATCTTTAAAAATATTCTCTTCAAAAATCTGCTCTGTATCATCTTGATGAGGAACTTTCTTAGATGGTTCTTGATGTAATACTCTTATTAACTCTTCACTCGCATTTTCGGGTAATTCAAAAACGGTTAATATGCTCCCTAAAGAATTACGAGTTGCCTGAGTAAGGCTATCCCTAAAAATTTCTTTTTCTTGCCAAATAACCTGTTTAGAGATACTTAAATTATCTTCTTTCCACTCTTCTGTATACTTAGTTGAACCATTTACTTTTCCTAACAAATAAGTCCTATTAACTGGAGAGTAAGTCACAACCCAAGTCCCGATTTGAATATCATTGACAAAACGAAATACTTGAGACACATCACTTACTTTCTTTTTTGTTTTGGTATTTGGTTCTATTTGATTATAATATTCCAATAATTCTTCTCTATTTGCCCCCATTATCGCTTTTTCCGCAAGAAGTTCCCAACCAATACCTACCACGGAATTATCTTTAAAAAAATCATATAGATTTCCACCATCACTTCTGACCATCCAAACCTTAGGTACCGACATACATTCATCCTATTGATCTTATCTATTGAAGAATAAATCTTACTTTTATCAAAAATATTATGATATTTTATTTCCACACATCGGGAACCCTAACGCTTCGCGGCTGGCGTAGTAGGCTTCGGCGACACCTTTGGTCAGCGTGCGGATGCGGAGGATGTAGCGTTGGCGTTCGGTTACGGAAATCGCTTTGCGGGCATCGAGCAAGTTGAAGCTGTGAGCTGCTTTTAAAATGCGTTCATACGCGGGCAGAGGCAGCGGCTTTTCCAGCTCCAGCAGGGCTTTGGCTTCTTTTTCGTATTGTTCAAAGCAGTGGAAAAGGAAATCGGTGTCGGCATATTCAAAATTGTAGGTGGACTGCTCCACTTCGTTTTGGTGGAACACATCACCGTAGGTGGTTTTGCCTAGCACGCCATCAGACCACACCAAATCATAGACGCTGTCCACCCCTTGAATATACATCGCCAAGCGTTCAAGCCCGTAGGTGATTTCGCCCGTGACAGGCTTACATTCCAAGCCGCCAACTTGTTGGAAGTAGGTAAATTGGGTTACTTCCATGCCATTTAGCCACACTTCCCAGCCCAAGCCCCATGCACCCAAGGTTGGGTTTTCCCAGTTGTCTTCCACAAAACGGATGTCGTTTTGGGTTGGGTCAAAACCGAGCATTTTCAGAGAGCCAAGATACAACTCTTGAATGTTATCAGGAGACGGTTTAAGCACCACTTGGAATTGATAATAGTGCTGCAAACGGTTTGGGTTTTCGCCGTAGCGACCATCGGTTGGGCGACGTGATGGCTGCACATACGCACTCGCCATCGGCTCAGGACCAAGTGCACGCAAGCAGGTCATTGGATGCGAAGTACCCGCCCCTACTTCCATATCTAATGGCTGCACAATAGTGCATCCCAATTCGCCCCAATAGTCTTGTAGGGCTAAAATCATTCCTTGAAAAGTTTTTACATTAAATTTGCTGTTCATTCGATTTGTATCTCGTTCGATCTTAGATGAAATAAAATTAGGATATTATACTGTGAAATGGCGGGAAATAATACGTTTTATCACAAAAAAACAGCCCCGAGTGGGGCTGCTGTGAATTTTAGGCATCGTAGGTGCCAACAAGATAGGCTTGTGCGAGAATATGCCCTTGCATCGCAAAATGTAACTCGTTGTAATAAAATCCTGCATTAAGATCCAATTCACAATCAAGCGCATAGACATAAAGCTCGTAGCGATGCGCTTTGTCGGGCGGTGCCATGCCGCCGTAGCAGGCACAATGTAGGCGATCTTGCCCTGCAATAAGCCCCGACCAACTGTTGGTGCCTTGTATATAATCAGTGGCGGATGTGCTGTCATTTTCGCCCAATTCATCACGCTTAATATTCGCTGCGAGCCAATGAATCCAGCTGTAACCGCACACAGGCACCGCATCTTTATCTTCTAACACAATGGCGAATGATTTGGTGCCCGCTGGTGCATCGCTAATCTTTAAAGGCAATGAACAGGTCGGCATACCAAACTCACTGATAAGTGCGCCGCGCTTGCCGTATTTGTCATCAATCACACCGTTTATGATACCCGAGCTTGTTACTTTCATACACGCCTCCTTATTTATAATAGGGTTCTTGTGCATTATAACGTATTGAAATCAAAAACAAAAGTTCGGTCAAACCGCACTTTACTCTAATTAATTCCTTTGTGGCGCAATAGCGCATCCAGTTTTGGCTCTCGCCCCCTAAAGCGTTTAAAGAGAGCCATTGGCGGCTCACTACCACCACGGCTTAAGATATGATCCAAAAACGCTTTGCCTGTTTCAGGGTTGAAGATACCTTGCTCTTCAAACAATGAAAACGCATCGGCGGAGAGGACTTCTGCCCAGAGATAGCTGTAATAGCCCGCTGAATAGCCGCCTGCAAAGATATGGCTAAATGAATGCGCAGGGCGTGTCCAATCCAGTGGCTTAAATACCGACACTTGATTGCGCACCGCACTCAACGTTTCTGGCACTTGCGCACCTTTTTTCGGGTCAAAATGGTAGTGCAATGAAAAATCAAATAAACCGAATTCAAGCTGACGCAACACAAACATCGCTGCTTGATAATTTTTAGCCTTCAGCAACTGTTCAAGTTTGTCAGCTGGCAGCGGCTCACCCGTTTGATAATGCCCTGAAATGAAATCTAAGGCTTCTTTTTCCCAACACCAATTTTCCATAAACTGACTTGGCAGTTCAACCGCATCCCACGGCACGCCATTAATGCCCGCCACACCGCTAACATCAATGAGGGTAAGCATATGGTGCAAGCCGTGTCCAAACTCATGGAACAATGTGGTTACTTCATCGTGGGTAAATAGCGCAGGCTTATCACCAATTGGCTTATTAAAATTGCACACCAAATACGCAACAGGTTTTTGCAAACGATCACCTACTCGCTTACGTCCAATGCAGTCATCCATCCACGCTCCGCCACGTTTATGCGCTCTGGCATAAAGATCAAGATAAAAACTGCCGCGTCGCTCACCTGTGTGGTCTAAAATATCAAAAAACCGCACATTATCATCCCACACGTCCACATCAAACCGCTCTTTCACGCAAATGCCATAGATGCGTTTAACCACTTCAAATAAGCCACTTAGCACACGATCTTCAGGGAAATAAGGGCGCAGTTCTTCGTCGTTGATCGCAAAAAGATGTTGCTTTTGTTTTTCGCTGTAAAAGGCAATGTCCCACGGTGAAAGTGCGGTTACGCCATAGTGTTCACGGCAAAATTGTTCTAATTCTGCCCGCTCTTTTTCGCCTTGGGCTTTGGCACGCGTGGCGAGATCGTTTAAGAAATTCATCACTTGCTCAGGGCTTTCTGCCATTTTTGTGGCAAGAGAATAATCAGCGTATGTATTAAAACCAAGCAATTGTGCTAGCTCAAAACGTAACTGCATAATCTCTTCAATAATGGCACTGTTATCCCATTTGCCGGCATTTGGACCTTGATCGGAGGCACGGGTACTGTAAGCACGATAGAGTGTTTCGCGCAAAGTGCGGTTCTCACAATAGGTCATTACAGGCAGATAACTTGGAATTTCAAGTGTAAAACGCCAGCCGTCTTTTTCCACCGCTTTCGTGGCTTCGCGCGCTGCTTGCAACGCAGATTCTGGTAATCCTTTTAGCTCATTTTCATCAGTAATGATAATGTCCCATCCCATCGTAGCGTCAAGTACATTATTGCTAAACTGTGAGCTCAATTCAGATAAGCGAGCAACAATTTCGCCGTAGCGTTGTTGCTTGTCTTTTTCAAGCCCGATGCCTGATAGTGTAAAATCCAATAAGGTATCATCGATTGCTTTGCGTTGTGCCACATCCAGTGTTGCGTACTCATCACTTTGTTGAAGCTGGCGATACGCCGCATAAAGCCCTTTATGTTGCCCAGCCCATGTGCTGTATTCCGATAACAAGGGTAAGCAGGCTTGATAGGCTTCACGCAGTTCAGGGCTATTTTTCACAGCATTGAGATGGCTTATCGGCGACCAAACGCGCCCCAAACGATCGCCTGCTTGACTGACCGTTTGATAGAGGTTTTCAAAGGTAAAGTGCGGTTGTTTTAACACCGCTTCAATGGTATTTCGACACTCTTGAATGCACTGCTCTACCGCAGGCACAACGTGTTCTGGTTTAATTTTTGAAAACGGTGGTAAACCGTCAAGTTGTAATAACGGATTTGACATAGGTTATCCTTTTTTGGTGATTTGCCTATTAGATTAGGCAAATCATAGAGAAATTCAAGGGCTGATGGATTTTTCGGATCAAAAAAAGACAAAAGTGCGGTACACTTAAGCAAATTCACATAAGGATTATCTATGTTAAGTTATCGTCACAGTTTTCATGCGGGCAACCATGCCGATGTGTTAAAACACACTGTCGTTGTTGCCATTTTGCGTGCGCTACAACAAAAAGAAAAAGGGTTTTTCTATCTCGATACCCATGCGGGTGTGGGGCGTTACAGCCTGCAATCCAAAGAATCGGAAAAAACGGCAGAATATCTCGATGGCATTGCTAAACTTTGGTCAACCGACGAAATGCCTGCGATGGTGAGCGATTATGTGAAGCAAATTAAAGCCACCAATGGCGACGGATCGCTACGCTATTATGCTGGCTCTCCGCTCATCACTGCCAATTTGTTACGCCCTCAAGACAGTGCCTTGCTCTGTGAGCTTCATCCTAGCGATTTCCCATTGCTGAAACGCACGCTACAACCGTTTTCAAATGTCAAATGCTGGCGTGGAAACGGCTATCAACAACTTAAAGCAGCACTCCCGCCACCTACTCGCCGCGGGCTGATTTTAATGGATCCATCTTATGAACTCAAAACCGATTATGAGCACGTTGTAACCGCACTTTTAGAGGGATATAAACGATTTGCCACGGGAATTTATGCCATTTGGTATCCCGTTGTGCTGCGTACGCATATCAAGCGGATGAGGCGCGCACTTGAGCAGACGGGCATCAAAAAAATCCTGCAAATTGAACTTGCCATACGCCCTGATAGCAGCCAACGAGGCATGACAGCCAGCGGCATGATTGTGGTTAATCCACCTTGGACACTGGAAGCGCAAATGCGCGAGGCATTACCATTTTTAGTGCAAACACTCTGTCCAGACACAGGAAGCTGGAGTCTCGAGTGGCTTGCGGGTGAAACGTAAAGTGCGGTTAGATTGTTGATAACAATTAAAACAATCATTAATTTCGAATGGTATTTATGCCAAAATGTCGGCACAATACTAACAACGTAAATAAAAAAGGATCTGTTATGACTAAACATTATGATTATATCGCGATCGGGGGCGGTAGCGGTGGCATTGCATCAATCAATCGCGCCGCAAGCTATGGCAAAAAATGCGCCATTATTGAAGCCAAAGCACTAGGTGGAACCTGTGTCAATGTGGGTTGCGTACCGAAAAAAGTGATGTGGTATGGCGCACAAATTGCCGAAGCAATCAATTTATATGCGCCTGACTACGGTTTTGACTTAGTGAATAATGGCTTTAACTTTAAAAAGTTAGTCGAAAGCCGCCAAGCCTACATCGGACGCATTCATCAATCTTACGAACGCGTACTTGGCAATAACAACGTGGATGTGATCAACGGTTTTGCCAAATTTATCGATAACCGCACTTTAGAGGTCAATGGCGAAAAAATTACCGCCGATCATATTTTAATTGCCACAGGCGGTCGCCCGTCCATGCCAAATGTGGAGGGCGCAGAATTAGGTATTAATTCGGACGGTGTATTTGCCCTTGAAACATTACCAAACCGTGTTGCGGTGGTGGGCGCAGGTTATATCGCCGTAGAATTGGCAGGTGTGTTACATAACTTAGGAGTGGACACGCACCTATTTGTACGCAAACACGCACCGTTGCGCAATTTCGACCCTTTAATCGTGGACACTTTAGTCGAGGTTATTGAAGCCGAAGGTCCAACACTACACAAAAATGCCACACCCAAAGCCATACGCAAAAATAACGATGGTAGCTTAACATTAGAGCTTGAAAGCGGTGAAAAACACATCGTTGACTGTGTCGTGTGGGCAATTGGTCGCGTTCCTGCCACCGATAATTTAAACCTT
Source organism: Spirabiliibacterium falconis (assembly GCF_014885015.1). GTDB lineage: Bacteria > Pseudomonadota > Gammaproteobacteria > Enterobacterales > Pasteurellaceae > Spirabiliibacterium > Spirabiliibacterium falconis. The sequence goes on along the minus strand of NZ_JABMIJ010000011.1, from coordinate 115,677 downwards.
GCCGCAGCGGGTGTGAAAACCAATGAGCGTGGTTATATTGAGGTGGATAAATTCCAAAATACCAACGTAAAAGGCATCTATGCTGTGGGCGACAACACGGGTGCAATTGAACTCACGCCGGTGGCAGTGGCAGCTGGTCGTCGCTTATCTGAACGTTTATTCAACAATAAACCAAACGAACATTTGGACTATAATCTCGTGCCAACCGTAGTGTTTAGCCATCCTCCAATCGGCACAGTGGGCTTGACCGAGCCACAAGCAAAAGCACAATACGGTGAAGAGAACGTGAAAGTCTATACCTCTTCGTTTACTGCGATGTACACCGCTGTGACCCAACACCGCCAGCCTTGCCGTATGAAATTAGTGTGCGCAGGTCCTGATGAAAAAATAGTGGGCTTACATGGCATTGGTTTTGGTGTTGATGAAATGATTCAGGGCTTTGCTGTTGCAATCAAAATGGGAGCGACGAAAGCAGACTTTGATAATACCGTCGCTATCCACCCAACAGGCTCTGAAGAGTTTGTCACAATGCGTTAACTTCATCGCTAAAAAAGCAAAGTGCGGTCTGACCGCACTTTTTTATTCTCATTTCCATACCGCTATCACAGATTTGTCATTGTGCTCTTGAGTGTGCTGTACACTTTTTATATAGTAACTGCAAACAAATGCGTGAAAGGAGGCTGTGTGGCAACTCACATACTCATCGTCGAAGACGAGCTTGCCATTCGTGAGATGATAGCATTAGTGCTGTCTCAGCAGGGTTACCATGTGAGCCAAGCGCGTGACTATCAACACGCACAACAACGATTAGTCGATAACCCTGATTTAATTTTGCTCGATTGGATGCTACCAGGACGTTCTGGCTTGCAATTTCTGCAATATCTCAAGCAACATATTGATTATGCTTCGATTCCAGTGATTATGCTAACAGCCAAAATTGATGAAGCAGATTGCATCGCAGGGCTAAATACGGGAGCAGATGATTATATCACGAAGCCCTTTTCCCCAAAAACGTTGCTCGCACGCTTAAATGCCGTGTTGCGCCGTGCTGGTATTACCCAACATCAGCCACAACTTAACATTGATGGACTGACTGTTAACATTGATAGCCATCGCATTCATTACCAACAGCATGAAATTCATTTAAGTACGACAGAATTTAAATTACTTTGCTATTTTATGACGCATCCCGAAAAGGTGCACAGTCGCGAAAAATTGCTCGATCGGGTATGGGGCAACGATATTTATGTGGAAGATCGCACTGTCGATGTCTATGTTCGCCGCTTACGCAAAAATCTTGAACCCTATGGTTTTCACCGTTACATTCAGACGGTGCGTAGTGCAGGTTACCGCTTTTCTAAACCGTGTGAGAATCTGTAATGTTAATTAATTTCAGCATTGAGCTACTACTAACTGCGGTGTTAGCCTTCATTTTTCAATACTTTGCAGGTCACTTTTGGATATGGTTCACGTGCTTCTTGATGCTCGTCTTATTGTTCCACCACTATAACGAAAACAATTTACTCAAATGGCTGCATAAAGCGGACCTTAATAAAAAGCATTATATGGGTATTTGGGATACGCTATCGCAAACCATTGCCTATCAAAAAAGGCGCACTCGCAAAGAACGTATCAAAACGCTACGAATACTCTCTCGTTTAAACAAACACATCAAATTTTTACCTGATGGTGTCATCATTTGCCAACATAACGGCACCATTTTATGGTGCAATATCGCCGCGCAAGAACTGTTTGGCTTTTATTGGCATAAAAAAGTACACAAAAATATTTTTAATGTCATTTTTTACCCTGAATTCAAAGCCTATGTCGAAAATACACAGCATAGTGCACCGTTGATATTAATGCCAAACAATGAGCAGTACATTGAAATATCCAAAGGCGACTATGACGAAGCATTAACCATTTTTATCGCGCGAGACATTACCCAGATGATTAAACTTCTCCATGCTCGCCAACTTTTTCTTGCTAACTTCAATCATGAATTACGTACCCCACTGACCGTGCTACAAGGCTATTTAGAACTACTACAAGATAATAATATTGCGCCAGAGGTACATCAGCGCACGATTGACATTATGCGTCAACAAGTGGCTCGTATGGAAAGTTTGCTCAATCAGCTCACTTTACTAGTTAAAATTGAGACATCGGCGAATCATGAACATCAAAGTGCGGTCAATGTGAGTGAGATTGTACGGCAAGTGCAAAAAGAAGCCCAAGTATTATCTCAAAATACATTAGCTATTAGCACGGTTCTAGATGACGATCTGTGGATAAAAGGCAACCATGTTGAAATAACAAATTTAATCAGCAATTTAATTTTTAATGCAGTAAAACATGCCCACGCTACCCAGCTGAATATCAAATGGCAACGTAGCGAAAAGGGAGCCTATTTTGCCGTGCAAGATAACGGCATTGGTATTGCCAAACATCACATTCCGCACTTAACAGAGCGATTTTATCGCATAGATGAGGGACGCACCGCACAAGGTAGCGGCATTGGACTGGCTATTGCCAAGCATGTATTAATTCATCTCAATAGCCAGTTACATATTGAAAGTGCGGTTGGTGAAGGAAGCCTCTTTTCCTTTACTGTGGATGATGAATTTCTTCTCCCGCCACCACACTAAAGTCAACCTAATCGCGTTCTAAGCGCAACCACTGCGCCACTTTTTTCGCATAGTAGGTTAAAATACCGTCCGCCCCAGCACGTTTGAAGCACAGTAACGACTCCAAAATGCTCTCTTTTTCTGCCAACCAGCCATTATCAATGGCGGCTTGTAACATGGCATACTCCCCTGAGACTTGATAAGCAAAGGTTGGCACCCCAAATTGCTGCTTCACACGATATACTAAATCTAAATATGGCAAGCCTGGTTTCACCATGACCATATCTGCACCCTCTTGCAAGTCTAGCGCCACTTCACGCAGACCTTCGTCGCTGTTGGCAGGATCAAGCTGATATGTCTTTTTATTACCACCTTTAAGATTGCTACTCGAGCCTACCGCATCTCGAAATGGGCCATAAAAACACGACGCATATTTTGCTGAATACGCCATAATTTGCGTATGCACAAAACGATGTTGCTCAAGTGCGATCCGAATTTCGCCAATACGACCATCCATCATATCGCTAGGAGCGACAATATCTGCCCCCGCTTCTGCATGAGAGAGGGCTTGTTTCACCAAAATCTCGGTGGTGATGTCATTAAGCACATAGCCCTCATCATCAATAATGCCATCTTGCCCATGCGTAGTGAAAGGATCGAGTGCAACATCCGTCAACACACCTAAACTCGGACATTGTGCTTTTAATGCACGCACCGCACGTTGCACCAACCCTTGCGGATTATAAGCCTCTTCCGCCAATAAGGATTTTTTATCTTGTTCAATTACAGGGAAAAGTGCAATCACTGGCACACCAAGATCAACAAGCTCTTGTGCTTCCATGACCAGTTGATCAAGTGTTAAACGCTCTACACCTGGCATTGACGGCACCGCCTGACGCTGATTTTCGCCTTCCATAATAAATACGGGATAAATCAAATCATTAACCGAAAGCTGATGTTCAGCCACTAACCGACGACTAAAATCGTGTCGACGCAAACGACGCATTCTCCCCTGTGGAAACGGTGCAAAAGGCATTTGAATATTCATACTGAGTCCTTAAATAATAAAGACGCCCCGTGGCGCCTTGTAAAACAAAAAGTGCGGTCAGTCTTCTCTTGGTTGATAAAACCGTGAGCAATAAACCCCCACTTCAAATAACAAAAACATCGGCAACGCCAATAACGTTTGCGAAAAAATATCAGGCGGTGTCAACAACATACCAATCACAAAGGCGGCAACTAAAATATAGGGGCGTTTTTTCCGCAAATCCTCTGCCGTGGTTATGCCAGTCCAGCACAGTAAAATAATCGCCACAGGCACTTCAAAACAGATCCCAAACGCAAGAAAAATCGTCAATACAAAATCCAGATAACTACTAATATCAGTCGCAATGGTGACACCTTCAGGTGCCGTGTGGGTCATAAAACCAAATACCAGCGGGAACACCACGTAGTACGCAAATGCCACGCCCACATAAAAGAGTAGCGTGCTGGAAAATAAAAGCGGATAGACTAAGCGTTTTTCATGCTGATACAATGCAGGGGCAACAAACGCCCAAATTTGGTAAAGAATAAAAGGAACGGACAGAAAGACAGAGACAATCGCCGTTAATTTGAGTGGCGTAAAAAACGGTGCAGCGACCCCTGTTGCAATCATGCTCGCCCCTTGAGGCATTTGATTGACCAACGGCAATGCAACCAAGCGGTAAATGTCATTTGAGAAAAAGACTAAACAAGCAAAAACAATTAACACGCATACAATGGCACGCAATAAACGATTGCGTAACTCAACCAAATGGCTAATCAATGGCTGTGAATCTTCAACAGATGACATAATCACTACTCTTTAGATGGGGCTGACAACGCATTTTTTTCAGGAACACTGCCTTCTTCAGCCTCTGGGGGAATATCGCTACCGTAATATTGCCATGGTACATCAGGCTCATCAACGATAGTTGTGTGTTCACTTTCTGCTTCAATGGCTTCAGCAAGATCATCGGCGTGCTCATCTTCCACACTTTTAACTCGCTCATTAATCGCATTGTTAATTGAGTTTTGTTCCTGTTGTAACTGCTGTTGCATCGTTTGTGCAGACTGTTTTAAATCCTCAATATTTTTTGCTAAATCAGGAGACAACTCACTTAGGTTAAGCTGCTCTGCTTTTTTGATACTTTCTTGCAATTCGTGCAATTTTAACTCTTGGCTAAGTTCATTTTGCACATTAGCCGCTAAACCTCGAACAGTACGAATCCAACTTACCACGGTGCGAATAGCCACTGGCAAGCGTTGCGGCCCAAGCACAACCAAGCCGACAACAAAAATCAGTAAAAGCTCTGAAAAGCCAATATCAAACACAAATTACGCCTGTTCGTTATCTTTTTGTTTTGCTGTTTCGGCACTGGTTTTCGCTGGATTATTTTCAAGGCTAGAATTAAATTCAGCATCTTTTTTATCGTCATCTTTCATTGCTTTTTTAAAGCCTTTGACTGACTCGCCTAAATCAGATCCTAAATTTTTCAATTTTTTTGTACCAAATAACAACACAATGATCAGAACAATAATGGCGAGTTGCCAAATACTAATACCACCCATAAAAACCTCTTATTTGAGTTAATACTATGCCGTGACATAGTTCATAAAAACTTGCTAGGTTTATAACCTATCACGCCTTGTTAGTCAATTGACAATCAGCTCAAATGCTATTTTTTAAATAATCCATAGCCCCAGATCAAAAATGCCAGCACAATCAAGACCGCACTTAGGCTTTTTGGTAAATACGTATACTGCCACAGTGTGCTGATAAATACCACGCTTCCCACGCCGAGATAAAAAGTGCGGTTTTTCTGTGCTCGACGATTTTTAACAAGGTTAGCGTTTAAGTGTGCGAGCTGTTGACTAATCTCTTTTTGTTGCAACAAGGCATGATATAATGTTTCTGGAAATTCGGCAAAATGTTCACGAAAATACGGCATTTTATCTTGAATATTGCGATAAATGGATTTTATACCCACTTGTTCATCAAGCCAATTTTGCAAAAATGGTTTCGCCGTTTGCCATAAATCAAGTTGTGGATAAATTTGCCGCCCTAATCCTTCAATATACAGTAACGTTTTTTGTAATAACACAAGCTGAGGTTGTACTTCCATATTAAAACGTCGAGCAGTATTAAATAAATTCAATAACACATGCCCAAACGAAATTTCACTGAGCGGTTTGGCAAATATCGGATCACATACCGTACGAATCGCTTGCTCAAACTCTTGCACATTCGTATCAGCTGGCACCCAGCCTGAATCAACGTGCAGTTCAGCCACGCGATGATAATCACGATTAAAAAAGGCTAAAAAGTTCTCAGCTAAATAACGTTTATCTTCCCGATTCAACGAGCCGACAATGCCACAATCAATCCCTATATATTGGGGATTATCCACATGCTCAGGATTCACAAAAATATTGCCAGGGTGCATATCCGCATGGAAAAAGCTGTCACGAAATACTTGCGTAAAAAATACCTGCACGCCACGCTCTGCCAGCAGCTTCATATTGGTGCCACGCGCATGCAATGTATCAATATCTGAGACAGGAATGCCGTAAATACGCTCCATCACGATGACATTTTTATAGCAAAAATCACTATACATCTTCGGGATATAAAGCATTGGGCTGTTTTCAAAATTACGACGCAGCTGCATCGCATTAGCCATTTCACGGCGCAAATCCAACTCATCAAACAGTGTTTTTTCATACTCTTGCACCACTTCCACTGGACGCAAGCGACGCCCTTCACTTGATAAACGTGGAATCCAGCTTGCTAAGCGATACATTAACTTCACATCAGAACGGATAGATTTTTCAATATTCGGACGAATCACTTTTAATACAACATCTTCTCCTGCAAATGGCGTGTTGTCATTAAAACGCGCCGTGTGCACTTGTGCAATCGACGCCGAAGCAAGTGCGGTTTCATCGAAATCACAAAACCACGTTTCAAGTGCGCCCCCTAAGGATCGCTCAATTTCCGCTCGTGCTAATACGCCTGAAAACGGCTCTACTTGATCTTGTAACAATGCCAATTCATTTGCAATATCGGGCGGAAATAGATCGCGACGCGTTGACAGCATCTGCCCTAATTTGATCCACACCGGTCCTAGTTCTTGCAACGCAAGACGCAAACGAACGCCATACGGCAACGCAGGATGCCGATTTTTAATCCAAAAAAGGCTTTTCCGCGCCCAACGAATCGGTCGAGTATAACGATTTTCTGGCAGATGCTGATCCAGCCCATAGCGCAACAACACACTAATAATATGGTAAAAACGAGAGTGCCCCCACATTAGTGTTGCTCCTTGATTTGTTGGTAAAGGGTATCAATTTTTTCTGACAAACGCTGCTCGTCTTTCGACAATTCATGTACATCATGACGAAAACTATTGACTGCATTTGCGGGCATTGCCACTTGCCATTCTTCTGTTAATCTTTCCCCCCAATGGCGTTTTGTAACCGCACTTTGCTCTTTGACGTGCGCCACAACTTGCCTGAATAAATATGTCGCTTTATGCGTTAACACATCGCCAAAATAAGGCGATAATAACTCGGCTGGATCCCGTTCGATGGCATCTAAAAGTGCGGTAAACTCTTGCAAAATTTGTAAATCGCCATGTAGCACAATGCGTTTATCATTAATCAGTTGGCTGATTTGTGCTTTTTTCGGAGGCGGTATAAGCACAGTTGGGCGGGTAATTAGATGACAATCCACCTCACCGCTGTAATGGTGCAATACATCAATAGCCGTATGCGAGAAGATAAAATAATGTTGAAGCTGAGGCGCGTCAAATTCAAGCAGTAGAACTTTTCCTGCAAGACGTTGCAACTGCAATTTCGCATTGGGGCTGCGTTTAATTATTTGATTTAACAATGTTTCAAGCACGGCATTGCCCATTTGTGGTAACATTAACTGTGTTATCAGTGAAACTGCCATTTTCCACCTCACTAAAACTTAAAGCCCCGATGCAATGCTACAATGCCAGCCGTAAGATTAAAATACTCAACCTGTTCAAAACCTGCTTGGGACATCATGAATTTCAATGTATTTTGATCAGGGTGCATCCGAATTGACTCAGCAAGGTAGCGATAACTTTCACCATCATTGACCACCACTTCACCTATTTTCGGCAAAATATTAAATGAGTAAAAATTATACAATTTACTCAGTGGATCAACTATCGGCTTTGAAAACTCTAGCACTAATAGTCGGCCACCAGGCTTCAACACGCGAAACATGGATTCCAATGCTTTCTGCTTATCGGTAACATTGCGTAGTCCAAAACTGATAATGATGCAGTCAAATGTATTATCTGCAAACGGCAAACATTCTGCGTTGGCTTGCACATATTGAACATTTCCGACAACGCCAAGATTACGCAATTTTTCACGTCCAACTTTGAGCATAGAATCATTAATGTCTGCCAGCACAACCTGCCCTTGTGTGCCCACAATACGCGAAAATTTAGCCGTAAAATCCCCTGTGCCACCGGCTAAATCAAGCACATTTTGCCCTTTACGCACACCAGAGCAATCAATGGTAAATCGTTTCCATACACGATGAATGCCAAAAGAAAGCAGATCATTCATCAAATCATATTTATCAGCGACCGAATGAAATACATTCGCTACCAACGCTTGTTTCTCTTCTTTCGCCACCGTTTTAAAGCCAAAATGCGTAGTGTTTTCACTCTCTTGTGGCAAATTATGTTGTTCGTTCATCGTTCTCACCCAGTAAAAGTGCGGTCAACCACACTTTGCCTATTTTGTTGGAATATTCGCCAGAAGTGCCTGCAATAAACGCCAGTAGGTTTGTACCGCTGGGATATGGACTTTTTCGTCTGGCGAGTGGGCATTGCGAATGGTTGGTCCAATCGATACCATATCCATATTAGGATATGGTTTTTTCATCAAGCCACACTCCAGTCCTGCGTGAATCACTTTCACTTTCGGCTCATGCCCTAAAATTTGCGCATAATGTGCGATGGTCACTGGCAAAATCGGGGAGTTTTCATCTGGTTCCCAACCTGGATAATCGTGGCTAAATTCAATCTGCGCGTTTGCGAGCGTTGTTAATGACTCTAACGTTGAACAAACTGCCTGCTTGCCACTTTCATTCAGTGAGCGCACTAAAATCGTGATATGCAATTGTGATTTTTCTACCACCAACACCCCAACACTAAGTGATGTTTCTACAACATCATCAATCACATCGCTATAACGCATCACGCCATTCGGTAAAGCGTTAAGCAAGTTAATGATCGTATCGGTTTGTGCGAGTGTGAACGTGGTAGCTGGACGCTCAATATCTTGCAAAAAGAGAGATAAATTCGGCTCTGCATGGGCAAGTTCCCCTTTCAGTAACGCTTCTAATGCACTGATGTGTTGACTCAAGACACTATCATCCCCATCAAATACCAACACCGCACTGGCTTCACGAGGAATGGCATTACGTACTGAGCCACCTGTAATATCCGCCAGTTGGAAGTCAAAGTGCGGTTGCAATTCAGCCAACGTGCGCGCCAATTGTTTGATCGCATTCGCACGCCCTGTGTGAATATCACCACCTGAGTGCCCGCCACGCAAGCCTTTTAATACCAACAGTTTTGCTTGTTTAAATGGATTTTCCACCGCACTAAGTGCTAGGCGAATATCCGCATCAACGCCACCAGCACAGCCAACGTAAACTTCGCCATCTTCTTCTGTATCAGTATTGATGAGAATATCACTTTCCAACCAATTTGGTTGCAAGCCGTTGGCTCCAACCATACCAGACTCTTCGGTCATCGTTAATAGCACTTCTAAGTCGGGATGTGGAATATCATCACTGGCTAACACCGCCAACGTAGATGCCAATCCGATGCCATTATCCGCCCCTAGCGTTGTGCCTTGCGCCGTTACCCACTCACCATCAATGATCGGTTTGATGCTATCCGTCAAAAAATCATGCTGAGTGCCGTTATTTTTCTGCGGCACCATATCCAAGTGCGCCTGTAGTGCCACTTTTTTGCGGTTTTCCATGCCTGGGGTTGCGGGTTTACGCATCAGGATATTGCCGACCTTATCGCGTTCCACCCAAATATTGTTTGATGTTGCCCAATTCACAATAAACTCGGCTAATTTTTCCTCGTGTAAAGACGGGTGTGGAATGTCACAAACTTGTTGAAACCATTGCCATAAACGCGTTGGTTGAAGGTCGGTTATGTTTTGCATCATATGCTCCTTAATTTCTGTTGAGTGTTTGCAACGCAAAATTTTTACGCAATTTGCGGAAATAATAGATTAATCATAGCACAAATTTTAATTTCAGGTTATCCTAACGCATTTTTAAAATTTAGAATGATTAAACAATCATCGCTGATTTCTTCTTTCAACACAAAAGGTCGATTATGAGTGAAAAATATGTGGTAACTTGGGATATGTTCCAAATGCATGCACGCAAATTGGCAGAACGCCTATTGCCTGCTTCACAATGGAAAGGTATTATTGCCGTTAGTCGTGGCGGCTTATTTCCTGCGGCTGTGCTCGCTCGAGAACTAGGCATTCGCCATGTTGAAACAGCGTGTATCGCAAGCTATGAACACGATCAACAAAGTGAAATTAAAGTATTACACGCAGCGCAAGGTGATGGCGACGGCTTTATTGTTGTCGATGATTTAGTTGATACAGGTAACACCGCACGAGCGTTGCGTGATATGTATCCTAAAGCACGCTTTGTTACAGTTTTCGCAAAACCTGCAGGGGCGGATTTAGTGGATGATTATGTTATTGACATTCCTCAAAACACATGGATTGAACAGCCTTGGGACATGGGCATAACCTTCGTCCCACCGCTTGCGAGGAAATAAACTGGCTAAAAAACCGCACTTTTAAAGTGCGGTTTTTTCAATGCGATCATCTTGTGTAGTTGTCGTTTATGCGTTGGCGTGATTGCCAAAACGTTTACACCAGAATGCCGTGATAATCGGCACAACAATTGAGGTCACTACCACAGAGGTCGCGACAAGTGCGGTTGCTGCTGGAGCGACGGGTGCAAATGCGGGCACCATTCCTGCAATAATCACCGGGTTAGCAACGGCGGCACCTGCGGTACTCGATGCTGCAAGCCCAGCGCCACCATTACCACCGGCAATAAATTTATCAGCTAAAATCAACGGGATACCCGTTACCACGATGACCAATAATCCTAGGAATACCCCCAACAATCCTGTATCTAGCACTACGCCAAGATTGATCGTATTACCTAGTGCATAGCCAAAGAACGGGATCATCAGCATTGTGCCTTGACTGAAGAACGCTTTACATTCTTTATCTAAATTACCAAGGGCAAAGCCAATGAGAAATGGCAAGATTGCACCAACAAATAAGTGCGGTTCAAATTGTGCAACGCCAGTTGTGCCAAGAATCATCATCGTAACAAGAGGCCCTGACTCCACCGACATTAATACAAATGCACCTGCTTCTTCTTTTGAGCCATATTGTGCCATCAATGACGCATAAAGCCCGCCGTTGGTCATATCCATTGCGGTTACAATCGCTAAGGTTGAAAGCCCTGCAAAGAAGCCCGTTTCAATCACGCCTCCAGGAATAAATTTCACACACAGCATACCAACGAGCCATGCAACCGCAACTTTCGTGACCAATAATGTTCCTGATTTTCGAATTACCGTTCCTGTGGCTCGCAAATCAATGCTCGCCCCCATACAGAAAAACCAAACCGATAAAATTGGCACTGTGCCGTGAATCAATCCATTGGTAAATGAACCAAAATACGCCCCCGCATCTGGCGCAAATGTATTGGTTAATGCCCCTAGCAGCAGCGGAATTAACATTAAACCACCTGGGAAGCGTTGCACAGTTTGCATTATTTTCATTGTAATATCCTTAAACTTGTCTTAACGTAATTCAGTAATTTTTAAATTATCCATATCATCGAAAGCTTTATTTTCACCACCCATTGCCCAAATAAAGCTGTAATTAGATGTCCCTGCACCGCAATGAATACTCCAAGACGGGCTAATAACCGCTTCCTCATTTTGCATCACGAGATGGCGAGTTTCTGTTGGTTGCCCCATAATATGAAACACGGCATTATTTTGAGGTACTTCAAAATAGAAATAAATTTCCATCCGACGCTCATGAGTATGGCACGGCATTGAGTTCCATACACTGCCTGGTTTTAACTGCGTTAAGCCCATTGATAATTGACAGGTTTCTAATACATCAGGGTGAATAAATTGATTAATCACACGATCATTAGCTGTTTCCATCGCGCCCATTGGTCGTTTATTGGCATTCGCCATTGGAATAAAGGTGGTTTTACACGGTTTATGCGCAGGCGCAGAGACCATATAAAATTTTGCTGGGTTATCTGCGTGTTTACTTTTGAATGTGACAGTTTTAGTTCCCATCGTAATATACAAACAATCGGTATAAGCCATCTCAAACGTTTGATCATCGGCGGTGATAATTCCCTCACCACCAACGTTAAAAATGCCAATTTCACGACGCTCCAAAAAGTAGTGTGTGCCAAAGGTGTGCCAAATATCTAGCCCTTTTTCTAAAGAAACCGTTTCATTTACTGGCATACATCCCACCGTAACCATGCGATCGACGTGGCTATATACGGTAGTTAATTCATCAGCACGGAACAGATTCTGTACCAAAAACTCGTTACGCACTTCTTCTGTGGTATAACGCTTGAAATCATTGGGGTTAACACTATAACGCGTATCCATAATTTTCTCCTATAACGTGAAAGATGTGGTATTAAATCGAACCACGTTTAATTAATTGACAACTTAAATACTGCTCTACTGGGGCATCTGCTTTCCCTTGAATGCGTTGAATTAGGCATTGAGCACTGGCTTTTCCCATTTCATAGGTGGGTTGCTCTAACACCGTCATCCCTGCACCCGCTAACTCCATCCATGCCCAATTATCAACGCCGCATAATCCAATATCTTCAGGGGCATTAAGATGGTGTTTTTTCATTAACGCACATAACGCCTGTAACACTAATCCATTTGCAGCAAAAAAGGCGATTTTTTGCTGTTGATGTGTCGCCAACATCGCTAAAAATTCCGCTTCTAAATGCTGCGATTGTGTAAATTCTATGATGACCGCACTTTGTTGATAATCAGCTTGCAGCGTGCAAAATGTATCGCATAAAATACGACGCGTTTGGTTCGTGCCAACCGTCATCGTCACGAAAATGATATGTTCATAACCTTGCGCATAAACATAAGCCAACATATCTTGCATGCCTTTAAATGTATCAGATGTTACAATATCGCAATGCACATCAAATAACGGGCGGTCGGCAAGCACAACAGGCAGCAAAGTGCGGTTAACTTGTGCTAAATAATCCACATTTTCACCTGTGGCATTCACAATCAATCCCTCAACCGATTTTGCAATCATCGAATCCATATACATGCGTTCTTTTTCTGGTGAATCACCTGTACTGGCAAGAATGGCGGTGTATCCGTGCCGCTCGCATTCATCGGCAATGCCGCTGTATAAAATAGATGAAAAAGGACTTTTAATATCCGATACCAATACCCCAATCAAACGGCTTTTTTGTAAACGTAAATTTCTCGCCATTTGGTTTGGGCGGTAGCCTAATGCGGCTATCACAGTTGCAATCGTCTGTTTAGTCTGCTCAGACATACTGTCATATTTGCCGTTAAGATAGCGTGAAATTGTCGTTTTAGAACAGCCTGCTTGCTGAGCAATATCGGCTATCGTTACCTTTTTCATCATCTCACCCATTACAACATGAAATCGATTTACGAAATCGATTAACTTGCACAAATCATACCCGTCAAAAATATAAAACACAATTTCTTTATTGATGAAAAATTGATTTAAAACAAAAAATAGTCTTATTGATCACAATTGGATATAATTTTGTCTTTCCTTCAAAAATCATTCGCTAAGAATAACCATGACCAATACACAAAAAGGCACATTAGCGGCATTATTTTCCAATATTCTGTTTGGCGTACTGTACCTTTATGGCTACATTATGGCACCACTCTCTGGTATTGAAACCTTTGCTTGGCGTATGGTGAGTATGGCATTAACGTTATGGCTGGTACTGTTTTTATCTCGACGTTGGTATCAGCTCTTTCGGTTTATCTATGCCACTGGTAAAAACTGGAAAAAGTGGATACTTATTTTGCTGCCAACTCCCATTATTGCCAGTCAATTTGGGCTATTTATGTGGGCACCGATTAATGGGTATGGCGTTGATGTGGCGATGGGCTATTTCCTTTTGCCTATTTCAATTGTATTGTGTGGTCGCCTTTTTCTTAAAGAGAAAGTCACACGTTTGCAATGGCTCGCGGTAACACTTGCTGGCTTGGGCGTAGCACACGAATTATGGCAAACACATACGTTTTCTTGGGTGACTATATGGATTTTTGGCACGTACCCTATTTATTACCTGCTACGGCGTTCCCTTAGCGTACCAACGTTAATTGGTTTATTCATTGATCTCACCCTCATACTGCCTTTTGCTTTACTTTATTTATGGCATCTGCCAACTGGCTTCGATATTCTTGCCACATGGAATCGCTATTGGTTACTGATCCCACTCTTAGGCATTATCAGTGCAGTTGCCATGCAGTTAAATTTATATGCCAGTGTTGCCTTACCCGTCACATTATTTGGTATGTTTAGTTACCTAGAACCCACCTTATTATTCATACTCGCGGTTGTTGTGTTACACGCACCTCTAACCGCACAATCTCTGATTACCTATGGCTTGATCTGGGGTGGATTACTAACCACCATGCTAGACGGCTGGATAAAAGTGCGGTCAAGGAGAAAAAACAACCATACACTACAACGAAAAAAGTGCGGTTAGACCGCACTTTTCTCACTAATCGACAATATCACATATTCTGAATAATATCCTCTGCGAATTCAGAAGTGGAGCGCAAAGTTGCGCCTTCCATCGCATTAGCAAAATCGGCTGTCACGGTTTTATTGGCGATGGTTTTAGAGACCGCTTTCACGATCAAATCCGCCGCGTCCACCCAGCCTAAATGGCGCAACATCATTTCACCACTTAAAATTAATGAGCCTGGATTACCAATATTTTTCCCTGCAATATTAGGCGCAGTGCCGTGTGTTGCCTCAAAAATAGCACACTCACTGCCGATATTAGCTCCTGGCGCAATACCAATCCCTCCAACCTGTGCCGCAAGCGCATCTGAAATATAATCCCCATTAAGATTTAATGTAGCAATAACATCATACTCCGTTGGGTGCAATAAGATTTCTTGCAAGAATGCATCTGCAATAGAATCTTTAATCACAATCTCACGTCCTGTTTTCGGATTTTTCAATGTCATCCAAGGACCATTATCAATGAGCGTAGCCCCCATCTCTTTCGCTACTTGATAGCCCCATTCTTTAAACGCCCCCTCCGTGAATTTCATAATGTTGCCTTTATGCACTAATGTAAGCGACTTGCGATCGTTATCAATAGCGTATTGCAATGCAGCTTTCACTAAGCGTTGCGTACCTTCTTTGGATACAGGCTTCACCCCGATACCGCACTCTTGTGGGAAACGAATTTTTTGCACGCCCATCTGTTGCTGTAAAAAGTCAATCACCTTTTGTGCTTCATCGGAACCCGCAACCCATTCAATCCCTGCATAAATATCTTCTGAGTTTTCACGGAAAATAACCATATCAACCAATTCAGGGTGTTTAACAGGGCTTGGCGTACCTTCATAATAACGAATTGGACGCTGACAATTATACAAATCAAGCCCCTGGCGCATCGCAACATTGAGTGAGCGAATACCACCGCCAACGGGTGTCATTAATGGGCCTTTAATCGCCACATGATATTTGCGAATGGCATCAATGGTTTCATCTGGCAACCAAACATCTCCTCCAAAGCGAGCATTCGCTTTGCCACCAGCGTAAATTTCGAGCCACTGAATTTGGCGTTCTCCGCCATAGGCTTTTTGCACTGCCGCATCAAGCACTTTCTGCATCGCAGGCGTAACATCCACCCCAATGCCGTCCCCTTCAATAAAAGGAATAATCGGATTATTCGGCACTCGCAAACTGCCATCTTGCTGAAGTTCAATGGCTTGACCTTGTACACTGTTTGGCATAAAAACTCCTTCACTTTCTCATCATCGCTAGCTGATGCTAGTCTTCCTTACCTAATCATAGTATAGTTTTTTTTACTCAATTTCTCTTCGCGAGATCACATTTTAACGATTTTTTAACCTTTATGACAAAAAATAACGCAACATATCGCACGAAATCGCACAATAAACGTGCGATGCGGAAAAGACCCACCCCGAATTTTGCCAATACACAGGTTATTTTATTCAATAAACCGTTTAATGTAGTATGTCAATTTAGCCCAGATGCTCGCTATGCCTGCTTAAAAGATTTTATTCCCATTGCGAATATCTATGCTGCAGGGCGATTAGATCGTGACAGTGAAGGACTACTTTTATTGACAAATAACGGCGCATTGCAACACCGTTTAACCACACCTGCATTTAAAATGCCCAAAACCTATTGGGTGCAAGTGGAGGGTGAAATCAACGAAACCGCACTTTATGCTTTACGCCAAGGCGTTATGCTTAACGATGGCAAAACTCTACCTGCTCAAGCTCGCTTAATTGATGAACCCCACATTTGGACACGGACACCGCCAATTCGTGAGCGCAAAAATTGCCCAACCAGTTGGCTTGAACTTACCATTACTGAAGGGCGAAATCGCCAAGTACGCCGTATGACCGCCCATGTCGGCTTCCCAACACTGCGCCTTATCCGCAGCCAAATCGCAGGATTGATGTTAGGTACGCTCGCATCAGGTGAATACCGCTCATTAACCGTACAGGAAAAAACCGCACTTTTTACACGTTTAAAGTTTAACGCTCCTCCCTAAAAAAAGACAAAGTGCGGTTAAAAATAAAATTTTGTTATTTCAATGAGATAACATTTATTGTTAAAAAATTTAAATAAATTTTAAAATTAATGTAATAAAAAACGTGATCTAAATCACATTTTTATGTATAATGTCCTCAACAAAATAAGAGAGGTACATTATGGCTAAGAAAACAAAAACAATTTTCGCACAAATTGCGTCATTAGCAGTCGCTTTTACTCTAACATTAGGCGTGACAGCAATTAGCGTAACACAATACATTAACTAATATTGAGATGTATAAAAAAACCCGCCACAAGCGGGTTTTTCTGTTTCTGAAGATTAAATACCGTCAAAAAGTGCGGTGCTGAGATAACGCTCAGAGGCTGACGGTAACACGGCAACAATCACTTTATCAGCAAATTCAGGTAATTTTGCCAACCGATCGGCGGCGGCAACGGCTGCACCTGATGAGATCCCTACCAAAATTCCTTCTTTTGCCATTAATTTGCGCGCGGTCTCAAGTGCGGTTTCGCTATCGACTTGCTCAACACGATCAATCAATGATAAATCAAGATTTTTTGGAATAAAGCCTGCACCAATGCCTTGAATTTTATGTGGACCAGGTTTTACCTCTTCGCCATTTAACGTTTGTGTTATCACTGGCGATTCCTTTGGTTCAACGGCAACAGAGAGAATGGCTTTACCAAAGTCTTGCTTGATTGCACGACTCACGCCTGTTATTGTGCCCCCTGTGCCAACACCTGCGACCAATACATCAATTTTGCCCTCACTGTCTTCCCAGATTTCAGGTCCCGTTGTTTGCTGATGAATCGCAGGATTGGCTGGATTTTCAAACTGTTTGAGCTGCACAAAGCGAGGATCAGAATTCGCAATATCTTGTGCTTTTTCAATCGCACCTTTCATCCCTTTTGCCGCTTCAGTCAGCACTAAGTTCACCCCCAACCCTTTCAATAAGCGTTTACGTTCTTCGCTCATGCTTTCTGGCATAGTTAAAGTAATAGGATAACCGCGTGCAGCGGCTACATACGCAAGTGCAATGCCCGTATTCCCACTCGTTGCATCCACAATCTCTTTGCCTTGCGTTAAAATGCCGTCTTTTTCCGCTTGCCAAACCATATTTGCACCAATGCGGCATTTCACACTAAAACTGGGATTGCGTGATTCAACTTTCACCAGTAGATTGCCATTGTGTCCAAAGTGCTTTAAACGCACTAATGGGGTATGCCCTATCGTTTGCGAGTTGTCATCATAAATCATAGAAACCTCCTTTATCTTATGTAAGCTCGAGCATACACTGCGGCAAGTCTTTCTACAACTCCGCGTGGTTATATCTTATAACGATTAGTTATGATAAAAAAAACAGTAATGAAAATTATTATTATTTTGATCTGTATCAAGCTATTACATAACTAGATTTGCTATAAAATGTCTCTTCTCTATTAATAACAATAATCTATGATTAATACACTTAACTGGAACAAACAACAAGCTCTCCCACATGCTTTTCCCGAACGCCAAGCATTAATGCCTATTTGGGGCGGCGAGTCAGTGCCACCATCACAGTGGCAAACCTTGTGGCGACAGAATATTGTCGATGCCGTCAATGGCGATGCGTTGGCATACTTGCATATTCCTTTTTGTGCTAGTCATTGCATTTTCTGCGGTTTTTATCGTAATCGCTGGCATGATGATCAAAGTGCGGTTTATACTGATCGTGTCATTGCGCAACTCCAATATGAAGCAGCACTTCGCACAGATACTGGAAAAATACGCGCCGTTTATTTTGGCGGCGGCACCCCCAGTGCATTGTTAACCAAAGACTTAGTCCGCTTAATTCGAGCCTGTTATGACTATCTTCCACTGAGTGAGGATTGTGAGTTTACAATCGAAGGGCGAATTAGCCATTTTGAAGTTGACAAAGCGAAAGCCTGTATTGATGCGGGGGCAAACCGCATTTCTATTGGTGTTCAGACCTTTAATTCCGCGTTACGCAAGCGTTTAGGCAGAAAGCACAGCGGAGAAGACGCACAAGCATATCTGGCTGCCTTAAGTCAATTAAATGCAGTGATCGTTGCCGATCTCATTTTTGGGCTACCTAACCAAACTGATGAGGTGTGGGCTCGCGATATTGCCATTGCAGCGCAATTACCCATTGCTGGCTTGGATATTTACGCATTTAATAATTACCAGCAACTGCCGATTAATCGCTTAATTGAACACGGCACTCTACCCAATCCTGCCAGTTTTGCCCAACAAAGTGTGCAGTATGCGTATGCCGTGGAGACCTTATGTCAGCAACATTGGCTGCAAGTGAGTAACAATCACTTTGCTTATCCTAATCGTGGCGAGAAAAATCGTTATAACACCCTAGTCAAGTCGAATATACCTTGCTTAGCCTTTGGTTCTGGTGCTGGTGGCAATCTGGGGCACTATCGTTACCAAATACACAGCGATTTAAATATGTATTTAACCAGCCCGATTGAAAGCGCACCACTATCATACTTTAGCCGCCACAACCAACATAAAACCCTGTTGGGCAACGTGCAATACAGCCTAGAACTCGGCTTTTTAGATGTGCATCTCTTTGCAGATAACATCAAAGCACAAGCCCTGTTATCAGACTGGCAGCAGCAAGGATTACTAGAATGCAATGACAACACAATTACACTTAATACCAGTGGACGTTACTGGTCGCCAACCTTAATTCGCAAATTAATGCTCACATTACCCAATAGAGATAAGGACAATCCTATGAAACAACCTTTAAATCAAACACAACAAACCGCACTTTGCCAATCACTCAAAGACAACCCAGGGCAAATTCTCGAAATGCTGGCAGGAATGAACCAATGTAGCCTTGAAGCAGTCATTGAATGCCTACCGCCAGAGATGGTGCTAAAAACAGGCGGTGAACGCTTTGTGGATATTATGCAAGCCATTGCAAATTGGAATGAAGAGGTTACATTTATTGTGCATACGCCCGATACCATCGCCGAAGTTACAGGCAAATTGCCAATGGGAAAAGTTGCGCGAGGATTTTATAACTTTGATCAACGTGCTCACGGGGCATTACATGGACATCTACGTTATGAAAACTGTGCAGCAATTTACCTGCTTGACCGCCCTTTTATGGGTAAACGCACCGTCGCATTAACCTTTATTAATCATCAAGGTGAAGCTATGTTTAAAATTTTTGCTGGGCGCGATGAAGCAGGTCAACTGAAAGCGCAGCAAATTGAAGCTATGCGCCAACTGATACAAGGTGCGTAAAATGATCGTTGTATTTGGTGCAAATGGAAAATTAGGACGTGAAATTTGTATTCACTTATCGGATCATGCCCTCACAGCCGCAGTGCGACGCCCCGTTACAGACGATATTTTTACTCGCCATAATATCCCCACTGTTTGTGCCGATGTCTTAGCGTTAGCACAATGTGAGCAATTAATTGCAACACTCCAACCTGAGATTGTTATCTCAACTGTGGGCGGAAAAAATAGCCAAGGCATTCGCAGTGATGATATTGGCAATATTAATATCATTAAAGCTGTCGAAAAATATGCCCCTACTGCCAAAATGGTCTTGGTAACCAGTTTAGGATGTGGCGATCAATGGCTGATGATGAGCCCAATGTTTCAGCGTGCGTTGGGTGAAGCCATTCAAGCAAAAACCACAGCGGAACACTATTTACAAAACAGTGCGTTGGATTGGTTAATTGTACGCCCCAGTGGATTAACAGATGGGGAAGATGAGGCTATCCAACTTCTCACCCATCTACCAGAAAAACACAGTGTTTATGTTAGCCGAAAAAGTGTTGCGCGCGGCATTGGCATGCTTTTAGCACAAGGTAAAACGAAAGGCATTTATTCCATTCTGAGTGCCACAAACGCCTAGAGCGTGCAGCAAGCTCACGGCTGAACAGTCCTGCCCGCGTGTGTTTGTACCGCACTTTGTGTTTTATTATCGTCCAATAACTGTGGGCGATAGTGATCGACCCAAAGTGCGGTCGCACCACATACCGCAACAGGAATAATGATGAAATTTAAAAACGGCACAAATGTGCAAAGTGATACCAAGCCTCCAAATGTAACTGTCAGCGCACGCTTTTCCGCTAATTGATAACGCATTTTCATAAAGCTAATTTTGTGGTTATCAAAAGGATAATCACAATATTGGATAGCCGCCATCCACGCCCCATACAGAAAAAATAACGGCGGCACAACAGTTTGCCCAACACCAGGGACAAAACTGAGCACAAATAACCCCAAAAATTTGGGAAAGGAATAAACAAATTTCTGCCATTCACGTTTTACAATGCGTGGTGTATCTTTCACCAAATCCAACATCCCTGCATCATTGAGCGTTTCCCCCGTGAGCATCAGCTCTACTTTTTCTGCTAAAATGCCGTTAAACGGTGCGGCAATAAAGCCTGCTAGCAGATTAAAAATAAAGAAATAAATCACCAAAAGGGTCACCACCGCCAAGGCATAAATAACATAACTCAGCCAATCTAACCAGGTCGGCACAAAACTTATCGCCCACTGCGCAAAATCCCCAACCTGCCCCATCATTAGCCAAAAAACGGCAACTAGCAACACGATATTAATCACAATAGGCATCACCACAAAACGGCGTAGCCCCTTTTGCGTAATCAATCGCCAACCTTGTAAAAAATACGCTAATCCTTGTTTGTATTCTGATGTAAACATAACAATCTCAATAAATGCAAATGGGCTAACTATAAGGCAGCACTTTGAAGAATGCAAATTTTGCACAATGTGTCCACAATTGTGCCAAGTGCATAGTCCAAGCATAAAAAATATGATAAGCTAACAACTATCTTTGCTTGTAAGATGAGTGCAAAGTGCGGTCGTCTGTGGCGTCAAATCCTTGATTAATGTACATAAAATAGGTGCAAAATGGATTTACATATTATTTTAATCATTTTTATCGTATTGATTGTGGCTGTGTTATTGATTCATGGGATATGGTCCAGCCAGCGAGAAAAATCACAATTGTTTAAATCAGCGAAAACCTTCACCCATGATTCGCGCGTGCAAAATAACGATATTTTAGATCTCAACACGCCATCACAAGCACCTTCCCCTTCGCCACAACGTACCGCCGATGTGCAAAGTGCGGTGGAAGAACAAACAAGCCCATTGACACATACCGCACAAGCGGTGGAAAAAATCCGCATTACGTTGCCAGATCAAGACCAAACACGACATGAACCTGCGGAGAATGTTAAACCAACGCTATCGCGCTCAAGTTTATTAAATAAAAGTATTGCGGAAATCGAACAGCAGGCCGACAGTGAATATGGTATCACTATCACATCGCCTGAAGATCGTGCTGCACTCGCTGAACGTGCTGCACAGTTACCTAAAATTAATGATTTACAAGGGCAATCTAGCCCGCCTTCTATTCAAGAGACTCCCCATATTCCGACAGAAACACGTGTTGAACCAACACCTGAGAAAAAAGAAGAGCCGAAAAAAGCGGCACCAAGCGACACCATTATTTTTTATATTGTGCCGAAACATACTGGCGTATTTAAAGGCGTTGACATTGTTCAATCGTTGGAAAGTTTAGGTTTTAGCTATGGTGAGGGGAATCTATTCCATCGTCATTTCCAGCTGCAAGATACCACTAGTCCCATTATCTTTAGTGCAGCTAATATGTATCAACCAGGCATATTTGATCTTGCCAACATCAACGATTTCACATCGCAAGGTTTAATTGTGTTTATGACATTACCAACCCATGGCAACAATTTAGCCAATTTCCGCTTGTTACTGCACAGTGTCAAAACGCTCTCCGATGATTTACACGGTGATGTGCTTGATGTGCATCGAATGCCGTTTAACGAACAATCTAAAGCGGACTATCTCGCCTTGTTGTAATAACCGAGACCGCACTTTTAAAGTGCGGTTTTTCATGGAAGACTTATGAGCATTGAATCCCAACTTGCCAACCTGCGCGCCACATTGCGCCAATATGAATATGAATACCATGTCTTAGATGCACCCAGCGTGCCTGACAGCGAATACGACAAATTACTGAATCAACTCAAAGCATTAGAAGCACAACATCCTACGCTGATCACGCCTGACTCGCCAACACAACGCGTTGGAGCCAAACCTTTATCGGGTTTTCAGCAAGTGGTGCACGAACTGCCGATGCTCTCTCTTGATAACGCCTTTTCTGATGAAGATGTATTCGCCTTTATCAATCGCGTGCAAGAGCGTCTTGGCGTGAACCGCACTTTAACATTTTGCTGTGAACCCAAGCTTGATGGCTTAGCCGTCAGTATTTTATATGAGCAAGGCAAATTGGTGCAGGCCGCCACCCGTGGCGACGGCACCACAGGAGAAGACATCACCGCCAATATACGTACTATTCGCAGCATTCCATTGCAATTATTAGGCTCAGCGATTCCCCCAAGATTAGAAGTGCGGGGAGAAGTTTTCATGCCACATAAAGGCTTTGAACAATTAAACGAACAGGCTCTGCAACATGGGCAAAAACCATTTGCCAATCCACGCAATGCCGCTGCGGGATCATTGCGTCAGCTTGACCCCAAAATCACTCGCCAACGCCACTTGCATTTTAACGCATATAGCATTGGCATTTCAGATGGTGTGGCGTTGCCAAATACCCATTATGAACGTTTGCAGTGGCTGAAAACATTTGGCATCCCTATTAATCATGAAATTCGTGTATGTACTGGCAGCGATGCAGTATTCGCGTTTTATCGCGATATTGGCGAAAAACGTCAGCATTTAGGCTATGACATCGACGGCACGGTGTTAAAAATTAACGATATTGCCTTGCAAGAACAACTGGGCTTTGTAGCACGTGCGCCTCGCTGGGCGATCGCCTATAAATTCCCCGCACAAGAGCAATTAACGATTCTCAATGATGTTGAATTCCAAGTCGGGCGCACAGGCGCAATCACACCTGTTGCCAAATTAGAACCCGTATTTGTGGCGGGCGTAACCGTGAGTAATGCCACGCTACATAACGGTGATGAAATCGCTCGTCTTGGGCTTGCCATTGGGGATACCGTGATTGTGCGTCGTGCTGGAGATGTTATTCCACAAATCACAGGGATAGTGCCTGAAAAACGCCCTGCAAATGCACGCCCAATTGTTTTTCCAACCCATTGTCCTGTCTGTAACTCGGCGATTGTTCGCATTGAAGGCGAAGCCGTTGCACGTTGCACAGGCGGGCTATTTTGCGATGCACAACGCAAAGAAGCACTCAAACACTTTGTGTCACGCAAAGCGATGGATATTGACGGTGTAGGGGTAAAATTGATAGAACAGTTAATGGCAAAAGAACTTATTCATACGCCAGCCGATCTCTTTCGACTAGAGAAAACAACCTTAATGCGCCTTGAACGTATGGGGGAAAAATCCGCCCAAAATGCACTTGATAGTCTAGAAAGAGCGAAATCCACTACCCTGCCTCGTTTCATTTTTGCCCTTGGTATTCGTGATGTTGGCGAGGCAACCGCACTTAATCTTGCGAATCATTTCAAAACGTTAGAAGCTATTCGCACCGCCAATGAAGAGCAACTCAAAGCTGTACCCGATATTGGCGAGGTGGTTGCAAAACGGATTGTTTTATTCTGGCAGGAAGCGCATAACGTTGCCGTTGTCGATGATCTTCTCGCGCAAGGCATTCATTGGGCAGCCATCACTGAACAAACCGTGGAAGATAATCCCTTTAATGGCAAAAGTGCGGTCTTAACTGGCACACTCAGTCAACTGACACGCGATCAAGCTAAAGCCTTGCTACAACAGCGTGGTGCGAAAGTCAGTGGCAGTATTTCCGCCAAAACCGATTTTCTGATCGCAGGTGAAAAGGCGGGTTCAAAACTGGCTAAAGCTGAAAGTTTAGGGGTAAAAATCTTAAGCGAAGCTGAATTTCTGGCTCTCGTAGAACAGACCTAAATCACAATCATCGACGCCAGTGGAACATCCCATACTTCCACTGGTAAGCGTTCCACGCGTTGGCAACGATGCGCCAGCCCGACGGGTAAAAAGCCTTTTTCCTGCCAATTATGCAAAGTGCGGTCATAAAAACCGCCCCCCATCCCGAGACGGTTGCCTTCATCATCAAATGCCACTAATGGCGTAAACAAAATATCAATCTGCTGCAATGGCACCAGTGCACTAACATCCAACTGAGGCTCTAAAATGCCAAAACGATTAGGCACAAGCTGACTATGACGTTCGAGCTTGAAAAACTGCAAATGCCCTTTGCAAAAAGCATGCAAACGTGGCAAGCATACTGTGTAATGACGTTTAAGCAGCGCATCAATTAAAAGTGCGGTTGCCACTTCCCCGTCAAAATCAAGATAAAGCGCAATCGTGTTCGCGTTATGTTGCTGAATAAATGTAAGAGCTTGTTCACATAGTGCTTGCTCAGCTTGAGATTGCTCAACAGCGGAAAGTGAAAGGCGGCGTTGCCGCATAAGACGACGCAACTGCTGGCGTTGCTGTTTAGTGGTGTTCATTGACATATCATCATAAAAAAACCCGAGATGCCGTTGTGAATGTTCGGTCCTTGAACCCATCGGTTCAAGGGAGTCGGTCGTACCACTTTTAGGCTTCTCAGTAAACTGAGCATGCTCACCAGTGATGAGAGACAGACTCAAAGGTTTGTAAGTATCGGCTCAGGGACTTAATCCACTGACGCACACCTCAGGTGTTGTTTAATATAGTAACGAAGTTAGTCTAAATGTCTAGTATTACGCAATCGTTATGCAACGACTTGCTTATTTTCAACACAAAACTTGTCCAGTTTCTGATCTTAATCAAGTTTTGTCAGTGCCTGATTTAAATTTGCATCAAACTGCTCAAGTTTAGAAAAAATCACCTGTTGCTCGGCATTTTTCTGTTTTTCTTGCTCAAGCTCAAAACTTAAATTAAGAGCCACGATAGACAACACCCGATCAAGTTGTAAAATGCCGCTGCGTTCTTTAAATTCTGTCACACGCGTTTCTAAATGTTGTGCCGCTTCTTTGAGTGCAGCTTGCTTATCTTGCGGGCAGTTTAATCGTAAAACCTGACCAAAAATATGTAACTCAATATTTTCAGACATAGACGCTCCGTCGCTTGCTCAATGTTAAGTGCGTTTATTATGCCATAGACTCACAGATTTTAGGCAAATTTTTTTGGCTGTCTGGGCGTTGAGTGCTAAACTAACCACATCATTTTAGGAGCCTACATTATGTTAACGGATCAAGAATATCTTTACCTTGAACAACAATTTAATAGTAATCAAATTGCCTTAACGCCCTCAGAACTGCACGGATTTATCACAGGTATGATCTGCGGTAGAGTGCCAGAAGACCGTTGGCAAAGTTTACTTAATGATATGTATAACGATGGGCACGCCCTACCCACTCAACTGATGCGAACAATTACTGATATTCGCACACGCATTCAACAACAGTTAAAACAAAACGATGCGATGGATTTCCCGCTCTGGCTCGATCCGCGTGGCATTTTTCCGCATGCGCAATCCGCACTTTATTGGTCATCAACCTTTATGCTTGGTTTTGCACTTGGGCAATCTGAGTTTGAAACACATGGCGATCAAGTACAAGCTGCCATGCAAGATTTAAGCAGAATTGCCGCCACGCAATGTGTGCCCAATGAAGATGACCCACAAGAAGTGCAAACGATTATGGCAGACACCATAAAATATATGCAAGAAATCGTTGCATTTTTATACCATTTTTATCACAGTGACATCCCTTCTCGCACGATACACTAAGGCATTATTATGGATTTACGTTATCAAGCCGCCATTTCGGTAGACGAATTTCAGCATCGCCGCCAGATACTTGGCAAAAAATTGCAGGAAAACAGTGCGTTACTGGTGTTTAGTAATCAAGAGCAACGCCGCAATAGCACCAATATGTATCCTTTCCGCCAAGACAGTTATTTTTGGTATCTCACCGGCTTTAATGAGCCAGATAGTGCGCTGTTAATTCAGCATAAAGCAGGGAATGTTACCTCAACGTTATTTTTACGCCCCTCAGATCCGTTAATGGAAACCTGGAATGGGCGGCGTTTGGGCGTAAACAACGCACCCGACACATTACTGCTTGATGCGGCATTTTCTATTGATGACATAGCAACACAGCTTCCAAAACGTCTTTCAGGTGCAACCGCACTTTATCATGCCCCAGGCTTACAGCTATGGGGGGATGAGATTGAAAAGACCGCACTTTTCACAATGCGTGCACAAGCACGCCAAGGAATTCACGCCCCAAATACCTTAATTGACTGGCGTCCACTGCTGGATGAAATGCGCTTATTCAAGTCGCCAACAGAAATTGCCCTTATGCAACAAGCGGCGCAAATCACCGCACTTGGGCATCTTCGTGCCATGCAAGCCTGCCGCGCCAACCGCTTTGAATACGAGCTTGAACACGAGTTGCTACACGAATTCGCACGCTTTGGTGCACGTTTTCCGTCTTATAACAGCATTGTTGCCAGCGGTGAAAATGCCTGTATTTTGCACTACACCGAAAATGAAAGCCAACTGCGAGATGGCGATTTGGTCATGATTGACGCTGGTGCTGAATTTGCGATGTATGCGGGCGATATTAGCCGCACATTTCCTGTAAATGGTCGCTTTAGCCCTGAGCAACGTGCAATCTACGATATTGTGTTGCGCGCAGAAAAACGTGCTATTGAACTGTATGTGCCCGGCAACAGCATCAAACAAGCCAATTTGGAGGTGTTACGCATTATGCTTTCAGGCTTAATTGAGCTTGGCATTATTACAGGCGAGGTCGAACAATTGATCGCAGAAAAAGCCTATCTGCCGTTTTATATGCACGGGCTTGGGCATTGGCTTGGGCTTGATGTACACGATGTGGGTGATTACGGCACCGAACGAGACCGCACTTTTGAGCCTAATATGGTGCTAACCGTCGAACCTGGGCTATATTTAAGCGAAAAACTGGATATTCCTGAAAAATATAAAGGCATCGGGGTGCGTATTGAAGATAATATTTTGATCACGGAAACGGGCAACAAGATTTTAACCGCCGCCGTGCCAAAAGAGCCTGATGACATTGAACGCATCATGCAATCAAACGGTGAATGCCAATGAATCCAACACGACGATATGATGTTATTATCATCGGCGGGGCAATGAGTGGTGCAACGCTGGCACTCATGTTAGCCCAATGTGGGTTGCATGTTGCAGTAGCGGAAAAACACCTTCACCACGCACACCGCACTTATGGATTTGATGCACGTTGCATTGCGCTTTCTCACGGCTCCATGCAGTTACTCAACACCATTGGTGAACCGCCGCATTCATTATGGCAGGCCCTGCGTACACACACCACGCCAATTCAGCACATTCATATCTCGGATCGCGGACATTCAGGCATTGTCAACTTGCAGGCAAAACAGCTCAATCTCAGCGCACTCGGTGCTGTGGTCGCACTGGAGCAGATCGGCTCGGTATTAATGCAATTTATTCAACAAAATAGCAATATTGATTACATCGCGCCCGCAACCATTAGTGCCATTGACTACATGCCCAAAGGGGTAAATGTCGCGTTAGACGGCGATCTACAATTGCATACTCAACTGCTTGTCGCCGCTGACGGCACGCACTCTTATACGGCTCGCAGTGCAGGTATTGCGCTTGAAACGCTGACTGACTATCACCAAAGTGCGGTTATCGCAAATGTAAAGACAGAACTGCCACACCACAATTATGCCTATGAACGCTTCACTGCCAATGGTCCTGTGGCATTATTGCCTATGGCGGAGAACATTATGTCGCTCGTGTGGTGTGAACGCCCTGAACGTACACAACAGCTTATGGAATGTTGCGAACCCGATTTTTTACGCCAATTACAACACGCATTTGGCTGGCGGCTTGGCAAATTCAAACACGTTAGCCAACGCCATTGTTACCCATTAACATTACAAAAAGCACAACAGGTTAGTGCACAACGCTTAGTATTAGTGGGCAATGCGGCCCAAACCTTACACCCTATTGCGGGGCAAGGCTTTAATCTTGGTTTGCGTGACATTGCGCAATTGGCAAAAACATTGCAACGTGCCAAAACGCAAGGGCGTGATATCGGCGAAAGTGCGGTATTAGCCGAGTATACGCAAGCACGCAGTGCAGATAAAACACGCATAATGACCCTGACTGACGGATTACTTTCTATCTTTGCCAATGACCTTCCGCCATTTGCGATCATGCGAAATTTAGGGCTGGGCTGGCTGGCCTGCAACCGCACTTTGCGCCACACATTCATTAAACCAACATTGGGGTGGACATCATGAATAATGTCGATGTTATTATTGTAGGCGGTGGCATGGTCGGGCTGGCTTTAGCCGCAGCATTGAAACAAAGTGCGGTTAACATCGCCATTATTGAGCCGAATCCGCCCCAACATAATCATGATGAAATCAGCTTCCGCGTGAGTGCCTTAAACCTTGCGAGCCAAAAAATGTTACATCATTTTGGCGTATGGCAGGCGATTCGGCAACATCGTAGTTGCGCTTACACGCATATGGCCGTATGGGAAAAAGACAGCTTTGCGAAAATTCAGTTTGATTGTGCTGATCATGGGCTTGATCAACTCGGGCACATTGTTGAAAACGACATTATTCGCCATCACCTATGGCAAACCGTGCATTCACAAGCGAACGTCAACCTATTCACCCAGCCGATAAAACGGCTTCATTTGAGCGAGCAAGGCGCAGTTGCTACCCTTGAGAATGACGATATTTTACTGGCCAAATTGGTAGTCGGTGCTGATGGCGCAAACTCATGGGTGCGTCGCCAATGCGATATTCCGCTCACCTTTTCGGATTATCACCACAGTGCGTTGGTGTGCAATATTAAAACTGAACTGCCACACGAGCAGTGCGCACGCCAGCTCTTTAGTCACGACAGTATTTTAGCACTACTGCCTTTGCATGAACCGCACTTGTGCTCTATCGTATGGTCGCAACCACCAGAGCTTGCCGAACAACGTCTGGCACTTAGTGACAGTGAATTCAATAAAGCATTGACGGCGGCCAGTGATACCTGTTTGGGCTTGTGTAATGTTATCAGCGATCGCCGAACTATCCCACTTACCGCCCGCTTTGCGCGCAGTTTTGCCCAACAACGGGTGGCCCTGATTGGCGATGCCGCCCACACAATTCACCCGTTAGCAGGGCTTGGTGTCAACCTTGGCTTTATGGACGCACTCGCTTTGGCTGAGGAAATTGAGGCAAATATGCACGCACAGCGTGATATCGGTCAGCACGAAAATTTACGGCATTTCGAACGTTGGCGCAAGGCGGAAGCCACCCAATTATTATTAGCAATGCAGGGCTTTAAATCGTTATTTAATGGCAATCATCCTATCAAGCAACTGTTGCGAGGCGTGGGAATGAATATCACAGATCGCGTGCCTGTCGTGAAGCAACAGTTAATGCAGCACGCACTCGGGCTCGCGGGTGATTTGCCTAAAACTGTCCGTGAGATGCCTGTGGATGCCCTGATTTTTGAATAAACCGCACATTGGTTTTTCATTTACCGTAAAGTAATTTTTAGTTTGAGATAACACAATGACTGAACAACAACGACAAACATGGTCAAGTAAATTAACCTACATTTTAACCGTCGCTGGGGCAACAGTGGGATTTGGCGCAACGTGGCGTTTCCCTTATTTAGTTGGGCAAAATGGGGGCGGTGCGTATGTCTTTCTTTTTTGTATTGCCATGATTGTGATTGGCATTCCGATGATTTTAGTCGAAAATGTAATTGGTCGCCGCATTCGTGTGAATGCCGTAGACGCATTTTCAGGCAGCAGTAATGGTAAATCCATACCGCACTTTTGGCGTCTCGTCGGCTTAATGGGCATGGCGGGTGCATTTTGCATTATGGCATATTATATGGTGTTAGGGGGATGGGTCATCAATTACATCATCAGCCTTTTTGATGGCAGCCTTGATCTGTCCACCCCCCTCAATGGCACACAAACCAGTGCATTTTTTGAAACCAGTATTATGCAAAGCCCTTGGGCAATCACCCTTTACACGTTTTTATTTGTATTGATTAATTACGTTATTTTAGTCAAAGGGGTTATTGACGGGATTGAAAAATCGGTCAAATACTTAATGCCGCTGCTCTTCATCTTTCTACTTTGTATGGTCGTACGCAACATCACGCTGCCTGGTGCGTGGGAGGGCATTCGCTTTTATCTTGAACCTGATTTTTCCAAAATCACCCCTAAATTATTCGTCTTTGTGCTAGGGCAAGTCTTTTTTGCCTTAAGCCTCGGTTTTGGGGTTATCATCACCCTTTCAAGCTATTTAGATAAAGGTGAAAACCTCGTGCAAACCGCGATAATCACTGGCATTGTGAATACCATTATCGCTGTATTAGCAGGTTTTATGATTTTCCCATCACTCTTTACATTTGGCGTTGCACCAAATTCTGGTCCAACGTTAGTTTTCCAAAGTCTGCCGATTGTGTTTTCCAATATGTGGGCAAGCACTTTTTTTGCTATCATTTTTTTCTCATTATTATTGATCGCGGCACTCACCACCTCACTCACCATTTATGAAGTGATGATCACCGCCTTGCAAGAAAAAACCAAAATCAACCGTCGTTTGGCCATTTTATTTGTGCTTGGTGGCGTGTTTATTGCGGGCAATATCCCATCAATTTTAAGCTACGGCCCGTGGGAGAACGTGCGTATTTTCGGCAATAATATTTTTGATGCTTTCGATTATTTAAGCGGCAACATTCTCTTTATGCTGACCGCACTTGGCTGTGCACTCTTTGTCGGCTTTGTTATTGGTAACGAAGCAAAAGCTGAGCTACGCTTAGGCAACAATTCTCGCTTTGCAACATTATGGTTTAATTATGTCAAATTTATCGTGCCACTGGTGATTTTGCTGATTTTTATCAGTAATTTGCTGTAATAAAATAAAAGTGCGGTCTAACCGCACTTTTCCCCTTTAAAACTTGCTTTTTTGCCCAAAAAGAGTAAAATCTGACAGCTTTTCGTATCTTTATCTGTGCGAAAGGTGTGTTGCCCTTACCTTCGAATTAAGGGTTTTATTTTTACTATCAACTTAGAGGACGCTATGGTAACCATTCGTTTATCTCGTGGCGGAGCAAAAAAACGCCCATTTTATCAAGTAGTTGTAGCGGATAGCCGCTGCCCACGTGACGGTCGTTTTATCGAGCGCGTTGGATTTTTCAATCCATTAGCAGCCGGTAAAGCAGAACGTTTGCGTATCGATCTTGAGCGCATCAACGCGTGGCAAGAAAAAGGTGCAACTGTGTCAGAACGTGTTGCAACCTTGATTAAAGAAGCTCAACAAGCAGCTTAATCGAATAGAGCGTGGCAATGAATAAGCAAAACATCACCACCGTAGGCAAACTTGGTTCGACTTACGGCATCCGTGGATGGCTGCGCCTTTATTCGTCCACCGAACACATTGAAAGCATTTTTGATTACCAACCTTGGCATTTGTTAATCCAAGGGACATGGCAGCCCACAGAGCTGGAAAGCTGGCGCTATCATAAAAACGATCTGATTGTGAAACTCAAAGATATTGACGATCGTGAAACGGCACAACGTTTGACAAACGCACAAATTGGTGTTGATGCAGATAACTTCCCGCCATTGGAGGAAGGTTACTACTGGCACGATTTGATCGGCTGTCAAATGGTCAACCTGCAAGGCTATCAGCTAGGCTGTGTGACCGCGATGATGGAAACAGGTTCCAATGATGTTTTTGTGGTGAAAGCCAACATAAACGATGCTTTCGACAAACAAGAGCGGTTAATCCCGTATCTTGAAGAAACAGTAGTTAAAAGAGTCGATCTCACCACCAAAACGATTGAGGTGGATTGGGACGCTGGTTTCTAACCTCAGGCTGTGAGCGATGTGGATCGGAATTATTACGTTATTTCCCGAGATGTTTCACGCAATCACAGACTATGGCGTAACAGGCCGAGCGGTTAAACATAATTTGCTTGAGGTGCAGTGTTGGAATCCGCGGGATTTCACCTTTGACAAACATTCCACCGTGGACGATCGCCCCTACGGCGGTGGCCCTGGAATGTTGATGATGGTGCAACCCCTACGTGATGCCATTCATGCAGCCAAACAAGCCGCTGGTGAGGGGGTGAAAGTGATTTACCTCTCACCACAGGGGCGCAAACTCGACCAACGCGGCGTTGAGCAGCTGTCACAAAATCAGAAAATGATTTTGGTGTGCGGGCGCTACGAAGGCATTGATGAACGCGTGATTGACGCGGAAATCGATGAGGAGTGGTCGATTGGGGACTATGTCCTCACAGGTGGCGAACTGCCTGCAATGACATTAATTGATGCCGTTGCTCGGTTCGTGCCTGGAGTGCTAGGCAAACAAGCCTCGCGGGAGGAAGACTCTTTCGCTCAAGGCTTGCTAGATTGCCCACACTACACCCGCCCTGAAGTGCTAGATGGTGTAGCTGTACCTGAAGTATTATTATCGGGAAACCATGCGGAAATTCGCAAATGGCGATTAAAACAGTCATTGCACCGCACTTTAACCCGTCGCCCTGAGCTATTAGAAGGCCTAGCTCTGACTGACGAACAAAGCGTGCTGCTCGAGCAAATCAAGCAGCAAAAGTAAGATTCAGTTACATCTAGGAATAAAGGTATTTATTATGAGTAACATTATTAAACAACTTGAAGAAGAACAATTGAAAAAAGACGTGCCTAGCTTCCGTCCTGGTGACACTTTGGAAGTGAAGGTATGGGTAGTTGAAGGTAGTAAAAGACGTTTGCAAGCGTTCGAAGGCGTGGTTATCGCAGTTCGCAACCGCGGCTTGCATTCAGCGTTTACCCTACGCAAAATCTCTAACGGTGTGGGCGTTGAGCGTACATTCCAAACACACTCCCCTGTTATTGATAGCATCAGCGTGAAACGTAAAGGTGCGGTTCGTCAAGCCAAACTTTACTACTTACGTGAACGTAGCGGTAAATCAGCCCGTATTAAAGAGCGCTTAAACTAATAACCGCACTTTATACACTAATAAAGGCTTGGGAAACCAAGCCTTTTTATTAAATAGAATCTTCTATAATCTAAGCTAATTGTATTTCTTACGTCCAGCTTTAATTTTAGGTTGGTCGGGTTTTTCTGTAATAATGTTAACTTTCCGTATTTTTAGTCCTCGTTCTTTTCTCCAAATAATATACTCTTCCAATGTTTTGTTAGTTTTCTCATAGTTACATTTATGGCAAGCTAAGGATAAATTAGTCAAATTATGGCTACCTCCTCTTGATATAGGGGTCAAATGCTCTATTTGACCTTTCCCATTCAGAGGGACACCACAAAAACGACATTTATCTCCCAATAATTTTCTAAGAATAATAATATCTTGATAGTCATAACCCCCATCTGCACTATTAGATAAAACTTGCCTCCTTAATCTTTTTTCTAACACTATATCTGGATTGCTCCTTTCATAATTAGAGACATGTTTTGCCATACATTTTCTACATTGATTTCTATAACCTATTTTAATACTGCCATCAGATCTTACATTTTTATACTGCCCAAAATTATCTCGATTTTCTTCCTTATATTCACCACAATCCTTACATATTTTTATACCCATATTCTATCTCCTGCCTAATAAACTACTTGACATCGATTTTAAAAAATCGCTTAATTTTACAGCACAGCACAGCACAAGTACTTTGCAACTTTTTTATTTAACGCATAAAAAACACCTTATATTGCTATAAGGTGTTTTGATCTAAAATGCTAAAAATAGCAATCGGTTAAAATGCTAGTCTTTCATTTTTAATGAAAAGACACGCCGTTAACTAGTACGGTTTCTTAAATTTTTCTGCTCTCAAGCCATATTTTTCTAAAACACGGTTGAGTTCTTCAAATGCTTCTTTTTGCTGTTCTTCACTCAGCCAAAGAGTTGGGATGCTCAATAAAGCAGCATAAAGATTCCAAAAAAATTGTAAATTCACCAAAATCCCCGCTTGCCTCAATAAGGCATAGGCCTTCGCTGCACCTAATCGCTGTAAAGAGGCAACATTATTAATCCCAATTTTTGCCAATGGACGTTCGTGCTTAAAACTGAGATTGATAAGATCTTTAATTCGAGTCTTTTCTTTTAACGCAATTCGCTGTTTTTGCTGTTTTAATTGTGCAATTGACGCTTGAATAAGCTGCTTAAAAAGGGCGGCATTTTCCATAACACGCAATGGCAAACGGTAATAATCTTTTGATAACGCATAATTTGAGCTATCACTTGATGATAAGGCTCCAAGTGCGTTGAGCATCTCGGCTAGCTCTCCTTCTGCTCTAAGATGAAAAATTCCCGATTGTAAAATACCAAACATATATTCATCTTTGAAAAAGCCGTAGCCTGAAAATAGACTTTTAACAATTACACCATCAATAAGTGCGTCAATGTCTTTTTTCACTTGATCTAAGCGTTCATTAAGTAATTGTTGTTGCTGACTTAATGGATAAGGCATCAATACTCCTTTGTTTTCATTGATAAAAAATAAATTCGCCTCTATCTTAACCAAGATTTTTGTAAATTTAAAAAGGTGAATGTAAAAAATGTGAATCTCATTCCTAAAAAAATCAAAACAAGAGCAAAAATTTAATCAAAACAATACAATAAATTAACACAACAATGATTATTTTTTTATGTCTCCCATAGCCACCACAATATTGAAGCTATAAATATCAACATACAACCTTTACAATTAACGCTAAATATGTATCATGGCGAAATGAATATGCGCATTTTATCAATCCAGATCCAACGCCGCCTGCGGGCATGTCTGAATTTGGCAGAGGCTAAATTCAACCGCACTTTTACTATGCCAAGCGTCAGCTATAATGTACGCGGGCTGAAGGCTGGGGTTGCGTATCTCAATGAAAATGAAATCCGTCTTAACCGCACTTTGTTAGAACAAAATCCCGACGATTTTATCCGTGAGACTGTGCCACATGAGTTGGCGCACTTGATTGTGCATCAACACTATCGGCGGCGAGTTAAACCCCATGGTAAAGAGTGGCAGTTTGTGATGAAAGAGGTATTTGGCTTGCCACCCAATGTATGTCATGAGTATGACACTAGTGCCGTGCGTGGCAATACGGTGGCATATAAATGCGATTGCCAAACGCATCAGTTAAGTATGCGACAGCATAATCGTATCAAACAACAAAGTGCGGTTTACAGATGTCGGAAATGTAAAGCGGCACTACATCAACTTTAATTATTTTTTACGTTTTGCACGCGGATGAGCACTGTCATACACATCTGCAAGGTGCTGGAAGTCCAGGTGGGTATAAATTTGCGTGGTGGATAAATTGGCGTGACCTAAGAGTTCTTGTACTGCCCGTAAATCTGAGCTGGATTCAAGCATATGCGTTGCAAAAGAGTGTCGAAGTTTATGTGGGTTTAAATGCGCTTTGATGCCTTGGCGTTTTCCCCACCGTTCCATCCGTTGCTGAATCGCACGATGACTAATGCGCTTACCACGTTGGCTGACAAATAGCGCGTCATCTTCGGGGTTAAATAATGCACGTACACCTAACCAATTTTTAATTGCATTGGCTGCATAACGCCCATAAGGCAAAATACGCTCTTTATTCCCCTTTCCGATCACGCGCAACTCGCGAGCACGCCCTGCTACATCTTGCACATTAAGCTGTTGCAGCTCATTAAGTCGCAGACCAGCACTATACATCAGTTCCATCATGGCAATATCACGCAAATCAATTGGCTCTTGGCTGTCGCTCTCTAACAGTTGACTAATTTGCTCTGCATCCATGTTTTTCGGCAAATGTTTCGGCTGTTTTGGTGCAGATACATTGGCGGCTGGATTGGATTTAATCACGCCCTGCGCCAGTAAATAATTCATAAAGCCACGCAGACTGGATAGGCGCAACGCTAAACTTTTCGCATTCAAGCCCGCTTGATGACTTTTCGCCAGAATAAACCGCACGACACTAGAATCCACCTGTTGCCATTGTTGGATGTCATAATCGGCTAACAAGGCAATAATGTGTTCAAGTTGGCGGGTGTAATTTTCCAGTGTGTGCTCACTCAAGCCACGCTCAATACGCAAAAAATCCAGATAACCTTTTAGCGGGGTACGCAAATCTGTCATGAGATACGCTCTATCAACCAATAATTGAGTTGACGCTCCACCACATCAGCCAGTTGCTGTAAAAAAGTCGTATCTTGTGAGCGATGAAAATGGCGTTCATCACGCGCTGAAAAAACTAACACTGCGGTATAGGGGTGCTTTGATTTACGCTTACCGAGCAAACAAAATGCGACCGATCCGAGAGGAAAGTCCGTCGGGAGGAACATCAATGTTTTTTCGCGATGGGTAAGTTTACCAAGATAATGGCGTTTTAGTCCAAAACGTTCTAAGCGAATAATATCAAATGCACTGCGGTCAAGCCAGTTTTCACTTGGAATACTGTCTGTTTCTACCCAACTATCGCGAAATATTAATACCGTACCTTTCAACAGCCCAAGTGCGGTCGTCCACTTTTGCAGAGCTGTCATACCTTGCGTGAAGGTTTTACTTTTGCTCAATTGCTCTTGCAGTGGCAATAAACTGAAAAACATTCGCTCGTTGTGTTCGGCAATATTACGCATCGTATCCAGTTCATATTGCTGCTTAGCAAGCTGATCTCGCTGACGTTGTAATTTAGCCTCTACCAACGATAGAACCCCTTTTTCATGATGATGAATATGTAGCTCATCTAACAATTCTTGATGGGTTTGAAAAAATTCTGGATGGGCTTGCAAATACGCCACAACCGCACTTTCATTTATGTCATTCATACCTTGCTCACAATCGAATATAACCGTCATACACATGTACTGCGTCACCACGCATATAAAGAGGTTGCCCTTCGCCACGCCATTCAATCCACAATGTTCCGCCAGGTAATTGCACCTCAACACGCGCATCTAAATTGCCTTGCATAATGCCAACTGCAACGGCGGCACATGCACCGCTACCACAGGCTTGCGTCTCCCCTGCCCCTCGCTCAAATACGCGCAATTTGACCGCACTTCGGCTAATAATTTGCATAAAACCAATATTGGCACGCTCAGGAAAACGCTCATGTCGCTCCAAGAGTGCGCCCAGCCGCTCAACAGGTGCCGTGTCAACATTCTCAACCGTCAACACACAGTGTGGATTGCCCATTGATACGACACCGCAAAGTGCGGTTTCAAATTCCGTGCGTAAAATATAATTTTTCTCAAATTTGTTAGCGATAAATGGGATTTTAGACGGCTCCCAAATGGGTTGCCCCATATTCACTTGAATGTGTTGATCATCGCCAATTTTGAGTGTCATTTTGCCTTTTTGGGTGCTGACACTGATCTCCTTTTTATGGGTTAAACCTTTCAATTGCACAAAACGTGCAAAACAGCGAGCTCCATTGCCACACTGTGCCACCTCACTACCATCGGCATTAAAAATGCGGTAGTGAAAATCCACGTCGGGATCGTATGGAGGCTCAACTAACAGTAGTTGATCAAACCCCACACCACGGTGGCGATCGGCGAGCTGGCGAATGATATTTTCGGTTAAATAGACATTTTGCGTAACGCCATCTAACACCATAAAATCATTGCCCAGTCCGTGCATTTTTGAAAACTGCATTATCAATCCTTAAATAAACGCTCATTATTGCATTATAGAGTTAAGCGCAGCGCTTGTCTAAAGCAATCAAGCAATTGGCGAAAACATTCTGCTATGGTAGCATTATCACACTCATCACCACAAAAGAACACTATGGCAAAACTCTATTTTTACTACTCATCAATGAATGCAGGCAAATCGACAACGTTGCTACAATCCTCTTATAATTATCGTGAACGCAACATGCACACCCTTATCTATACTGCCGCCATTGATGACCGTTTTGGGCAGGCAAAAGTCACTTCACGCATTGGCATTAGCGAGCAAGCCCACACATTTTCTGCACAAACCGATCTATTTGCCCATATTAAGCTGCAACATCAACATCAGCCATTAAACTGCATTTTGGTCGATGAAGCCCAATTTTTGACCAAATCACAAGTTTACCAGCTCAGCGATGTGGTCGATAAACTCAACATTCCTGTGCTATGCTATGGACTGCGCACCGATTTCCAAGGCGAATTATTTGAAGGTAGCCAATACTTGCTGGCATGGGCGGATCAATTAGAAGAGCTGAAAACCATCTGCTTTTGCGGGCGCAAAGCGAATTTTGTGCTGCGAATGAACGCACAGGGCGGAGTGGTCAAAGCAGGCGCACAAATTGAAATTGGTGGCAATGATCGCTATCTTTCCGTGTGTCGCCGCCATTTCAAAGACGCGATGGAGAATTAAAAACCGCACTTTTAGGCAAAGTGCGGTTAGATGATAAGGCATTTTACCACGACGCACCAAATAAGGTGCAATTTATGAGGAATTCAAGCGTAACACCCCGCAACCAAGCTTGTGCGGTGGAAAATGCAAGATAAACTTAGTACAATTTACGCGAGGTTTCAAACCAATCGGCTTTAAACGGTCGACGCATATTTTTAATCGCATCAATGATGTCGTGGTGTACCAGTTTTTCATTTTGAATGCCGACACAACGCCCGCCAAAACCTTGCTTGAGCAATTCCACCGCATAAACGCCCATTCGTGAGGCTAAGATACGGTCAAAAGCACATGGCGACCCCCCACGCTGAATATGCCCTAAAATGGTCGCTCGAGCTTCAAGTTTCACACGCTCTTCAATTTCTTGTGCCAATTCAGTGACATCACAGATATGTTCCGTGATCGCAATAATGGCATGACGTTTACCACGTTCAAAGCCATATTCCACTTTCTTAATCAAGGCTTCACGCTCAAATGGTCGCTCTGGCACCACGATAAACTCGCAGCCCCCAGCAATTGCTGCGGCTAAGGTCAAATCCCCACAATAACGCCCCATAATCTCAATGATCGACACCCGCTGGTGTGAACTTGAGGTATCACGCAAGCGGTCAATTGCATCCAGTACGATCTCAAGTGCGGTCTGAAAACCGATCGTATAGTCTGTTCCTGCAACATCATTGTCAATCGTTCCTGGGATACCAATGCACGGGAAATTATGCTCTTCCGTCAATAATTTCGCCCCCATATAGGAACCATCACCCCCGATCACGACCAGCGCATCAATGCCATGTTCACGCAAAATATCAACACATTTCGCCCGCACTTCTGGCTTTTTAAAATCAGGGAAACGAGCAGACCCTAAAAATGTACCGCCACGCCCAATAATATCCGACACTGAATGACGCTCTAATTTTTTAATTTTATTTTGTGAAAGCCCCAAATAGCCGTCATAAATGCCATAAACTTCCATCCCTTCATACAGTGCTGAACGCACCACGCCACGAATTGCGGCGTTCATTCCAGGCGCATCTCCTCCACTGGTTAATACAGCAATTTTCTTTACCATTGTCTATACCCTATATTTTATAAAAATTGAAATTGATTTTGTGCAAGATTACACGATCATCGCTTTTCGCTCTAGCAAAAATTACGTTTTCATCACATTTTTTGATTTAGCCCAATTCTCTTTTGTCTTCGCAATTAGCGTGCCTTGCAACCGCACTTTGGCTATCGCTTTAGGCTTGCATTTCCTGTTGCACTAAGCTCGTCGGCTCCTGATGAATAATAATATCCGATAAGGGAAACGCCTCTAATAAACGCTGTTCCAATGCGTCTGTAATTTGGTGGGCTCGCCATAATGGCAGGTGATCATCTAATTCTAGATGTAATTGAATAAAACGCACTGCGCCCGAACGACGTGTTCGAACATCGTGAATGCCAATAATATCTGACTGCGCTTGGGCTATCTGCCAGATGCGTGCCACCTCCTCATCGGGCAATGCGCGGTCAAGCAGTAATTGCACAGCTTCAAATAACATTTTGCCTGCATTGATGAAAATATACAGTGCAATGAGTAGGGCAAATAAACCATCTGCATACACCACGCCTTGCCCTGATAATATTAATGACATAAGCACTGCAACATTCATTAATAAATCCGTTTGATAATGTAATTTATCCGCCTTAATTGCGGGGCTTTGGGTCTGGGCAATCACATAACGTTGGTAATACACTAACGCCAATGTCATTAAAATCGAGACGATCGTGACCACTGTTCCAAGCCATACTGACTCAATGGGGTGGGGATTAATTAAGCGTTCAATGCCTTGTAACACCAAAAAAATCGCTGAGCCTGAAATAAATGCGCCTTGCATTAAACTTGCCAGTGATTCCGCTTTGCCGTGCCCAAAGGAGTGATTATCATCCGCTGGCATCAGCGAAAAACGCAAAATCAGCATACTGGTAAACGACGCCACCAGATCCAATAATGAATCGGCAATAGAGGCAAGCATACTGACTGAGCCAGTTACCCACCACGCAGCACCTTTAATCACAATTAACAAAAGTGCGGTCAGCACAGCAAAAATTGACGCTCGCCGAACCAAAACACCGTATTGCTCAGACATACTCGTCCCTTAGCCCCTTAACTACACCGCCACTGCCACGGCTGCCGTTTAAGTTGCTGCATAATGTGATGTGCGTATGGTGCAATAGTTTGTTGCACAACTGTGGCATCGCTCACAGTACGATTTGGATTGAGTGCATAACTGTATTGCACTTCTAGAAAACCGCACTTTGCTATATTGCGCCCTTTTGTTACCTCAACGCCCCATGTGCGAAATTGCTGACTTGGGCGGTAAATCACGGTGGAATACAAACTCTCATCCGCAAGGTGTAAATCTGCCTGCGTGTGGCTGCGCTGATAACTACGTTGACGCAATGCCAAACGTTGTTGCAAGCTCATGTTGCGACGATTTTGATCAAAAAAGAGTGTTACTTTTTCCTTCAATACGCCTTTAGTGGTGGGACGATAGACATACTTTTGCATTTCAATTAAGTCAACCGTTTTGCCACGCACAAATGTTTTGTTAGCAAACGTCAGCTGTGATGGCGGTAAAAAATGCAAACGCGCTGAATTGGCATTCCCTTGCTGTTTATCGATACTTGACGTGGTACTACACGCACTTAAGAAAAATGCGGTCAACAAGAAAAAATAACGCATAATTACTCCTGATTACGGGTAAAAACCCACTCATCGGCATGAGAGCGAGACGCATCAAAACCGTAACCACCGAAATCAAATGCTTTCAACTCATCTGGTTGCGTAATGCGATGTTGAATAAGATAACGACACATCATGCCGCGTGCTTTTTTGGCGTAAAAACTGATCACTTTATATGTGCCGTTTTTGTAATCCAAAAATACGGGCTTGATAATACGCGCGTTGAGTTTTTCAGGACGTACGACTTTATAGTACTCATCAGAGGCAAGATTAATCAGCACATCATCGCCTTGTTTTTTAAGTGCCTTTTCTAGCTCTTTAGTGACAATATCGCCCCAAAATTCATACAAATTCTCACCGCGTGAGGTGGCTAATTTCGTTCCCATCTCTAGGCGGTATGGTTGCATTAAATCAAGCGGTCTTAACACGCCATAAAGCCCTGAAAGCATTCTCAAGTGGCATTGCGCAAAAGCAATCTCATCAAGCGTTAAGCTCTCCGCTTCCAATCCTGTATAAACATCGCCTTTAAATGCAAAAAGTGCGGCTCGTGCATTATCTTGGGTATGTAATTTGTGCCATTCGCTAAAACGGGCGGCGTTCAATCCCGCTAATTTATCACTGATTTTCATGAGTGAACCAATCTCAGCGGGAGTCAATTTACGGCATACATCAATCAACTTAGCACTTTCATTTAATAGTGTCGGCTGAGTGACATCCAGTTTAGGTGTCGCCGATGTGTAATCCAATGTTTTTGCCGGTGAAATAATGGCTAACATAAATTCTCCTTATTCTTAAGCGCACTGAGTATAACAAAAGTGCGGTCATTGCTCTATTCATTCACCACATGCGGTAAGTGCCAATCAATGGGGGCAATACCATGCTCACTTAAATAGTGATTTGCTTTGGAAAAATGCCCACACCCTAAAAAACCGCGATGAGCCGATAACGGCGAAGGGTGTGGCGCACTTAACACGAGATGGCGATGTCGATCAATAAAACGACCTTTTTTTTGTGCATGCGCCCCCCAGAGTAGGAAAACCACATGTTCACGTTCGGCATCAATTTTTTCAATAACGCGATCGGTAAAGGTTTCCCAACCAAAATCGGCGTGTGAATGCGCAAGCCCTTGTTGTACGGTCAACACCGTATTTAATAACAACACGCCTTGCTCAGCCCACGCTTTAAGATAGCCATGCTCTGGAATCTGAAACCCTTCAATATCAGTTGCAAGCTCTTTATAAATGTTCACCAATGACGGTGGTGGTGCAATGGACGGTTTCACCGAAAATGCCAATCCGTGGGCTTGTCCTGCACCATGATACGGATCTTGCCCTAGAATAACCACTTTCACAGCCTCAAATTCAGTAAAACGAAAAGCATTAAAAATCTCCGTATGCGGTGGATAAATCACTTTCCCCTGCTGTTTTTGTGCATTGACTTTACGCATAATATCCTGAAAATACGGTTGCATTTTTTCATTGCCCAGCATATCTGCCCACGTTTTCATGGTAAATCCTTCATTATTATTTTCACTATGACGCATTATATAGAAAAGTGCGGTCAAAATACCACGCAATAATCTCTTTTTCTACTTAATTTGTTATATATTTGTTAAAAATAAATTTAATTAAAGTTAATTTTAGTTATTGATTTACCTTGCTTTTTTGATACACATCAATTTCACAGCATAACATCGAAAATAATAACTTGATCTCGGCAAATTTAATTTAAATTTATTTGAAAAATTCAAAGGATTTGATAAAATCTTCACCAGTTAAATTTCATCCCAAACAATTAAATTGGAGTTTATTATGATTAAAGGTATTCAAATTACTCAAGCAGCGAACGATGAGCTGTTGAATTCTTTCTGGTTATTAGACAGTGATAAAGGTGAAGCACGTTGTTTGTGTGCAAAAGGCGGTTTTGAAGAAGATCAAATCGTTGCTGTTAGTGAACTTGGTCAAATCGAATATCGTGAATTGCCAGTTAACGTTGCCCCAACTGTAAAAGTGGAAGGTGGTCAACACTTAAACGTTAACGTACTTCGTCGTGAAACATTAGAAGATGCGGTAAAACACCCTGAAAAATACCCACAATTAACAATCCGTGTTTCTGGTTACGCTGTACGTTTCAACTCGTTAACCCCAGAACAGCAACGCGACGTTATTGCACGTACTTTCACTGAAAGCCTATAATTTTAAATTGCTCTAACTGAGCTTTTTAAACCTAACCGCACTTTTCAAAAGTGCGGTTTTTCGTTTATATGCTCTGCCAAACCGCACTTTAATAAAATAATTCGCAATTACGCTCGCAAGCTGTATAATAATACTGCTTTGCCTTAAATATGCGTGCGGCTATCAAAAGCGATTTCTTACCAGATGGCTTTTGCTAGTCGCAATTAATCAGGCAAACATTTTTGATTAACATTTAAATGAGGATTTATTGTGACTCCTATCGTAAAACAATTTCAATACGGTAAACATACCGTAACGTTAGAAACAGGCGCAATGGCGCGTCAAGCCACCGCTGCTGTCATGGCAAGTATGGACGACACCAGTGTTTTTGTTACTGTTGTAGCCAAAAAAGATGTACGTGAAGGACAAGATTTCTTTCCTTTAACCGTAAACTACCAAGAGCGTACTTACGCCGCTGGACGTATCCCTGGTGGTTTTTTCAAACGTGAAGGTCGCCCATCTGAAGGCGAAACGTTAATTGCACGTTTAATTGATCGTCCAATTCGCCCACTCTTCCCTGAAGGCTTTTTTAACGAAATTCAAATTATTGCCACCGTAGTGTCAGTCAACCCACAAGTGAGTCCTGACATTGTTGCGATGATCGGAGCAAGTGCCGCACTTTCGTTGTCAGGCGTTCCATTTAATGGGCCA
Source organism: Spirabiliibacterium falconis (assembly GCF_014885015.1). Taxonomy (GTDB): domain Bacteria; phylum Pseudomonadota; class Gammaproteobacteria; order Enterobacterales; family Pasteurellaceae; genus Spirabiliibacterium; species Spirabiliibacterium falconis. The sequence goes on along the minus strand of NZ_JABMIJ010000011.1, from coordinate 70,996 downwards.
ATTGGAGCCGCTCGCGTGGGCTTTATCAATGAGCAATTTGTGCTTAATCCAACCCAAGAAGAATTGAAACAAAGTCGCCTAGACCTTGTAGTGGCAGGCACAGATAAAGCAGTCTTAATGGTGGAATCTGAAGCGGATATTTTAAGTGAAGAACAAATGCTTGCTGCCGTCGTATTTGGACATGAGCAACAACAAGTTGTGGTTGAAAATATTAAAGCATTCACACAAGAAGCAGGCAAACCTCGCTGGGAATGGCAAGCTCCTGCACAAAATGAAGCACTGATTGCACGTATCAAAGAATTGGCGGAAAACCGCTTGGGCGAAGCCTATCGTATCACTGAAAAACAAGCACGTTATGAATCGGTCGAGCGCATCAAAGCAGATACGATAGCTGCCATTTTAGAGGGCAATGAAGATGATACCATTACTGAAAATAAGATTGGCGATATCATTCACGAGCTCGAAAGCCAAATTGTACGTAGTCGTATTTTAGCGGGTGAACCTCGCATCGACGGTCGCAGTGTCGATACCGTGCGTGCACTTGATATTTGTACGGGCGTATTGCCACGTACACACGGCTCTGCGGTGTTCACGCGTGGTGAAACGCAAGCATTGGCAGTTGCCACATTAGGTACAGAGCGTGATGCCCAAATTATTGATGACATCACAGGCGAGCGTACCGATCATTTCCTTTTCCACTATAATTTCCCGCCTTATTCTGTCGGCGAAACAGGTATGATTGGCTCACCAAAACGCCGCGAGATCGGGCACGGTCGCTTAGCCAAACGTGGTGTAGCCGCCGTAATGCCAAGTATTAGTGAATTCCCATATACTGTACGTGTAGTGTCTGAAATTACAGAATCTAATGGTTCATCATCAATGGCATCAGTTTGTAGTGCATCTCTTGCATTGATGGATGCAGGCGTGCCAATTAAATCCGCCGTCGCTGGGATTGCAATGGGATTAGTTAAATCAGACGATCAATTTGTGGTGCTTTCTGATATTTTAGGCGATGAAGATCATCTTGGCGATATGGATTTCAAAGTCGCTGGGACTAAAGAGGGTGTAACCGCACTTCAAATGGATATTAAAATTGAAGGTATCACCGCAGAAATTATGCAAATTGCACTCAATCAAGCGAAAGGGGCACGTTTGCATATTTTAGACACTATGCAACAAGCTATTTCTGCCCCACGCAATGAAATCTCTGATTTCGCACCTCGCATTCACACCTTAAAAATTGATCCGAAGAAAATCAAAGATGTGATTGGTAAAGGTGGTGCCACTATCCGTGCTTTAACAGAAGAAACTGGCACTTCAATCGACATTGCTGACGACGGTACTGTTAAAATTGCCGCCACCGATAACAATGCCGCTAAAGAAGTGATGAACCGCATTGAAGAAATCGTAGCTGATGTAGAAGTGGGCGGAATTTATAACGGTAAAGTAACGCGTATTGCCGATTTTGGTGCATTTGTCGCCATTGTTGGTAATAAAGAAGGCTTGGTACATATTTCACAAATCGCTGAAGAGCGTGTGGAAAAAGTGACCGATTATTTAACCGTTGGTCAAGAAGTACCGGTTAAGGTTGTTGAAATCGATCGTCAAGGTCGTATTCGCTTAACTATGCGTGATCTTGATGGCAACCAAAAAGCGCAACCATCTTCAGATGAAGCTCAAGAGCCTGTGGCGGAGTAATCCAACCGCACTTTGAGATGATAAGCGTTAACACATTGCAAAATACGTTTCATTTAGGCAAGCAGGCTTTTGCCCTTGCCTTTATGTTCCTATTATTTGGCTGTGTTAACCCTTCAACGCCATTGCCAACGCTTAAAAATTCACCATTGGCAGAGCAACCTCCAAGTCTGCATTTTGATCAAGAAGTGATGATTGCACGCCTTGGGCAAATGCTTTACTTAAGCCCACGCATCAGTAAAACGGAGCGAGCTAATATCCATTTTGAGCGTGGCGTGTTGTATGATAGTTTAGGGCTATGGGGATTGGCTCGTTATGACTTTGCGCAAGCACTCGTGTTGCACCCTAAAATGCCTGCGATTTACAATTATTTAGGGCTTTATCTCTTGCTGGATGGGGATTATGATAGTGCGGTCGATGCGTTTAATTCCGTATTGCATCTTGATAAACATTACGATTATGCCTATTTAAATCGTGGCTTAACGTTTTATTATGCTGGACGGTTTGCACTCGCACAACGCGATTTTCTCGCATTTTATCAAGCCGATCCCAGTGATCCGTACCGCACTTTATGGCTGTATTTAAACGAATTGCACTATATGCCTGAGCAAGCTCAGGCGAATTTAGCGCAACGTGCCCCCAAATTATCTGCTGCTTTTTGGGGAACACATTTAGTACAATATTATTTAGGTTCAATAAGTTATGAGCAACTTATGGTAGACATGGCGCAATTTGCTCAACCTTATTCTCCGCAATACGCAGAAATGCTGACGGAAACCTATTTTTATCTCGCAAAACAACAACTCAATTTGGGGAAAGTGCCGCAAGCTCGTGCGTTATTTCAGCTCGCTATTGCAAACCAAGTGTTTAACTTCGTTGAGTATCGTTTTGCAGTGTTTGAACTCGCTCGCTTACATTCAGCAGCGAAAACAGACACACGCGTTGTCAACGATAGACACTAGTTTAACTCTTGATTATCACGACAAATATGAACCACGAGCTTTATGATAAAGCTCACTTTCTTTTATTGAGTAAAAAATGACAGAACATGTAACCACTTTTAATGACTTAGGCTTACCAAATGCACTACTCCGTGCAGTATCTGAAATGGGATTTACCAGCCCATCACCAATCCAAAAAGCCTGTATTCCACTTTTATTAGCAGGGCAAGATGTCCTCGGCATGGCACAAACAGGGAGCGGCAAAACTGCTGCATTTTCTCTGCCGCTATTGGCACAGCTCGATCCAAATCAACATAGCCCACAAATTTTAGTAATGGCTCCTACTCGCGAGCTTGCCATTCAAGTCGCAGATGCTTGCGAACAATTTTGCAAATACCTTGAGGGCATTCGTTGTGTAACGCTTTATGGCGGTCAACGTTACGACATTCAACTGCGAGCCTTACGTCAAGGCGCACAAGTTGTGGTGGGTACACCTGGGCGTATTTTGGATCATATCCGTCGTGGAACCTTGGATTTAAGTGGTCTGCGTTTTATGGTGCTTGATGAAGCAGACGAAATGCTACGCATGGGCTTTATTGATGATGTGGAAGAGGTGATGAGCAAACTGCCAGAGCAGCATCAGACCGCACTTTTCTCGGCCACTATGCCTGCACCAATTCGTCACATTACCCACCGTTTTATGCGCAACCCTCAAGAAGTGAAGATCCAATCTAGCCCGCAGAATTTACCTGACATCACACAGGTGTGTTGGTATGTGCATGGCGTGCGAAAAAATGAAGCACTGCTACGCTTTTTGGAGGTAGAACACTTTGATGCTGCGATCATTTTCACCCGCACCAAAACAGCAACATTAGATATTGCCGCCTTATTAGAACGCCATGGGTATAGCTGTGCTGCACTCAATGGGGATATGACCCAACAATTGCGTGAACAAGCACTTGATCGCCTACGCAACGGCTCGCTAAATATTTTAATCGCAACCGACGTAGCAGCCCGTGGTCTTGATGTTGATCGCATTAGTCTCGTGGTAAACTATGACATCCCTCTTGATGCCGAGTCCTATGTGCACCGCATTGGACGCACTGGGCGTGCTGGGCGTGCTGGGCGTGCCCTGCTATTTGTTGAACCTCGCGAACGCCGTTTACTGCGTAATATTGAACAGTTAACCAAAAAACGTATTGACGAAGTGCAGCTACCAAATCATATTCAGCTTGAGCAGTGTCGCCGTGAAAAATTCAAACAAACAATTTTAACGCAGCTTGAACATGCCAGCCTTGAGCAATACCGCACTTTGCTATTAGAGCTGTTCCCTGATATTGACTCTGTTGATCTTGCCAGTGCCATGATGATGCAACTGCAAGGCAAGCAAAAACTGATCCTGCCACCTGATGTGCCTATGGAAAAACGCCGTGAACGTTCTGAAAATCCACGTTCAGCAGAGCGTGGTGGCAGACGTGATCGTACAGAACGTCGTGCTCGCGAGCGTGGTAATGACATTCCAATGGATCGCTATCGCATAGAAGTCGGACGTGGCGACGGCGTAGAAGTGAAACATATTGTCGGGGCTATTGCCAATGAGGGCGATATTGATAGCCGTTATATCGGGCATATCAAACTGTATGACAGCCATTCCACCGTAGAGTTGCCACAAAATATGCCGCAGGATTTATTACGCTTGTTCAACAAAACACGTGTGATGAATAAACCTATGCAAATGTCATTTGTTGAAGCCGTTAAAGGAGAGGGGTACAACGAACGCACACGTGGCAAAGGGGGTAAATTCAGCACAAAAGGGCGTGATAATAACTGCAGTGATAAACCCCAATTCCAGAAAAAACGCCGCGAACGTCGTGGTAAATAGAGTTCGGCGTGAAAAGTGATCATTTCTGGATAGAACACGCTTTGCGCTTAGCGGATCTTGCTGAGCAGCAAGGTGAAGTCCCCGTAGGGGCGGTGTTAATTGATGCGAAAGGCAATATTTTAGGTGAAGGCTATAATAGTGTTATTCGTCTAAATGATCCCAGTGCACACGCGGAGATCCAAGCCATTCGCCAAGCAGGTGAACGAATGCGTAATTATCGCCTGCTTGATACAACGCTGTATGTTACTCTTGAGCCTTGTGCAATGTGTGCTGGTGCTATTGTACATAGCCGCATTAAACGCCTCGTATTTGGCGCAAATGATCCCAAAACAGGGGCTGTAGGCTCACGTTTTCATTACTTTAATGACTTCATTATGAATCATCTTGTTGAAGTACGATCAGGCGTGTTAGCGGAACAATGTAGCGGAAAACTTTCTCATTTCTTCCAACGTCGCCGTATGGAAATTAAGGCACAAAAAAAAGCAAAGTGCGGTTAAACCGCACTTTTTTATTTATTCGCAAGCAAGTATATCGCTTGGTACGGCAATAGCCGTAATTGTGATTCTACTGCAAATGTACTTTCATTATTTAATAACACCTGCCAATCTCTACCCTGACATTCACTTGGGCAGTCGAACTCTTGCACGTTATCACTTAAGTTTGCCACCACCCATAATGTTTGTGTTGAATCGTTGCGCAGATACGTCCAAATAAAACGATGCTGTGGCAATACATCGTGATAATCGCCTTGCGTAAATAAGGCATGCGTCTTACGCAAACGAATCAGCGTTTGATAGCAGTAAAATACCGAATGCGGATCCTCTAGTGCATTTTGCGCATTAATTTCAGGATAATTATCACATACCGCAATCCAAGGCTGCCCTGTTGTAAAACCCGCATGAGGTGTCGCATTCCATTGCATTGGCGTGCGGCTATTATCACGTGATTTTTGCCCTAAAATCGCCATAACATGTTCGTGACTATGCCCCATCTGACGTAATTCATGATACATCGTTAAACTTTCCACATCCTTATACTGCGAAAGTGCGGTAAAGCCTGGGTTAGTCATGCCTAACTCTTCGCCTTGATAAATATAAGGTGTTCCTTGCATACCATGTAATACCATAGCCAACATTTTGGCTGCGGTTTCTCGTTTTTCGCCTTCTTGTGCGAAACGAGAGACAATACGAGGTTGATCATGGTTACACCAAAATAGAGCGTTCCACGCCTTATTGTGCATACCTTGTTGCCAGTGATTGAAAATCGCTTTTAATTCAACAAAATCAGGTTCAGCCAATGTCCATTTTTCACCATTCGGATAATCCACCTTTAAGTGATGAAAATTGAACGTCATTGATAATTCTTTGCCATCGAGGCTTGCATATTGCTGACAATGTGCCAAGCTGGTTGAAGACATTTCTCCCACCGTCATCAATCCACGTGGCTGGAACACCTCACGACTTAGCTCTTGCATATATTCGTGAATGCGTGGTCCATCTGTATAGAAACGTCGCCCGTCGCCTTGATCATCATCTGGAAACGACTGCACTTTTGAAACCAAATTCACCACATCTAAGCGCAAGCCATCCACCCCTTTATCCGCCCAAAAATGGCATACTTGTTGCAGACTCGACCGCACTTTAGGATTTTCCCAGTTTAAATCCGCCTGCTCTGGTGCGAACAAATGCAAATAATGTTTGCCGACCTGTTCGCACCATTTCCACGCATTTCCGCCAAATTTTGAACGCCAATTATTAGGTGCTTGAGCAGCATGATCGCCTCGCCAGATATAAAAATCGCGAAAATCGTCCTGCCCAGCAATAGCATTTTTAAACCATTGATGTTCTGTTGAGGTATGATTAAATACCATATCCATAATGATGCGAATCTGGCGTGCATGCGCCTGCTCGACTAATCTCTCAAAATCAGCCATCGTGCCGTATTCAGGATTAATCGCACAGTAATCTGCAACATCATAGCCATTATCCACTTGTGGTGATGGGTAAATCGGCGTTATCCAAATGGCATCAACACCTAATGTTTGTAAATAATCCAAACGTTGAATAATGCCATTAATATCGCCCTGCCCACTACCTGTGGTATCTTGAAAACTTTTCGGGTAGATTTGATAAATAACGCCATTTTTCCACCACTGGGTTGTTGTTTGCATATCGCCCCTCACCGCACTTTTATTTTTCTAAAGAACCATTCGCTGATTTGCGTTTGTAAACGATAATCGTCAATACCAATGGCACCACTACGGCAACAATCATCGCAAGCGCAAACACGCCCCAATAGTGTGGTTGAATAGATAAGATACCTGGCAAGCCGCCCACACCAATTCCGTTTGCCATAACGCCAAATACGCCGCACACTAACGCTGCACATGCAGATCCAATCATCGCACACAGCATAGGAAAACGATATTTTAAGTTAATTCCATACATTGCAGGCTCTGTCACACCTAAATACGCCGAAATGGTAGCTGGGACTGAAATTTCACGTTCATTGGTCTTTTTACTGATAATCACAATTGCTAACACCGCAGAAGCTTGTGCAATATTCGACAACGCAATGAGTGGCCACACTGGTGTTCCGCCCATGTTTTGGATCATTTGCATATCAATTGCCAGCGTTGTTTGATGAATACCGGTAATGACCAGTGGTGCATATAAAAAACCAAAAATAGCCGAGCCTATTGGGGCGAAACTCCCCGTCATAGCTGCTTTCACCGCCACTGCAACGCCATTACCAATTTCACGACCAATTGGGCCAATCAACGCATGTGCTAAAAAGACTGCAATAATCAGGGTGGTGACAGGTACGATAACAAGGTTTAAATAATCAGGTATGATACGTTTTAAACCACGCTCAATCCAAGCTAATGCCATCGCGGCTAAAATAGAGGGAATGACTTGCGCTTGATAACCAACTTTAGCAATACTAAACCAACCAAAATCCCATACCTCAGGCACTTGACTGCCTAATCCATATGAATTCATCAACTGTGGAGATACCAACGTTACCCCAAGCACAATCCCTAAAATCGGTGAACCGCCCATTTTTTTCACGGTTGACCAACAAATGCCCACTGGCAAATAGAAGAAAATAGCCTCGCCTAGCAACCAAAGAAAATCATAAATGGTTTTCCACATCGGATGAGATTGCACCAGCGTTTGCCCATCCGACATCGGAATATCCCCGATCACATTGCGAAAACCTAAGATTAAACCACCGCTAATCAACGCGGGTAACAACGGAATAAAAATCTCTGCAAAATGCGAAATCACTTTTTCATGCCACTTCATATTTTGCCGTGCTGCAACTTTCGCCGCCTCTTTATCCGCTGAACTTAATTGCGTTTGCTGCAATAATTCTTGATAATACTCACCCACTTCAGGCCCAATCACGACCTGAAATTGTCCTGCATTGGTAAAACAGCCTTTTACCATTGGCAAATTTTCTAATGCGTTTGTGTCCGCTTTTTTTGTATCATTTAACACAAAACGTAACCGTGTAATGCAATGGGTAACCGTTGCAATATTTTCTTTGCCACCCACAAACTCAATCAGGCGTGTAACCTGTTTGGGATCTATTTTTTTAGCCATAACGTATCCTCAATCTTGTTTAGATCATGGGCGATATTGTAACGATACATTTTATAAACACAATGGGAACGTTCCCATATTGTGATAAAGATCAACTTTTGCTATTAACGTTGAGGCTATTGCTGATGAAATTCGGGCGAAATACAGTGTTGAATGCAGGCATTTTTGCCATCTAATAACGCAAATAACTGTGTTACCGCTTGCTGCCCTGCACGATAAAATCCAAATTCGACGCTTAATGTATTGGGAAAAAGGAATTTTAACAATGGATTATTACCAATACCGCACACCACAACCGCACTTTTGCCCTGTTCAGCAAGGTATTTGTTGACCCCTAAGGCAAGCGTATCGCTAGCGCAGACAATCGCACTTGTCTTATCAGATAAGACCGTTTGAATATTTTTATATCCACTATAATAATCCAATTTACCTAACGCAAAGTGCGGTATTAATTGATGTTGCTGACAAAAATCTTGGTAGGCTTGAAAACGCAATCGCCCCGTCGTATTATCGGTCAAATCCACACCAATGTAAGCAATATGACGATGCTGCTGGCGATAAAGATAAGCTAGCAACTGTGTAACCGCGGCATAATCATCATAAACCACGTGCGACAGTGCGGGGTAGCTTTGTGCCATCGCCACTAATTTATGTTTAAAAGGCAATAAAATCGCCTCATCTAATCCACTAAAAGCAAATACAATAATGCCATCAACCTGTCGCTGAGCAAAAAATCGCAAATGTTCTTGTACTAAGTGCGGTTCAAAACGGCTTTCAACAATAAAATGCTCACAATCATGGCACTGTAATGCACTAAGCATACCGCGTAATGCCCGATTTTCGGAAGGCGAATCAAGGCGTGTCACAATAATACCTACCGCTCGAGGCTCAACGCCACGCATCGCTCGTGCACTGCGTGATGGGGTAAAATGGTGTTCATTGACCACCGCCATCACTTTTGCTTTGGTTTTTTCGCTCACATTCGGGGCATTATTAAGGACTCGGGAAACAGTCGATTTCCCAACACCAGTAAGTTTTGCTATATCTTTGATCGTAAGTTTCATCGCATTTTGACTTTATAACTTAACAAAAAATGGCTTAATGCCGCACCAAGCACACAACAGAAAATCGCGATCATCATTGGACGTCCACTGCTTACTGGCACCAATGCGATCAATATCCCCGCCAGTGATCCCATGCCAAAACGAATCGTGCCTGCCAACGAATTTGCTGTGCCCGCCACGTGTGGGAAGCGATCGAGAATCGCAGCCATCGCATTTGAGCTTATCATTGAAATCATCCCAATATAGCAAGCAATACCGATTGCCATCGCCCAAAAACCGAGATCAAAAAGTGCGGTCAACAGTAACCAACAACCTGCCATAAATTGTAAGGTTAGTCCAAAACGCAGCATATTTTCAGCACCAAAACGCCCCACAACGCGAGAATTAATCATCGTAAATGTGATTAGCACCAGCATATTTAAAATGAAAAAATAGCCAAAATGCTCAGGCGCAACGCCATAAATATTGATATAAACAATGGAACCTGAGGTTAAAAAGCAAAACATTCCCGCAAAGGAAAATCCCGCACACAACACATAGCCCACCACGGCACGCTCACGCACGAGGCTGGCAAAATTACGCAACACAATACGCAAGTTCAAGGGTACGCGTTTTTCTTTAGGGTGCGACTCAGGAATTTTCCACGCCACTAAAAGGCAACTTAGAAGACCGGCAAACATTAACACATAAAAAATCGCGTGCCAGTGAAAAAATTTCGCGATATAGCCCCCCATAAATGGGGCAAGCAGTGGTGCAATCATCGAAATCAACATCACTAACGACATCATTTTGGCAAATTCATTTTTAGAAAACAGATCGCGCAACAAAGCACCTAACACCACCGCAGGTGCCGCACCAAAAAAGCCTTGTACAAAGCGTAACACTAGGAAATTGTGAATTTCACTGATATGCGTAAGCCAAAGTGCGGTCAAAGCGAATACAAATGTGCCAATGATAATAGCGGGTTTACGACCAATGCTATCAGCTAAAGGCCCCCAAATCAGTTGCCCAAGTGCGAAACCGATCGTAAACAACGCCAATGTATTTTGCACTTTTTCGGCGTTGACATGCAAATCACGGGCAATATCCAAAAACGCTGGTAGGTACATATCCACCGCCAGCGGCGTGAGCATTGCCATTGTGCCTAAAATGAGGATAAATATCGGGCTTCGTCCGATCTCAACCAACGATTGTGAGGTTCTATTATTCATATATTATCCTTATTATTCTTGAAAACGTTGCAATTCTTCAGGGGTCAGTGCTCGAAATTCGCCCTCTGCTAACCGTTCATCCAATTCCACGCCACCAATACGCCAACGATGTAAGCCGATAACTTTGTTACCAAGTGCGGCAAACATCCGTTTCACCTGATGGTAACGCCCCTCGCTAATGGTCAAATTCATAGTGTAATCATCAATGATTTCACACTCGGCGGGCTTGGTTGGCGTTTTTTCACCGCGTAGTTGAATACCGTTGGCGAATGCCTCGACATAATGCGCTTCAATCGGATCCGCCAATGAGACCAGATAAGTTTTAGCACAATCGTGTTTAGGGGATGTGATGCGGTGCGACCATTGACCATCATCGGTCAACAACACAAGGCCCGTTGTGTCCATATCCAAGCGTCCTGCACAATGCAAGGTGGTGCGCAAGGGGTGATCAAAAAATTGATAGATAGTTGGATAATCCGCCCCGTCGTGGGAGCAGACATAACCTGAAGGTTTATTCAGCATAATATACTGCCCTTGCGCAACCCAATGCAACTGTTTTTTTTCATAAGTGATACTGTCTTGCTCACTGATTTGTGCTGCACCTGATTTACATACCGCACCGTTAACCTCAACCGCCCCCGTGCGCAACACCTTAGTCACCTGCGAACGGCTCAAGCCTATTTGCTTGGATAAAAATTTGTCTAACCGCACTTTTCATTTCCTTTCATCTAAAAAACCTATTTTAACCTGTTCTTAATGAACATAAAGGACAAATTTTTTGTGTGCTAGTTCACAGAGTTACACCTCTAATCTTAAAAGTGCGGTGCAATGGCGTATAATTTTTGCATTCGCTATGTAATGTAGCATAGCACTATTTGCACAGTTAAGGAGTCTATAATGGATAAACAACTTCGCCAAGCGGCACTTGATTTTCACGAATTCCCAGTTCCGGGCAAAATTGAAGTTACCCCAACCAAATCTCTTGCCACCCAACGTGATTTGGCACTGGCGTACTCACCAGGCGTTGCCATTCCGTGTTTAGAAATTAAAGACGACCCGCTAGCTGCTTATAAATACACGGCTCGAGGCAACTTGGTCGGCGTTATTTCTAACGGCACCGCCGTGCTAGGATTAGGCAATATCGGTGCATTAGCGGGCAAACCCGTGATGGAAGGTAAAGGTGTTTTATTCAAAAAATTTGCTGGCGTTGATGTGTTTGATATTGAAATTGATGAACGTGATCCTGATAAGTTAGTCGACATTATTGCCTCACTCGAGCCAACCTTTGGTGGTATTAATTTAGAAGATATAAAAGCACCAGAGTGTTTCTACATTGAGAAAAAACTGCGTGAGAAAATGAATATTCCAGTGTTTCACGATGATCAACACGGCACCGCCATTATTTGTGCAGCCGCTGTGCTCAATGGCTTACGCGTTGTGAAAAAAGAGTTCGCCGATGTCAAATTGGTCGTATCTGGCGCAGGTGCCTCTGCCATCGCTTGTTTGAACCTGTTGCTCGCACTTGGTATGAAAAAAGAACACATCACCGTGTGTGACTCGAAAGGCGTTATCTACAAACAGCGACAAGATTACGATCGCATGGATGAGACCAAAAAATTCTACGCTATTGACGATAATGGTAACCGCACTTTAGCTGACGCTATGCCCAATGCGGATATTTTCTTAGGCTGTTCTGCTGCGGGAGCTCTCACGCAAGATATGGTAAAAACCATGGCGAAAAGCCCGATCATTTTAGCACTTGCCAATCCTGATCCTGAAATTTTGCCACCAGAAGCCAAAGCCGTACGTCCAGACGCCATTGTCTGCACGGGTCGCTCCGACTTCCCAAATCAGGTTAATAATGTGTTATGTTTTCCATTTATTTTCCGTGGTGCACTTGATGTAGGGGCTACTGCAATTAATGAAGAAATGAAACTTGCGGCAGTCAAAGCCATTGCAGAACTTGCCCATGCTGAGCAAAATGAAGTGGTTAGCAGTGCTTATGGTGATCAAGAACTTGCCTTCGGCCCAGATTACCTCATTCCAAAACCATTTGACCCACGCTTAATTATTAAAATCGCACCAGCGGTTGCAAAAGCTGCGATGGACTCAGGGGTGGCACAACGTCCAATTAATGATTTTGACCTGTATATCGAACGCCTGACTCAGTTTGTTTACAAAACAAACCTCTTTATGAAACCGATTTTTGCACAAGCGCGTTTGGCGAAAAAACGCATTCTCTTTGCTGATGGCGAAGAAAACCGCGTGCTGCATGCCGCGCAAGAAATTGCAACACTGGGCATTGCCACACCAATTCTCATTGGTCGCCCAAGTGTGATAGAACAACGTATTAAAAAATTAGGTTTGCACCTGACCCCTGGTGTTGACTATGAATTAGTCAACATAGAGCAAGATGAGCGTTATCAACAATGCTGGCAAAAATACTATTCTCTCACGAAACGCAAAGGCGTTACCCCAGCCTTAGCAAAATATGAAATTCGTAGTAATCCAACCGCCATTGCGGCAACCTTACTTACCCTCGGCGAAGCAGATGGTATGATTTGTGGTTTAGTTGGATCATACAATAAACACCTAAAAACATTGGTTGATATTATCGGCTTACAAGATGGAGTACAAACACCAGCGACTGTCAACAGCCTTGTTCTACCAATGGGGAATGTGTTTATTACTGATACCTTCGTTAACCAAAACCCTAGTGCGGAAGACCTCGCCGAAATTACCCTCATGGCGGCCGAAGAAGTGGCACGATTTGGCATTAAGCCACAAGTGGCTCTAATTTCCAACTCGAATTACGGCTCCAACAACAACCCAAGTGCGGTCAAAATGCGTGAAGTGTTACAATTAGTGAGAGACCGCGATCCTGAACTTATCATCGATGGCGAAATGCACGGTGACATTGCACTTAATGAAAAATTACGTTGCGAAATTATGCCTGACAGCCCAATTCAAGGCTCTGCGAACCTTCTCGTCATGCCAGATATGGAATCGGCACGCATCAGCTATAATCTCTTACGCGCCGCCACAACAGCCATTACTGTAGGGCCAATGCTAATGGGATTAAAAGCACCAGCACATATTTTAACGGCTACCTCATCGGTGCGTCGCATTATCAATATGGTCGCACTCACTGCAGTGAAAGCAAAATAACCGAACTTTGCCCTAAAAGCGTGTCTTGTGCACGCTTTTTTAATGTATTGTTAAAATAATGATCTCGATCAAAAAATTTGCTATAATAACTCGCATTATCTAGCAACCAACACAAAGAAGGAAATGATTATGGCTTATACTTTACCTGAACTGGGCTACGCCTTTGATGCGCTTGAACCGCACTTTGATAAAGAAACCATGGAAATCCACTACTCCAAACACCACCAAGCCTACGTTAACAATGCCAATGCTGTGCTGGAAACATTACCAGAGTGGGCCGACAAATGCCCAATCGAGTTAGTTTCAAACTTGGATAAAATCCCAGCCGACAAACGCACCGCACTTCGCAACAATGCAGGCGGACACGTTAACCACTCAATGTTTTGGAAAGGGTTAAAACTCAACACCACGTTACAAGGCAAACTGAAAGATGCCATTGAGCGTGATTTCGGCTCTGTGGATGCGTTCAAAGCAGAATTTGAAAAAGCAGCCGCAACTCGTTTCGGTTCAGGCTGGGCATGGCTTGTGTTAAAAGATGGCAAATTGGCTGTGGTTTCAACGGCTAACCAAGATAACCCATACATGGGGAAAGACATTGCAGGCTGCGAAGGTTACCCAATTTTAGGTCTCGATGTATGGGAGCACGCCTACTATTTGAAATACCAAAACCGCCGCCCAGACTACATCAAAGCGTTCTGGATCGTGGTAAACTGGGACGAAGCCGCTAAACGTTTTGAAGAAAACGCCTAACTACATTAAAAATATAAAGACTAAAAAAGCCACTACAACGTGGCTTTTTTATTGAGCAAAGTGAAAGTGCGGTTAGAGTTAGTTAATAAGCACCTTTTCCTTTAATCACTACACTGACAGTCTTAGCCAAAATTACAATATCATTCCACAACGCCCAATTTTTGACATACCAACAATCAAGGTACACTCGCGTTGGATAATCTGTATCACTACGTCCACTCACCTGCCATAGACCAGAAAGTCCAGGACGCACCATATAATAATAAGTTAAATCATCACCATAAAATTTTAACTCAGGGCGAATTACTGGTCTCGGGCCTACTAAACTCATATCGCCTTTTAATACATTCCACAACTGTGGAAGCTCATCAAGGCTTGTGCGACGCAATAAATGCCCAATCTTAGTAATTCGAGGATCGTTTTTTAACTTATAAGTTGCATACCACTGCTTTCGCGCTTGCTCATCATTTTGTAATAATCTTTTTAATACCTGTGCAGAATTTGTTACCATCGTTCTAAATTTATAACAATGAAAGGCCCTTCCATTACGTCCAACACGAACTTGACTATAAGTAGCTGAACCACCGTCTTGACGAATACGCCATACTAGATATAAAAACAATGGCGCGGTAAATACCAGCAACAGAAATGCAACCACAATATCAAACGTACGCTTAACAAAACGAGAAGAGCGTTTAGCAAGGTTATTATGGATACGGAGAGCTATTGCTTCATGCCCAAAAAAGTGAGAGACTTCCGCATCATAAAGTGGCACACCGCGCAGTGGTGGCAAAATTGATACATTGCGCAGCCCCTCTTTAGCGAGCTTGCGCACCCAACACTCTAACAAAAGCGGATGTTGATTATCAAAGGCGATAAACACCTTTTGGAACTGGTTCAATTGTGCCCAAAATTCTGGAGGCGTGATATACTCCACTCCACTAATCAGATCCGGGCGTTCTTCTCCCTCACCTTGTAGCACAATTGCTGTGATATTGTAGCCCAAATAGGTTTCACTGGTGATGGCTTGAAAAGCCCCCTTCAAACTCTGAGCATCACATACCAGCGCACACGACATATTCCATGTGCCAAGTTCACGCAAGTTTTTTTTACACAACATTCGCCCTAAAGGCAGTAATACTCCAGCGAGTAGCCAAGTATAGCACCAAGTATAAAGCGAAAAATGATTATTACTAAATACTAAAAGAGCAAGATTGATCAATGCACCAATAAAGAGCGTGACATAAATATCTTTCAACTCATCCCAAAAGGGTTTACGGTAAGTATAATGTCGGTAAACTACCCAAATCCAGCCCACAATCCCAACTGCGGAGAACAAAAATAAACTCAAACGCACAACAGAATCATAAAATTCTTCAACAGAGAGGGAGAAGTCATCAGGGAAGGAAAGATAGTAAGCAAGAAAAATGGCAATGCAGAGTGAAAAAAAATCACATAAGATTAAAAAAAGTTTGTTCACTTTAGGTGATATTTTTTTTACATCTAGCATATCATTCCTTTATTTAAATAATTTTCGTCTAATCATATTGAATGCTTTGAGCAGTAAATTCTCACCCTCAAGATTGACAACGGGTAACTCTTTCACTTTAAGTTTTTGTTTGTATAACCAAACGTTGAAAAGACGCTCGGCTAAAAATCCAAAAACACGCTTTTGATAAGCGTCATAATTTACAACATCAATGTAAGATTCAATCTTAAACAAAATCGTAAATAGCCATTTGCAATAAGCATTGAAATCATCAACAGACATCACAAACATATTATAAAGTGCTAACTTTTTTTGAGACATGATAGCATCAAAGGCATCAACATAGTCTGGAAAATCAGACTTAATAATCGCTCTCACTTTATCTAAATCAGCTATATTGTGTGCATGTTTGTAATGAGAATAAACAGACTCAATCCAATAATTTCTTCTCTTAGGAACAATAACATCATATTGAGTTAGCAAGTCAGAAAGCATTTCAGGCTCAGCTATATAAACATCATTAAAAGCTAAATGACCTTTAAAATAGCGACGATAATGATTAAGGCCTATAAGGTCAGCGTCAAATTTTGAATAAAGTGCATTTTGCCAAATACAATAAAGTGCGGTCAACTCACAAAATGAAGCATTTTTCTTGGAAATATTGTCACCGACATCATCACGCCAAAATCCAAGATCGGCTTGTGCACACTCAGCCCCAACTTGAATAGGCACATAGCTTCCATGACTTGGGAAACTATATGCTTTATGCGTTGCGATGAATATCACAAGACCTTTCACCTAAATCAAACTCCCATATCAACATAAAATGGTTTTAACGATTGTTGTTTAGACAACGCATTAATCACTTCATCAGCCACTTCTAGTGCTTCTTTAATAGTGACGTCCATATCGAGATAGCGATAGGTTGCAAGACGACCGACAAAAGTTACCTTATTCTCTTTCTGCGCTTTTTCTACATATTGTTTCAAAAGCGCCTTATCTTTGACAAGTCGAATTGGATAATAAGGAATATCATCTTCTTCACACAAACGTGAAAACTCTTTATAACAGATGGTTTTTTCATGTTCTTCCCACGGTGCAAAGTGCTTGTGCTCAGAAATACGCGTGTAAGGTACGTCTTGATCGCCATAATTGATTACCGCATTGCCTTGAAAATCGCCTTCGTCTCTAAAAGCCTCAAAGTCCAAAGTGCGGTAGCCAAGGCGCCCTAATTCACAGCCAAACCACGCATCAAGCGGACCTGACCAAAAAATATGATCATATTGGTTATACATTTCATCATAATATTGTGTATTCAGTTTTACTTCAATATTTGGATGTTGAAGGATTTGTTCAACAAGTGCTGTATAACCTTCTTTTGGCATGCCTTGGAAGCGATGAGCAAAATAATTATCATCATAGTTAAAACGCACAGGCAAACGCTTCAAGATGCTTGCAGGCAACTCTTTCGGCTCAACACCCCACTGTTTTTTAGTATAGCCATAGAAAAAGGCTTTATAAAGCTCATCACCAACAAAACGCTGCGCTTGTTCCTCAAACGTTTTGGGTTCCGTAATCGACATGTCAGCTTTACTTTCAATCAACGCTTTAGCTTCCTTAGGTGAGTATGTTTTACCAAAAAATTGGTTAATTGTGTGGAGGTTGATCGGCAAAGAATACACTTGCCCTTGGCTTATCGTTTTCACACGATTAACGAAAGGCATCATCTCAGCAAAGCGATTAACATATTGCCACACCCGCTCATTATCTGTGTGAAAGATATGTGGGCCATAAACATGAACCATTACACCTGTTTGCTCATCACGTTGAGAATGACAATTTCCTGCAACATGATCACGTTTATCAATCACAGTGACATCAAAGCCTCGCTCAGCTAATTGACGAGCAATAACAGCGTTAGAAAAACCTGCACCTACGAGTAAAAATTTCATTACTTACACCTCAATTTAATATTTTATGCTTTAAATATATATAATTTTTTCAATCAAATGATAGCTTATGTACGATATTGGAAATAGAAAAACAGAAAAAATTAAAATCTTAAATAATAATTCCAATTCATTATAAAAAGTCAATTTGTCTAAAAACCAAATTATTGAGGTATGAAATAAAAATTGCTCCAATTCAAGTTAAATCCCATAAAATGAGAATATACAACAATCAGAGAAAATATACCTCTTAGACTATCAAAAGCATATATATGTTTCATCATCAAAGCCTATTTTTCAGATATTCTTTTAATTTATTCAATCTAACTTTCATAAAGGAAGGCAAACGATTCCAAACTTTTTTAGCTAGTTTCCATTTAAAACTTTTTGGTGTTATAGTTTGGACAAAAACAGTACTTTCTGCCTTATCGTTATTATTCTTATTAAATTTAAACAAGACTTCTTCATACCAAAACGTTTTTCTTAGGTAATAGAAATAATATTCATTAAATCTAGCTTCGGGATTATTCCAAGGTTTTGTTTCATAACCAGCATAATGGATAATATAAGGATCCTTTCTTGCATCTTCAATTTCGCTAATTTGATCATGCGAAAGTCCATTGAATATCTCATCACCACAGTTCACCACATTCCACTTAGGTGATATAAATTTAATATTATTACTAAAATATTTATTTAAAATATCTTGATCAAGAAACCAATATTTTTTCTCAATTAAGGCTTTCACCATTACGTCTGATAAATCTAGCCTGCGTAACTTTTCTAGATCAAATAAAATCACGCCTGCTTGGAAATATTTATTCCAACGATTTTTCAGTCCTACATAATCCTCAAGATACTCTTTAGATTTTATGCTACCAATATCACTTATAGAGGGTATTCCTGCTTGACAAAAGTGATGCATGATATAGTCAAAAACAGCACCAATCGCTTTGCCCTCAAGATCCATAAAAAACAATTTACTCAAATCTTGATTAACAATTGTATCGCAGTCAATATATAGAACACGATCTCTATCTGTAACCAGTCTATCAAGAATCAAACGATAGAATGTTGCTTTAGAAAAATGCATATGAACAGATAGATTGTTAAATTCTGATTTTAGATCTAAAAACTGAATATTAGCATCAAAATTTCTGCATAAGGCTTGCAGCATATTATGATTATAAATACTAATTCCACCATCAAGAATAATCAGATCTAAATAAAATTTATCATCTAAATTTTCTATGATTGATAGTATCAAAGATGCTAAATGAGGAACATAATTGTTATCTGATGCTATGACAACACTCACAATCTCTTTATTAGTTTCAGGTTTTATTGAATACCAATTTTTACTTTCTGTATTTTTGACAAAAACACGTCTTAAGTAATTTACTCTTAATTTTTTATTCTCAGATAATTGATAATCAAGCCATACATTCAATAGTCTTTCTGATAAGTAACCAAAGACACGCTTTTCTTGTGCATCATAGCTTGAGATATCAATCTGTTTTTCAAGCTGAAACAGTATATCAAATAACCATTTAGAATAATCATTAAAAATTTCTTTTTTCATTATAAACATATTCGTAGTTATAACCTTAGAACTACGCATAACTTTATCAAATGAATAAATATATTCTGGATACAGTTTTTCGATTACATTTCTTGTTTCTTTTAAATCTCTTTCATGGTGATAAGCCGAATTTATATAATTATGTCTAACATTTCTCCAGCCTGCTTTTGTCAAATCCCATGGATTAGGCAACACAATATCATAAGGTACAACTTGAGATTCAATTGTAGATTCATTCAATCCATATTGCTCACAAAAATCTAATGTAAAATTATCTACTTCTAATAGTCCCCAATTATTTTCTTCTCTTTCATCATAAGTATTGAAATCAAAAAATCGTCTATAGTGCATGAGACCAATGTAATTAGAATCTTGATCATTCTTCCAGGCCCAATATTGTGCGGTTAACTCACAAAATGAATTATTTTTTTCCGCAATATTCTCACCTGTATTATCTCTTAAATTAATTTCAGGGATTTTAAGTCCAGTTCCAACCTGAATTGGTTTAATATTTGCATTATTCAATATATGAGATGATTTGTGGTATACTGTATACAATGATATATTTTCCATTTTTCAACCTTTAAGCTATATTAATTTTACCATGCTCTAAATGAATATGTTTTTGACAAACTCTATCAGCTAGTCCTTGATCATGGGTTGCCATAACCAAAATTCCTGCTTTATTAACAAATTCTTCTAATCTTTTTTCAGCCTTATTCCTAAATTGCTCATCACCCACACTCATCCACTCATCCATTAAAAGAATTTCAGGTTGAGTACTGGTTGAGATAGCAAAGGCTAAGCGCAGCACCATACCACTCGAGTAGGTCCTCACTGGCATGTTAATAAAGTCACCCAACTCACTAAACTCAACAATTTCATCAATCAATTGAGATGTGTGTTTAGGTTTTAAACCTAGAAATAATCCTCTAAGTTTAATATTCTCAAGCCCTGTTGCTTCTCCATCCATACCCAGCATTGAATCGAGCAAGCTTGTTACTTTCCCTTTAACACTGATTGAGCCTTCAACTGGCGTATAAACACCAGCTAACACTCTCAGCAATGTCGTTTTGCCTGATCCATTGTGGCCAATCAACGCCACTCGATCGCCTTCTTGAATATCAAGATGAATATTTTTTAATGCTTCAATCTCTGTCAAACTGCCAGGGCCTTGAATAATCCGCCCACCAGTTGCTGCATTGAGCATGGTTTGCTTAAATGAACGTTGCTTGGCATCATAGATAGGAAAGCGGACTGATACATTTTCAAGTTTAATATGCATTTTCATCCCTCCATTAAAGCCAATATGTAATTCTGTGGCGTGTTTTCATAAACACAAAAAAGGCGAAAATAAGCCCTCCCAACGCAATCAATATTCCTGATATCCAATGGCTTGGGTCTGGTGTGCCACCGAGCAGCGGTGTTCGTAAAAGGTCCAGCAAAATAGCGAAGGGATTCCATAAAGCGAGGTAGCGTCTGTCTTCTGGCAATTGTTCCATGCTCCAAATAATTGGTGTAACAAAAAAGAGCAATGTGATAATGCTGTTAATAACGGGCAACATATCGCGGTAGCGTGTACAGAAAATCGAAATTACAATACCTATCCAGAATAGATTTATCATTGTGATAAAAAAGGCGGGCAATATGAGTAAAACATCTAAGGATATTGGCTTCCAAAAGATCAATAATATCACGGGATAAAGCAAAAAATTGTGCAAAAAGATAATAAATTGACGATGCAAAACGCGCAAAATGAATACTACAGGTGAAATTTTTGTCTGTTTTAGATAGTGTGCGGCTTCAGCAAATGCACCACAAAAGTCATTAATCGATGACGAGATTAACGCCCAAAAGATCATGCCCAGTGCTAAGTGCGGTACAAAGTCACTCATATCATGCCCAAAGAGGGAGCCATATAATGGCCCCATTGCACTGATTGTGATTGCCATGCTCAAAGTGATCCAAAATGGCCCAAGGGTTGAGCGTCGATAACGGGCTAACACATCATACCAGCCTAATGTCGTCCATAGATAATATTCTTTAAAGGCTAGCCCTACATCACTGATAGCATCTTTAAGTTTATTCATGTTTGTTCTCTTCAATCTTTTGTGTTTTTTGCTCAGCGAGATCAATATCTGTTTCTTTTAAATAGATATGCTTGTAGCAGTAATTTGTCGCGTCAATAAACCCTTCCACACTGCCGCAGTCAAATCGTTTACCCTTGAATTTATAGGCAATAACGCAACCGTTCTTAGCTTGTTGCAGCAACGCATCTGTGATTTGAATTTCACCATTTTTGCCGGCAGGTGTATTCTCAAGCAAAGTAAAAATATCTGGTGTGAGGATATAACGACCAATAATGGCTAAATTTGTTGGCGCTGTACCTAATTCTGGTTTTTCAACCATATTTTCCACGCGGTAGAGATCTTCACTTAATTGTACGCCATCAATAATACCGTACTTATTGGTTTCACTTTCAGGCACTTCTTCAACCGCAACAATTGTACAGCGGAATTGGTTATAAAGCTGAACCATTTGCGCCAACACGCCATCGCCTTGGTTAATACAAAGGTCATCTGCCAAAACTACAGCAAAAGGTTCATCACCTACCAGTTCACGCCCAACCAAGATAGCGTGGCCCAAACCTAACATTTCTCCTTGACGAATAAATGTGAAACTCGCTGAATTAATGATTTTGCGAATATCATCCAGCAAAGGTTCTTTATTCGTTCCTTTAATCTGATGCTCAAGCTCATAATTTTTGTCAAAGTGATCCATCAAAGAATATTTACCCCGCCCAGTGACAATACACATGTCTTCCATGCCGGCTTCAATTGCCTCCTCAACACCATACTCTATTAATGGCTTATTCACAACGGGCATCATTTCTTTTGGCATAGATTTAGTCGCAGGTAAAAAACGCGTTCCGTAGCCGGCTGCAGGGAATAAACATTTTCTTATCATAAAAACTCCAACATTATTATTTTACTAATTTCAACAAATACTGCCCATATTCATTTTTGCTCAGTGCGGTGGCGAGTTGATGGACTTTGTCGGTGCTCAGCCAGCCATTGCGCCAAGCTATTTCCTCAAGGCAGGCGACTTGCAGACCTTGCACATTTTGGATGGTATGCACAAACGAGGCAGCCTCATTGAGGCTTTCGTGCGTCCCCGTATCTAGCCACGCAAAGCCACGCCCCAGTAGTTGTACATTTAGCGCGCCAGCATCAAGATACATCTTATTGATCGAGGTAATTTCCAGCTCCCCGCGTGCAGATGGCTTAACGTGTTTGGCAAACTCCACCACGCGGTTGTCGTAAAAATAAAGCCCCGTCACTGCCCAGTTGGATTTCGGCTTTTCAGGTTTTTCTTCAATTGACCGCACTTTATAGTTTTCATCAAAATCCACTACACCAAAACGCTCAGGATCTTTCACTTGATAGGCAAAGACCGTTGCACCTTCTTTACGATTAACCGCTTTGTGCAGCAATGGCGTGAACGATTGCCCGAAGAAAATGTTGTCACCCAGCACAAGACAACAACTATCACCAGCTAAAAACTCTTCACCGATAAGAAACGCCTGCGCCAGACCTTCAGGCTTAGGCTGCACGGCATAACTGAGTTGAATGCCAAAGTCGCTGCCATCGCCAAGCAATCGCTTGAAGCTATCGTTGTCTTCAGGGGTGGTGATAATCAAAATCTCGCGAATGCCAGAAAGCATCAACACAGAGAGAGGATAATAAATCATCGGCTTGTCATAAACAGGCAGAAGCTGCTTCGACACACCGCGTGTGATGGGATAAAGGCGTGTGCCAGAGCCACCTGCAAGAATAATGCCTTTCATACGCGCTCCTTGTTATTGCCCAGTGCCAAGACGTTCACGACTATAAGAGCCGTCTTGCACACGTTGCCACCACGTTGGGTTATCAAGATACCACTGTACCGTTTTACGAATGCCGCTTTCAAAGGTTTCTTGCGGCTTCCAACCCAGATCGCGGGCGATTTTGCTGGCATCAATGGCATAACGTAAATCATGACCTGGGCGATCATTCACAAAGGTGATCAAATCGCGATATTGCGCCACACCTTGCGGTTTCTGTGGTGCTAATTCTTCTAATAAATCACAAATGGTTTGCACCACGGTGAGGTTAGTTTTTTCATTATGCCCACCGATGTTATAGGTTTCACCCACTTTACCCTGTGTGACCACGGTATAAAGCGCACGGGCGTGATCTTCCACAAATAGCCAATCGCGAATCTGCTGGCCATCACCATAGACAGGTAACAGCTTACCCTCAAGGGCGTTCAATATCATTAATGGAATCAGTTTTTCAGGAAAATGATAAGGACCGTAATTATTTGAGCAATTAGTCACCAATGTTGGCAGGCCAAAAGTGCGGTGCCACGCTCGTACAAGATGATCACTTGAGGCTTTAGAAGCAGAATACGGGCTACTTGGCGCATACGGCGTAGTTTCGGTGAAAAGTGCGGTCGTACCTTCTAAATCGCCATAGACCTCATCAGTGGAGATGTGGTGAAAGCGAAACCGCTCTTTGCGATCCTGATCCAAATTCTGCCAATAGGCACGGCTGGTCTCTAGCAGCGTGTAGGTACCGACAATATTGCTTTCAATAAACGCCGCAGGCCCATCAATGGAGCGGTCCACATGGCTTTCTGCTGCGAGGTGCATTACACAATCAGGTTTATGCTTGGCAAACACGCGGTCAAGTGCAGGACGATCGCAAATGTCCACCTGCTCAAAGGCATAACGCCCATTATCTGCCACACTCGCCAGCGATTCAAGATTGCCCGCATAGGTCAGCTTGTCGACATTCACCACCGCATCTTGGGTGTGTTCAATCACGTACCGCACCACCGCCGAGCCAATAAACCCCGCACCACCTGTTATGAGAATTTTATACATACATCACCATCAATAGCTATAACCAAAAATATAACAAATTTCACTAATTTCTGGTTATATTTATAACCAGTGCTGGTTATGACGATTATACTTGCAAGCAAGCAAGCAAGCAAGCAAGCAAGCAAGCAAGCAAGCAAGCAAGCAAGCAAGCAAAGTATGTGATATTCCTCAAAATTTTACAAAGGTCTTTTAGAAACGCATTCTTCTCGCTATAATAGAGCGTTTTTAAATTTATAGCTTGATAAACAGGCTATGCGATAAAGTTGTGTAAATTAGAGGAACTATGGCAAAAGAAGATAGCATTGAAATGCAGGGTACCATTTTGGAAACCTTGCCGAACACGATGTTTCGTGTGGAGTTGGAAAATGGTCACGTTGTGACCGCACATATTTCGGGCAAAATGCGTAAAAATTATATTCGTATTTTAACGGGTGATAAGGTAACTGTGGAATTAACGCCTTATGATTTAAGCAAAGGGCGAATTGTATTCCGCAGCCGTTAATCAAAAGCTAGCAACTGCTAGCTTTTTTGTTTTTCTCGTTGTGCGATTTGCTGAATTTTGTACCGTAATCCATAGCTTGTGATGTTGAATAAAGCCAATATTAGTAACAAGCCGTAAAGCAATTTGTCGCCAAACTGACTGTAAGGGGTGATGATATTTTCATTTTCCAACGTGGCGGTCAGCGTGGTTGCTTGAAACTGTGGTGCTTGCGCGGTGATTTTTCCATGCGCATTGATAAATGCAGTAATACCGTTATTAGTCGCACGAATCACCGTTTTACCATTTTCTAACGCTCTCATGCGTGCCATTTGTAAATGCTGCCACGGACCGATGGTGTCGCCAAACCATGCATCATTGGAAATAGTGAGTATGTACTCACTTTTATTATGAGCGAGATTTTGTTGTAGCTGACTGCCAAGGACAATTTCGTAGCAAATTGCCGCCGTCATTGTGCTTTTTTGCGTTTTCAATGCGTTTTGTAAAAAATCCCCTTGGGTAAAATTCGACATTGGTAGGTCAAACATCGTGCCTAATGGGCGTAACATGGACTCCAGCGGCACATATTCCCCAAAAGGCACAAGGTGATGTTTGTTATAACGCACCGCACTTTCAGCCTGTTGATAAAGTGCGGTTGGGTTGCCAAGGGTAATAATTGAGTTATAAAAACGCTGCTGTGCGTGATCTGCATATACTGTACCAACGATTAATTCACTGCCCTTTTCTAACGCTGCTTGTTGCCAACTGAGCAATAATCTCTGCACCCGATTTTCCACCACAGGAATGGCGGCTTCTGGCAAAATAATCACATCACTTTTGCCTAAGTGCGGTTGGATTAACGCTTGGTAAATCGCTAGTGTTTTTTCCGCATAAGCAGGATCCCATTTCCTATTTTGTTCAATATTGCCCTGTACAAGGGTAATGGTTTGAGCTGTCGCACGTTGTGTTTTTTGCCCCTGAAAATTGGCATTATGCAATAATAATACCCCACCTGATACCACTGCAAGGCTCAACAAAGCGGTTATGCGAACAGAAATAGGCAAAGTGCGGTCAGGTTTGCACAATGTAAGTAGTTGCCCACAAGCAAACACGATAAAAAAGGTTACGCCCTGTACACCAAGAAGGGGCGCTATACCGCTAAAGGGGCTGTCGATTTGAGAATAACCGAGTTGCAACCATGGGAATCCTGTCATTACCCAGCCGCGTAAAAACTCGGTGATTGTCCAAACTATTGCCATGGCGACCGCACTTTTAATCTGAAAACGTTGGAGTATATAAGCAAATAATAGCGGATAAAGTGCAAGATACGCCGCTAACACGCCAACAGCAAGAAAGCTGAATATGAGCGGCACGCCGCCAAAAAGGTTAATGCTAACGTGAATCCAGTTAATACCAAAGGCAAAGAAACCCAATCCCCAAAAATAGCTGCCCCAAAGTGCGGTTTTACGCTGTGAATGAGTGGCAAAATACAAAAGTCCAAGTGTGCTGATAAAAGCAACAAGCCAATAATCAAACGGCGAAAATGCCAACACGCCCAGCACACCAAGTGCGGTCGCACTGAGTAGATAGAATAAAAATGCAAATCTCATGCTTTACTCTTGCGGGTTCTCGTCATCTGCCTTAGCAATCAGCTCATCAGGCACTCGCACGCGTAATTGGATAATTTTACGGCTATCGGCAGCCGAAACCTTAAACACGAGCCCTTCAAGCTCAATTTCTTCATCACGCGTTGGTAAATAGCCAAAGGCTTGCATAATCACGCCACCGATAGTGTCTACTTCTTCAGCATCAAAATGAGTGTTAAAACGCTCATTAAAATCTTCAATATCCGTTAACGCACGCACAGAAAACGTATGACGCGAGAGCTGACGAATGTCATCCGCACCTTGCTCATCAAATTCATCTTCAATATCGCCCACAATTTGCTCAAGAATATCTTCAATCGTTACTAATCCTGAAATCGCACCAAATTCATCGACCACGATCGCCATGTGAAAGCGCTCCGCTCGGAATTCTTTGAGCATGCGATCCACTCGCTTACTTTCTGGCACAATCACGGCTGGACGTAGAATGGACTGCATATCAAATGCCGTCGCGGTGGAGCGAGAAAAAGGTAATAGATCTTTTGCCAGTAATAATCCTTCAACATTATCACGCTCATCACTCACGACAGGAAAGCGAGAGTGTGCAGATTCAATGATAATATCCAAGCATTCATCAAGGCTTTGCTCTTTATTGATAAAAACAATCTGCGCACGCGGGATCATGATATCACGCACGCGTAGCTCGGCAATTTCCATTACCCCTTCAATCATTTCACGGGTATCTTGATCGATGAGATCATTTTGTTCAGAATCACGAATCACTTCCACTAATTCGTTACGATTTTTAACTTCCCCTTGGAAAATACGGCTAAACAAACTCCCAAAAAAGCCTTTTTTACTCGGCTCTTGAACATCGATATGTTGATCATCACTCATTATTTTTAACTCATTGGTCTTTTTTTTCAAAAATTAGCACATTTTATCTTTCTGCGCTAGCAAAACGAATAACCCAGCGAGGATTGAGGCAAGTAGGCCTCGTCTGTTAAACCTAAAAAATAAAAGTGCGGTCTGTCATAACCGCACTTTTAAGTAGAACCTTTTTATATCGTTATAATATAGTGTATGCAAGGGTATAACCGACAAAACACGCCACAACAACCCCGACTAAACCGGGTGCCATAAAGCTGTGGTTGAAATAGAATTTACCTATTTTGGTGGTGCCAGTCACATCAAAGTTGATGGTGGCGATGTCTGACGGATAATTTGGAATGAAGAAGTAACCGTAGGTCGCTGGCATCAAACCGATCAACAATGGCACAGGCAAACCGATGGCTAAACCCACTGGCAACATCATCCGTGCGGTGGCTGCTTGGCTGTTGATGACAACAGACACGGCAAACAACGCAAAGGCAAATGTCCACGGATAAGATTCCACCATCTCAGTCACACCCGCTTTGAACGACGGCATAGCGTAGCTAAAGTAGGTATCGCTCATCCACGCAATCCCGAAAATGGCAATCGCGGCGACCATTCCTGATTTAAATACCACTCCATTCGGCACATTCTGCGGATGTGTTTTAGTGGCGATCATGATAATACCACCAAAGGCGAGCATCATCATTTGGATGATAAGGGTCATGGAAACGGGCTTTTCAGCATCCCCTAAAGTGCGGATCTCTGGCATTACCGCCACAATCACGATAGTTACCAAGGCGAGGATAAATAGCAACACAGCATTGCGTGCAGATGTTGGCAATTCTTCATTTAACGTCGTGCTTATTGTATTGGCAATACGCTCACGCCATACTGGATCTTGCAAACGGCGTTGATATTCTGGGTCATCTTGCAATTCTTTACCGCGACGTAAGCTATATAATGACAATGCAATTGTGCCCAGCAATGTGGCAGGAATGGTCACCGCAACAATACTAACCAGAGTGATGTGCTCAAAACTTGGAATTTTTACCACTTGCCCGAGGTAATACACCACGGCTGCGGAAATTGGGCTTCCTGTAATCCCGAGCTGAGATGCCACAGAGGCCGCCGCCATTGGGCGTTCTGGGCGGATGTTATTTTTCAACGCCACATCACCGATGATTGGCATAATGGTATAAACTGCATGACCTGTGCCGAGCATTAAGGTCATGGTGTAAGTGACCAATGGACCCAGAATGGTGACCCGTTTTGGATTGCTGCGCAAAATGCGTTCTGCAATTTGTAACATATATTTCAAACCGCCCGCCGCTTCCAAAATGGAGGCACAAGTAACCACCGCAATAATGATTAACATCACATTGATCGGCGGTGACGTTGGCGGCATACGCAACACAAAAACTTCAATCACTAAGCCGATACCTGATACCACACCAAGCCCAATGCCACCAAAGCGGCTGCCTGTATAAAGCATGACAAGCAAAAATAAAAACTCAAGATATAACATAACGTGTTCCTTAAAATTTTTTGAGAAAAATGCTGATATTTTTTGAAAATCTACGCGCGATCGTACTCAATTTAAGGTAACAGGCAAGCAGTAATTGTAGAAAATTTGATTTAACGCATAATTTTCTTTTTCACATAAAAAAAGCAAAATGATCTTAATCATTTTGCTTTCTGAAAGACTAAAGTGCGGTTTATAGAATGTCTAATAATTCCACATCAAATACTAATGTGCTAAACGGTGGAATTGCTTGACCTGCACCACGTTCACCATAGGCAAGCTCATGCGGAATCACCAAACGCCATTTCGATCCAACTGGCATCATCGTTAATGCTTCTGTCCAGCCTTTGATCACGCCATTCACTGGAAACTCGGCTGGTTGTCCACGCTGTACAGAACTGTCGAATACGGTACCATCTGGCAGGCTACCGGTATAATGCACCCGCACTTTATCATTCGCGCTTGGCACCTTGCCGTTACCTTCAGTCAACACTTGGTATTGCAAACCACTTTCCGTAACATTCACACCGTCAGCTTGTTTGTTTTCTTCTAAAAAAGCCTTGCCAGCAGCTTCAATTTCTTTAAATTGCGCTTGTTGTCGCTCTCTTGCCACCTGCTCCATTTGTTGTAAGGCTTGCCCTACGGCATTGAGATCGGCGGCGGGCGGATTTTGATTTAACACATCAAAAATGCCTTTGGCAACGGCATTCACATCAACAGGAAGTTGGCTTTGAACTAATTGCTGTCCGATTTGCAAGCCAATGCCATAGCTGCCTTGTTGTTCGGTTGTTTGCAGTTTTACGTTGTTAAAAAAATCTGTCATAATGTTTCCTTTAATTGTTGGTTGAATTATCTGTTTTCGGTGCACTCATTGCTTGCCCCATTTGCACCGCACTACCTGAAGTAAAGTGCGGTAGCAATGCAATCGCATCCTGGCTAAACAATGTTATTACGGTTGAGCCTAATCGAAA
The DNA here is from genome assembly GCF_014885015.1 of Spirabiliibacterium falconis. Lineage (GTDB taxonomy): Bacteria > Pseudomonadota > Gammaproteobacteria > Enterobacterales > Pasteurellaceae > Spirabiliibacterium > Spirabiliibacterium falconis. Next base: position 41,279 of record NZ_JABMIJ010000011.1, on the reverse strand, counting down.
TGCGCCCATTTCCTCGCCTTTTGCTAATTTGACCGCACTTTCTCCTTCCTGTGGATATTCCCATGTTTGAATCTCTTTCGTGCGTGGTGGATTAATCACGCCAGCCCATGTTGTGCTAATACTTGCCGTGATCGTCGCCCCAACAAGAATTTGTACCATTGGACCAAAATCGGTCTCAAAATAACAAATCACACGTTCATTACGGGCAAATAAATGAGGAATATGCTCACTTAAAAAGGGATTAACCGAAAAAAGTGCGCCTGGTACATACACCATCTTGCGCAACGTGCCTGAAACTGGCATATGCACACGATGATAATCACGTGGCGAAAGATAAACCGTCGTAAACTGCCCTTGCTCAAAGTGCGGTAGCATACTGTCATCGCCAGCAAGCAAGTCAGACAATGAAAATGAATGCCCTTTTGCCTGTAATAGCTGCCCTTGTTCAATACGGCCGAGTTCGCTAATATGCCCGTCGGCAGGGAACACCGCCACATCACGCCCATCTATTGGGCGTGCATCGGCTTTGAGTCTACGGATAAAAAAGTCATTAAAGCTGGCATAATCACTTGGGCGTGATTTTTCCGCCTCTTGCCAATTAATGTTATAATGCCAAGCGAATAATTTGATTACCCCATGGGTTAATGTGCCCCACTTTTTCTGTGCAAACCAGCCAGCCAAACGCGTCAGTGGCAGTTGCGGCACAAGGTAGTGAAATGCAATTTTTATGCGGTCGAAATAGCTCATTCGTTGCTCCGTTGGTTATGTTTAGCCATTGCTTAACAATATTGGGATCATTTTGCCGATTTCAAGCCATTTCATTTTTATACCGCACTTTGACTTTTTTCGTTTATCTAGTTGACTATTTTGCGTTGTGCGGTTAATATGCGCTCCCTATGCAAAAGGTTAAACTTCCTCTGACTGTTGATCCAATTAAAGCCGCACAACGGCGATTGGAATACGCTGGATATTATGCGCCCAACCAGCTTGAGCGTTTGCACGATAGCGTCAGTCAAGTGTTGGGCAATGCGCAGGCGACGATGTCGTTTGAGATTGATCCGCAACGTTTAGTGGTCATAAAAGGCAATGCAACAATTGATGTTGAGCTAATTTGTCAACGCTGTGGTAAACCTTTTATAATGACATTGGCAAGTCGCTTTACGTACTCGCCCGTGTCAAATCAGGATCAGGCAGAAAAACTACCTGAGTACTACGAACCCCTTGAAATGAATGAATTTGGGGAAGTAGATTTGCTCGAGGTGGTGGAAGATGAGTTAATCCTTGCACTACCCCTTGTTCCAAAACATAACATAGAACACTGTGAAGTGTCCGTGGCTGAACAGGTTTTTGGCGACTTACCCGCCGATGCGGAAAAACCAAACCCGTTCGCTGTATTAGCTAATTTAAAAAAGCAAAAGTAATTTAGGAGTATAGCCAATGGCTGTTCAACAAAACAAAAAATCTCGCGCTCGTCGTGACATGCGTCGTTCACATGATGCTTTAACCACTGCAGCTGTTTCAATTGATAAAGAAACAGGTGAAACCCATTTACGTCATCATGTAACCGCGGATGGCTACTATCGTGGTCGTAAAGTAATCAATAAATAATATTGATGCTTTAAGGAACGACATTGACTCGTCTAACCCTTGCGTTAGATATGATGGGCGGGGACTTTGGTCCCCGTATTACTTGCCCTGCTGCACGTCAAGCATTGGAAAGTGATCCAACGCTCGAATTATTATTGTTTGGCGATCGCCACCAAATCACCCCTTTTTTTGAAAATTGCCCTACCAATATCACGTCACGTATTACCTTACATCACTGCGATAAAGTCATTAAAAATGATCACGGTCTTTCTATCGCATTACGTCGCTCCAAAGGCAGCTCAATGCGTTTAGCCATTGAAGCGGTGCGGGATGGTAAGGCGTCTGCGTGCGTAAGTGCTGGCGATACCGCACTTTTAATGGGGCTGGCGAAGGTGATTTTGCAACCTTTACCAGGCATTATTCGCCCAGCACTGGTCTCGCTTATTCCAACGATAGAAGGCAAGCAAAGCGTGATGCTTGATCTCGGTGCCAACATAGATTGTTCCGCACAGGTTTTAACACAATTTGCTCAAATGGGTGCCGTTTTTGCTGAAAATCAATTACAATTAGTTTATCCACGGGTCGCATTACTTAACATTGGCATTGAAGAGCTCAAAGGCCTGAAAGCTATCCGAGAAGCCGCAGAGTTAATCCATCAAACCACGCAGCTCAATTATATCGGCTACATTGAAGGGAATTTATTACTCAACGGTGTCGCAGATGTCATCGTGGCCGATGGCTTTGCAGGGAATATTGCGTTAAAAACGCTCGAAGGTAGCGCAAAAAACATGCTTTCTTTATTCAAACGTGGCAATCAATCGCCTTCTGTGATACAAAAAGGGCTGAAAAAAGTCGGGAAATGGGCTATTGCTCGTTGGTTTCCGCAATTTAAACAATTTAATCCCGATCAATATAACGGTGCGTCGTTACTCGGGCTCACCGCTGTAGTGGTAAAAAGCCATGGTGGTGCGAATCAACGTGCATTTTTACACGCAATTGAACAGGCAAAATGGCAAGTGCGGTCAAACATTGTACAGCAAATTCAACAGGGACTTGCATTGAGCCAATCGCCGCGCCCAATCAAGGATAATGAATAACAACATCTCAGGATGCGTATGTTTAGTAAAATTTTAGCCACTGGCAGTTATCTGCCATCGCATATTAGAACGAATGCTGATTTAGAAACTATGGTTGACACATCCGATGAGTGGATTGTCACTCGCACTGGCATACGCGAACGTCGTATTGCTGGGTGTGATGAAACTGTCATCACGATGGCGACACAAGCCGCACAAAACTGTCTGACTATGGCTGCCATCGATCCTCAAGACATTGACCTCATTTTAGTTGCGACAACCAGTAATCAATATGCTTTTCCAAGTGCCGCCTGCTCTGTACAACTTGCACTAGGTATTAGTGATGCTATCGCATTTGATATTGCTGCCGCCTGCTCTGGTTTTGTGTACGCTTTAAGCGTAGCAGATCAATTTATCCGCACTGGCAAAGTCAAAAATGCACTCGTCATTGGGGCTGACCTTTTTTCCCGTGCACTTGATGAACACGATCGTGGCACAGTGATTTTATTCGGGGATGGTGCGGGCGCAGTCTTACTTACCGCCAGTAATGAAGCGGGTATTTTATCCACGCACCTACACAGTGATCCGACGCAAAATGACATTCTCACATTGAAAAATGCCACACGCAGTCGCCTTGAGCCATCACCTGAATTTTTACAAATGCAAGGTAATGAAACATTTAAAATCGCTGTACGCCAACTAGCAAATGTAGTGGAAGAAACGCTGCAAGCCAATAATCTCGCCAAAAGCGACATTGATTGGCTTGTGCCGCATCAAGCAAATCTGCGCATTATCAGTGCAACTGCCAAAAAATTGGATATGGATATGTCTCAAGTGGTTGTTACCCTTGATCGTCACGGCAATACCTCAGCAGGCAGCATTCCGAGTGCATTAGATGAAGCTGTGCGCGATGGACGCATTCAGCGTGGGCAACTTGTGTTGATGGAAGCATTCGGTGGCGGTTTAACATGGGGCTCTGTATTAGTGCGATTCTAACCGCACTTTATGGTTTACGCATTTAGATTTTATAGCAAACGATAATGAGGATTTAACATGAAAACATTTGCTATGGTTTTTCCTGGTCAAGGCTCACAAGCCGTTGGTATGCTAGCGGAATTGGCAACACAATTTCCGATTGTTGAAGAGACATTTAAACAAGCAAGTGCGGTTCTCGGCTATGATCTTTGGGCATTGGTGCAACAAGGTGAGGCGGAAGAGTTAAACCAAACTTGGCGCACGCAACCAGCATTATTGGCTGCTAGTGTCGCGATTTTTCGAGTATGGCAAGAACGTTATCCTGAACTCAAACCAACCGTCATGGCTGGACATAGCTTGGGTGAATTTTCAGCCCTTGTTTGTGCTGGTGTGATTGATTTCCAAGATGCAATCAAACTGGTTGAATTACGAGGCCGTTTAATGCAAAAAGCTGTTCCGCAAGGCACTGGTGCGATGTATGCGATTATTGGCTTAGACGATCAAACGATTATTGACTGCTGTGCCAAAGCTCAAGAAGGTGAGGTAGTTTCAGCGGTGAACTTTAACTCACCAGGACAAGTGGTGATTGCCGGCATTAAAAGTGCGGTTGAGCGTGCAGCACAACTGTGTAAAGAGGCTGGTGCAAAACGGGCTTTACCATTGGCGGTCAGCGTACCATCACATTGCGCATTGATGAAGCCTGCTGCCGATCAACTTGCTGTTGCACTGGATTCAATCAGCTTCAAACAACCGCTCGTTCCCGTCATTAATAATGTCGATGTCAAACAAGAAAACGACGCAGATGACATTCGCAATGCCTTAGTTCGTCAGCTATATAGCCCTGTTCGCTGGAGTGAAAGTGTGGAAAAAATAGCATCACTTGGGGTCAATATGTTAGTCGAAATCGGGCCAAACAAAGTCTTAACAGGACTTACCAAACGTATCAATAAATCATTGGAGGCAATGGCGGTTAATGACATTCAGTCACTCAACGCCGTTGTCGATATTTTAGCGGAGTAAGGACATTGTATGAAAGGAAAAATCGCATTAGTCACTGGAGCAAGCCGCGGTATTGGTAAAGCTATCGCACAAGAATTCGCCGCTCTAGGGTGCACTGTTATTGGTACAGCAACCAGTGAAAGCGGTGCGCAAGCTATTTCAAATTATCTGGGTGAATCTGGTCGCGGTATGGTATTAAATGTAACAGACACCACCTCAATTGAGACACTACTCGCCGAGGTTAAAAGTGCGGTCGGCGATATTGATATTTTGGTCAACAATGCTGGAATTACACGTGATAATTTAATGATGCGCATGAAAGACGATGAATGGAATGAGATCATTACCACGAACTTAAATTCTATTTTTCATCTCAGCAAAGCGGTTCTCCGTCCGATGATGAAAAAACGCTTTGGACGTATTATCAATATTGGTTCAGTTGTTGGCTCTATGGGCAACCCTGGGCAAGCCAATTACTGTGCCGCCAAAGCAGGGGTCATTGGTTTTTCTAAATCACTAGCACACGAAGTGGCTAGCCGTGGCATTACTGTTAACGTTATTGCCCCAGGATTTATCGCAACGGATATGACCGACGCATTAACCGATGAACAAAAACAAGGTATTTTAGCCAATGTGCCAGCCGCACGTTTAGGCGAACCGCAAGAGATTGCTAAAGCAGCAGCCTTTCTTGCAAGTGATGATGCAGGCTATATTACTGGCACCACATTGCATGTTAATGGTGGCTTATATATGAGCTAAATCAAAGTGCGGTTATCGGATTTAAGAAAAAGATGACAACCGCGCGTTGATAATGGTAAAATCTAGCTCGGTATCGATTATGGTTATAACGTATTGAGCCTATAACCAAATTTGCATAGTATGTAGTGCGCTGAGATGCCCTCACAAGTCTAACTTGTTATACACTATCATACGATTTTTATCTGGTCGCTCTTGGCGATATACAATATAGGAAACTAAAAATGAGCATTGAAGAACGCGTAAAAAAAATCATTGTTGAACAATTAGGCGTTAAGGAAGAAGAAGTTAAACCTGAAGCGTCATTCGTTGAAGATTTAGGTGCAGACTCACTTGACACCGTTGAACTTGTAATGGCTTTAGAAGAAGAATTCGACATCGAAATTCCTGATGAAGAAGCTGAAAAAATTACAACAGTTCAATCTGCAATTGATTACGTTCAAAATAATCAATAATCTGTTGTATCAAGGCGGTTTTTACACCGCCTAAATTTCACCTAAAGACTGCCAAACAATATTCATCAACTCCCCTCGGAGCTTACATATATGTCAAAACGTCGCGTTGTTGTTACAGGACTTGGGATGATTACCCCACTAGGTAATGACGTAAATTCTACTTGGAATAATATTTTAGCAGGCAAAAGTGGCGTAAATACTATTGAGAATTTTGATACCACGAATTATACGACTACCTTTGCTGCACAAATTAAAGATTTTAACACAGAGCAATATATCTCACGCAAAGATGCGAAAAAAATGGATCTCTTCATTCAATACGGTATTGCTGCTGGCATGCAAGCCATTGAAGACGCTGGGCTTGAAATTACTGAGCAAAACAGCCATCGTATTGGTGTCGCAATCGGCTCAGGCATTGGGGGATTGGGGCTCATCGAAGAAAATCATCATTCCCTGCTCAAAGGTGGTGCTCGCAAAGTAAGCCCATTTTTTGTGCCATCCACCATTGTGAACATGGTCGCGGGTCATCTTTCCATTAATTATAAATTACATGGTCCGAATATTACCATTGCAACCGCTTGCACCTCAGGCGTTCATAACATCGGACACGCTGCCAGAATGATTGCCTACGGTGACGCTGATGTGATGTTAGCAGGCGGTGCTGAAAAAGCTAGCACACCATTAGGTATTGCAGGTTTTGGGGCTGCTCGTGCATTATCTACACGCAATGATGAGCCACAAAAAGCGAGCCGTCCTTGGGATACTGACCGAGATGGTTTCGTACTTGGCGATGGTGCAGGTGTTATTGTGCTTGAAGAATATGAACAGGCTAAAGCCCGTGGTGCAAAAATATATGCTGAACTTGTTGGCTTTGGAATGAGTGGTGATGGCTATCATATGACATCTCCACCAGCAGACGGAGCTGGAGCTGCGTTGGCAATGCAAAATGCCCTTAATGATGCAAAAATCCACGCTGATCAAATCGGTTATATCAATGCCCATGGGACCTCAACGCCAGCAGGTGATATTGCAGAAGCTACGGCAGTGAGTACTGTCTTTGCGGCAAATAAAGAGACGATTTTAGTTAGCTCGACTAAATCAATGACAGGACATTTACTTGGGGCTGCTGGTGCAGTGGAGTCTATTTTCACGATTTTGGCTCTGCGTGATCAAATCGCACCGCCAACCATTAATCTCGAAAACCAAGACCCTGCGGTCGAACTCGATTTAGTCGCCAATCAAGCACGCAAAGTAGAGATGACGTATGCGCTTTGTAACTCTTTCGGCTTTGGTGGCACGAATGGCTCACTCATTTTCAAAAAAATCTAATTCGAAAACCGCACTTTAGATAAAAGTGCGGTTTTTTGCCCTCTAATTATACATCATCAATAATGACATAAACATTTTTGACTGGTCCATGTACACCAACAACTTTTACCAGCTCAATATCTGCCGTTGCACTAGGTCCCGATATAATGTTGATACATGATGGCATACGCTCCCCCTTCGCAGCTTTTTGGTCTAAAATCGACGCTAATTGTGCCACACGAGGCAAAATACTACTGCGTTTCAATAGCACCATAGAAACGGGAGGGAGTAAGCTAACTGAGCGACCAAAATGTTTATCCGAATAAAGCACGATACCGCCTGATTCAGTCAATCCATATTCAGCAAAAACAATTCCGATATTCGCATTAGCCGCAAAAGTGCGGTTTTGCACTGCTGATTCTGGTGACCAAATATGTGTTTGATAATGTTGTGATAATGTGTTCACTACTCCTAACGCCTGTAAACGGGTATCATCATTGATGATCACATCTCCACCGCCATATTTTTCACATAATGCCAATATCGTTTCGCCAACTTCAGCCGGTCGAGTGGTTAAACAATCCACCTCCAACGCTTGTGCATTAAGCATAAATGTGGCTAATAAATTTTTCGAATCAAGCTCCGTTAAACGCGTTTTAGGTGCATCGGTGAGTTGGGCATAATCACCCTGTACTTGAGTACGCACCTCTCGCCCTAATTGTGCGGCGAGGCGTGCTAAAAATTGATCACGATTTGTTGTATCTAACATGCTACTATCCCTTATGTTGTTCACGATGTTTAAACCAATCACGGAAACTTTCTCCGTCAGGTTGCGGCAGGTCACGCGCTTTCGTCCATTCACCAATTGCACCAAGATCAAAGGGTGCTTTACCATTTTTGATGGTTTTGCTCATCACTTTTGCACCTATATTCATCCCCACTTTCCACAACGTTGGATGGTTATTAGCAAAAGTAAATGCTTTGACACTGATTTTCTCCATCGTTGGCGCAATGCCTTCTTCTACCATATTTTGGCGATGCTTTAACAGCAGACTTGCCAATGGGATTTTTACAGGACAAACCTGATTACACGCAGTACATAACGAACAAGCATAAGGCAGGTCTTTAAACTCTTGATACCCCCCTAAAATTGGCGAAAGCACAGAACCTATTGGGCCTGGGTAAATTGAGCCATAGCCATGCCCTCCAATTTGACGGTATGCAGGACACGTATTTAAGCACGCACCGCAGCGAATACAGCGAAGAATATCATTAAATTCACTGCCCAATGCTTTAGAGCGTCCATTATCTACGATCACTAAATGAAACTCTTCTGGTCCATCGGTTTCACCTGCTAAACGTGGACCTGTCAACCAAGTATTATAAGCTGTCAATTTTGCACCGACCGCACTTCGTGCTAATAGTGTGATTAAAATATCCACTGCTTCAAAACTAGGTGCAATACGCTCCATGCCCATAACAGCGATATGTGTTTTCGGCAACGTAGTAGCAAGACGTAAATTACCCTCATTTGTCACAAGACACACACTACCAGTTTCAGGCACAGCAAAATTACATCCACTGATACCAATTTCTGCTTGCAAGAAGTCTTCTCGAATCGTATTACGAATGAAAAGCGTCATTTCTTCAGGTGTGGCTGCCCCTTGATAGCCTAATTTATCATGTAGCACTTGACGGATTTGCTCACGATCTTTATGAATCGCAGGGACAACAATATGCGACGGTTTATCGCCTGCAATTTGTAAAATATATTCGCCTAAATCACTTTCAATAACCTGTATACCTTCTTGTTCCAAACAATGATTTAAACCTATCTCTTCCGTCACCATTGATTTGGACTTAACAATTTTTTTCGCTTTTTTTTCTTTGGCAACGTTTGTGATGTAATTCGTCGCATCTTGTGCAGTGGCTGCAAAATAAACATGTCCACCATTTTGGGTTACTTTTTCTGATAATTGATAAAGATAAGCATCTAAATTCTCTAGCACATGGTTACGAATCGCTTTTGCTTGTTCACGCCACTCTTCCCAGAGCCCCAGCTCATCTACCATTTTTTGACGATTAGCACCGATGCGCTCTTGTGCCATAACTAATGCTTTGCGTACCACATCATTATGAATCTCTTGATCGATACGCTGTTTGAAAGGAATCTGGCTTGTTTGAATTGACATATTTCCTCCTAGCGGCTCATCAATACTTCAGCAATGTGCATCACTTTAATTGGGCTTCCCTCACGGTGTAGTCGCCCACCAATATTAATTAAACAACTCACATCTGCACCAATTAAATAATCAGGTTGTACGGCTTGAATGTGCGCTGATTTTTCTTTTACCATTTCACCAGAAATCTCAGCCATTTTTACGGAAAATGTTCCACCAAATCCACAGCAAGTTGTTTGATTAGCGATTGGCAATAATTCCAACCCCTCGACTTGTTCGAGCAAGGCTATGGGTTCATGTTGAATATTTAATTTACGAAATAAGCTACAAGAAGGATGATACACAGCTTTACCAGACAATTTTGCCCCGACTTTAGTAATGTTCAACTGATTAACGATAAAATCCGTTAAGTCATAAAAGCGATCTGCCACATTTTGTGCACGCATTGCCCATTCAGGTTCATCTTTAAGATAGTCTGCATAATTTTTAATCGCATATACACAAGAACCTGCGGGGGCGACAATCGGATCATGGTTGGCCTCAAAAGTTTCAATCAGATTTTTCATCGCAGGAATGGCAGATTTAACATACCCACCATTGATTGCTGGTTGCCCACAACACGTTTGTCGTTCTAAAAATGTGATCTTGCAACCTAATTGTTCAAGTAACAATACACTTTGCTTTGCAACATTCGCACGCACAGCATCACCTATGCACGTTGCATAAAAATTAACGTTCATTTTTCCTCCAACACTCGGAAAAGCGCACAAAGTGTGCGCTTAATAAAACACAATTATTACTGTAATTTAACTTAATAACAACACCGCAACTAACGCCGCAATCACACCATAGATAAACATCGGAATAACCGTGCGTTTAATGATTGTGCCTTCTTGATTTTTCATATTCAAAATTGAGCACACAGCAATAATGTTATTGATGCAAACCATATTCCCCATTGCGCCCCCCACGGACTGCAATGCTAGCACCAACGTAGCCGAAAGCCCTGTTGTTTGTGCAATTGAATATTGGATACCACCAAAAGTAAGATTAGAAACGGTATTTGAGCCTGAGAAAAATGCCCCTATCGCACCTAAATATGCTGAGAAGAATGTCCAATTTTCACCCGTGGCTTGTGCAAAACTGCGTCCAATGATTTGCACCATTGACTGCTCTCCCCCCACTAACATCAATTTTACCATAATTAATGCGCCAACCAACGCAAGGAATGGTTTTTGCACTTGTGCAAAACTGGCTGTAAAAATGGCACTTTTTTGCCCCCGTTGTAATTTAAAAATCGTAAACGAAATCAACACTGTTACCACAAATGGAATCAATGCTGGCACATATAAAGTGCGGTAATTTGCACTCACACCTTGTTCAAAAATGTTTAACCAAGAGAAGATTAACGCTCGACTCACTTCAAACTGCCCTAATACACCCAGTGGCAATGTAAAAAGTGCGGTTGTATCATTCAGCCAGCCTTTAATACCAAATTGGTGAATCCGCGTGACCACTAAAATCGCGATAAGCAACATCGTCGGTAACATCGCCTTAAACACCACTGAAAATGGCACACTTTCTTGGTTCTCATCATGGATTTTCTGAATGCCAAAACCTTGATTGGCAAAGAAAATAGATAACAATAATCCAATGGCACCACCTACCAATGCTGGAAATTCATAATTAATTTGCGCCAATAAGAAATACGGTACCGTACACGCCAAAATGCTAAGATAAATAAATATAATATTACGGCGAATTTCAGCCCAGCCAACAATAAAACGTAATGCAATAATTGGAATAACTAGGGCGGCTATAGAATGAATGACCGCACTTTGTGCACCAACCTCTAATAACGCTTGTTCGCCTAAATTTAATGGTGCAAAACCAAACCATGTTGGTGTACCAACAGCACCAAATGATACCGGCACTGAATTCATCACTAGCGTAAACACCGCAACACGCAATGGCGCAAAGCCAAGCCCGACCAGAATAGGTGCGGCAATTGCTGCTGGCGTACCAAAGCCCGATGCCCCTTCAATCATAAACGCAAATGCCCAGCCTATGATCATTAACTGTGCAACAGGATTTGGATTGATGTTAGAAAGCCAATGGCGTAGCACATTAACTGAACCTGTTTCCTCCATCATACGATTAAATAAAATCGCACCAAAAATAATGGTTATCGGTGTTAACGTAGCAACAACACCTGACACCATATTAGCACTCAATAGCGTTAAATCTTCTTGAAAATAAAAAATCTGAATAACAAGGACAATAACTGCGGTAATCGGTAAAGCAATATAAGAAGGCAAGCTATTACGCTTTACCATCAAATAGATCAAAATAACAATAGGAATGATGCTTAAAAATAATGCCATAAAAATTCCTTCTTAAAGATAACAATTATGTTTGTTTTAAATTACATTTTTAACATTAAATTAACATTGGGCGCACACCTTAATCTAATGCAACTGTTCTCGCAATGATTCGATAATACAAATGTAATCTCTGTCACAAAATCAAGAACAAGATTGACTTAAACGAAGAAAAAACGATCAATTTTCGGCATTCTAACCCCGAATACAATTAAAGTGCGGTGCAACTTTACACAAAAAACTTGTCCACAGGCGAGAAACTCGGTATAATTTCCGCCCTTACAGCCACATTTATTTTCGTTCCTTGCTTCCAAAGATCTGTGGCTGGTCTTATCATGGAGGCTGATTAACCCGTAAGGAGCTGCAGTAATGCGTCACTACGAAATCGTTTTTATGGTCCATCCAGACCAAAGCGAACAAGTACCAGGCATGATTGAGCGTTACACTGGCGCAGTAAAAGACGCTGGTGGGCACATTCATCGCCTAGAAGATTGGGGTCGTCGTCAATTGGCATACCCAATTAATAAACTACATAAAGCACACTATGTGTTAATGAATGTAGAAGCACCGCAAGAAGTCATCGACGAGCTAGAAACCACATTCCGTTACAATGATGCAGTTTTGCGTAACGTAATTATTCGTACTAAGCACGCCGTAACAGAAGCGTCCCCAATGGCTAAAGCAAAAGACGAACGTCGTGCTTCAGCCGATGTTGCTAACAACGATTATGAGGATGCTGAAGAGTAATTTAACAATTGAAAATCGTCTTCAACTTGTGGGAAAAGTTTGCTCACAACTGAAACGATCGCAAAGCCCAAATCGGATTGAACACTGCCAATTTTATCTTGAGCACCGTTCAAACCAAGTAGAAGCTGATTTGCCTCGCCTTGCATGGTGTAAAATAAAAGTTTCTCTGAGTGGGCATCAATTAATTAAACAATCTCAAAGCATTACGGTCGGCAGTAACCTTTTTATTAGTGGCTTTTTAACCACCCATAAAAATGCAAATGGATTAAACCAGTTGGTGTTACATGCCGAGCAAATCGAATTTATAGATTAGGAGACTAGCCCTATGGCCCGTTATTTCCGTCGTCGTAAGTTCTGCCGTTTCACAGCGGAAAACGTACAAGAAATCGATTACAAAGATATTGCTACGTTAAAGAACTATATTACAGAGAGCGGCAAAATTGTTCCAAGCCGTATTACCGGTACTCGTGCGAAGTATCAACGTCAATTAGCTCGTGCTATCAAACGCGCTCGTTATCTTGCGTTGCTACCGTACACTGACAATCATCAGTAATTAAAGAGAGGATACGGTAATGCAAATTATTCTTTTAGATAAAATTGTTCACCTTGGCAATGTAGGTGATCAAGTTAATGTTAAAGCAGGTTTCGCACGTAACTTCCTTATCCCACAAGGGAAAGCTGTTATGGCAACTGCTGAAAATATTGCTCATTTTGAATCTCGTCGCGCAGAGCTTGAAGCCAAAGTCGCTAAAGAATTAGCTGAAGCACAAGCACGTGCAGAGAAAATTGCCGCATTAGGTTCTGTGACTATCGCCTCTAAAGCAGGTGATGAAGGTCGCCTATTCGGTTCTATTGGTACGCGTGATATTTCTGATGCGATCAAAGCCGCAGGCGTTGAAGTGGAAAAAAGCGAAGTGCGTTTGTCAGAAGGTCCATTACGTACCCTTGGCGAACACGAAGTGCGGTTCCAACTTCATGGCGAAGTATTCACTCAACTTATTGTGAATGTTGTTGCTGAATAAGCATAAAAAACAACTCCAACCCGAGTATCTTACTCGGGTTTTTTATTCTCCAACATATTTTATCTCTAGCTTGTCCTGATAATTAGCACTTGCGCGTCTTGGTGTAATCTCGTATCCTATTAAGAAATATTTTTTTTACACCTTAATGGAGTGATTATGTTAGATACACAAACGCGCGAAATTATCAAAGCTACCGTCCCCGCACTTGAGGCCTATGGCACAACCATAACAAAAACGTTTTACCGTAATATGTTTAATGAGCACCCTGAGCTGTTGAATATTTTCAATAAAACCAACCAAGCTCGTGGGCAACAACCAACCGCACTTGCGACGACTGTGCTCGCAGCCGCAAAACATATTGATAATCTCGAGGCAATTTTAGATCATGTTATCCAAATTGGTCATAAACATCGAGCCCTTGAAATTCACGCCGAACACTACCCTATCGTGGGAAAACATCTACTTGGCGCGATCAAAGAAGTATTGGGTGATGCCGCCACACCTGACATTTTAGACGCTTGGGCGAAAGCCTACGGTGTCATCGCAGATGCCTTTATTGGCGTTGAGCAACAGATGTATGACAATGCAGCATGGCTTGGCTTCCAACCTTTTACTGTTGTTGAAAAACGAAGTGTTGGGCAAGATATTGTTGAATTTACAGTAAAAAATGATGATTTGATCAATAACTTGACTATTACTGCAGGGCAATACATCACTGTTCAAGTGCAACCTGCGGGTGAACAAAATCTCGCATTACGCCATTATTCACTCTGTGCAATTGATCCACAACAAGGGCTAAAATTTGCAGTTAAACGTGATAATCAAGGCGAATTCAAAGGGCTTGTGTCCAACCATTTGCACGATAATGTCCATGTCGGTGATGAATTAAAACTTTCTGCGCCCGCAGGTGATTTTGTGTTACGACAAAATGACACACCAGTCGTATTTATCAGTGCAGGAATCGGTATTACCCCTATTTTAGCAATGCTGGCGGAGCAAATTAAATACAATGCCGATCGTCCTGTGCTTTGGTTGCACTCTACCCGCAATGCACAAACACACGCTTTCCAAACAGAAATCGCTACACTACTGGCACAAGCAAATGTCCAATTTAACGATACCGTTTACACACAAGACAACGCTCGCATTGACAGCAATTATCTGCGTAAGGTAATTCCTCCGCATGCTGATGTCTATCTGTGTGGTTCAATGGAATTTATGCAAGCGATGACAAACCAGATTAAACAACTTGAACAAGAGAACATCGCCATCTACTTTGAACCATTTGGTCCAAAAATGAGTTTAATTGAAGTTTAACCGCCAAAAAACCGCACTTTTACTTAAAGTGCGGTTTATCCTAAAAGCCACTTGCATTTATCCTAATTTGTTCTATTATTTGCCAATCGATCAAGATAAGGATTAGTTAATGCTCTATCTCACACTAGAAGATACCCACACGATTGGTAGCCCAAAGCAAAACGGCACGCACTCAAATGTGCACGACCACTTTGCGGTGATGTTTGAAGACGATGGCGAAACAGGCTATTTTTATGCACTCGATACACGCCAAGCACAAAGCGTTGTTGATGCACTGCACCTATATAATGTCGATAGCTTTAATGACAGCTTGCAGACAGATAATCAGTTACAAATTTGCTGGTCAGAAGATGGCAATATCGCGGTGTTATTGCTCAATGGGCAAGTGCAGGCCGCCTTTGATTTTGTCAAATTAATTGGCTACAACCATTCCCATTTTCCTGAGCCTGAATTGGGTTCTATGTGGTCTCGTGGTAAGCTGGATGACGCGTTTATTACAAGCCTAAAATAAAACAGGTGGCATTGCCACCTGAGTATCATTCGACCACACTTTTCCATTCGCTATAGCCTTGGGCATCCATTTCCGCCAAAGGAATAAATTTTAACGCCGTACCATTGATGCAATAACGCAATCCCCCTTTGTCCTGCGGACCATCAGGGAAAACGTGCCCTAAATGCGAGTCTGCGTCGTGACTGCGCACTTCCGTGCGGCGCATATTAAAGCTATGATCGGCTTTCTCAACGACCGCACTTTGATGAATAGGGCGTGTGAAACTCGGCCATCCACAGCCACTATCATATTTATCACGGCTAGAAAAAAGTGGCTCGCCACTGACAATATCCACATAAATGCCTGGAGCAAACAGACGATCATATTCATGACTAAACGCTCTTTCCGTGCCATTTTGTTGGGTTATATAAAACTGGCGATCGGTTAAGCCCATTTTCTCTGCACGATACTCTTTTTTAACCGCACTTTGCGTTTTTTCAGGCTCTAGCGGTTTGTCCGCCAATGACACATCAATGTGGCAATAGCCATTTGGATTTTTCTGCAGATAATCTTGATGATAGTCTTCAGCAGGGAAAAATTGGCGTAATGGCTCGACTTCCACCACAATATTTTGCTGATATTTTTTCTGCTCTTGTGCAATGGCTTGTTCAATTTGCGTACGTTCGTCATTACTCGTGTAATAAATGCCCGTACGATACTGAATGCCACGATCATTGCCTTGCTTGTTGAGACTGGTTGGATCAATAACGCGAAAATAACGCCGCAAAATATCAGACAAACTCACTTTCGTAGGATCATAATCCACTTTGACCGTTTCCGCATGCCCTGAGCCTGCAATCACGTCTTGATAGCTTGGATTTTCTGTATTGCCATTGGCATAGCCTGAAACCGCATCGATTACCCCATCAATTCGCTCAAAATACGCCTCCAGCCCCCAAAAGCAACCACCTGCCAAATAAATTGTTTGCTTCTCCACCGCACTTTCTCCTTTTTTCTGTTGTTGTGCCACACGTAAATCAGCATGTGGATTGTCGATAAGCTGCATTACCTGCTCAACCCCTAAATGCCCTGTGATTAAACGTACTAGTTCCCCGTTTTTAGTAAACAATCCCCAGCTCGGATAGCCTTTTAACCCTAGAGATTGCAACCACTCACCCACCTGCGGACCTTGCGCTAATAAAACAGGTGGGGTTGCAAAATCCAAGCCCTTATACCATGCAATAAATTCTGCTTGTGGTTTTTCACCCCAAAAGTTTGGAGTTGCCACCGTGGTGATATTTACTCCCGCTAAGCGTTTATCTTGACGCATTTGCTCTGTTTCTTCCAGCTCAGATAAACATTGCGGACACCAGCTAGCCCAAAATTTAACGAATGTGGGTTTATCACTTGAAAACAGTGTTGCCGCTCGGCCATCTAAATCTATAAAATCCACAGTCTGTGGCTTTGCTTGTAATGTTGCTGCCATCAATAGCAACCACACGGCAATGATACTACGCCATTTTATCATAATACGTCCTATTGCGTTTTTAATTGTAACACGTGTTCAGCAAACGGTTCTGGTGGCATAAAGCCGCTAATGCGAGCATCAGGCAACTCTTGCCCATGTTGATCGAAAAATAAAATGGTCGGCAATCCAAGCACGTTAAATTGTGTCATCAATGTGCGATTTTTCTCGCTAGATTGGGTTAAATCCGCACGCAACAATAACATATTGTGAAATTGTGCTTGTACCACTGGGGCTGAAAACGTGTATTTATCAAACTCTTTGCACGCTACACACCAATCCGCATAAAGATCGAGCATAGCCACTTTGCCGGGGTTTTCGCGAAGTATCCGTGTGAGATCATCGGCACTTTCAATCATCAAAAAGTGCGGTTCGGTTTTATGTTGCACCGCACTTTGCCCCTGCCACGCCAGTTGCGCAAGCGGATAACCTGCCAAGATAAGCACCGCAAATAGGGGCAGTTTCATCCAATTAGTCGGCAATGTCAGAATTAACCACACAAGAAAGCTGACTGCCAATGCTGACCACAAGCACCACGTCCACGTCTCATCCAATAAGCGAGACACTAAAAAGATAGGCACTGCCAACATCACAAAACCAAATGCAATTTTGACTTTTGCCTGCCACTCGCCACCTTTTGGTAAAATGGCATTACCGAATAAGGTCACTAGCACCAGTGGTACGCCCATTCCGAGTGCCAATAAATAAAGTGCCCATCCTCCCAGTATAAAATCGCCACTTTGTGCCACATATAATAGCGCGCCTGACAACGGTGCACTAATACAAGGCGATGCGACCAGCCCTGCGATCATGCCCATGAGAAATACACTACCGTATGCCCCACCTTGTTGTTTTTGGCTAAGTTGTATTAATTTATTCTGCCAGCGATTAGGCAGTTGTAATTCAAATACACCAAACATCGCCAGTGCTAAAATCACAAATAACACCGCAAATCCCAATAAAACATACGGGCTTTGTAAGGCTTGTTGGAACGGCAAACCAATAGACACCACCAACAACCCAAGTGCAGTATAGGTCAGAGCCATTCCCTGCACATAGCTGAGGCTTAATAATAACGCACGCAGGGTATTCGGGCGTTGCTGCTGCCCAATTACAATAGAAGAAAGCAGCGGCAACATCGGCAATACACACGGTGTGAATGCCAAGCCGAGCCCCAATACAAAAAACCACCACACATTAAGCTCAGATGGACTTTCTGATCCAACCGCACTTTGCATTTCTGCCTGCGGATTTGGTGCGGCAGGCATAACCGCACTTTCATTGGCGAGGGTATTGAGCATGACCACTTGCGTTTGTGGCGGATAACAAAAATTAGCGGTGCACCCCTGATATTCCACCTCCAACTGCCCATCTTGCCCTGCACTTGATACAGGAACTGAAAACGTTAATTCATTACGATAAATGCCTACCTCACCGAAAAAGTCATCATGGTGTGGCTCACTTAGCGGCAACTTGAATGTGCCTAGCGTGGCATTTTGCCCCACAATATGAATCGATTTTTGATAAAGATAGTACTCTGGTGCAATTTGCCAATGCAAATTAACCACCTGTTTATCAACCTGTGCCGAAAACGCAAACGCCTGTTCTGCGGGCAAAAATTCATTATTACGATCAAAAAGCCCAGCTGTTGCTAGCACACTCGTGGTCAGCGTGGTGAGAAATACAAAAAGTGCGGTCAATCGGGAAAACGTCATACTCTATCCAAAAAATAAAATCATACGCCTTATTTATCCATAAATAGGCGTGCAACACCTGTTATTACGTCTCAATTGCTATGCGGTTTAATCTAACATTATCGCAAATACGACAATCACTGTACGAAAAAGTTTCGTTACTGTGCTTTGGTACGGGTTTTGATCCAAAAAAAGAAAAACCAATATTGCACCATAACCAGCAAAATCAACGCAATGCGACCATAAATCGTGGGCATAAAATAAAAACTGATCGCCATCATCACGCCAGAAACCGCTAAAATACTGACTTTAGCCCGCATGGTCATACTTCGAGTTTCATTGAATTCACGCAAATAGTTATCATAAATTGCCGTTTGCATAAACCAACTGTGTAATCGCTCGGAGCTTTTGGCAAAAAAATAGAGTGCCAATAACAAAAATGGCGTAGTCGGTAAAATAGGCAACACCGCACCTAATAACCCTAAACCAATAGCCAAAAATCCTAAAAATATATACAGCAATTTAACTGCGCGCATCGTTTTCTCGAGTAATAATAATTCTCATTATAATAATAAGTTACGAAAAAAAGTAAAGTGCGGTTTAGTGGGTCAGCAACATCGTGAGCCGCTCAAGGCGTTCCCACGGTGCGATAGGTTGCCCTTGTTTCAAAGCGCGTTCAAGCTCTGCCAATAATTGAATGGCGTGAAATAGTGTCTGATAATTAAGGCGTTGCAATGCCGTTTGATACAATGCTCTACGGCTTTGCCAAATCTTCAGTGCATCAAACCGCACTTTTAATCCGCTGCTTGGCAATAACGCATGGCGATTACTGATGGGATGATCCTTGACCAATTCCAATAACACTGTCAGCTCTTTTTGCGCACTACGCAGCAAGATCAACGGCTCAATCTCTTCATTGTGTAAACTGTGTAAAATGCGGATTGCACGCTTACTTTTGCCAGCAAGCAACGCATCTAACCATTGATAAGGCGTAAATTGAGACGATTGTTCAATACAACTTTGCACTTTATAAAAATTGAGTTTTTCATCGCCAAAGCGTAATGCCAATAATTTCAGTGCTTGTGCCAGTGCCAACAAGTTGCTTTCATAGTTATGGCACAATAGCTGCTGTGCTTCACTGTCTAGTTGCAATCCTTCTTGTTTCAACCGCACTTTTAACCATTGTGGTAATTGTTCAGGAGGTGGCGTTTGGCAGTTGACGATGACCAAATGGGGAAATTGTGCGCTAAGTGATTTAAACCACACCTGCTTTTCTGTTTGAAAATGTAATTTTGGCACGCAGAAAATAGGCAAAATGTCGGCATGCAAAAAACTGAGCAATGTCTGCCACTGCTTTAGCAAAGCTTGTGTAAAACTCTCTGGTAAAGTCAAAATCAGCGTCGATCGCGCGGAAAATAACCCTTGCGATTGGCAATGTTCAAATAACATCTGCCAGTCCGTCGAGCCATTAATATCGAAACGCAATGTTTCATCAAACCCGTTTTCGCGTGCTCGCGTAATAATGGCTTGACGCGATTCATCAAGTAATAAAGGATCGGTGCCTGCAAGCAAATAGGCAGGCGCAAGTGCCTCACTGGAGGCACTTAGCTGAGCACTACTAAGACGTTTCACTGTGCGTTATTGAGTTGCTGTTGTAACGTCACTAACTTAATCAACAACTGTTTTGCAGCTTGGCGACGCATATCATCATAAATCACATCTTGCTCGACCGATTTTGCCAGTGCAGCACGTGAGTCATTGAAAAACGTACGGCTATTGTTAACATCAATTGGATATTCACCTTTACCTGGCACATAAACCGTTGCACGTACATTTAATGTCAGTAGATTTTCTGCTTCACGCCCCTGCTTAAATACCGACACCACATTTGAACTGATAGTTGAACCTTTCAAACGCAGTTGAGGAACATCATCTCGCTCAACGAGCGTTACTTGGTGCAGCTTCAGTTGCTCACGCACTTGTCTGCTGAGAAAGTCATACGGCTCAGAACTGACCAATTTCATCGTGCTAAACTGCCCTGTAACCGCACTTTGGTTCGCAAAATGCAAACCACAGCCTGAGAGCAATGCCAATAGACCCACCATTAACAGTGTTTTTAGTTTGTTGAACATAACACGCCCTTTTGTTTATTTCGCCACAAAACTCAATAATTTTGCCGGCACATAAATCACTTTATTAATCGTTAAGCCCTCAAGATGACGACTCACATTTTCATCGGCTTGTGCAATGGCTTTGATTTCCTCTTCACTTGCCTCGGCAGCAACCGTGATTTTTGCCCGCACTTTGCCGTTGACTTGCACCACGATCAATTTCTCATCATCCACCATCGCTTTTTCGTCCGCTTTTACCCAAGGGGCGAAATCGATAGTATCTTGATTACCAAGTGCTTGCCATAATGTAAAGCAAATGTGCGGTGTAATCGGGTAAAGCATACGAATAACCGCACTTAATGCTTCTGCCATTAAGGCTTTATCTTGTTCTTGCGTTAACGGTGCTTTAGTGAGCTTATTCATCAATTCCATGATCGCGGCAATGGCTGTATTAAAGGTTTGACGGCGACCAATATCATCACTCACTTTGGCAATCGTTTTATGTAAATCACGTCGCAACTCTTTTTGCGCTTTGTTTAACTGGGCAACATCAAGTGCGGTTTGCGCTGGGCTTTGTAGATAGTCATACGTCAGATTCCACAAGCGACGCAAGAAGCGGTGCGCCCCTTCAACACTTGCCTCTTGCCATTCCAATGTCATCTCAGCAGGTGAGGCGAACATCATAAATAAACGCACCGTATCTGCCCCGTATTTTTCCACCATTTCTTGTGGATCAATCCCGTTGTTTTTGGATTTTGACATTTTGGTCATGCCGGCATGCACTAATTCATTGCCCTCATCATCAAAGGCTTTGATAATGCGCCCTTTCTCGTCTCGCTCCACAATCGCTTTCGTTGGTGAGACCCAGATTTTTTCACCTTTTGGCGAAATATAATAATACGCATCTGCCAGCACCATTCCTTGACAGAGTAATTTTTCCACTGGCTCATCACAATTTAGCAATTTAGCATCACGTAGCAATTTATGGAAAAAACGGAAATAGAGCAAGTGCATCGTAGCGTGTTCAATTCCACCAATATATTGATCCACTGGTAGCCAATAGTTTGCCTCTTCAGGGTTGAGCATACCTTGCTCAAAGTGCGGGCACGTATAGCGAGCATAATACCAAGATGACTCCATAAAGGTATCAAATGTATCCGTTTCACGCACCGCACGTTGACCATCTAATGTGGTCTGAGCCCACGTTGGGTCAGCTTTAATTGGGCTTTGCACACCATTCATCACCACATCTTCAGGCAATTCTACGGGCAAATCTGCTAATGGAACTGGCACAACTTCGCCATTATCTAGCGTCAACATAGGAATAGGTGTTCCCCAATAACGTTGACGAGAAACGCCCCAATCACGCAAGCGGTAGTTAGTTTGGCGTTTTCCCTGACCGCACTTTTCAAGTTCACTTGTAATAGCATTAAGGGCCTGCTCAAAATCAAGCCCATCAAACTGACCTGAGTTAAATAAGTATCCATGCTCTCCATAGGCTTTTTCTGTCAAGTCTGGAGCTTGCCCTTCACTATTTAAAATGACAGGTTTTAAGACTAAACCGTATTTTTTTGCAAATTCATAGTCACGTTGATCATGAGCCGGTACTGACATTACAGCCCCTGTGCCATAATGCATTAATACAAAATTAGCAACCCAAACAGGTATTTTTTCACCCGTTATAGGATGAATTACATGAATGCCTGTTGCCATGCCTTTTTTCTCCATCGTAGCGAGATCGGCCTCCGCCACTTTGGTATTTTTGCTCTCTTCAATAAAGGCTGCCAGTGCAGGATTATGCTGTGCTGCTTTTTGTGCTAATGGATGTGCAGCTGCGATTGCCAGATAAGAAACACCAAATAAGGTGTCTGCACGTGTTGTGTACACATCTACAACATCATCACTGCCATCAACTTTAAAGCTGATCTCAACGCCTTCTGACCGCCCAATCCAATTGCGTTGCATACTTTTCACTTGATCAGGCCAGTTTGGCAAGTGATCAAGCCCCGTAAGCAATTGATCTGCATAATCCGTAATTTTTATAAACCATTGCGGAATTTCTTTTTGTACCACTGGCGTGTCACAACGCCAACAACGTCCTTCATCCACTTGCTCATTCGCAAGCACCGTTTCATCATTCGGGCACCAGTTGACTACTGACGTTTTTTTATACACCAGACCTTTTTTATACAATTCAGTAAAAAACCACTGTTCCCATTTGTAATACTCTGGGCGACAGGTGGTAATTTCACGATCCCAGTCATAACCAAAGCCAAGCATTTTCAACTGCTGCTTCATATATGCTATATTTTCATATGTCCAAGCGGCTGGTGCTGTTTTATGTTTAATGGCGGCATTTTCTGCTGGC
Source organism: Spirabiliibacterium falconis (assembly GCF_014885015.1). GTDB lineage: Bacteria > Pseudomonadota > Gammaproteobacteria > Enterobacterales > Pasteurellaceae > Spirabiliibacterium > Spirabiliibacterium falconis. The sequence goes on along the minus strand of NZ_JABMIJ010000011.1, from coordinate 18,288 downwards.
ATACCAAATGCGTCCCAACCAATTGGCTGCAACACATTTTTACCATTCATGCGCTGAAAACGTGCAATCACATCGCCAATCGTGTAATTACGCACATGCCCCATGTGTAACCGCCCAGAAGGATAAGGAAACATGGATAAGCAGTAATATTTTTCTTTGGTAGGGTCAACGGTGGCTTTAAAGACATTATTTTTTTGCCAATAATCCTGTACTTGTGCTTCAATCTGTTCAGGACTGTACTGTTGTTGCATAACGATCACCTTGTGAAAAAAACCGCACTTTGGCGGTTAAAAATACGAAAAATGGAATGCTAATAGAATAGCGTAAAATGCCGGTAAAAAATAGCACTTCTCACGCAATTCTGCGCCTATGTGCAATAATTTTTTAGTGCATTTTGGTGGAAATAGGCTTTGTCTTCCCAACGCAAAAGTGTCATATAATTGCCCCATACGCACCCTGTATCAAGGGCATAAATATTTTTTGGGGTAGAAACGCCAACCAAACTTGCCCAGTGCCCAAACACTATCGCGTATTGTTGATAAAGCGGATTATCCAGTTGATACCATGCTACCAGTTCTCTCGGAGCCTGCTCTAACGGTGCTTTACAGACCATATCTAGCCGATGATCACGATAACAAAAACGCATGCGTGTGTAGGCATTGAGAATATAACGCCAACGTGCAATCCCCTGCAATGACGCACACCATTTATCAGGCACATCGGCATACATATTTTCCAGTAATGTGCGATAATCATCACTTTGTAGCACCGCCTCTACCTCACGCGCACAGGAACGCGCTGTTGATAAATCCCAATCAGGGCTGATGCCCGCATGGCAAAGTAAAAAGCCAAATTCTTTATGCTCACGCAATAGCGGTTGGGTGCGCAGCCAATCCATCAAGTCAGGCATATCGGGGGCGGTGAAAATGGCATCAACGTTGTCTTTAGGCTTAATTTTTTTAATACCAAGTGCGGTTGCAAGCAGGTGCAAATCGTGATTGCCCAGCACAGTTTTACCTGCTTCACCCAAGCTTTTCACCAGCCGTAAACATTCCAGCGATTTATCACCACGGGCGACCAAATCGCCCACGAGCCATAATTCATCACGGCTTTGATCAAACCGCACTTTATCTAATAAGCGAGCAAGTTCATCATAACAACCTTGCAGATCACCCACCAAATAGGTTGCCATTATACTGTCTCCGATGTCGGCGGATTATCCGCCAAGAAATTTGCCAAACAGACAAAGTCAGCGATGGTCAAATTCTCTGCGCGGGCATTATCAGGAATACCGAGATCTGCGAGCTGTTCGGCTGAAATGAGATGACTCAACGCGTTACGCAACGTTTTACGTCGTTGCCCAAAGGCGGCAGAGCAAACGCGATTAAGCCATACGCTATCTTTGGCAACATGTGGTAAAGTGCGGTGCGGAATAAGCCTAACCACCGCAGAATCCACTTTGGGTGCGGGTTTAAATGCACTCGGCGGTACTTCTAATACAGGAATGACTTGGCAATAATATTGTGCCATGACACTCAAGCGACCATAGGCTTTACTATTTGGTGCAGCGGCAAGGCGTTTAACCACCTCTTTTTGCAACATAAAATGCATATCCGCAATTGCATGGCTAAAACCAAACAGATGAAACATTAACGGAGTCGATATGTTATAGGGGAGGTTACCAAACACCCGCAATGGCTGCCCAAGCTGCTGACAAAGTGCGGTAAAATCAATTTGCATGGCATCCGACTCAATCACATTTAATTTTTGATGTAAAAACGGATGGTGACGCAATCTGTGTGCTAAATCACGATCCAGTTCAATGACGGTAAGGTGATCTATTCGCTCGCACACGGGCTCTGTCAATGCGCCAAGCCCTGGTCCAATTTCTACTAACGCCTGCCCAACTTGTGGTGCAATGGCGGCGACAATATTTTCAATGACGTGGGTATCGTGTAAAAAATTCTGTCCAAAACGCTTACGTGCCGTATGCCCTAAATGTGTTTTTCCGTTCATATTCTCATATCTACAATAAACAAAATCCCGACCAAGCGGGATTTTGTTGGATGTCAAAATTACTGTTGCATTATCTTAATATCTGCGTTTTTACGCAAGGCTTTTACCCAATTATTCGCCGCTTCCTGTGCTTGGCGATTTATCAAATTTTCATAGGCTTTTTGCTGGTAGTACTGCTCTGTCCGATCGCCTTTACGCGAATCAGTCACTTTCAAAATGTGCCAGCCAAATTCCGTTTTAAACGGGGCACTGATCACACCTTGTTTGCTTGACCGCACTTTTTGTGCAAATTCCCCGACATAACTTTCTGGGAAGGCGAAACCTAAATCCCCGCCTTTATAGCCTGAAAGATAGTCTTTAGAATATTGTTTAGCCGCCGCTTCAAAGCTGATTTTTTTCGCTAGAATATCGCTACGTAGTTGATTAAGTTGCGCTTTTGCTTTCGCATCCGTTAATATCGGATTGGTTTTTAATAAAATATGGCTCACGCGGTATTCTGTTGCCGTCGCTTTATGCAAATTCCCTTTAGCTTGTGCCTCCTGCTGCATTTTTTTACCTAACGCAAGCACTTGGTCACGATCAATATCAATACTTTTGCCAATGCTGTGTTGACGCACTTGCCCCATCAATAACTGATGACGAATTTGGTTACGATATTGATGATAATTAATCCCTTGATAATCTAACGCATCAAGCAGTTGCCCCCACGTGATGCCATTTTGATCAGCAATACTTTGCACAACTCTATCCACATCAGCACTGGTTACAACCACGCCCGAATTCTTAATGGCTTTTTGTACGAGTATATCATCGATCACATCATCGAGTGCTTTACTGCGATTCGCAGGGGTATTGGCACGTTTGCCAAGGGCTTTTTTAACCTGCCCTGATAAAATGGGTTCGCCATCTACCGTTGCGACCACAGTTTCTGCCGCCATAATCGGGTGAGCAACTAATAATGCACCCAAAAGTGCGGTTAATGTCATCAACTTATTTTTCATTTTGGTTAAATTCATCTATTTAATCTCTTTATTACGATACATTATTAGAACCTGATTTAGCCAAAAAATTCCATTAAAAGGCATTTATGGCGTTTAATTGCGTGATAAATCGCCAAAGACATTCTAAAACATTCTGTGCACGCTGTCATCTTATGCTATTCACTCGCATAGCCTGCGCTCCCTAGCACCCTGCCATCGAGTACCGCACATTGGTTGTTTAAAACCAAGCGTCCTTGGGCAAACCACTTGATGACAAGCGGATAAATTCGCCGCTCTTGCTGCTTGACCCGTTGCGCAACGTCTTCGGCACTGTCATTGGGAAAAATCGGCACTTTCGCTTGTAAAATCACGGCACCACCGTCAAGGGTATCGTCAACAAAATGGACGCTTGTGCCGTGTTCATGTTCTCCTGCCTCAATCGCACGTTGATGCGTGTTCAACCCTTTAAACTTTGGTAATAAAGACGGGTGAATGTTCAAAATGCGTCCAGCAAAATAGGTAGTAAAGGTTGGCGATAGCACGCGCATAAAGCCAGCAAGCACAACCAGTTGCACGTTATGCTGGACTAAAACAGCAATCAGTGCCTGTTCAAACGCAGATTTATCGGCAAAATCTTGTGGGCGAATCACCGTGCTTGCAATGCCAGCATCCTGCGCGCGCTTCAACCCAAAGGCATTTTCACGATCACTGATCACGCAAGCAATCTGAGCGTCGAGCTGACCGCACTTTTGTGCATCAATAATGGCTTGCAACGTTTCGCCATATCCCGAAAGTAACACGGCAATCTGCATTTAAGCCATCACCACCTGCGGTGCATTTTCAGCACGTTGTGCAATCTCACCGATGAGCCAAGCACGCTCGCCTGATTGCTGTAAAAGTGCAAGTGCGGTTTCCACATCCTGTTCAGGCAGAGCCACCACCATACCCACGCCGCAATTGAAGGTGCGATACATTTCATGGCGTTCAATGTTGCCCTCACGTTGGAGCCACGCAAACACCTCACCCCACTGCCAACTTTTTTCATCAATAATCGCTTGTACATGCGCTGGCAACACCCGTGGAATATTTTCCCAAAAGCCACCACCCGTAAGATGCGCGATGGCATGCACATCTACACGTTTAATTAATTGCAAAATCGATTTGACGTAAATTTTTGTTGGTGCGAGTAAGTGCTCTGCCAAGGTTTTATCGCCAAGTTTATCATGGGTTGGATTTGCCCCACTGCGTTCTAGCACTTTGCGAATCAATGAATAACCATTCGAGTGTGGACCACTTGATGCTAGGGCGATCAATTTATCGCCCACGCGTACACGAGAGGGCTCAATAATGTCACTTTTTTCTACCACACCAACGCAAAAGCCAGCCAAATCGTAATCACCTGCGTGATACATTCCCGGCATTTCAGCGGTTTCGCCACCGACTAACGCACAGCCTGATTGCACGCAACCATCTGCAATACCTTTCACTACATCGGCGGCTACATCCACCTCAAGTTTACCCGTGGCGTAATAATCGAGGAAAAAGAGCGGTTGCGCCCCTTGCACCACAAGGTCGTTGACGCACATAGCCACCAAATCAATCCCAATGGTGTCATGTTTTTTGCAGTCAATGGCAAGGCGAAGTTTGGTACCAACACCATCTGTGCCAGACACCAAAATCGGCTCTTTATATTCAGCAGGAATAGCGCACAAGGCACCAAAGCCGCCCAAGCCCCCCATCACCTCAGGGCGACGGGTACGTTTTACGTCGGCTTTAATTCGCTCAACTAAATCATTACCTGCATTAATGTCCACACCTGCATCTTTGTAGCTTAATGTTTCTTTTTCCACGACAATTTCCTGTTATTACATAGTCCAAGAGGCTCTTGTGTTCAACAAGAGAGATCCGTTCAAATTGTACCAGCTAGTCAAAATTTAAGCGATAAAAATCGTTCAATTTTGCTGAAAATATTGTGTTTATACAGTAAAGCAAAGAATGTATGGCAGCCGCACAAAAAGCTATTAATTACACGGGCAATGTTTTAAAATTGCACGGATAACATTTAAGGAGTGCAATATGAAACTAGTGCAAGTCAATCATCCTTTGATTAAACATAAATTAGGTCTTATGCGTGCCGCTGAGATTAACACGAAAGACTTTCGTGATTTAGCCACTGAAGTCGGCAGCTTGCTAACCTATGAAGCCACCTCAGATCTGGAAACAGAAACCGTGATTATCGATGGCTGGAATGGTCCTGTTGAGGTAGAGCGTATCAAGGGAAAAAAAGTGACTGTCGTCCCAATTTTGCGGGCGGGGCTTGGTATGATGGACGGTGTATTAGAACACATCCCAAGTGCACGCATTAGTGTTGTGGGGATGTATCGCAATGAAGAAACCTTAGAACCTGTACCTTATTTCCAAAAATTAGCGGGCGATTTAGACGAACGCATGGCGATTGTAGTAGACCCAATGCTCGCTACGGGTGGTTCAATGGTTGCAACGATCGATTTACTCAAACAAAACGGCTGCCAACATATTAAAGTGCTTGTGCTTGTGGCGGCACCCGAAGGGATAAAAGCCCTTGAACAAGCCCATCCAGATGTGGAACTTTATACCGCCTCCATTGATGATCACTTAAATGAAAACGGCTACATCATTCCAGGGCTAGGTGACGCTGGCGATAAAATTTTGGGGACGAAATAATGCACACACAAACCCTCACCTCAGAACCAACTCAGCACCCAATCAAGCAGGCTTTTGTGGGCTTGCAAATGCTATTTGTTGCCTTTGGTGCATTAGTACTTGTACCACTCATTGTTGGACTTGATAGCAATACCGCACTTTTAACAGCTGGCGTTGGAACGCTCTTGTTTCAACTGTGTACACGTCGCCAAGTGCCCATTTTCTTAGCATCTTCATTTGCGTTCATCGCACCAATGCAATATGGCATTGCCACATGGGGATTATCGGTCACGATGGGAGGCTTGATGTGTGCAGGTCTCGTTTATGTGGCACTGAGCTTTTTAGTGAAATTAAAAGGTGCAGAAATTCTACAACGCATTTTCCCGCCTGTGGTGGTTGGTCCTATTATTATCATTATCGGTATGGGGCTTGCGCCGCTGGCAGTGAATATGGCGATGGGGCGTGGTGGCGACGGTGCACAACTGTTTCCTTACGAACATGCCATTGTGATTTCAATGATAACGCTTATCACCACATTGGTGGTTGCCGTGTTTGCAAAAGGGTTGATGCGCCTAATTCCTATTATGTTCGGCATTGTCGTGGGCTATTGCACCGCACTTTTCTACGGATTAATTGATTTTCAACCTGTCTTTGATGCCCCGTGGTTCAGCCTGCCAACACTGACAACGCCGTCTTTTAAATTGGAAGCGATTTTCTATCTTCTTCCTATTGCTATCGCTCCCGCAATTGAGCATGTTGGCGGCATTATGGCAATTAGCTCAGTCACTGGCAAAGATTTTCTACGCACCCCAGGATTGCACCGCACTTTACTCGGTGATGGTATCGCCACTTCGACCGCAGCCTTCTTAGGCGGTCCACCCAATACCACCTATGCGGAGGTCACAGGGGCAGTTATGCTCACACGCAATTTCAATCCGAAAATTATGACTTGGGCCGCCTGTTGGGCAATTGCTATTTCATTTTGTGGTAAAGTAGGGGCACTGCTTGCCACCATTCCAACCGTGGTGATGGGCGGCATTATGATGTTAGTATTCGGTTCTATCGCAGTAGTCGGAATGAGCACGCTCATTAAAGCACAGGTTAACGTTTCTGAACCTCGCAATCTGTGCATTATCTCGGTCGTGCTTACGTTTGGTATCGGCGGAATGATGGTCAACATGGGGGAAGTATCACTAAAAGGGATTAGTCTCTGTGCGATTATCGCCGTACTCATGCACCTGATTTTGCCAAAAGATAAAAGCCAAAGTGCGGTCGAATAAGTCTTATGCACGGCACAATGCGTCAAATTCCATTACCGATTCAATCGGTTGATGAACATACTTTTGACTACTTTAACGGCGAGAACAATCCGTTGTTACTCGCCAGCTTGCATACGCACCTCGCACAACCACAACCGCACTTTTACTTTATTTTTGGGCAAAAAAGTGTAGGAAAAAGCCATTTGCTCAAAGCCTGTTGTGATGAAATCACGCAACATGGCGGTGCGGCGAGCTTTCTGCCACTCGACACACTGTGCAAACTCTCGCCAGACTTGTTACATAACCTTGAATATCAGGATTTGGTTTGCCTTGATGATTTGCACGCTATTGCAGGCAATCCTCACTGGGAACGGGCGGTGTTTGATTTATATAATCGGATTAACGAACGCCAGCAAGGTGAACTGATTATCAGTGCAAATGCGCCCATTTCAGAACTTTCGCTGGAGCTGCCCGATTTACGTTCTCGCTTGATTTGGGGCGAGGTGTATCAATTAAAACCGCTCAGCGATGAACAAAAAATGCACATTTTACAACAACGTGCGTTTGCCCGAGGCTTAATTCTTAACGATGATGCCGCACAATTTTTACTTAAACGCCATGACCGTGATCTTAAAAATCTGTTTCTCACCCTCAATAAACTTGAGCACGATACCCTCGAAGCCCAAAAAGGGAACTTGACCATTCCCTTTTTGAAAGACAAACTCGCATTATAAAATAGCCAGTACATTTTCAGGTGGACGACCAATGCAAGCTCGTTCACCATGAATGACTATCGGACGCTCCAACAGTTGTGGGTGAGCCACAATCGCTGTTAATAACGCCTCTTGCGTTGCCTCGCTCAGATTCAAAGTGCGGTACAGCTCATCTTTGGTGCGCATCATGGCACGCACATCATCTATGCCCAATTTCTTCGCTATGGCAAGAATATCCTGTGTTTGATACTGTTGTTCTTGATAAAGCTCTATCTCTGGGGTTATCCCTTGAGACTCTAACAATGCCAGTGTCGCACGGCTTTTTGAACAACGCGGGTTATGTAATATTATAATTGCCATCATCATCTCCTACTTTTTTATCATCAAAATAGATTTAATCTTTCATCGTGTCAATAAGTTGTTATAATCAATCACAGTGATGAATTGACAAGGAAAGCCTATGTTCGAGATGTTTCAAAAATGGTATAAGCGACGCTTTAGCGATCCACAAGCAATGGGACTGCTCGCCATTTTATTGTTTGGTTTTCTTGCGATTTACTTTTTCAGCGACATTATCGCACCGCTCTTGATTGCATTGGTTTTCGCCTATTTGCTTGAAACGCCTATTAATTTTATTGCCAAGCACTTAAAATTGCCGCGTATTGTCGCCATCAGTATCACACTATTAGTGTTTATTGCCATTGTAATTTTTATTTTTATTGTCATCTTGCCACGCCTTTGGAACCAAACTATTTCCATGATGCAAGATTTACCTGATATGATAAATCAGCTACACAGTTGGATACTCACATTGCCTGAAAACTACCCAGCACTGGTGGATTATCAAATGCTAGATTCCATCATCTCAACCATACGCACTAAAATCTTAGCGATGGGGGAATCTGCGTTAAAATATTCAATTTCCTCGCTTGTTAGTTTGGTTACGATTGGCATTTATGCCTTTTTGGTGCCACTGATGGTCTTTTTCCTGATCACAGACAAAGAGCAATTAATCAACGGAGCAATGCGATTTTTACCACGTAACCGCACTTTAGCCTCTCAAGTCTGGCGTGAAATGCAAGGGCAAATTTCAAAATATATCCGCGGAAAACTAGTGGAAATGTTAGTTGTTGGCTGCGTAACCTATATTTTGCTACTCAGCTTTGGATTACGTTATCCTTTGCTACTGTCTGTTGGCGTTGGATTGTCCGTATTAATTCCTTACGTTGGCGCAGTGTTGATTACCATTCCAATTATCTTGATTGCAGTAGCACAATTTGGAATAAGCTCCACATTTGGTTACTTAGTGACGGGATACGTTATTATTCAAATTCTCGACGGCAATCTGCTCGTGCCGTTACTGTTTAGTGAGGCGGTGAATTTGCACCCCCTCATTATTATTCTCGCCGTGTTAATTTTCGGCGGGTTATGGGGGCTTTGGGGAATTTTCTTCGCCATTCCGCTAGCAACGCTGGTGAAAGCGGTGCTTAACGCATGGCCTTCAAATGAAGATGTAGATACCCCAGCTCTTTAATAATAAAGTGCGGTTAACCGCACTTTCACAAGCACCTCGCTAAGTGGTGCTTTTTTATTTTTACAATAAATAATTACAATGAAGGATCATTTATGATTGGATTGTTAAAATCTCGACCAGGCAAACCTGTTGCACCAGAACATATTTTAGCTGAGTATAATCGCTTGAAATGGCGAGCACTATTCGGTATTTTTATCGGTTATGCGGCCTATTATATCGTACGCAATAACTTTATTCTCTCCACCCCATATCTTATTAGCGAATACCACTTTGACAAAGCAGATATTGGTTTTTTATCGGGTGCAATGCTGATTATCTATGGGCTCAGTAAAGGCTTTATGAGTGTCTTAGCGGATAAAGCCAACCCGAAACTGTTTATGATCTGCGGGTTGGTACTCTCAGCATTAGTGAATTTAATGATGGGATTTAGCACCGCATTTTGGATGTTTTTTATTTTGGTGTTGCTCAATGGTCTATTTCAAGGCATGGGTGCAGGACCTGCGTATGTCGTATTAGCAAACTGGTTTCCTCGCCAATCACGTGGTGTTACAACAGCTATGTTCAACATCTCCCATAATGTCAGTGGCGGCTTGATTGCACCTATCGCAGGTGGTGCCATGGCCTATCTTGGCACAGAACATTGGCAAGCAGCAAATTTTATCATTCCTGTAATTATTGTCTTTATCGTGGCGTTAATTTTCTACCTCTTTGGTGCAGGCAAAACCTACAACGAAGGATTACCGCCATTAGTAGATATTTTACATAACGAAGACGAAGAATTGGTGGTACGCAAAGAAGACACCAGTGGTTATTCATCATGGTATATTTTTAAAAACTATATTTTGAAAGACATCAATGTGTGGTTTGTCTCGTTCATTGATGTATTTACCTATATGATCCGGTTTGGAGTGCTAACATGGTTGCCACTGTATTTGCTGGAAACCAAAGGGTTTACCAAAGGAGAAATGTCCGCCGCATTTGCCATTTTTGAATGGGCAGCCATTCCATCAACCCTATTAGCTGGCTGGATTACAGATACCTACTTCAAAGGTCGCCGTATGCCACTAGCCATGCTCACCTTAGTCGGTGTCGGGCTTGCCATGTTTGCCTACTGGGGCGGCAGTAGCCTCGGCGTCGTTACCCTTGGTGCTGGCATTATTGGCTGCTTAATTTATGTACCGATGTTCTTATCATCATTGCAAACCATCGAACTTGTGCCATCATTCGCGGCAGGCTCAGCCACTGGCTTACGTGGCTTTCTCAGCTATGTGTTAGGCAGTTTCTCAGGCACCGCACTTTTTGGTATTTTAGCCAAAAATTTCGGCTGGGACGCAGGTTTTTATTTGCTACTTTTTGCCGTCGCGGGCTGCATTTTCTGCTGTTACATGACCCATCGTGGCGTACTCAAACTCGAACACGCCAAAGCGCAACGTTTACAACAAAACGCATAACAAGAAAAAGGGCTTCATGCCCTTTTTTACTACAAAGTGCAGTCAGCATGATTGTAAAAAATCCAGCACAATGCGCGCGTGATCTTTCGTTTTAAATTTGTCAAACACATGCGCGATGGTGCCATTTTCGTCGATCAAAAAACTGATGCGATGGATACCATCAAAGGTTTTTCCCATAAATTTCTTCTCGCCCCACACGCCATAAGCGTCCGCCACTTTGTGGTCAGGGTCTGAGAGCAGGGTAAAATTAAGCTGTTTTTTCTCCTCAAAGCGGGCGAGTTTTTCAGGGCTATCAGGGCTGATACCCAGCACCGTCAAACCGCACTTTGCCAATTCAGCTTGGCTATCACGCAGATCACATGCCTGCGTTGTACAACCGGGTGTAAGTGCTTTCGGATAAAAATACACCAGCACTTTTTGCCCTTTAAATTGGCTCAAGCTAACCTGATTTTCATGCTGATCAAGCAGGCTAAACGCCGGTGCAAGTGTTCCTTTTGCAAGTGGAGCGACCATAAAATATTCCTCTTATCACATTTTTTGATGGCATAAACACTATGATTGTAAATGGCGCATGATTTTTTTGCAAAAAAACAGGAAGATTTAAAAAAAGCACTTGCAAACTGTGCTAAATTTGGCAAGCTAACGTTATTAATTAATAATGACGAAAAAGAAAAGCGTTACAGGAGAAGATTATGTCGGCACAGCAACCGTTATTTTCAGGCAGCATTGTCGCATTGGTTACCCCAATGACCGAAGCAGGCGATGTAAATTATGAAGAATTAGAGTCATTAGTCAATTTTCATATTGATGCGGGTACAAATGCCATCGTATCTGTAGGCACCACAGGCGAGTCGGCCACACTGAGCATTGAAGAAAATGTTAAAGCCATTATCAAAACGGTTGAATTTGCAAAAGGGCGTATTCCTATTATTGCGGGCACCGGCGCAAATGCCACCAGTGAAGCCATTACCATGACCAAATTATTGCACGGTAGCGGTGTGGCGGGATGTTTATCTGTTACCCCTTACTACAATAAACCGACCCAAGAGGGCATGTATCAGCACTACAAAGCGATTGCAGAAAGCACAGATCTACCACAAATTCTTTATAATGTGCCAGGACGCACAGGCAGTGACATTAAACCTGAAACAGTGGCACGTTTAGCAAAAATACCGAATATTGTTGGCATCAAAGAGGCCACAGGTGAAGTGGAACGTGTGAAACTGATCAAACAACTTGCTGGTGATGACTTTTTAATTTTTAGTGGCGATGATGCAACCGCACTTGCTGCCATGCGTGACGGAGCAGAAGGGATCATTTCAGTTACCAGTAATGTTGCCCCTAGCGAAATGGCAAAAATGTGTGCGCACGCGCTTGCTGGTGAATTTGAGCAAGCCGAAGAAATCAACCAATTACTGATGCCTCTACACAAAAACTTGTTTGTAGAATCCAACCCAATCCCTGTGAAATGGGCATGTCATCGCTTAGGGCTGATCAGTAATTTGCACATTCGCTTGCCACTCACGGTACTAAGCGAGGAAGCGCAACCTGTTGTGATTGAGGCGTTACAGCACGCAGGACTCATTCGTTAATAAACCATAAAAGCACCTTAAGGTGCTTTTATTTTGTCTGTAATAAGGTTTGAGGATAATAAAGATCAAAACGGTGATTTTTCGTTTTAACCTCACCTTGTGGCATGATATTGGCTAAATAAGGCGCACTGCTTGGGCGTTTAACTACGACCCGTTTTCGGGCAAAAACCGCACTTTGCTTTAATAACACATCCGCATCAACATCTTCGCCGACCAATGATTGGAATACGCGCATCTCTTTTTTTACCAACGCACTTTTTTGCCGATGGGGAAACATCGGATCGAGATACACCACATCAGCACACTCAGGCGATTGCTCGAAAATTGATCCAAGTGGTAACAGCTGCATTCGCTCACGCATCCACATGCCAATGGTATCATCACGATACGCACGCGCAAGACCATCTTGCAATAGTGCATATACCACAGGGTTGCGCTCAACTAACCGCACTTTACACCCAATGGATGCCAGCACAAACGCATCTCGTCCTAAGCCTGCGGTGGCATCCAACACACTAGGGAGATACGCTTGTTTCACCCCTACCGCTTTGGCTACCGCCTCCCCTCGCCCGCCACCAAATTGGCGACGGTGTGCCAGCGTGCCTTGAGTAAAATTCACCCACACGGCACCGAGTTTTGGCTCATCAAGCTTACGCAGCTCAATATGCTCAGCAGTTTGCACCAATGCCAAAGGGCTGTCGTCATCATTTTCCAGCCCTAAACAAGTACAAGTGCGGTCAAACTCTGCTTGTTTACCCGCACTTTCACAAAATAGCTTAATCACGTTGCACCAGCCACACGCCTGTTTCGATATGATCGGTGTAAGGAAATTGGTCAAACAACGCTGCTTGCGCGATACGATGAGTTTGGCACAAGTGAGTGAGGTTATCCACTAAGGTGTGCGGATTGCAAGAGATATACAGAATATGCGGATAATCTGCCACTAACGACAACGTAGCATCATCCAGCCCCGCACGCGGCGGGTCAACCAATACCGTGTGGCATTGGTAATCGCTCAAGTCCACACCTTGCAGACGGTTGAACGTGCGTTCACCACGCAAGGCTTGCGTGACCTCTTGTGCTGACATACGGATAATCCGCACATTATCAATGCCATTAACATGCAAATTATGTTGGGCGGCTTGCACCGATGATTTCGCAATTTCGGTGGCAAGTACCCGACGAAAATTCGCCGCCAAGGCAATAGAAAAATTGCCATTCCCACAATACAGTTCAAGTAAATCACCTTGCATGTCACGCGTACAGTGTTGCGCCCACTGCAACATTTGGGTATTCATCGCAGCATTCGGCTGAGTAAAGCTGTTTTCGATTTGGCGATAGTGAATATTACGCCCATTGACGCACAACGTTTCATCAACCCAATCGTGATCAAGGCAAATTTTCTGCTTGCGAGCACGCCCAATAAGTTGCATATCAAAACCTTGCGCTTGCAACCGCACTTTAAGTTCTCTCGCCGCCTGTTCCCACTCGGCATTCAACGCTTTATGATAAAGCAAGCTAACGGCAATTTGCCCGCTTTGCGTGCTTAAATAATCAACTTGAAACAATTTCTGACGGAGCACGAAATTGGCTTTCAGTTCAGACAAAAGTGCGGTCATCATCGCATTAATTAAGCGGCTGGCAATGGGAAATTGATCCACGCGATAACGTTCGCCACGCACCTTATCAAACATAATATGGTAAAGATCATCGCCATCATGCCAAATCCGAAACTCAGCACGCATACGAAAATGCGCTGTGGGAGAGGCAAATACCTCAATGTCGGGTGCATGAAATGGCGCGAGTAAATCGCGTAGTTGCTGGTGTTTTTTGGCTAAGCGAGCTTGATACTCACTTGTGGGCAAGCTGTGTGGCATAATGGAATCCAATAAAAAGCAAAAGGCGCGACATGCGCCTTCACATTACTCGGTGAAGTCATCACCGACACTGTCAGCGGCGGCAAGCCCTGACAAGGTATATACGCGTTTTACGCTATTAATACGAGAGGTGTATTTTACCCATGTTTTTTCAAAAAAGGTTTCAGGTTCGCGCTCTTTTTTACACACCGCAACAAATTGTTTTTCCTCTTTGGTTTTCGGTTGACGATTGCCTAGTTGCAATTCAATAAAAGCCTGCCCGTATTTTTCCAGGGTTTCTGCTTCACGAATAGTGTAATCACCATGACGTGAAAAGCCGCGTGGATAGTTTTTATCATCAAAAAAGCGACGCGTTACGCTAAAACTGTCTGCCATAATCATTCCTCATAGATAATTTTCCGCTTGCATTAAATCAATCCAGAAAAATAAGTCAACCTTTTTTTCATCATTTCATGCACTTTCATCGTATTTTTGCCTAAATTCGCTATAAAGTGCGGTCTGCTGATGAGTGTATCTGCCATGAGCCATCGGCATGAATTGTCAAATGCGTTTCATGCCATGCTTTTAAGGTGGAGCGATGCCCTACACTCACCACCGTTGTGTGTGGCAAGGCGTGTTTTAATAAGCGATACATCGCATCTTCCAAGCCTTCATCCATGCTGGCACTGGCTTCATCAAGATAAATGACATCGGGTTTCTGTAATAATGCTCTAGCAAAGGCCAAACGCTGCTGCTCGCCTAATGATAAGACCTGCGTCCATTCATTATGCACGACTAATTTTTCACACAAATGCCCTAACTGCACTTGCTGTAAAAGTGCGGTTTCCGTGTCGTAATTAGTCTTTTCTGGTGCTTGCTCAGGATAATACATGGCATCCAGTAAACGCCCTTGCGGCAAATATGGCTTTTGCGATAAAAATAACGCATGACGTGGCACGTGAATCTGCCCCTCTGCAAATGCCCAAAGCCCCGCTAAACTACGCAATAAGGTTGTTTTTCCAACCCCTGATTGCCCTTGAATGAGCACCCATGCCGATTTTGGAATCGTCAATGTTAAATTTTTGATCAACATACGTTGCATAGGGGTGTATACGGTAACATTGTCTAGCGCAATACACTCACCTTGGTGAATAATCTCGGGCATTGTTAAGGTTTCCGCACTTTGCATCGCATCACTAAAGCCCGTTAGCCGATCTAATGTTGCTCTGTATGAGGCAAAATCATCATATGAATTACGGAAAAAAGAGAGGCTTGAGTGCAACTGTCCAAACACCTGCCCTGTTTGCATCAAATCCCCCAATGAGATTTGTTTTTGGAAAAAACGACCAGCCTGAATTAAAAAAGGAAATACTGTAGACGCCTGACCAACGATGAGGTTAAAGCCTGAAAATTTCAAGGTTCTAAACACAATCTGCCACACATTTCCAATGACGGCATTAAATTGCTGCGTAAGAAGATTTTTTTCCGTTTTTTCGCCACGATAGAACGCAATGCTTTCAGCATATTCTTTTACACGGATCAAGGAATAACGAAAGTTTGCATTGAGTTTTTCATTTAAAAAGTTCAGTTGAATCAGTGGTCTTCCCAATCGAAATGCCATTACAGACGTTACCAGCACATAAAGGTAGGTTAAAAACACCATGGCATGTGGAATATCCACCCCACCCAACGAGAGCGAGCCTGATAAGCCCCATAATAAAATCGTAAATGCAATAATTGAGGTGACCGCACTAACCAATCCTGTCGCAAACCCTAAGGTGGTGGTAACAAATGATTGCACATCTTGTTGAATACGCTGATCGGGGTTGTCTAAAATGCCATGACTGTAATGGGTTTTATAATAAGTGCGGTTAGCCAACCAACGGGCAACAAACTGATAGTTTAACTGTGTACGCCACTTGATAATAAAACGTTGAGATAGGTAATAATTAACCAATGCAAGCACAACATTAATGGTAGCTAAGCCGGCAAAAACCCACATTAAATGCCAAAACAAGTCCGCTTGATAATCCTGCAATGAGCCATACATTTTGTTATACCAATTGGAGATAACCACATTCAAACGGACATTTAATAATGACATAAATAAAATTGCGCCAAAAAGTAGCATCGCCGCAAAATTGGATCTCGGATTAAGATATTGTGCCGCAATATGCCAAAACTGCCGCCCCCACTGCGTAAACCGCACTAATATAACCCCTAACAGGATCAAAAAAAACACACTACCAATAAAGGCTTTTGCTAGCCAAAATCCCGAATCCAATAATTCATTTTGCCAATTCATATTTCTTTATCATCTACACATCAATTAATGCTAATTAACTTACCTTATTTTGCCAAAAATCCCTATTTTTCTTTTAAAAATTTGGGCTAGGGCAAATTTTTGTTTTTCTAAGACAGGTATAATCTATCACAGTTCACATTTATTCAAAAAATTTAGGAGTTCTTATGAGCGATATTGCAATCACCATAAGCCTAATTTCCTTAGTTGCTGTGATCGGGCTTTGGCTTGGACATTTTAAAATTAAAGGAATTGGCATTGGTATCGGTGGCGTACTCTTTGGTGGCATTTTAGTAGGGCATTTCACCTATCAATATAATCTCACACTTGAACCACATACGCTTCATTTTATCCAAGAATTTGGTTTGATTTTATTTGTATATACCATCGGAATTCAGGTAGGTCCTGGTTTTTTTGCCTCCCTGCGTCAATCGGGGTTAAAACTGAATTTATTTGCCCTAATGATTGTGTTACTCGGTGCGTTATTAGTCGTGATTTTACACCTGATATTTGGCATTGAGTTGCCAATTATTCTCGGCATCTTTTCAGGAGCGGTCACCAATACACCATCACTTGGGGCTGGGCAACAGATCTTGAGTGAGCTGGGCATGACAAACATCACTGAAACTATGGGGATGGCCTATGCCATTGCGTACCCATTTGGGATATGCGGTATTTTGCTCACCATTTGGCTCATTCGTGCCTTTTTCAAAATTAAAATAGAACACGAACACGAGCAGTTTGAAAAAGAATCTGGGCACGACAAAGAAAGTCTCAGTAGCCTTAATGTGAAAGTCAGTAATCCCAACATCAACGGGCTACGCATTCGCGATATTCCTGGCTTTGAAGCACGCAATGTGGTGTGCTCTCGCCTTAAACGTAATAATGATCTGATTGTTCCTCACGCGGATACAGAAGTTCTACATGGCGATATTATGCACCTTGTCGGCGATAAACCTGATCTCTATCGCTTGCAATTGGTTATCGGCGAAGTCGTTGAAACTTCACTTACCACTCGTGGCACCGATTTACGTTCAGTACGCGTGGTTGTCACAAACGAGCAAGCACTTGGCAAAAAAATTCGTGATCTCAAATTTAAACAAAAATACGAAGTGGTCATCTCACGCCTAAACCGTGCGGGGATCGAACTTGTTCCCATCAGCAACACCAGTTTGCAATTCGGGGATGTGCTAAACCTTGTTGGACGGCTAGATGCCATTGAAGCAGTAATCTCTGTTATTGGAAACGTACAACAAAAACTGCAACAAGTACAGATGCTACCCGTATTTATCGGGATTTTACTCGGCGTACTGGTCGGCTCAATCCCTATTATGATCCCAGGCTTTCCTGTGCCACTCAAACTAGGGTTAGCGGGCGGTCCATTAGTTGTTGCGCTTATTCTTGCCCGTATCGGTAGTGTTGGGAAACTCTATTGGTTTATGCCCCCAAGTGCCAACCTCGCACTTCGTGAAATTGGCATTGTGCTCTTCCTGTCTATTGTAGGGCTAAAAGCTGGTGCACACTTTGTTGATACCTTGGTTAGCGGCAGCGGACTTGAGTGGATGGGCTATGGTGCACTTATCACATTTGTACCACTCTTTATCACAGGCATCATTGCAAGAATATATGGCAAAATGAATTATTTAACGTTAAGTGGCTTACTGGCAGGCTCTATGACCGATCCACCCGCATTAGCCTTTGCAAACGCCATTAAAGAGGAAAGTGGAGCTGCCGCCCTTTCCTATGCTACGGTTTACCCACTGGTTATGTTTATGCGGATTATCTCACCGCAAGTACTCGCCATTGTTTTAGTGTTGTTTGCGTAATATCGTAAACCGCACTTTGTCGTAAAAAGCAGTAAAGTGCGGTTTTATCCCACACTACACTTTGCATTGTAAAAGTG
>NZ_JABMIJ010000010.1 GCF_014885015.1 Spirabiliibacterium falconis | reverse complement strand
ACCCCTTGCAAGTCTTTTTTGAGAAAAAACACTGCTTTTTTATCTGTTTGGTTATTTTTAAAACAAAAAGCCATCAATAATATGATTGATGGCTTTTCAATATGCTATTTGTTTGTATCAGGTGGTAATCGTTTTAAAGCAACAATTAATCCCCCCCAGATTATAAGAAGAGAAACGATCATCATAATGATTGCTGATGTGTTCATAATTACTCCTTATCAACCATTGTGGTTTGATTTACTGGTCCATCATTAAGCGCAACTTCCAATCCTTTTGCTTGACGTCGCTCTATTATTTTATAATCCAATTGTCGATCAAGAATTGGTGGTGCAATTGGGCTTCCATCAATATCATGCTGATATAATCCTGAGCGTTTAGACCAACTTAAACGGGATAAGATAAATGCAATAATTACGATACCAACAGCCATTCCCCACCCGAAGGTGTTCACAAACCATGTTGGATAACCACCATACCCTTCTGATAATCGTTTTACAATTTCAGTAATCAGAATATAACCTAAAATAATAGGTGTAATGCCACCAACAAAGATTTGCCATTTACGTCCTAATCTAAATGACGAGGTTGCATTGAGGTGATTACGTAAACTTGGCAATGCACATACTCCCGCTACTAAGAACATAACAGTGATAAGAGCAACAGATACAATACCAAAATTGTTGACAAAAGCATCAACTACATCAAGTAAAGCAAGCCCTGTTGTCGTTGGGAATAATAATACCGAAATCAGCATCATCGGAACACTTACCATTAAAGTTGCCTTAACTCGGCGAATTCCCAATTTATCTTGCACCGCAGCAATGATAACTTCCAATAATGAAATTAATGAGCTTAATCCTGCAAACACCAGTGAACCAAAGAATAAGACACCGATAAATTCCCCAAACGGTGCTTCAGAAATAATAGTTGGAAATGCAATAAAGGCTAAACCAATACCCGAAGCGGCTACTTCTGATACAGGTTTGCCTGCGGCAGCTGCCATAAACCCAAGTGCAGCAAACACACCGATACCAGCCAACAACTCAAAACTACTGTTCGCAAAGCCAACCACTAAGCCTGAACCAGTAAGATCTTCTTTTTTCTTCAAATAGGATGAATATGTGAGCATAATCCCAAAACCAACCGATAATGAGAAGAAAATTTGTCCATATGCTGCGACCCAAACACCTGCATCTGTTAACTTACTCCAATCTGGTGTAAACAGTGTATTTAATCCTTGAACCGCACCTGGTAAAAAGAGAGAGCGAATGACCAAGATCAAGAACATAATTAACAAAATTGGCATAAAAATTGATGAAGATTTTGCAATGCCTTTTTGCACACCGAATGCCAAAATAGTAATTACAATAATCCACACAGCCAATAATGGCCACGTAATTTGAGCAACAAATTCAAAACTCACGCCCGGCTCTTTTGCCATTTGTAAATAATCACCAAAGAAAAATGCTGACGGATCTGCACCCCAACTGTGATTAATGGAAAAATAGGTATATGAAATCGCCCAGCCGATGATCACGGCATAATAAATACTGATGATAAAGCAGATCAATACCTGCCACCAGCCGATGGTTTCCATACCACTAAATAAGCGACGAAATGCCAATGGCGGGGAGCCGCGATATTTATGCCCAATAGCATATTCCAAAAAAAGTAATGGAATGCCGGCCGTTAATAACGCAACCACATACGGAAAAATAAATGCTCCCCCACCGTTTTCATAAGCCACATAGGGAAAACGCCAAATATTTCCCAAACCCACCGCAGAGCCAATTGCGGCAAAAATAAATGCTCGACGCCCTGCAAATGTTTCACGTGAAGGTGGCGATTGTGTATTTGCCATGCTTCAAACCTCCTAAAAAATAAAATTCTGGAAAATGGGTAAGTCTTACTATTTTCTAACCAAACTTATGTTATACGATTATCACAACAAACAAAAGCCCAGCCCCAATATCGATCTCGATAGATTATGCTGATAAAAATTTAGAGTTTATGATAAAAAGTGCGGTAATAAATAAAAACCCGTTATAAATACAACACAACGGGTTTTTTACAGGATAAAAAACTGATTTAAATTAATTTGGGGTATAGTAAATCGGTGAATTTGGACCTACTGGTAGCCCTAAAACAAACACCCAAATAAAGAACATAAATGACCATGCCACCAAGAACGCCATTGAATATGGTAACATCATCGACACCAATGTGCCGACCCCAGCATCTTTTTTATACTTAATCACAACCGCCATGATAAGGCCAAAATAACTCATCATTGGCGTAATAATATTAGTAACAGAATCCCCGATGCGATAAGCGGCTTGGATCGTTTCTGGCGCATACCCCGCTAACATCAGCATTGGCACAAAAATGGGTGCTGTTACCGCCCACTGAGCAGACGCAGAACCAATCATTAGATTAATAAACGCACAGATTAAAATAAAGCCGATAAACAATAATCCACCATGTAAGCCAATTTCATTGAGGAAATTAGCACCTTTCACCGCAATAACTTGACCAATATTAGTCCAGTTAAAGAATGCAACAAATTGCGAGGCAAAAAAGATAATAACCAAATACAAGCCCAATGTGCTCATTGCACCCGCCATAGCATTGACGACATCTTTATCATTGCGGATAGATTTTGCGACCCAGCCATAGACAATGCCCGGAATTGCAAAGAGGAAAAAGATAAACGCAACAATGGATTTTAAAAACGGCGAGCCAGTGACTAAACCTGTTTGCGGATTTCGCAAAATACCATCGGCTGGTACAACTGTCCACGCCAGCAATCCACACAAGATCAGAAAGGTTATGCCAGCATAGCGTAATGCTTTGCGCTCTAAAGGGGTAACTTCATTTGATTCACGCAATGCGATTTCATCGCTATCAACTCCTCCCCCCTGATAAGGACCCAGTTGCGGCTCTACAATTTTTTCAGTAATAAAATACCCAATAATGGCGATCACAAATGTACTCGCACACATAAAATACCAGTTTGCTTCAACGCCTACGGTATAACTCGGATCAATAATTTGAGCGGCTTGCTGTGTAATCCCAGCCAAAAGTGGATCAATTGTTCCCAACAATAAGTTTGCAGAATAACCACCAGAAACCCCTGCAAAAGCCGCCGCAAGACCAGCCAATGGATGCCGCCCAAGCGAGTGGAAAATAATCGCCGCTAATGGCACCAACACCACATACCCTAATTCAGAAGCGGTGTTAGACATAATCCCTGCAAACACAATAGCAAGTGTGGTTAATTTCCGAGGTGCTTTGAGTACCACCAAACGCATGGTCGCCGACAATAAGCCTGAACGCTCTGCGATCCCCACCCCAAGTAATGCAACCAATACTGTGCCTAATGGGGCAAAATTAGTAAAATTTTTCACCAAGTTTGTGAAAATTTTCGCAATACCTTCCTGATTTAACAAGCTAACCACATGGATAACGCCATCGGCAGCACGTCCTTTTGCACCCTCAGGTCTAGGGTCAGGTACTGACCATCCCAAATAAGCCCCAACAGCAGAAGCGATTAATAATGCCATAATAAAAATGAAAAATAGCGTTACAGGATGGGGTAACGCATTACCAAGCCATTCCACCGTGCGTAAAAATCGGCTTCCTTGCGGATTTTCGGGTTTCTTCAATGTTGGATTGTTATTTTCCATGCACTCTCCTTTCGTCAGGCAATACAGTAAACTTAAATATGTTAACCTAAGAGAGTGTACTATACTACGCTGTCAAACCGCACCTTGAAATTTACATTTATTTAACACAGATCACAAAGTTTTATCACTTTCTGACCACATTAGCACGGGCTCGACTGCGGGCATATGCCCAAACCAAAGCTGAAAAGCATGAGCCGCTTGCCCCACCAGCATACCAAATCCATCAAAGCACGCATGTAAACCGCACTTTTGGGCAAAAGCAAGAAATGGCGTTGGCGCATCTTTGCTGTATTGCATGTCGTAGGCTGCACCGCACTTTTGCATAATATGTGGTGCAATATCAGCCACTTTGCCTTGTAACCCCAGTGATGTCGCATTAATCACCACCGCATACTCTTTTTCGGGAACGGCATCCAACCCATAGCAATCAATCTCGCCAAAAGGTGCAAACCGTGTAGCGACGGCCTGTGCGGTCGTCAATGTGCGGTTCGCTAACGTGACTTTCATTCCTGCTTGTAGCAAGGGCAATAATACCCCTTGCGTCGCACCGCCCGCACCCAAAATTAAGATACTCTGTCCTGCTTGCAACAAATTCAGGCGCTCAAGATCACTCACCAGCCCTGCGCCGTCGGTGTTATCCGCATAAATTGAGCCATCAGGGCGTTTTTTTAACGTGTTACTCGCCTGAGCCAATTCACAACGCTGGCTGTGCTGATCGGCAAAAGCAAAAGCCCTTGCCTTAAAAGGCGCAGTAATATTGCAGCCTTGCCCTCCACGCTCAAAAAAAGCTCGCAATTGTTGCTCGAAATGTACTTCATCCCCTAACAATCGCTCATATTCAAGTGCAATCCCAAATTGATTGGCAAACTGTTGCTGAATTTCAGGCGATCGACTTTGTGCAATCGGATTTCCCCATACCGCATATTGATTTTTCATTTACCCTAACCTTATGATTTTATCGGTGAAAATATCTCGAATTTCAGATGGATTTTGCTCCCCCCCGACCGCACTTTCATAAACAGGAAAATCATGACCAAATTGCTGTTTCACTTCATGCACCGTGCGACAAGGTGGCTGTCCTGAAAGATTTGCACTGGTAGAGGTTAGTGCCATTTGAGCCTGTTCACACAACCACACAACAGCGGGGTGCGAACAAAGTCGCACGGCAATGGTGTTAAATTTGCCTGTTAAAAAGTGCGGTGTGCCAGGTCGCACGGGCACGATCCAAGTAGTGGGGTGTGCATAACGTTGCGTTAATTTTGCCCAGTGTTGCGGTTGCATCGAGTTCGCATCAATAAAAGGACGCAGAAAATCTAAGTGCGGTGCAACTAAAATTAAGCCTTTTTCAATCGGGCGTTGCTTTAATGTTAATAATTGCATAACCGCACTTTCATTCGTTGGATCACAGCCTAACCCAAATACAGCTTCAGTTGGGTAGGCAATTACGTTACCGGCGTGAATTAATTTAATCAATGCTTGGTTAGTTTGCATTACACATCTCGTTTAAAAATATGGTGACATGCACGATTTGCGCACTGTAATTCCGTATCATTATGGGCAAAACTGAGCGGAAAACCACACTGTGGACAAGGTTGCTCAAGTGGCTTATGAGCTAAATTGAAGCGACATTTCGGAAAGTTATCACACCCGTAAAATGCTTTGCCTTGCCGCCCTCGACGCATCACTAAATGCCCTGTTTTGCAATGTGGACACGCAGGCAATCCTTGCTCTTCTGGTGGCGTATCACTGTGCATAATCACATCACAATCAGGATAATGGCTGCACCCAATAAACATACCGTACTGCCCTTGACGTAACACCAACGAATGACCGCACTTTGGACACAACATATCTAATACTTTAAGCACCTTGCTTTTATGCTGCTGTAACGGTTTGATAAAGTCGCACTGTGGGTACTGGCTGCAACCTAAAAAAAGCCCGTATTTTCCTGTTTTTAGTTGCAACACACCACCGCACTTTGGGCAGTATTCCTCTGCGGGGGTTGCGGGAGAAAAGAGTGACTTCGCCATACACTTATCCAAACGTTTTTGTTTATATTAACCACTTGAACAAATTTGGCAAGTTAGATACGACAATATCCCCCATCTTTACTCACCACAGCGCCTTCAAGCTCTAGATCTAACAATTGCGTCAACACCGCATTAACCGACAGCCCGCTAGCTTGTGCTAAATCATCGACACAAATCGGCTGAAATCCAATATGGGCAAACAGCACAGGGTGGCTAACAACCGCACTTTTATCAGAAATACACGCTTCAACGCTGGCGTTATCCTCCACATAATGCGGCTGAAATTGAATATTGTCTAAAATATCCGTGTAATCCTCTACCAACATTGCCCCTTGCTTGATGAGGGAATGCGTGCCACGGCTATACTGATTTTGCACAGCACCTGGTAAAGCAAACACATCACGATTTTGTTCCAGAGCATAACGTGCTGTAATCAGAGAGCCGCTTTTAATATCCGCCTCGACCACAAGCGTGCCTAAACTCAATCCACTGATAATGCGATTACGTCGCGGGAAATTTTCAGCAACGGGGGCTTGATCGGGCAAAAATTCAGATATCAATGCACCATGCTCAATGATCCGCTCCGCAAGGGCTTTATTACGTTTTGGGTAAATATGATTTAAGCCGCAACCAAGTACGGCAATGGTTCTCCCGCCGCAGTCCAGTGCAGCTTGATGACACACTCCATCAATGCCCAACGCCATACCACTGGTTATAACAAGCCCTTGCGTTGCCAACTTCTGTGCAAAATAAGCCCCCCAATAACGCCCATAATTGGAACATTCACGACTGCCCACCATTGCTAACTGTGGCTCACCCAACAACTTTGCCCGTCCTTGCACAAACAGTAACAGTGGTGCAGATGCAATTTGTTTGAGCAGAAATGGATAATCATCATCAAAATAACTGATCACCCTCTGACCGCACTTTTGCCCCCATGCCAACGCAGGTTCAATACTACGCGGCAACGGATTTTGCCACCGCCGAATTTGTGCGTCAGACCAACCTAATGCTTGTAAATCCGCACGTGTGGCTTTTAATAAAAAAGTCTCATCAACCTTTTTTAATAACGGCACTATTTTCCGCATCCCAAACTGCGGCAGTTGGTTTAAGCGTAATAAAAACTCAAGATTCATAGTATCCTCCAAATAAGAAGAGTAATAAAACCTTGAGTTTTTATAAATGAAACATGCCTTTTTTTGGATTTTAGGTCACAATTTTATTTTATGAGAAAAAGTGCAATATCAGGGAATAATATCAATAGTGTTAATAAAATTAGCTGAATACAAATAAAAGGTAAAACGGATTTAAAAATATCTGTCAATTCAATCCCCTCGGGTGCAACACTATGCAAGTAAAATGCCGCTGGTCCAAAAGGAGGAGACAAAAATGAAACCTGCATATTTACACAAAATAAAACACCGAACCAAATTGGATCAAATCCTAAATTTTGAACAATGGGAACAAAAATTGGCATTGTCAGCATTGCGATACCAATCCAGTCCAAAAATAATCCTAAGATGAAGAGAATGACCATCATTATAAGAATAATGCCTACTGGTGGCAGACCTGAGCCAACTAGCAGAGACTCAACAAAACGATTGCCCCCTACAAGATTATAGATTCCCACTAAGATATAAGCACCTAAACCAATCCACATAATCATTCCACATGTTTGCATCGTGGTATAGGAGGCTTCTTTAACTATCTTAAAACTTAGCTCTCGACGATATAATGAAGCACAAATAACAGCGATAACACCAACTGCGGCAGCCTCCGTTACTGAGGCTATTCCCCCATAAATGCTACCTAATACTAATAGTGCGATAGTAGCGGGTAATGCAATATCAATTCTTGCTTTCCATTTTTCTTCTTTACTAATTTCCCTATTCCTTTCTTCAATTGGAATAGCTGGCAACATATCTGGGTTCAATTTCCCTCTGATCACAATGTATAATAAATACATTCCTGCAAGTAAAAAAGCGGGGATAAAACTTGCGGTAAATAGATCACCAATGGAAACAGATGCAACCAATCCATAGATAATTAAAACAATGCTTGGAGGCACCATTGTTCCTAATGCACCTGATGCTACCACTGTGCCAATTGCAAGATTTTTATTGTAACCTAGTCTTAACATTTGAGGTAAAGCTAATAAACCCAATAAAACCGTTTCACCTCCAATTATGCCAGACATCGCAGCTAAAAATACGCCAATTAAAACCGTCTGCAATGCAACACCTGTACGAAATTTACGTGTTGTTAACCACATTGCATTATATAAGTCTTTCGCTATTCCTGTTTTGTCAAGCAAAGAGGCCATTAATACAAACATTGGGACTGCTAATAGTGAATAACTGGTCATAAATCCATATACTCTATTCACTATCATCGGTAATATATCTGGAGAAAACCAGCCAACTGCCAATAATGTTGCAACTAAACCTGTTAAAAATGCAAGAGGTACGCCTGTTACTAACAATAAACACATTATAATGAACATTAAAGTCGTAACCGCTTCAATCCCTATTTCTGACAAACCAAGCATAACTCCCCTCCTAACACCTATTACTTTTTATTTTACAAATAACCTGAATACAAAAAAGTGCAAATAAAATAAAAATAGAGATTTTCAAAATTCCTGGAATAGGTGGATTCCAAGCTGATCCCGAACGTTCTAGCAATAACTCGCCTGATGGAGATAAAACGGACTTTTTTGCAATAAAAAAACTTGCATAAGCCAGTAAAAATAAATAAATTAACGTTATTAAATTCCCAAAAAACTCCAGCTTTTTTCTCGTCGACATAGAGACCCTATCAAGCAAGATAGGAACCCGAATGTGTTTATCTCTACCATATGAAAATAGCCCTGCATAAATCATTAAAAATGCCGCTAATGCAATACTTGTTTCATGCACCCAATCTGTAGGACTATTAAATATATAACGGGAAACTATTTCATAAAAAGAAATAATAACAATCAGTAAATAAAACCAAGATAGATAATGACCTATTTTTTCTATACAACAATCAAGAAAGGTCATATCATTTTTTTTCACATTATCTTGTTTCATAAAACACTCCTGTGAATTATAAGCCTTTTGAAAATATCAAAAGGCTTATCAATAAATACTTATTTAATCATTCCTTTATCTTTTAAATAAGTCATTACAGTATCATAGTATTTTTGAGACATTGATGATTTTTTTGCCCATTCTGGCCACATTTTTGTTGCGATTTCTCTAACTTTTGAAACCTCTGATGGTTCCCAAACAATTATAGTAATGTCATCTTTTAAGTGTTTAACGGCTTCTTCATCAAGCTTTTGATGCATAGCCAAAAAGCCCTCAGCATAGTTTTTCCCCTCTTTATTTAAAACCTCTTTTAGATCTTCAGGTAATTTGTCATAAATATTCTTATTTAAAGTAACCTGATTAACAGGCATTGAATGCCAGCCAGGATGTATCGGATATTTTGCAATATCATTCATACCATTAGCCTCATTTCTTGCAAAAATTGAGTAATCTGAAGCATCAATGACCCCTTTTTCTAAAGATGTATAAACCTCCGATCCCGGTAAATTCACAGGTGATGCACCTAAATTTTTAAATAAGACTTGGACTAATCCTTCTGGTGCTCTCACCTTTATACCTTGTAGTTCACTTATATTTCTAATTGGCTTTTTAGAAACTAAAGATTCTACGCCTACCGTACTTACAGCAAGTAATTGCACACCGTATTTATTTAATAACTCATTGGCTACATTAAACCCACCACCATGATACATAAAATCAATCAGATCTTGAGGATTACTCCATGCACCAATTAAATTTCCATATAAAGCAAAAGCTGGATCTTTACCAGAAAAATAAGATGGATCTGTAAAATCACCTTGAATAATATTCATTCCAATAGAATCTAATGTCTGATTATGTTCAACCACAGAACCTGCGCCAAGAACATTAATGTGAATTCTTCCATTGGAGGATTTCTCAACATTTTTAGCCCAGTTTTGTTGATACTTAAAAGCATCATCCCCCGGTTGATCTGAAGATTGAAAATTCCAATTATACTCTGCTGCACAAACACTCATAGATAGAGTTAATAATGAAATAGACATTCCTAACTTTTTATAAATATTCATAACCAATTCCTTATTCAAGTTAAAAATAATTTTACCATTCAGCAAAAGAACCATCTTCATGTCGCCAAATTGGATTTCGCCACTGTGTAAATATTTTATCTTGTGATCTTATAAATTCTTCATCTATATGAACCCCTAATCCATCATCTGATAAAATCTCACAATATCCTTGATTAAATTCAAAAACCTCCTTATTTGTTATATAGTCCAATACATCACACCCTTGATTATAATGAATGCCAATACTTTGCTCTTGAATAACCGCATTAATTGTACTCATATCACAATGCAACGAAGACGATAATGCGATAGGTCCTAACGGACAATGAGGTGCAATAGCAATATCATAAGCTTCAGCCATAGAGGCTATTTTTTTCAGCTCTGTTATACCTCCACAATGGGAAACATCTGGCTGAATAATATCAACACCGCCACTACTTAAAATTTGCTTGAAATTCCAACGAGAATATAATCTTTCACCGGTGGCAATTGGAATAGCACCATATTGTGCAATTTCCTTTATTGAATCAAAGTGCTCTGATAAAACAGGCTCTTCTACAAACATCAAACGAAACGAAGAAAGCTCTTTCATTAATATTTTTGCCATTGCTTTATGAACTCGTCCATGAAAATCCACAGCAATGCCAAAGTGCGGATCCGTAGCATCTCTTACAGCCTGAACTCTCTCCAATAAAGCATCAACCTTCGAATAATTATCAATAAAATTTAACTCTTCTGTTGCATTCATTTTGATAGCAGTAAATCCCATATTTTTTCTTTCTCTGGCCATTTTTGCCACATCATTTGGCCTATCACCACCAATCCATGAATACATCCTCATCTTATCGCGACATTTTCCGCCAAGTAATTGATATACAGGTGTACTAAAATACTTACCTTTAATATCCCATAATGCTTGATCTATACCCGCTAGTGCGCTCATCATAATAGGTCCGCCACGATAAAAAGATGAGCGATAAAGCACATTCCAATGATCTTCAATATCTAATGGATTTTTTCCAATCAAATAATCCATTAACTCACTAACACAAGCATGCACACTATATGTTCTCCCCTCAAGGCAAGGTTCTCCCCAACCAACAATACCTTCATCTGTCACGATCTTTAAAAATCCCCAGCGGGGTGCAACCATAAATGTCTCAAAATCAACGATTTTCATCTCTATCCATTCCTTAAAATCAAAATCTTGTATGACAAGAATATAATAAATAAAAAATGAATATTCTGTGATCAATGTCAAAATAAAAATAATTAAATCACTAAAATAATTTTCATAAAATTCATAAAAACACTATAATAAATTTAATTTATTCTTTTTATAATAAGTAGTTATGCTAAAATCAAACTTTATCGCTAAGAGAATACTCAACCAAATTATCACTGGAAAATATGAAGCCAACACACCACTACCTGGCGAAAATGAATTATGCCTATATTTTGGTGTTTCACGAACATCTATAAGAACTGCATTACAATCAATAGCACGTAAAAAAGTTATTACTATCCAGCCCAAAAAAAGTAGTGTTATAAATCCTATTGAAGAGTGGGATTGGTTAGATAATGACATTTTAGAATTATTTATGAATCATAAAAAAAATGATTACCTAATCAAAAAACTTCTTATGTCAAGATTAATTTTTGAACCTAATATATGTGTACAAGCAGCAATGAATAGAGATCAAAAAGATATATCAAAAATTGAGTTAGGATTAAATATGATGAAAAGTGCGGTTAAAGAAAAAAACCGTGATTTATTTTTGAAAGGAGATAATATATTCCACAACAATATAATAAAAGCCTGTAAAAATCCTTTTTTATCATCATTAAATAATATGTTAACAACATCAATGCAAATCACATTTAATAAAACATTAGAAACTGATTTACAGAAATCACTGCCTGCAATAGAGCGCCACGAAGAGCTACTAATATCAATTAAAAATCAAAATTACAGTGAAGCTAAAGCAATATCTAAGCAAATCATTCTTACTGCAATAGAAAAAAACATTAAAGATCAAGATATTATGTACATTGCAAATTATTTATAATACGCTTTATTCATTCATCAAAAACCATTACAATAATTAGTTAAACCCTTTTTTACAGTAAGAATTATGAGTATTTTACCGATTTTAAAATATCCTGATGAGCGGCTGCGCACTAAGGCAGTCCCAGTGACTCACGTTGATGATGAAATTCGTACTTTAGTGGACAATATGTTTGACACGATGTATGAAGATCAAGGTATTGGGCTGGCTGCAAGTCAAGTCGATGTGCATAAGCGTGTGATTGTGATTGATATTGAAGGCGATAAACAAAATCAATTAGTGCTAATTAACCCTGAGATTATTGCCTCCAGTGGTGAAACAGGCATTGAAGAAGGCTGTTTATCTATTCCAACTTGTCGTGGATTTGTGCCGCGCAAGGAAAACGTTACCGTAAAAGCACTCGATCGTGATGGTAAGGAATTTACCCTTGAAGCAGACGATTTATTAGCCATTTGTATTCAGCATGAAATTGATCATTTAAACGGCGTGCTGTTTGTGGACTATTTATCGCCACTCAAGCGGCAACGTATTAAGCAAAAAATGGAAAAACTAAACCGTTTAGCGAGCCGTTAATGATGACACATAACGAACCTCTAACGATTATTTTTGCGGGTACCCCTGAGTTTGCAGCTGATCATTTGCAGGCATTGCTTGATAGCCGACATAAGGTGGTGGGCGTTTATACGCAACCAGATAAGCCCGCAGGGCGAGGCAAGCAGTTAACCCAAAGTGCGGTTAAACAATTAGCTCTTGCCCATAATTTGCCTGTATTTCAACCGAAAAGCCTGCGTGATGAGGCGGCACAAGCGCAATTGGCACAACTGAATGCGGATGTGATGGTGGTAGTCGCTTATGGTTTACTGCTCCCTCAAGCCGTGCTGGATATACCGCACTTTGGTTGTTTGAATGTGCACGGCTCGTTACTCCCTAAATGGCGTGGAGCTGCGCCTATTCAGCGTGCAGTATGGGCTGGCGATGATGAAAGCGGTGTCACCATTATGCAAATGGACGCAGGCTTAGATACAGGCCCTATGCGCCATGAAGTGCGCTGTTCCATGGATAAGAACGAAACTGCTGCAAGCCTCTACGGGAAACTGGCAAAAATCGCACCAAGTGCACTTTTAACGGTACTGGATGGATTGCGAGAAGGAAAATATCCTCCCGTAGCACAAGATGACACACAAAGCTCTTATGCCCAAAAGCTGAGTAAAGCAGAAGCTAAATTAGATTGGCAACAAAGTGCGGTACATCTAGAGCGTTGCATTCGTGCATTTAATCCATGGCCGATGAGCTTTTTTCCTCACACCGATCCACAAGGCAAAACGCATAACATTAAAGTGTATCACGCCGATGTTCTGAACAATTCACAATGTGTAGCACCAGGCACCGTAATATCATTTGATAAACATGGATTGTGTATTGCCTGTGGTGAAGGGGCACTGAATATCACTGAGCTACAACTGCCAGGCAAAAAGCCTATGTCGGTGGCGGATTTTGCTAATGGACGAGCTCACTGGTTTGAGGTTGGGCAGGTACTTGAATGAAGCAAACCGCACTTTCCACTCGCGCAGCCGCCGCACAAATTATCTTACAAGTGCGCTACCAGGGGCAATCTCTTGCAACATTGTTGCCTGATTACCAAAGCCAAATTAAAGTGCAAGATATGCCTCTACTGCAAGAAATTTGCTTCGGTATTTGCCGTGTCTTGCCACGCCTAGATAACATTATCGCACGATTGCTGACCAAACCATTGAAAGGCAAAACGCGTATTGTGCATTGCCTGTTGCTCGTGGGGCTTTATCAACTTCTTTACACACGCATTCCAGCTCACGCAGCCGTAGATGAAGTTGTTAATGCCACCAAAGCCCTAAAAATGACGAGCTTTCGTGCGTTAGTTAATGGCGTGTTACGCCGCTTTTTGCGTGAACAAGAGAGTATTTTGGCGCAGGTCGATAAGCATTGGCAAACGCTACACCCAGAGTGGTTAGTCAATCAACTGAAAAAAGATTACCCAACACAATGGCGCGACATCATTGATGCCAATAATGCCAAACCGCCAATGTGGTTACGAGTAAACACAAACAAAATGCAGGTAGAAGAGTATCTCTCTGCGCTTGCTGAACATAATATTGTGGCGTATCGTGGCGAACCTGACTGTGCTATTCGTCTTGAAAGTCCTTGTGCGGTGGAAAAATTACCGCACTTTGCACAAGGTGCTATTACAGTGCAAGACTGCCACGCCCAATGGGCGGGCATTTTGCTAGGCGCACAATCTGGCGAGCACATTTTAGATGCCTGCGCAGCGCCAGGCGGCAAAACTACCCACATTCTTACACTGGCACCCAACGCACAAGTCACCGCGCTGGATATTGAGCCCATGCGACTCATGCGTGTGAAAGAAAATCTAGCCCGTATGGGGCAACACGCCAATGTGATTTGTGGTGATGCCAGTCGCCCTGAACAATGGCTAGCAGAGGGAACGCTGTTCGACCGCATTTTACTCGATGCACCTTGTTCAGCAACAGGTGTTATTCGTCGCCACCCTGATATAAAATGGTTGCGTCAAGAAAGTGATATTGCCTCTTTAGTTGCACTGCAAAATGCCATTTTGACCGCACTTTGGCAAAAATTAAAGGTCGGCGGAACACTGCTTTATGCGACATGTTCACTACTAAAAGCTGAAAACTCACAGCAGATCGCTACATTTTTGCAACAGCATAGCGATGCAAAACTCGTACCACTGTTTGAGCAACATGAAAGTGCGGTTGGCTGGCAATGCCTGCCGCAAACAGAGGGCGGTGATGGCTTTTATTATGCAAAATTAATCAAAACGGCGATATAAGGAATTCAATGAAAATTATCATTCTCGGTGCAGGGCAAGTAGGCGGCACCCTCGCAGAAAATCTGGTCAGCGAAGACAATGATATTACGGTGATCGACAATGATCAGCAACGGCTGAATAATCTGCTTGATAAATATGATCTTCGCGTTGTGTTTGGTAATGCCGCTTCGCCGCGCGTTTTACGCGAAGCGGGGGCGGCAGATGCGGATATGTTGGTTGCAGTGACTAGCAGTGATGAAACCAATATGATAGCCTGCCAAATTGCCTACACGTTATTTGGTACGCCAACCAAAATTGCACGCATTCGCAATAATGACTATTTGCGTGAAAAAGAGCGGTTATTTCAAACGGATGTGCTGCCCATCGATCATATTATTGCCCCAGAGAAACTGGTCATTGAAGATATTGCTAACCTGATCGATTATCCTGGTGCAATGCAAATTGCCCATTTTGCGGATAAGCGTATTAGCCTTGCGGTGGTAAAGGCCTATTACGGCGGCCCATTGGTGGGCTACGCCATTTCTGCGTTAAAAGAACATTTGCCCCATATTGACGCACGCATTGTTGGCATCACACGTCAAGACCGCTACATTCGCCCACAAGCCTCAACCATTATTGAAGCGGGTGACGAAGTGGTGTTTATTTGTGCCACAGCCCATATTCGTGCGGTGATGAGCGAGCTGCAACGCCTTGAACGCCCTTACCGACGCGTGATGATTGTTGGCGGTGGCAATGTGGGTGCAGGCTTAGCAAAATTATTGGAAGATAAGTGCCGCGTTAAGTTAATTGAGCGTAACCCACAACGGGCAGAAATATTAGCAGAAAAATTACCCAAAACGTTGGTATTCACAGGGGATGCGTCCGATCAATCTCTGCTGTTTGAAGAACATATCGATAACATTGATGTTTTTTTCGCACTTACCAGTGATGATGAAGCAAATATTATGTCTGCACTGCTGACCAAACGTTTGGGGGCTGCAAAAGCGATGGTGCTTATTCAACGCCTTGCCTATTTGAATTTAATTCAGGGTGGTACGATTGATATTGGTATTTCACCACAACAATCCACCATTTCTGCATTGTTGACATATGTACGCAAGGGCGATATTAAAAATGTTGCCCTACTGCGTCGTGGAAATGCGGAGGCTGTGGAAATTATCGCCCATGGCGATAGCACCACATCACATGTTGTGGGGCGGAAATTAAGCGAAATAAAACTGCCACCCACTTGCATTGTTGGGGCAATTTTACGCAACAATGAGGTCATCATCGCCAAAGACAGCACACTCATTGAAGACGGTGATCATGTGGTGATTTTTTTAAATGACAAAAAACAGATCCCCGATGTGGAAAAACTCTTTCAGCCAACACCATTTTTTATTTAATTATGTTTAATTCAACATTTTTACTCTACACATTAGGCTCGGTGCTAAATAAGATAGCACTGTTGATGTTAGTACCACTTGCCACCGCACTTTTCACGAATGGCGCGGGGTTAAGTGAGTTTGTACAAGCCTTTATTTTAATTTTTAGTGTTGGCTTTCTTTTCACATTGAAAAAACCCGAACGCATGCAACTGCGGGTGCGAGATATGCTGCTGCTTACCGTGCTGATTTGGTTTACGATAAGCCTATTTGGTGCGCTCCCATTTATTTTTATTAAACATATTTCACTGACGGATGCTTATTTTGAAACCATGTCGGGACTGACCACTACGGGCTCAAGTGTCTTATCTAATTTAAGCGAAATTGCACCGAGTTTGTTAATGTGGCGAGCCATGTTGCAGTGGATTGGTGGCTTAGGGGTAATCGTGATGGCGGTAGCGATATTGCCATTTTTAAATGCTGGAGGCATGACGCTTTTTCGCTCCGAATCCTCCGATTGGTCTGAAAAAAGCATGCCACACACCAAAGACATCGCTAAAAACATTGTGCAGTTCTACCTCATTTTGACCGCACTTTGTATTATTAGCTATATGCTCACAGGCATGACGTTATACGATGCCATCAATCATACCTTTACCACAATTTCAACGGGAGGATTTTCATCTCGTGATGGTGGTATGGGAGAATTTCCACCCGCTACCCAGTGGGTATGTATTCTCTTTATGTTTTTGGGATCACTGCCCTTTTTGCTCTATATCCAAGCTGCCCATAAACGCCGCCTTTCTATTTTACTGCGCGATCAACAAGTGCGCGGGTTTGCGGCATTTGTCATTGTTGTCAGCCTTGCTATGGCGGCTATTCTTTATGTCAACCGCACTTATGATCTTCACGACAGTATCCGTATTAGTCTATTTACCTTGATTAATATTATGTCCACCACCGGTTACACATTAGCAGATTTTGACACATGGACAAGCACCACAACGATCGTATTTGCTTTTGCATTCTTACTGGGCGGCTGTTCTGGTTCAACTGCTGGCGGTATCAAAATTTTCCGTTTTCAGATTATGTTTACCTTACTAAAACGAGAAATAAAAAAACTCATTCACCCCAATAGCATTCATCCAATTCAGTTTAACCGTAAAAAAGTGTCCGATGACACATTGATGGCAATTATTGTATTTATCTTTTGTTTTTGCAGCTCTATTGTCGTGCTCTCTATTTTACTGGCACTTACTGGCATGGCACCACTTGATGCGCTCAGCAGTGCGATGACCTCACTTGGCAATGTCGGTCCAGGGCTTGGACCAAACGTCGGACCTAGTGGCAACTTTGCTGACGTGCCAGATATTAGCAAGTGGTTAATGTCCATTGGCATGTTACTTGGACGGTTAGAAATTATGACATTATTGGTGCTAATTTTCCCGAGCTATTGGCGGAAGTAATGTAAATAATTAACACCTTATAAAATAACACTTTACATTTTTTTAATAGTGACTATAATACCGCCAATCTTTTTTATAGATTATTTTTTAACCATTAAGGACTAATAATTATGAGTATGATGAAAGAATTCCGCGAATTTGCAATGCGCGGTAACGTAGTAGATATGGCTGTCGGTGTGGTTATCGGTGGCGCATTTGGTAAAATTGTCAGTTCATTTGTGGGCGATGTCATTATGCCTGTGTTGGGCTTACTCACTGGTGGCGTGGACTTCAAAGACCTAAACATCGTGTTAAAAGCAGCGGTGGGCGAAACACCAGCCGTTACGTTAAACTACGGTGCATTTATTCAAACCGTATTTGATTTTGTCATTATTGCGTTTGCAATTTTTATGGTCATCAAAGGTCTAAACAAAATGAAAAAAGAACAGCCAAAAGAAGAGCCAGCCCCCGCTGCACCTTCTGCTGAAGAAACATTATTGACCGAAATTCGCGATTTATTAAAAACCAAACAATAATCGCCATCGCATAAAAAACCTTCTCAAATGAGAAGGTTTTTTATATTAGAACATCTCGGCATCACGCAGAAAATGGCGATTGCCTCGCCGCCACAAAAAACCGCACTTATCATAATATTCGATCAACTGCACCGTTAATTTTCGTCCAAATCCAAGCGCATCACGCAACTCATTGACCGAAATTCCATCATGATGTTGGATATGCGATTTAATTAATTTAGCTATACGGTCAATCTCTTCACTCAGAAAAAAGCGATCTCGCACCACGGGAATTAAATATCCTAGTTTACCTGCCTTATAGAGAAAATTACGCATTTCATGCTCGGGTAAATCCAGCATACTCGCCAGATCACGCACCCAGATTGCGTGATCTTGGCTGGCAAAAATAGCATATACTTTCTGCCAAAGTGCGGTTTCCTCCGCATTAAACGCAATTTTGTGACTTGGTAGATGCAACCAACCACGGCTTTGCTGCACAGCTTTTTCGCTCAATAATTGCTCAATCACATAAAACATCACCGCACTTGGCTGTTTTATTGCAGCAATACGCGCCAAACGGGCTTTGGCTACCCCTAAGTGATCGGGATTATCGTGATGATATTGCGCTAAACTCTCAATGATCCGCTGTCGTAATTGCAGACGAGTAGGCACATCAAAACAAAAATCCTGCACGCAATCAAACCCTAATTGCTGTTGATAAGCATAAAACTGCTCTGACGTAAGCTGCTCAATCCAGCACAATCGCTGCTTTTCTAGGCTATTGTGTTGCAAATATAGTGCGATACGAGCCGCTTGACTATCCGCATTAACCAACTTCCATAAATACGCCAAACGCGCGGGGCTTCGTTTATACCGCGTTGGCGAATCAACTTCGATCACCTTTGCACCCGCAAATGTTTGGCTATTATCTGCATTACGCAAAATTAGCTTATCCTGTGCACATAAAAATAACGGCTGTTGCAAAATCAGCTCCGCTAGAACCTTTTCGCCTTGCTGTGCTTGCTGCGTTTCAAGGAGCGTACATTTTCCCACAATGTGATTCGCAGCGTGATAAATATGCACAGGCTGTGACACATTCACCCCTTGAGCAAGGGTAAGAAGCACCGTTATCCGATCCGTTGCAAACGCATGAGGCGTGTCAAACAACCAATCGCCACGCTGAATTTGTCCACTTTCTCTACCCGCTAAATTAAGTGCCAGCCGCTCGCCCGCCAAGCCAACTACATTGACTTGATTTTGAGCATGAATATTTTTCACTCGCACAGGATTTGCCATCGCAGAAGACAAATACAGCATATCATCACACTTAATATTGCCACTAAATGCCGTGCCTGTTACCACCGTTCCCGCCCCTTTAACAGTAAAAGTGCGGTCAATCGCATAACGAAACGGATTTTTATGTGTGTTGTCATTATCCAGACCAGAAAGCCGTTGTCGTAACGCCTCAATCCCTTGCCCTGTTAACGTTGATGTGATGAAAAACGGGCTATCTTTTAAGCACGCATAACGCTGTTGAAGTGTACGCTTGCATTGCTCAACCGCACTTTCATGCACTTTATCCGCTTTCGTAATCGCCACAATAATTTGCTTAAAATCCAGCAGTGTCAAAATAGTTAAATGCTCTTCTGTTTGCGGCATAATGCCTTCATCGGCAGCAACCACCAATAACGCATAATCAACCCCGCCCAAGCCTGCAAGCATGTTGGATAAAAATTTCGCGTGCCCTGGCACATCGATAAAACCCAAAATTCGCCCATCATCTAACGGCAAATAGGCATAACCGAGATCAATGGTCATCCCCCGCCTTTTTTCTTCGGGCAAATGCGCGGTGTTTTTACCCGTTAATGCTTCAATAAGTGCGGTTTTGCCATGATCCACATGACCACTGGTTGCAATAATCATAATTCGTCCACGCTGGATAATAAGGCTTCAAAATCTGCCACAGAACACACATCAAGCCACAATTTTTGCTGCTCAATACGCCCAATAATGGGCTGACTAAGCTGTTTTAAACTACGCACCAGCTGCATTAAATCGGCATTTTTCTCACTTAACGGCGTTAACGTTACCGCATAAGACGGCAAGCGAAAATCAGGCTGCGAACCACTGCCAATTTGAGCCGCACTTGGAGCAACTGCTATCGCATAATCGTGCTGTAGTTTTTCGTGTAATTTTTGCGCCAATCGCACCGCACTTTGCTCTAAATCGGCTCTATCTTGCGTTAAATGACGCAACGTTGGGTTATTCTCCCTGATTTTTTCAGGAAAGAGATAATCGCGCAACGTGCCTTCCAAACCACTTAAAATCACTTTATCGCAACGTAGCACCCGTTTTAAGGGATGGCGTTGCAGTTGATCAATTAACGCTTTTTTACCCACAATAATTCCCGCCTGCGGGCCACCAAGCAGTTTATCGCCTGAAAAACAGACCAAATCCACCCCCTCTTGCAACATCGCTTTAGGCGTAGGTTCATAAGGCAAGTCGAATTGGGTTAAATCCAACAACGCACCACTGCCAAGATCACTCACCAACGGAATCGCATGTGTCTGGGCTAACTGCGCCAGTGCTTGCTCACTCACACTTTCCGTAAAGCCACTGATATGATAATTACTTGGGTGAACTTTCATTAAAAGTGCGGTATTTTCGCCGATATTGTCTTGATAATCCGCCAAATGTGTGCGGTTGGTTGTGCCAACTTCTTTTAATATGCACCCCGCTTGTTGCATAATATCAGGGATACGAAACGCACCACCAATTTCCACCAACTCGCCACGCGAAATGACCACCTCTTTGCCTTTAGCAAAGGTACTTAAAATTAACAACACTGCAGCCGCATTGTTATTCACTACACATGCTGCTTCACACTCACACAACTGTGCCAACAACTGACTAACAAATTCATCACGATGACCACGTTCTGCTTTTTGCAAATCAAATTCCAATGCCACATTATTTCGCATCGCATTAATCGCTGACTGCTGTGCACGCAAAGACCACAACGACCGCCCCAAATTGGTGTGCAACACCGTTCCTGTAAGGTTATGCACTGGTTTCATTTTAACCTGTGCTTGCATGGTTAAATCATGCTGCAATTTTTTATATAGCATAGAAAAATCAGTGAGATAACGAGGAAAAGGGTGCTGATTCGCAATAGCTTGACGTGCTAATTGTAAAATGAAACGCAACTGTTCCACCACCGCACTATGCCCAAATTTAGCCACCAACACCTGCCCTTCAGGCGTATTGATCACCTTATCCACACTGGGTAAATCACGATAAAGTTGCGTCATAAATTATCCTTTTGCAATGATGTTTAATGCTATTTTAATGAAAATAGCGTATAATGCCACTGCTTTGGAAGGTCGTCGTTTCCGGTGAAGCGGCAGGACTTCAAATCCTGTTAAGGCTGCCAGCAGTCTTGGGTGGGTTCAACTCCCATGACCTTCCGCCAATTTTCCTATCTCTGCTTTACATAACATCAAACTCATCAAGCACACCCAAACACCCCATTCAATCCCACTGAGTAGGACGATTTGAGCAGGACGAGGTCGCCGTTTTGTAGGTGGTGGGTGAGTTGTGTTTTTAGGGTTTCGGTGTTGGGGTAGCGGTGGCATGGGCGGTGGTGTTGTGCCAGCACGTCGGCGGTGTGTTGCACGCTATCGCCAACTAAAATAATGTCGCGCGCGGGCGTTTGCATGATGGCGTGCGCCAGTTCGCGGTGATATTGTGCCGACTGCTCGCCAAGTTCGAGCATGTCGCCGAGAATCAACACTTTTTGCGACGGCGTGTGGCTGTCGATTTGGGCGAAATATTCTAGCGACGCGGCCATGGAAAGCGGGTTGGCATTGTAGGCGTCGTCGATCACGTCGATGATTTTGCCGTCGTATGCCGTCTGAAAACGGCTGCCTCTGCCTGCCACGGGGTGGAAACTGGCTAAGGCGGTAATTGTGTGTTGGAGATTCAAGCCGAAATGTTGCACGACTGCCAACACGGCAAGGGCGTTGAGTGCTTGGTGTTTGCCTGTGGCAGCAAGTTGCAGGGTGTGCCTTGTGCCGTCGGGCAACATAATGTGCGCTTGAAGGGGCGAATACTCAAGCAAGCGGATGTCTGCTTCAGCGTGCTCACCGTAGCTAATCATTTGCAAGCCTTTTTGCTCGGCGGCTTGGCGAATCATGTCAAACTGGGCAATATCGCGGCACACAATGGCCACACCGCCGCGGTTCATGCCGCTGAAAATACGTGATTTTTTCACCGCAATGTTCTCTACATTACCGTGATACGCCAAATGCGCTGGCGCAATATTGGTGATGATGGCCACATCGGGGCAGACCAATTCACTGTTGAGCTGCATATTGCCAATCGCCATTTCCAGCACCCAAAAATCGGCTTGCGGCGGCATGCTGGCCATGTTCCACGCAATGCCAACGGGCAAATTGGCGCTGGCCAAGGTTTGCGCCACCTCGGCAACTGCGCCCAAGGCGTGGGCAAGCATGGCCACGGTGGTGGTTTTGCCTGCGCTGCCCGTCACGCCGACCACCTGCCCTGCAAAGCCCTTGCGCCTTGCCTTGCCGATCGCCAACACGGCTTTGCGTATATCTTTCACCCACAAAACAGGAATGGCGGTTTTCACTTGATAATCGGGGTCGTCGGTGATCACACCGCTGGCTCGCCGTGCCAACGCATTCACGCTCACGGGTGGCAAATAGCCCTTGCTCATTTCCCGCCCGCGCGCCACCAGCAGATGCCCTGCTTGGAAACTTTTCGGCCACACGCACACACCGCTGGCCTGCCAATCGCCCTCTGGCTTCACTAGCCACTTGCCTTGCGTGATGCGGGGCAAACTCTCGGCATTGAGCGCCACGGCTTGATGCGGTGTGGTATTGAGGCCGTCTGAAAGTGCGATTTCTGCCAACAGTTGACGATAGGCAATCAAGCCCGATAAGTAATGCTCGACATCATCAATGCGCACCCGAAAGCCGTGATGACGGATAAACATGCCGTGCAAAATGCTTTGCGGGGCTTTGAAAAACATCGCCATTTCGGGGAAGAAAAAGCCGTTGATCAGATAATGTGCACGGGTGTGCAAGGCCTCATAAAATGCCGCCACGTCGAAGCCTGCCAACACATCTTGACGATAGTCGGGAAAATCATCGAGCTTGAGCAACATTTGGTGAAAGGCGATGGAAAGCTCAAGCAGTGTTGGGAAGGTGGTGATACGGTTTTTGATGAAATCCACATAGCCTTGCACGTTTCGTACCGCAAAGGCGAAATATTTTTTCTCGGGCAAGTATTTCACCAATTCGTTGGAGCAGTAAGACAGCCAGTGATCGTGGGCTTTTTCGTGGTGGTTGGCGATAAAATAATCGAAGGCTTTGACCACGCAATCAAGCCAGCGGCGGTCTTGGGTCAGCCCAAAAAGGCGCATCAGGGCGAAGGCGGCTTCGCCGTCGTAGTAAATAATGCGTTGCTCGGCTTTCACGCTTAAATCGTGGGCGTGCAACACATGCACAAACTGCCCGTTTTCTCGCTGCATCGCCACAATGCCGAGTGCCAATTGTTCGCACAAGGCGAGGTAGTCCGACCGCACTTTGCTTTCGGGGAAGACGCTGAGGTATTTCACCAAGGCCAAAATCGCCACCGCATTCGCCCCCAATTTGATTTCGTCGCCCGTATCGACCACATAGGCTTTGTCGTCGTAATAGCGGATGCCGTCTGAAAGCAGAAATGCCAAGGCGGCATCGATTTGCTGCTGCATTTGTGCTAAAGATTCAGGCGTGGCACGCTGTGGGCTGATGGCGTTTTCAGACGGCATCACTGGGCATTGCAAGGCGTGTTGCAAGGCTTCATAGCCCTCAATCAGGGCATAGGTGCTGCTGGCGTGGCGGAGCATATTGTAGGTGGCAATGGTTTTGCCAAAACAAGGAAAATGCCCGTATTCATATTGCCCTGTCGGGCGAACCTGCCTGCCGAGATAGTGGGCGGCTAAGTCGATCAGCTCTTCGGTGAGTGGCAAATCGAGCTGGCGAATATCACGGTGGCCTTGAAAGCGTGGCACGCTTGAAAGTGAATGGATTTGCTGGGTTTGTGCATCGGCAAACACGCCTGCCGTCTGAAACATCCAAACCGCACTTTCAGGGGCGAAATCGGGCATTTGGCTGCTGCCGTGTCGGGCTTTGAGGTAGCGTTCGAGGTTGCCTTGGTTGATCGCCGCCGACACCGCTTCGTTGCCCGTGTAAAGGCAGGCGTTGGCGTTGAGCTCCATTTCGGTGAGCAAGAGCCACGGTTCACGCACGCCTCGAAACGCCAAGCCTGAGCGGAAATAATTGCGTTTATAGCGATCAAGCTCCGCTGGCAAGGCTTGCCACGAGTAGGCTTTGGCAGAAACCACCCACTCCAAGCGGAGGTAAATCAAGGGCTGTGTAAACTTGGCTTGCATGTTGGTCAAGCAGTGTTGCACCGCAGCTGCCAACGCGTCGGCATGCCATTGTGCGTTGTCGAACCACAAGGTTTGCACCTTCGCCCGTGCCACGCCGTCGCTCGCCGATACAATCAGCACCTTATCTAATTCACTGCTCGCCCTTGCCTTCGCCTGCCTTGCCACCGCATCGCACAACTGCCGTATCAATCCCT
Organism: Spirabiliibacterium falconis; assembly: GCF_014885015.1. Taxonomy (GTDB): domain Bacteria; phylum Pseudomonadota; class Gammaproteobacteria; order Enterobacterales; family Pasteurellaceae; genus Spirabiliibacterium; species Spirabiliibacterium falconis. The sequence goes on along the minus strand of NZ_JABMIJ010000010.1, from coordinate 2,088 downwards.
GTTCCATAGCCTTCTCGTTGTTTTTGTTTCGTTTATCCCACATCGTTCCATTGTATAGCCCTGCTCGGGATTACTCAACCGCACTTTTATCGCTTTCATTAATATGATGCCGTCTGAAACGTGGAAAAAACACAAAGTGCGGTCTCACGCACATAAAAAAGCCCACCGCCAAGGGTGGGCTTGCTTCGCATCATGCGATTATGCGATGAAGTTTGCGTTGGTCAACAACTCATCAAGCGTGGCGGCGTTGCTGCCGTTCACAGTGATGCTGTTGTTGTACTCGTGGTTTGGTTCGCCCGACGTGAAGGTAAGTTTGTGTTCACCTGCATTCCACTGCGCATCGTATTCAGACTTGAATACATCTGCGCTAGAGATGCCCACGAAGGTCAGTTTGTCACCCTCAGCGGCATTGAAGTCGGTGATGGTGTCATCTCCGTTACCGCCTTTGAGGTTGTAGACAAACTGATCTGCACCTGCGCCACCGGTGAGGGTGTCGTTGCCTGCACCACCAATAATGATGTCATCACCGATACCACCATTGATAATATCGTTACCACCGGCATTGCCATTGTCCAGCAAACTGCTCCAGTGTTCTTCGATATAGTCATAGACTTGTTTTTCAGTTGCAGGCATCGTACCACCATTTTCAGTGAATTTGATGTATTGCTGCAAGCCACTCAGGCCCATGCCGTCGTGCGTACCAGCTTGATGATCTTGCCACGACAAATTATCTGTATTGATACTGTCGCCAAAGATAACATCATTACCGTTACCTGCATTGATCGTATCGTCATCACCAGTTAATGGTTTAACTTCAGTAGACCCTGTTTTCAGTGCGGTTGTAATATTCTCTTCAGTACCATTAATTACAACTGCATCACCTCGCTTGTGCCCTTCCAGATCAGGCTGACGCCAGTTTGGTACGTCAGGATATGTCGATGGCACATAAGCTTCTCCACCATTATTTGGCGTATTATCAAAGAAGTGCAGCACCTCTCCCGCATTTTTAAACTCAGAATCACCACCATTAGCAGCCATCAAGCCGACAGCATTCACTTTAGCAACCTCTGCTAATTTATCAAAAGCTTTAAGGGTTGCTTGAGCGACATTCTTATTGGTTGGATCATTAAAGTTATAACCATTTGGCACGCCATCAGTAACAAAGTAGGCTACATTTTCATAACCATTATTACTGTGTGCTTTGAACCATGTGGTTGCATCCTCAAAAGCAAACTCATATACCGTACCATTGGCAAGCTTTTTGGCTCGCATCGTGTCACCGGCTTTATTTTTCCAACTGTCAATTTCATTCACAAACTGGTCAACATTAGAAGGATTCAAGCCTTTCAACTCTTTTACAATCTTCGTACCATTTGAGAACAACATCAGTGCAGCATCAACGTCACCTTCATGATTTGCCAAGTCAGTCAACAAGGTTTTCACCGCTGCTTTAGATGGTCTCCAAACCTGATATTTGTCCATTGAAGGAGTAACATCAAGCATAATCAATGCATTGTAATTAGCTCCCGGTGTAACAATCGTATTCAAGCCTCCTTTATCACCGATGATCACATCATTATCAGTCGTTGAAGGATGCATTACGTTTGGATCAACAGGATCTGTTTCACTAGGACCATTTACCGATGGCGAATTTGGTTCTGCAACAGTATCCTTTCCGTTGCTGCCAATCACCAAATTACCCTCTTTAACGTCAGGATCAATGATTGCACTATCATCAGCTTTCGGGCTCACGTTATCGGCTTTATCGCTTATAGTTGCTTCCGCCTTCAAGGTTTTCTCATCTGCCGGCAGCTGGTCTTTGGGCAGATGTACCGTGATGCCGTTGTCGATCTGATCTTGACTGGTGATGGTAACCACTTCTTCTTTATCGAAGTTACCGTCGCCATTAGTATCGATCTTCACGGTTACTTTATCACCGATTTGTGGCGCAGTTTTGTTGTCAGACTTATCAAAGGTCACTTTGATGTCGACGCCATCTTTGCGCTCATCGGGTGTGAGGTGACCGTCATTGTCGCTGTCTGATGTGATCTCAACGTTCGGCTTCGCAGGTGCAGTCACGTCTTTAGC
>NZ_JABMIJ010000001.1 GCF_014885015.1 Spirabiliibacterium falconis | reverse complement strand
CCTTGTAGCAACACGGCAACGGGCACACCAACAATCGCACCAACCGAGCCGAGCAGGCTCAATAGCACGGGGCCGCCTGTTTTTTGTAGTAAAAATAATAGCTGAAACTGAGCCGCAAAAATGATGGCTTGTAAGATGATTAAGCCGACTGCCAATCCGTCATTCACAGGCACTGCCAGTGAGAAATGCGGCAATAACCCCGTGATGCCGAGCCAAATCACGGCAGCGATTAACATCCCTGGTGCTAACGCACTGGGTGACGCACCTGGTGGCCAACGCAAATATTGCCAATCGCCAGTAAAACAGGGCCGAGCAAGGCAATAGCAATCCAGAAAAAACTGGCATCAGGAGCAGACACTTTGCGTGCTGCCCCCCCCCCCCCGCACCCAACAACGCAGCGACCACACCCAACGCACGCAGCCATTGAAAACGCTCCATGCCCAGCAGTAATGCCCCTAAATAAGTGAGTAGCGGTGGCAAAGTCAGCATTAAGGCAACAAAGCCCGCCCCAACATGGGGAATAGCCGAGAACAACAATAAATTTGACCCCGCAACGCTGACAAACGCCGCAAAAAAATAATATTCCACACTGCGTTTTGTCAGCGGTGGATATTCACCTCGCCACCAGCCAATCAACGACAACGCTATCGCCGCCCCCAAAATTGCCCAAAATAAAAAGGCAAGCGGCGTCAAACCGTGATGAGCAGCATATTTGGCGATATTCGTCGACAGCCCCAATAACGCACCGCCACTTATCAGGCAAGCCAGCGGTATCAACCAAGAATATTGAGTATGTGCTTTCATCAGACGGCCTTATTGAGTTAACATTTATCTTGGTGTCAAGAATATGCGATTATTTATTTTGATATCAAGATAAAATTTTTACTGTAATATAGATGGCACTCAATCCATGCTGGATCTACCCCTGCCAAGCAAATAGAGATAAAAACCATGCAAAATAAACCAATTAACGAAAAAGATGCGGTGGAATACATTATTAGCCAATGGCAAAAAGAAGGTTTTTCAGCGGATAATCTGTTCGCCATGGAAACCATCGGACGCATTAAACGCCTAGAAGTTCTCTTGATGAAAAGACTTTCTGCCAACTACAAACATCATCACGACTTATCACACTGGGAATTTGACGTGCTGGCAACGCTACGCCGTTCAGGCGAGCCGTATGTGATGAGCCCAACAGTATTATTCGACAGCATGATGGTCAGCTCAGGCACCATGACCAATCGCCTACAAAATTTAGAGAAAAAACAGCTCATTGAACGTATCGATAACCCTGATGATAAGCGAAGTTTGCTGGTTAAATTAACCTCTCAAGGTTTGGATGTTATCAACCAAGCCGTTGCCTCACATATCCAACTTGAAAACGAACTGGTCAGTGGCATGAGCCAAGAGGAATTGCTTATTCTCAATGTGTTATTAAAGAAAATCGAAAATCAACTACCAAAGATTTGATTTTTATCTTGTCATAAAGATATATTCAATCACTTTTATGGTATGTAACCATCAGATTTAATAACAAGAGAACTTTGCCTAGCATAAAATCTAACAAAATAACGATTCTTATAATCTGAAGGCTGTAAGAATACAATGAAACCACATCAAGCCTGAAATATAATCATAAAAAAACCGCACTTTAAATTAAAGTGCGGTTTTTTCTACTTTATTTTCCCGTTAAATCATCAAAGAATTTTTTCACACCATCTAAAAAACTCGATGATTTCGGGCGGTGTTTGCTGGTGCCCTCAAGACTTTTTTCCAGTTTTTTGAGTAGCTCTTTTTGCTCCTCATTGAGTTTGACTGGGGTTTCTACAATCACTTTACAAATCAAATCCCCTGCATAGTTACTACGAGCGGATTTCACGCCTTTGCCACGCATTCTAAACAGTTTACCGGTTTGCGTTTCAGCTGGGATTTTGAGTTTCACTCGTCCATCAAGGGTCGGAACTTCAATTTCACCGCCAAGGGCTGCCATAGTAAAGCTAATTGGGACTTCGCAATAAAGATTGTTTCCATCACGCTCAAAAATTTGGTGCTCTTTGACGTGAATAACCACATACAAATCACCCGCTGGCGCACCATTTTCGCCAGCCGCCCCTTCGCCACTTAAGCGAAGTTGATTGCCTGTATCCACACCCGCTGGGATTTTAACTGATAAGTTTTTCGCTTTGTGAACACGTCCTTCCCCGTGACAAGCCGAGCATGGTTTTTCAATTTTTTTACCACTACCGTGACAGGTTGGACAAACTTGTTCAGTAACAAAAAAACCTTGCTGACGACGCACACGTCCACTGCCGTGACAACTTGGGCAGGTTTCCACTTTGGAATCTTTTTCCGCCCCACTGCCGTGGCATTTATCACATTCAGCCAGTGTATTGATGCGAATATCTTTAGTTGTGCCTTTCACGGCTTCTTCGAGCGTAATTTCTAAGTCGTAGCGTAAATCTTCGCCACGCACAACTCGACGCCCTCCACGGCTACCGCCGCCGAACATATCGCCAAAAATATCACCGAAAATATCACCAAAATCGGCACCGCCAAAACCACCACCGAAGCCGCCAGCACCACCGCCAAAACCGCCTTGTTCAAACGCAGCATGCCCATATTGATCATAGGCGGCACGTTTTTGTTTATCCGTTAAGATTTCGTAAGCTTCTTGCGCTTCTTTAAATTTCGCTTCCGCTTCTTTGTCGCCCGGATTACGGTCAGGGTGATATTTCATCGCCAGGCGTTTGTACGCTTTTTTGATCGCCTTTTCATCGGCACTGCGTTCAACCCCTAAAATTTCATAATAATCACGTTTCGACATTGTTTACCTATTATGTTGATTTCAGTCATCAGATTTTTCTCTGAACAACTCGCATTTTATCATGCTGATACGTCAAAAGGGCGTATTACTACGCCCTTCAATTATGATATGAAAGATTATTTATCCTTCACTTCTTCGAACTCAGCATCAACCACATCGTCGCCGCCGTTATTTTGGCTTTGACCTTGCGCTTGTTGTTGCTGACCCGCTTGGGCTTTCGCTTGCGCGGCTTGAATCAGTTTTTCTGAGGCTTGCACAAGGGCTTGTGTTTTCGCTTCAATTTCTGCTTTATCTTCGCCTTTCGCAGCGGTTTCCAGCTCGCTAGCAGCTTTTTCAATCGCAGCTTTATCATCAGCACTTAAGCCATCGCCCACTTCTTGTAGTTGTTTGCGTGTGCCGTGTACTAAGTGATCAGCTTGGTTACGCGCTTGCACTAACTCTTCAAATTTGCGGTCAGCTTCAGCGTTTGCCTCAGCGTCACGTACCATTTGTTGAATTTCATCATCACTCAAACCAGATGAGGCTTTGATGGTGATTTGTTGCTCTTTACCTGTGCCTTTGTCTTTGGCTGACACGTGAATAATACCATCAGCGTCGATGTCAAATGTTACCTCAATTTGTGGCATACCGCGTGGTGCTGGGTTGATGCCTTCAAGGTTAAATTGACCGAGCGATTTGTTATCCGCTGCACGTTTACGTTCACCTTGCAACACGTGGATGGTCACCGCACTTTGGTTATCTTCTGCGGTTGAGAACACTTGCGATTTCTTCGTTGGAATCGTGGTGTTTTTCTCAATCAAGGCGGTCATTACGCCACCCATGGTTTCAATACCGAGTGATAGTGGTGTTACGTCAAGCAACAACACATCTTTTACATCACCTGCTAATACACCGCCTTGTACCGCTGCACCGATAGCCACAGCTTCATCTGGGTTGACGTCTTTGCGTGGTTCTTTACCAAAGAATTCCGCCACTTTTTGTTGCACTAATGGCATACGGGTTTGACCACCAACTAAAATCACATCGTTGATGTCAGACACACTGAGATCCGCATCTTTAAGTGCGGTACGCACTGGGTCAAGTGAACGCTGTACCAAATCTTCCACGAGGGATTCTAATTTCGCACGGGTCAACTTGATGTTTAAGTGTTTCGGACCTGTCGCATCAGCTGTGATATATGGCAAATTCACATCGGTTTGTTGTGAAGAAGAAAGCTCAATTTTCGCTTTCTCAGCCGCTTCTTTCAAACGTTGCATCGCAAGCGGATCGTTACGCAAGTCAATGCTTTGTTCTTTTTTGAACTCATCAACAAGGTAGTTGATCACACGATTGTCAAAGTCCTCACCACCTAAGTGTGTATCACCATTGGTCGCCAATACTTCGAAGGTTTTTTCACCATCAACATCATCAATTTCGATGATAGATAAGTCAAATGTACCACCACCCAAGTCGTAAACGGCAATGGTATGGTTGCCTTTATTTTTATCCAAGCCATATGCCAATGCTGCGGCGGTTGGTTCGTTGATGATACGTTTTACTTCCAAGCCAGCGATACGTCCTGCATCTTTAGTTGCTTGACGTTGTGCGTCATTGAAGTACGCTGGTACGGTGATAACCGCTTCAGTCACTTTTTCACCTAAGAAATCTTCAGCGGTTTTCTTCATTTTTTTCAACACTTCAGCAGACACTTGTGGCGGTGCTAATTTGTCAGTATCTTTCACTTCCACCCACGCATCACCGTTGTCAGCTTTCACGATTTTAAATGGCATAATGCTCACATCACGTTGTACTTCTTCGTCTTCAAAACGACGACCAATCAAACGTTTAATCGCAAACACAGTATTTTTCGGGTTCGTTACCGCTTGGCGTTTTGCTGGTTGCCCGACTAAAGTTTCATTGTCTTGTGTATAAGCAATAATCGATGGCGTGGTGCGATCGCCTTCTGCATTTTCAATCACGCGTACTTTATCGCCGTCCATCACCGCAACACATGAGTTGGTTGTACCTAAGTCAATCCCAATAATTTTTCCCATAATTCTTCTCCTAAGTAATCTATTTTGTTAAGCATGTCGCTTGATGCTTATAAAGATGTGGACACGATTTTGAATTTCAATAGTCAAAATGAAAAAATTTTCCACTTTTTTATAGCTCATCACGCACTGCTTGGTATGCCTAATAGATAAGGTTGAAAAATCATTTTTCAAGAGGAGATATGGATTTTTATCCGAAGATGAAGAAATAATTGTTGAACTGTATGCTTTTGCCTACAATACACCTAAGCAAAAAAAGAGATAATACAAATGAACAAAGACACTTTATTTTCCGCACCGATTGAAAAGATTGGTGATTTTACCTTCGATGATGCGGTAGCGGAAGTTTTCCCTGATATGATCCAACGCTCCGTACCAGGCTATAGCAATATCATCACTGCTATCGGTATGCTTGCCTCACGCTTTGTCAAGCCTAATACCCGCGTGTACGATCTCGGTTGCTCACGCGGGGCGGCGGCGCTGGCGGTGAAGCGTAATGTCAATTGTGAGGGGGTGCGTATTATTGGGGTGGACAACTCCCCTGCTATGGTGGAACGTGCCCGCACGCACATCAACGCCTACGCGGGTAAAAGTGCGGTCGAGATTGTGCACGGGGATATTCGTGACATAGACATTGAAAACGCCTCGATGGTGATTTTAAACTTCACACTGCAATTTATTGCCCCCGCCGAACGCCGTGTGTTGCTGGAAAGGATTTATCACGGTTTAAATGCAGGTGGCGTTTTGGTGCTGTCGGAAAAATACCGCTTTGCCGATCATGCTGTCAATGATCTCTTGATCGATCTGCACCACACCTTTAAGCGTGCCAATGGTTACAGCGAACTGGAAGTCAGCCAAAAACGTACCGCACTGGAAAATGTCATGAAGCCTGACACCATCGCCAGTCAGCAAGCATTACTCGAAAATATCGGTTTTGACCATGTGAATATGTGGTTTCAATGCTTTAACTTTGGATCCATGCTGGCGATTAAGGGGGAATAATGCTCGATTTCAACCCGTTTTATCAACAACTGGCTGGCACCGCACTTTGTCGCTGGCTTGAAACCCTACCTGCACAGCTGCGCCACTGGCAAGCCAATACTCACGGTGATTTTGCCAAATGGTGCAAGGTCTTAGAGTTTTTGCCCGAGCGTGAGTGCGACATTGATCTGAAAAGTGCGGTCAGTGCACGTGCCAAAACCGCACTTTCACAAGGTGAAACGCAACAACTGCGCCACCATTTAAGCCAACTCAAGCCATGGCGAAAAGGGCCGTATGAGCTATTAGGTGTATATATTGATTGCGAATGGCGCAGTGATTTCAAATGGGATCGTGTTAAACCGCACTTAAGCCCGTTAGCGGGGCGTACGGTGCTTGATGTCGGCTGCGGCAGTGGCTATCACATGTGGCGTATGGTAGGCGAAGGCGCAGAATTGGTGGTAGGCATTGATCCTACGGAGCTATTTTTGTGCCAATTTGAAGTGGTACGCAAACTCCTAAACAACAACCGCCGAGCACACCTTATCCCGCTTGGGATTGAGCAAATGCAGCCACTGGGTGCGTTTGATACCGTTTTTTCAATGGGCGTGTTATACCATCGTAAATCCCCACTGGAACATCTCAGCCAACTGCGTGATCAGCTCAAATCAGGCGGTGAGTTAGTGCTTGAAACACTGATTATCGACGGTGATGAAAACGCCGTGCTCGTGCCTGTGGGGCGTTATGGCAAAATGAAAAACGTCTATTTTATTCCGTCTGTGGCGGCACTGACAGTGTGGCTTGAAAAGTGCGGTTTTCGCAACATACGTTGTGTGGATGTCGCCACCACCACACCTGAAGAGCAACGTGCCACCGAATGGGTCGGCAAAGAAAGTTTAATTGACTTTTTAGACCCCAACAATCCGTCGCTGACCGTAGAGGGCTACCCCGCGCCGAAACGTGCGGTGTTAATTGCCAATAAATAAGGATTTACTATGCCAAAACCACTGGAAAGTCGCGCCGATATTGAACTTTTGGTTAATACGTTTTATGACAAAGTACTCGCCGATGATCGCATTGGCTATGTCTTTCAACACATTGTCGGCAGCCACTGGCAAAAACATTTGGAGAAAATGTATCGCTTTTGGGCATCGGTGCTGCTGGACGAAGACAGCTACCAAGGTAACCCTATGCTCGCCCATATCAAGCTACACAAACGCCAACCGCTCAACGACGCGATGTTCGACGTGTGGCTAACGCTATGGCAAGAAACCGTCAACGCGCTTTTCATTGGTGAAAAAGCTAACGAAGCACTTTTCCGCGCGCAATCCATTAAAACCCTCATGACCCAGCGAGTGCTCAGCGATGAATTACCGCACTTTATGCAACGCATCCGTCCTGTGAGATGATATGAGCGAAACTTACTGCGATTATGTGCTTGCACATCCTGATGATACGCTGAACCGAGCGTATCACGACCATCACTACGGCTTCCCAATAGATGACGACAATGCCTTATTTGAGAGGCTCGTGTTAGAAATCAACCAAGCGGGGCTAAGTTGGACGTTAATCTTAAAAAAACACGCTGCATTTCGCCGTGCTTATGCCGATTTTGACATTGCACGCGTGGCGGCATTTGATGACGATGACAAGGTGCGGTTGCTGGCCGATAGCGGCATTATTCGCAATCGAATGAAAATTAATGCTGCCATTTATAACGCCCAACAAATTCTCATCTTACAACAGCAATTTGGTTCTTTCAAAGCGTGGCTTGATCGCCACCACCCAATGCCACTTAACGAGTGGGTAACGCTCTTTAAACGTACCTTTAAATTTGTTGGACATGAGATTGTGCACGAATTTTTGATGAGCAGTGGTTATCTCAGCGGCGCGCATCAGCCTCACTGCCCTATCTATCAAACAATCACCGCACTTTCCCCGCCATGGCTAGGGTGCGACAGTGGCAGAAAAAAATAATCGGCGTACAATAACAGCAAACAGCCTAGGAGCAGACGATGAATTTAGACTATCAATTACTTAATCTCAGCCAACACATTCACCCCAATATTAGCCTTAGAACTGTCGGCGATATTCCTGTGATCGTGCTTGAACACGCCGTTGGCAAAGCTGCCATTTCGTTACAAGGTGCTCAACTTTTAAGCTGGCAACCGCACTTTGCCAAACACGATGTGATTTGGCTTAGCGACAGCGAACCTTTCACGCAAGGCGTGGCAATTCGTGGTGGCGTTCCGGTATGCTATCCATGGTTTGGTCGCCATGGCACACCAATGCACGGCTACGCTCGCCTATCACTGTGGCAACTCAGCACCTGGCATGTCAATGACAATGACGTCAGCCTCACATTTTGCTTATTTGATCAGAATAACTTAGTCGAAGCAAAACTGAAAATGACCTTCAGCGATCATTGCCATCTACGTTTCACGCATTATGGTAATACGCCTGCGGAAGTGGCATTACATACCTATTTCAATATTGGCGATATTACCCAAACCACCTTGTTTGGGCTGCCTAATGTTGCATTTAACAACGCACTACAACAAGATGTGGACGTGCCATCGCCACTGGTCCTTCAAGCGGCATTTGATGGCATTTTTAGCGCAGAACAACACATCACCCACATCGACGATCAAGCACACAATCGCATTATTGAGATTGAACATCTTAATGCGTCCGATATTGTGGTGTGGAATCCGTGGGAAAATACACCAAGCCAAATGCGACCTGAGGGATATAAAACAATGATTTGCGTGGAAACTGCCCGCATTCGCCATAAACTTGTGCAAAAAGAGCATATGGATGCCATCATCCGCATACAACGCTAACGCATAAAGTGCGGTTTGACCTGATAACAGACCGCACTTTTTAACGTTCGTACGTTAAGTTTATGCTCTCGCCATTCAAACGCATGAATAGGCTGTATTGTGCCTTGATTAAAGAGTGCCAAATAAAACGGCAAGTGTGCATAAAAACGGACTTGCCCTATTGGTGCAAAAGGGGTAATGATCTCTTGTGTTGATGGTAAATGGCGTACGGATCGCAACTTGGCAATGCCAAAACCTTGCGATTTCAGCACCGCTTCACGCAAACACCACGCTTGATAAAATGCCTGACAGGGATCACGTTGTGCGCGCCACCACGCATATTCCTGCTTATCGCCAATATGTGTCAGTAATTTGCTAAAATCACGCGGTTTTGGCACTTCAATATCCACCGCAACCGCACTTTTTAGCGTTGACATTATCAACGCAACCGCTGCCCACTGCCCCGAGTGACTAATATTAAAATCCAGCCTCGGCGCGCCATTAAAATAGGGGCGTCCTGTATCAGTGCGTTCAACTCCATTCATTAACGTCAGTGGCAAATCAAATGTTTGTAGCAGTTTTGCTAATAAAAAATAGGCAAGCAAGCGGCATTGGTCGCGTTCAGCACTGTACACACTGGCGTTGGATAATGTCGCTCGCAACGAGGCGGGTAAAAGTGCGGTCAGCATAGCCTCATCAGGCATTGTCTGAATATGCCCCCACGCTAAGGCAAGCGTGACATCGGGCTGCTGATTATTCTCCATGACAGGCATCATAATTTTCGTTAAACTGTTGGCATTTTTCTATTGTAGCGAGCTTTTGAATAAATGACGAGCGATCAACGCATCGAACCGCTTAACTGGCGAACATTATTACGCATAACCTTACCTATTGCGATGGGGTATTATGCCGCGGGCATTGCCTATGGTATTTTAGCAATCAGTGCAGGGCTCCCAAGTTGGCTGAGCATTGCGTTGAGCATTGTGGTCTTCTCTGGTGCTGCACAATATGCAGCCATTCCCTTATTTGTTGCCAATGCAGGATTTATTCCGCTCGTCTTAAGTACATTTTTAATTAGCCTACGCCACTTATTTTATACCTTAGCACTGCACCCTGATTTACCCAAGCAGCGACTTCAGCGTTGGTACAGTGCCTTAGCCCTGACCGATGAAAATTATGCGCTATTGTCTATCCAATCGCGTGCTGAACGCAAAGCCAATATTGTACGTGTTAATTTGTTGTGCCAATTTTACTGGGTCAGCGCAAGTGCCATTGGCGTGGTATTAGGTAATCAATTTGCCAATGTCATACCGCACTTAGACTTTGCGCTGCCCTGCCTTTTTGCTATTTTAGCTTATGAACAATTCCGCCAAGCACAGCAATGGCTGCCTTTTGGGCTGGCTGCTATTAGCTTTTTTGTGGCAAAAGCCATCATGCCAGAGTGGACAATGCTAACCGCAGTATTATTGTGTGCGACCGTTATTTTGTTACGCTATCATTATCAGCAACGCCGAATGGCACAAGGAGGAGCGAATGACAACCTATGATATTTTGCTAAGCCTTGCGGGCATGACTGTTGCGATGGTTGTCTGTCGTGGGTTACCGTTGTTAATGCCAGCCAGTTGGCTGCAAATGCGTTGGCTACAAAGCCTTAATCAAATGTTGCCGCTGTGTATTATGTTGATTTTGCTGCTAAGCAGTTTAAGTTTGCCACATTTTTCGGGAAATTGGCTCCCCTTCTTACGGGAGCTTACCGCACTTTGCATTGTGCTGCTGAGTTACCGTATGTGGCATAATACCTTGCTGAGTGTGGTAATTGGCATTGTCAGTATTAATGCAATTTACTTACTCTTCTAAATAAAAAGTGCGGTTATCGTTTCCTTAACCGCACTTTGTATGTCGCGTAATTGAGAGCAACGTTTATTGCAATTTCGTTTTCACTGTTAACACACTATTTAAACGCTCAAGATCGCGTTGATCCAGTGTGCCTTCTAGTTGACGCAGTTGTAATTCCAACAATAAATATTGATAACGTGCTTGAGAAAGCTGACGTTGTGCATTGTGGCGATTACGTGTGGCGGTTAACACATCGAGTATCGTGCGCGTGCCCGCTTCATAACCTTCACGCGTGGCATTGTAAGCACTATTTGAAGAAACCACATATTGTTGATACGCCTTAATAGAACTTGCTGTGGCATTGAGCCCATTTACCGTCGAACGAATATTTTTCACTAAATCACGGTGTGTTGATTCCAAACTTTCTGCACTACTCACATAAGCATGTTGCTGCTGGCGAACTTTCGAGCTTGTACGCCCGCCCGTGTATAACGGCAGTGACACCTCAACCCCAATGGAGGCTTGATCCAACGTGTGATCAGGAATGCCATAGGTTGCCGCACGAGGCAAGCGAGAATTGGTACGATTTAATCCTGCCACTAAATTTACCGTAGGCAGATACGCACTCTCTGCTACTTTAATCCCTTCTTTAGCTAATTCTTTTGCCATTTTATAATACGCCAGCGTGAGATTGCGTGTTTCCCCTGTTTGAATATATTGTGCTGGATTACCGTAAGATGCTGTTTTGAATTTAGCGGTATTCAATTTATTAAGCTCAGTTGGATACTCCCCAGTAATTGAATACAGATTTTCAATACTATTATCCACAGCATTTTTTGCAGCAATTTCACTGGCGAGCACGCTATCAAATTGAGCTCGTGCTTCATTAACATCAGTGATAGCCACCAAGCCTACTTTGTAAAGCTGATTAGTATCTTTTAATTGATTTTGCACTGCTCGCTTTTCTGCACGCACTGATTCTAACGAATCCAAACTGGTCAACACCTCAATATACGCTTGTGCTACACGATAAAGTAGATTTTGTTGCACGGCTTGATAAGATACTTGCGCTTGCTGAGCCGCTTTTTCTTGCAAAGATAATGTACGCCATAAGCTCATATTATAAAGTGATTGGCTTAAATTTAGCCCAACCGTAAAAGTGCGGTTTTGATTGAAACTGTTATCGGTGAACGTGCCACGATCACTGCCATGATCAATATAACGACTCGTACTTGCACTGCCTTTGGCAGAAAGTTGTGGTAACAACGCCCCTTTAGCTTGCTCTCGCCCTTCCATAATTTGCTGGCTATCGGCAAAGGCTTTTTTCACTACTGGATCGCTACTTTTCGCTTGTTCATAGGCTGCCGATAAGGTTGTTGCCAATGCAGATTGCGCCAAGCCCAAGAGCATTACACTTGCCAACATACGCATTTTTTTCATTATTATTCTCCGAGTTTAATCGATTCTCTACTGTATTCTTTCTGTTCTTATGAACGAACGTTCATTTTACACAAAATTCACTAAAATGTAAGTAAAAATGATGAGAAATTTGCTAAACTAGTCTCATGATAATCAGAAAAATGAGTAAACAATGCCACAATTTACTGCTGAAGATATACAACTTGAACGCAAAGAATTGGTCTATGATGGTTTTTTTAAACTTTATACTATTGATTTTAAGCATAAATTGTTTGCTGGTGGCGAAAGTGGGTTAGTGCGCCGAGAGTTGCTCGATAAAGGTTCCGCAGCAGCAGTAATTGCTTATGATCCTAAACAAGATAGTGTTGTTATGGTCGAACAAGTCCGCATTGGAGCGTATATCGGCGACCAAACTCGCTCGCCTTGGCTACTCGAATTAGTTGCAGGCATGATTGAAACAGGAGAAATGCCCGCAGAGGTTGCTAAACGTGAAACCTTAGAAGAAGCTGGATTAACAATCCAACGACTTGAGCCTGTCATGCAAGTATGGGACAGCCCTGGTGGTATCACAGAACGCATACATCTGTTTGTCGGCGAAGTAGATTGCACGCAAGCCGGTGGACTTTATGGCTTAAGCGAAGAGCAAGAAGATATTAAAGTGCACGTTATTGCGCGCTCACTTGCTTATCAATGGCTAGAAGAGGGCAAAATTGATAATGCCATTGCTGTTATGGGATTACAGTGGTTGCAATTACATTATCAAGATATTCAACGCCGCTGGCTAGCCGCAGATGTTACGCTATAACATAATAAAAATTATTTAAAAATGTGCGATTATTAACATTTTTAAGAGAAAAAAGCTGACTTTATTTCAAAACGTATTATCTTATATGCTAGAGTCATCTAACGATTAAACATTATGGGTATTTTGTGAAAACAGCCTTTATTCATCACACGCAAACTCAGCCTGTACGCTTCATTCAGGTATCTGATTGCCATTTATTTGCTGATAAAAATGCACAACTTTTAGGGATTAATACATTTGAAAGCTACACCACTGTGTTGCGTGAAATTCAAATGCGAAAATTTCCTTTTGAATTTATTTTGGCAACAGGTGATTTAGTGCAAGATAGCAGCCGTGAGGGTTACCGCTATTTCAGTGATGAAATTATCCGCTTACAAAAACCCGTATTTTGGATTCCAGGCAATCACGATTTTCAACCTTATATGGTAGAAGAGTTAGCTCAACAACCGCTGATTTCGCCACTAAAGCACATTTTAATTAATGATAATTGGCAAATTTTAATGCTGGATAGCCAGGTATTAAATGTGCCGCATGGCTATCTTAATCAATATCAGCTTGACTGGCTGCAAGCCAAATTAATGCAGCATCCTGACCGCTTCACGCTAATCGTATTGCATCACCATATTGTCCCTACGCGTTCTGCGTGGCTTGATCAGCATAATTTGCGCAATGCGTCGGAGTTTTTGAGTTGCTTACAACAGCACAAACACATCAAAGGTATTGTGTCTGGGCATATCCATCAAGCAATGGATAGCCAATGGTTTGATTATCCCGTTATGACAACACCATCAACCTGTATTCAATTTAAATCTGACAGCTACAATTTCAGTTTAGATGAAATATCACCGGGTTGGCGTGAATTTTCACTCTTTGATGACGGACATATCGAAACCGACGTTTTACGCATCACAGAAAATAGCTTCACGCCAGATGTCAATATCTCAGGTTATTAACTGATGAAATGCTAACAAAAACCGCACTTTTAAAGTGCGGTTTTTGGTTTATCGAAATAATGAACGGCTACGCTCACGGTGACGTTTAAACTGACTTAATGCTACCAACACAAAAATTGCTGTATAAATAGCAAACACTACAATCAGCCACTGCGGCATAGAAAAGCCTAACCATTGCCATTTAATATCACTACACGCTCCTGTCGCTTGAAACACGTGTGGTAACCATTGATCTAACGGTAATGTTTTAGGAAATTGGACAAATAAAGGACATTGATTCCAAGGTGCAGGATTAAGCTGGAAATCAACATGCTTAATCGCTAATAAAAGCCCTTTCACCGCACTAAATATGCCCAATACAATTGCCAACAACCGTATAATTGTTAAACGAGGGGCCAAAAACCCAAGCAAACCACTTGATGCAATACCAAAGAAAGCAATTCGTTCATAAATACACATAACGCAAGGATCAAGTTGCTTAATATGTTGGAAATAAAGTCCTACGCCTTCAAACACAAGTGCTGATAACAAGACTAAAAACCAACTAAAACGACCAAGTGAAATTTGCTTGAGGTAACTTAACATTCATTATCCTTATGATGGGGTAACAATCCAGCCTAACACTTCAAACCAGTGCATAACTGAAGGCAAGACAAGCTCAACGCAAGCCAAGCCAACCATTGACAACACGATCGTGTAAGGCAACGCCATATAAACCATTTTACCATAAGATAAACGAATTAGTGGTGCAAATGATGACGTTAATAAGAATAAAAATGCAGCTTGTCCATTTGGTGTTGCGACGGAAGGTAAGTTTGTCCCTGTATTGATCGCAACGGCAATCATCTCAAATTGTTCTTGCCCAATAATGCCTGCCTGTAATGCCGCTTTCGCTTCATTAATATAAACGGTACCCACAAACACATTATCCGAAATGGCAGAAAGCACCCCATTAAAAATATAGAACAATGCTAACTGCGTTTCATCAGACGCATGTAGTACTAACTGAATTATCGGTTGGAATAGATCTTGATCGACAATCACAGCGACAACCGCAAAAAACACGACTAAAAGTGCGGTAAACGGCAACGCTTCTTCAAAGGCTTTTCCTAGCGAATGCTCTTCTGTGATACCACACAGTGCGGTCGCAAAAATAATCACGCTCAAGCCAATTAGACCGACTGCAGCAAGGTGAAACGCAAGCCCAATAATCAACCAAATGCCCGCGGCTGCTTGAACATATAATTTCATCTTATCTTGTGGCGTTTGTTTTTTATTTTGTTCTTGTTGAAAACGTGCCAGTACGACCCACACTTTCTGCGGTAAGCGGTCACCATACCCAAATACCCGAAACTTTTCCAATGCCACACATGTTACTAAACCACACAGTAAGACAGGCAGCGTCACTGGCAACATACGCAAGAAAAACTCGCCAAATCCCCATTGTACACGTTCTGCAATAATTAAGTTTTGCGGCTCACCCACCATTGTCATAACACCACCAAGTGCGGTTCCAATACCTGAATGCATCATCAAACTGCGCAAAAAACCACGGAACTGTTCCAAGGTATTACGGCGTTTGGTAATGCTCTGATCGTTGAGCAAGTCACCATGATCATCATCAAATTGATAACCCGATGCAACTTTATGATAAACAGCGTAAAATCCGGTTCCGACGCTGATAATCACCGCAACAACTGTTAACGCATCTAAAAATGCAGATAAAAATGCCGCACTTAAACAAAAAGACAACGAAAGCAACATTTTAGAGCGAATGACTAACAATAACTTCGTGAAAATAAACAACAAAAGTTGTTTCATAAAGAAAATGCCTGCCACCATAAACATCAGTAGGAGCAACACTTCCATATTGGCGACTACTTCATGATAAACATGTTCAGGTGATGTCATGCCGATAAAAAGTGCTTCAATCACTAACAGCCCACCTGCTTGCAGTGGATAACATTTTAATGCCATTGCCAGTGTAAAGATGAACTCTACAACCAATGCCCAACCCGCAACAAATGGGCTAATAAAGAAAAAGAGAATTGGATTGAGAACCAAAAATAACATAATCGTCATTTTGTACCAATCTGGGCTTTTCCCTAAAAAGTTCCGTAGAAATGCACTACTCATATTCATTGTCTAATCCTAATTAGTATTTCAGGGTGAAAATCTATTACTTATTTTTAATATGCTCCAAGTGTCCTATTTTAATCAACTGAGGCAAAAAAATAAGCATTTATTTATTCTCATAAAAAAAATGTTAAGTTCATCACATTTTTAAGGCAGATGAACATACCGATAAATATGAAACCTTGTTCTTTTTTTTGAAAACGTCTGTATTATGGATCATTTTATTTTTGGCTGTTTTGATTTTTCTCAAATTTTTATTGTTTCAGAAAAGATTCAATTTGTGATATACTTCACACAGTTACATTAAGCAAATGAAACAACATATTACGTTATTAATTTGTTGTAAAATAAGCAAAATGTAGTAATTTTGTTAAACTAACCAAAGGTAAAAATCTTATGGCAATTAAAATTGGTATTAACGGTTTTGGTCGTATCGGCCGTATCGTATTTCGTGCTGCTGCAAAACGTGATGATATCGAAGTTGTTGGTATCAACGACTTAATTGATGTTGACTACATGGCATATATGTTGAAATACGATTCAACACATGGTCGCTTCGATGGTAACGTTGAAGTAAAAGACGGTCACCTTGTTGTTGATGGTAAAAAAATTCGCGTAACTTCAGAGCGCGATCCTGCAAACCTTAATTGGAGCGAAATTGGCGTTGACATCGCTGTTGAAGCAACAGGTTTATTCTTAACTGATGAAACCGCTCGTAAACACATCACTGCTGGTGCGAAAAAAGTGGTTTTAACTGGTCCTTCAAAAGACAGCACCCCAATGTTCGTGCGTGGCGTTAACTTCAATGATTATAAAGGTCAAGACATCGTTTCTAATGCTTCTTGTACCACCAACTGCTTAGCACCATTAGCCCGTGTTATCCATGAAACTTTTGGTATCAAAGATGGTTTGATGACCACCGTTCACGCAACCACTGCAACACAAAAAACAGTTGATGGTCCATCAGCAAAAGACTGGCGTGGTGGACGTGGTGCAAGCCAAAACATCATCCCTTCATCAACTGGTGCTGCAAAAGCAGTTGGTAAAGTATTGCCTGCATTGAATGGTAAATTAACCGGTATGGCATTCCGTGTGCCAACACCAAACGTGTCAGTTGTTGACTTAACAGTAAACCTTGAAAAAGGCGCAAGCTACGACGACATCAAAAAAGCATTAAAAGATGCTGCTGAAGGTAAAACATTCAATGGCGAATTAAAAGGCGTGCTTGGCTACACTGAAGATGCGGTTGTTTCAACTGACTTCAACGGTGAAGTATGCACCTCTGTGTTTGATGCAGACGCTGGTATTGCGTTAACAGATACTTTCGTGAAACTTGTTTCTTGGTATGATAATGAAACAGGTTATTCAAACAAAGTATTGGATCTCGTCAAACACGTTTACGATTACAAAGGTTAATCCAACGTTGTAAAAATAAAATACCGCACATTGTGCGGTATTTTTATTGAATCAACGTGCGGTTGAACCGCACTTTTGTACTATTTTAATGCTGCCTCAATTTCATCATTCATCATTTGCATAGCCTGTAAACCGCCCATGGCTAAATACCAATTTGCCGGATCGAGATAAACGATTCGCCCATGTTGATAGGCTTGTGTTCGGCGAATAATATCATTATCAAGCACCTTTTTCGCATTATCTTTTTTCTCAGTAATCGCTGCGGTGCGATCGATTACAAAAATATAATCAGGATTGTGGGCTAACACATACTCAAAACTGACGCTCATACCATGCGTAGCTGCTTTAATATCGTTATCCACAGGCGTAAAACCATAACCTTGGAACAGCAGTCCAAATCGTGAATCTTGCCCATAAGTGCTTAATTTGCTTTCATTTACTAACAATAAAAGTGCGGTTTTACTTTTTGTTTTTTGTTTGATTGCTTGCATTTGCTTATCTAAGAGTAAGAGTTTTGATTCAGCAAGCGGTTTTTGATCCAGTATAGCGGCAATATTGCGTACATTTTGTTGAAAACTCGGGTAGAAATTTTGCATATCAATCCCACTGAAATAAGTCGGCGCGATCTCATCAAAACGTGCCTCTAGTCGAGCTTGACGTGCTGAAATAATATTTAAATCAGGCTCAGCCTCATTCAATTTTTCAAAATTAGGCTCTTTTAAAGAGCCTACATCAAGATAATGCTCGTCATTAAATTTTGTTAAATACGGGGGTAAAGCCGTAGCTTTTGGTAGTGCAACAACCTCTCCTCCCAAAACTGATACGGTATCCAACGCCCCTAAATCAAATACGGCAATTCTGCTTGGCTTAACGGGCAATGTCTCTATGCCTTGCACACTTTGCACAGAAATTGTTTTAGCATTCAAGGTAAACGGTAAAGTCCCTAGCATAGCCATTAACGCAATAAACCATTTTCTCATCTTATTCTCCTTCATTATTTGATTTAAAATAGAGTGCTAACGGGTGATTGCCGACATGATGGATGGCAATCGGAAAATCGTAAATATCAGATAAAACCGCACTTGACATCATCTCAGCAACACGCCCTTGCGCGCATACTCGTCCTGCTTTCAAGGCAATCATAAAATCCGCATAACTTGCTGCAAAATTGATATCATGAATAACAATAACGACTGTTTTACCGAATTCATCACATAATTGGCGTAAGCGTTGCATAATTTGCACGGCGTGTTTCATATCCAGATTATTCAACGGCTCATCAAGTAAAATATAATCTGTATCTTGTGCCAATGTCATGGCAATAAACGCTCGCTGACGCTGCCCACCGCTCAGTTGGTGAATGTATTTATGACGAATATCATCTAATGCCATAAAAGAGAGTGCACGCGATATGTGCATTTGATCGTTATCGGTTAACCGCCCTTTACTATACGGAAACCGTCCAAATGCAACCAATTCTTCCACACTCAAGCGTAAATCAAGATGATTACTTTGTTTTAACACCGTCAACTGCTGCGCAATTTGTGCTGTGGGAATTTGTAATAACGCCTTCCCCCCTAAATACACCTCACCACTATCAGGCGACAATAAACGACTTATAATACTTAGCAAGGTACTTTTGCCCGCCCCATTTGGTCCAATAAGTGCGGTCATTTTGCCTTTCATAATCTCACAGTTCACATCACTTAAAATCGTTTTTCCTGAGAGAGTTTTACTGACCTTGGATACGATTATACTCATCGGAAATTACGCCTTAATAAAAGATAAATAAAATAAATACCGCCGATAAAGTTAATAATCACGGTAATCGTTGTACTAAAATTAAATACATGACTGACTAAAAATTGCCCACCAAGTAATGCGATGATGGTGATCAAAATGCTAGCTGGGATCAGGGTTTGATAACGCTGATGTTGCATAAATTCAAACGTCAAATTCATCACCAATAACCCCAAAAACATAATCGGTCCGATCAATGCCGTTGCTGCCGACATTAGCACCGCCACCACAATCAATAACCGCTTACTTAATATGGCATAATCAATTCCAAGCGTCATCGCATTATCTCTCCCTAAGGCAAGCACATTAAGCGTATTAATATGCCTTAGCACATAAAAACACGGCAGCCCAATGCAAATTGCCGCAATCGGTAAAATCTGGCGATTAACATTATTAATACTGGCAAAATTCACATCTTGCACAATCTGAAATTCATTAGGGTCAATTAAAACTTCCATAAATAGCGTTAAACTATGGAAAAATGTGCCAAAAATGATCCCCACTAACAATAAAAAATAGAGGTTAGGCGAATCCTCTTTCAACATAAATTGGTACAATCCAAAAGCGAATAACACCATAAGTGCGGTTGTTATCACAAACTGCCAGAATTGGCCCATGTGCATTAAAACTTGACTGCCAAATAAAAAGACCACGGTGGTATATAACAGCACATACAGTGAATCAAGCCCCAGTATACTTGGGGTTAAAATACGGTTATTCGCCAACGTTTGAAAAACAAACGTTGACACCGCAATCGCGATACTACTTAGCACAATCGCCATATAGCTTATACTGCGGTAATGCAACGCATACTGCCAACGATTCGGTAAATTAAAACTTAAAAAAATGACACTTGCCACGCACGCAAGCACACCTAAAAATAGCAATCGTGTCAATGTGGTGTTAAGCATGGCGATACCCTTTCAATAAAATGAGCAAGAAAATACCGCTACCGAGCACGCCAACAATCGTATTAATCGCAATTTCATAAGGATAAATAATCACGCGCCCGACAATATCGCACAACAGCACAAATAACGCCCCACAAAGTGCGGTATAAGGCAAGACTTTACGCAAATTCTCTCCCCAATAGAGAATAACCAAATTCGGTACAATTAAGCCTAAAAACGGAATCATTCCCACTGTTACCAGCACAATCGCCGTGACAAGTGCAACAATTAACAAGCCGAGGTAAAGCATAATATGATAATTTAACCCCAATGTACGCGCCATATCTTCACCTAAACCAACAATGGCAAAATAACGGGCTAACGCATAAACCGCCAATAATGCCGGCACACTGAGATAAAGCAGCTCAAATCGCCCAGTCATCATCAAGGAAAAATCGCCTTGCAACCAGCCCGACAGATTTTGCAGTACATCTAATTTCAACGCTAAAAACAGCGTGATCGCACTGATAATATTGCCAAACATGATGCCGACTAATGGAACAAAAATGGCATCTTTAAACTTAATTTTCCGTAAAATCAACATAAACAAAACCGTACCAATAAATGCCACCACCACTGCAATGCCTGTTTTTAATAACATCGACGCATTCGGAAATAGCACGATTGCCAACAAAATGCCTAATCTGGCACTGTCCATCGTGCCTGCAGTTGTGGGTGAAACAAAACGATTACGGCTTAAATTTTGCATTACTAGACCGCACACACTCAACGCAGCTCCTGCAATCAGAATGCTCACAAGTCGTGGCAATCGGCTAACCATCAGTAATTGCCACTGTTGTGCGTCAAACTGCCATAACCCAGACAATGTTAAGCTCGATACGCCAATAAACAGCGAGCACATTGCGGCCACGAGCAAAAGAACCGTTAAACTTAAAAATATGCGCATTCAATCCACATAAAAATAAAAATGATTGTTATTACTATACCATTGAAATAACTGAAAATAAAAAGGCAAGTTATCCTTGCCTATATTTTTGACTACAACCGCACTTTTTATATTGAAAAAAACCTATTGCGCGTACTGCAGTGCGATATGTAACGCAGGCGAAATTGCCGCCCCATGATTAACCTTCGGTAATAACACAAACTCGCTTTTTACCCCTTGTCGCTGAAATTCCTTTGCGACTTGCTCAACTTTCAACCCTGCTCTGCGTGCTTCAATACGTGCTAAACGCGCTTTATCAATGGTTGGATCCCGCATGGGATGTGCCTCAAACTCACCTAGTGTGAACACAACAAAGTGCGGTTTTGGCAAGTCGTGCCAGTAAGGCATCAGCCATTGGCTTTCTCCCCACCATAACGATGGACTCGCCAAGATATATCCCTCAAAGAGATGGCTATGTTGTGTCATAGCATAAAGCCCAAACAATCCCCCAAATGAGTGCCCAAAAAAAAGACTTTTCTGCACATCATAATGCCGCTGGATATAGGGCTTCACATCTGTTTCAATAAACGCTAAAAATTGTGCACTACCACCGCCATCACGAAATGCCTCGCCTTGTGCTGGCGGCGTGTAATCACGCGTGCGTTCAGGCACAAAATAACGTGCCTCACCAACATAACCAATGCCAACAAGCATTGGTAGCGGCTTGCTGTAATCAATCTCATTGAGGGCTTTGGGTAAATGCACATTGGCGTCTAAAAGATAAAGTGCGGTTTGATTGAACCGCACTTTTGGGGTAGCAATAAATAGGCGATAGTGTTTGCCATCAAACGTGCGGTCAATATGCTCAATATGGTAATCCCTTACCAACGCTGGGTTGGCAAGGGATAGACTATGTGTGAATAAACTCATCACGAATACAATCGCATACACGATAGGCATATTAGAAACTGATGTTCACATTTGCCCAATAGCGACGACCATCGACAACAGACCAGTTTCCGCCATTATCTGCATCAATTTTATCACCACGTTCGTTGGCAATATTCAACACAGCAACGTTAAATAGCACATTTTTGCTGAGCTGGTAATTCGCCCCTAAATCAAACGTGCTGTACGCATTCGCATAACGTGCAGGACCTTTGCTATAGCCCGTGCGTTGATCCGCCCAAATGCGTTTACCCACATAATTATAGCGTCCAAATGCACTCAACGCTGGTGTCACTTGCCAGTCAACTTTAGCATTAAGCTGATGTTTTGGTGTGTTTGTTAGTGGGAAGCCGTTATAATCAAATTTTGAGCCCTGCAATTTATCCTCTTTACGTTTAGAATGCTGATAAGTATAGTTCACATCGGCACTCCATTTTTCAGCGAGTGGAATATGCGTCGCAAGCTCTAATCCGCGCACATTAGCACGCCCAACGTTACCAAACTCATATAAATTAGCCCCAGTTAATGCATCTTTGACTGGTTTTCCTTGTGCATTAAAGCGTTGATAACTAATTAATTTATTTTTAAATTCGGTATTAAATAAGGTTGCACTCACTTGCCAGCCATTGGCATGATTATACGCAAAACCAATTTCTTGGTTCCAACTGGTTTCAGGTTTCAAGTCAGGGTTACCGTAGATTACCCCCGCACCACTTTGGGTTGATGTAACATAACCTTGACTGATCTCACGAATAGTTGGTGCGCGGAATGCTTTCGCAACCCCACCTTTTACAGTCCACTCAGGGTTGATGTGATAAACTAAATACGCACGAGGATTCCAATGTGTGCCGTATTTTTTATGACTGTCCATGCGTACCCCAAGAGTGAGTAGCAGGTCTTGAGTTAAGTTAATTTCATCTTCCAAAAAGAGTGCTTTCTGCGTCACTTTCTCTTCTGTACCAACAAATACCGCTCGACTGACAGGTTTGCCTGTTTTCGGATTGGTTCTCGTTACAACACGCTCAACGCTGTCGTCATTTAATTTGGCGTGCTGATACTGCCCACCAAAAACGAAAAAGTGGGAGCTCAGTGGCAACATAAACTTAGCGTCAAAAACTGTATTGGTAATTTGTGGACGACGGCTATCATAATCATTGAGTCTCGCATTCCAGACTTCACGTTTTGCTTTTTCTTGATACAAACTGAGCTCAGAACGTAATGTTTCGCCCCATGTTCCAAAATGACTCAATGCCCAATGATTACGTGTTGCTTTCGTAATATTTTGCACATTATTTGTAATAGAGCCGCCACGATTTGTGGTTAATGCCAAGGATTCCCCTGGTGTTGCCGTTTTCTCTTGGCGAGCACGCCCTGCTTCAAACTCAAATTTATGATTTTCATTTGGTGTAAACACTAATTTTGATGTGAGGTTGCCATTTTTATTCTTGTTAGCACCACCTTCGACATGATCTTCTTGGCGTAAATTGCCGCCACCATAAACTTGAATGCCTAGCGTATTCGCAATTAATGGTCCAGATACAAAGAAACTGCCTTGTCCTTCCTCACCATCTTGCCCCTGACGTGCGATACCGCCGAGTGACAATGCACCTGTCCATTGATCAGTAACAGGTTTGGTGATCACATTCACCACACCACCCATCGCATCAGAGCCATAAAGTGATGACATTGGTCCACGAATCACTTCAATACGTTCAATCGCTCCAACAGGCGGCAAAAAGCCAAATTCAAAACCACCGTTACCATTTGGGCGAGATTCTCGTGTATTTTGACGACGACCATCGGTCATCAATAACGTATAATCACCTGGCAATCCCCGAATCGCAATATCTTCTCTGTTAACATTAGAGCCACCGATTGCAACCCCAGGCACAAACTGCACCGCATCTGCAATATTACTCACAGGTGTTGTTTCAAGCGTTTTTTGGTTAATCACACTGATACTGGCGGGTGCATCTTTAAAATCTTGTGATGTACCTGCTGCGGTAACAACAACGGTATCTAACGCTTCGCTTGCTTGCTTGCTTGCTTGCTTGCTGCGTTAGCATAAACGGCACTAGACGATAATGCGACTAAAACCGCAAGCGTAAGTTTTGAATATGGCATCTGATTTCTCCTCACATTAAAAAGTAACGAAATCATAACATTAAATACTATTGATAACAATTTTTATTTGCATAAAATAAATGCTATTACACACTGTAATATGTGCTGAAAAATAGCCTCAAATTGTTAATAACTGCGTTATTGTTTGAGGAAGATTACGGCTTTGCGTAATGGCTGAAATCACCGCAATACCGTCTGCACCAGTGCGTCGCACCGCACTTGCATTTTCCACGGTAATGCCACCAATTGCCACCATCGGCTTACACAAATTAGCTTGACGCACCTGTTGGATTGCTGCTATCCCAATTGCGGGGTCAGCATCGGGTTTGGATAGTGTGGGAAAAATAGGGCCAAAACCGCAATAATCGATGCCTTCAATCGCATCAGCCGCTTGGAATTGTGCAAGATTATGCGTAGAAAGTCCGATCAGCATTTGCCCATTTACCCGTTCAATCAGCTCTAAAATAGGCGTATCATCTTGTCCAACGTGAATACCATCGGCGTGCAACTCAAGCGCCAACTCAAGATCATCATTAATAAAAAAGGGCACATTATACGCACGACAACGCTGTTGTGCTGCAATTGCAAGTTGTTTAATTTGAGTGCGATCACATAATGCCCCAGCCCCTTTTTCTCGAAATTGATAGCACGTTATACCGCACTTTAACGCTTGCTCAAGACACGTCAGCAGAGCCTGTGGGCGATTGGTTGCCGAATTAAAATCTTGACTGCCTGCAATCCAATAGCAACGTAATATTGACCGCACTTTCATTTTATTTTCCCAGTTTGTAGTGCATGAGCCCAATGATTGGTCGGACCGTGCCCTTTGCCAATATTTAACGGGTGACTAATGGCGGCAGTGATGAACGCTTTAGCAGTACGAATAGCGTGCTCCATCCCCTCACCTTTCGCAAGCTCTGCGGCAATACACGCCGAAAATGTACAGCCCGTGCCGTGTGTGTGGCGCGTTATCATTCTAGGGCTTTCTAGTACAAAATCACTCGTCTCGGTAAATACCCAATCACAGCACAATGTGCTTTTGCTATTCTCACTATGCCCTCCTTTAATCACCACCGTTTTTGCCCCCATAGATTGCAAAATTAGGGCAGCTTTAGTGGCACTGAGCTTATCTACAACATCCATTCCCGTGAGGGCTTTCGTCTCTGGTAAATTTGGCGTGATAACATCAGATAATGGCACCAGTAACGAACTAAGGGCACTGACCGCACTTTTATCTAAAAGCCGAGATCCGCCTTTAGCAATCATTACAGGGTCAACGACAATTGGTCCGAAACGATAACAAGACAATTTTTCTGCCACACACTCAATCACAGGCTGTGTACCCAACATACCGACTTTCACCGCACTTGGGGTAAAATCGTCTGCGATGGCATTCAATTGTGCTAACACCATTTCAATTGGGATTGAATGAATGGCATGCACCCCTTGACTATTTTGTGCCGTTACCGCAGTAACAACACTCATACCAAATACATGACGCATTTGAAACGTTTTCAAATCGGCTTGAATACCCGCACCGCCGCCGCTATCTGATCCTGCAACGGTTAACGCTTGTTTAACGCTATTTAACATCGACTGTCTCCTTTTAGGTGAAATTAGAATATAAAAGTGCGGTTGTAACTCGTGAAAATGAATAACGAAAAGTTAACGGTAACGGGGTGTCGTATAAGAATAAATAGCGAAATAGTTGAGAGAAAAGAATATTGTGTGCATAGTTAGTTTCCTACGTCAGTGTTAACTGTATCAGGTTCACGGGTATCATCTCAGCAATCAATTGCACCCCGACTAATTTGGATAATGTACAAGTAGTTATAAGAAATTACAACACTTTTCACACACTTTAACGAAAAAAGGCTGCATTTCGCAGCCTTTATCAATACTTACATTTATGCCACTTCTGAATCGGGATCGCCTTTAGCAATCGGTTTTAAAAGGAAGAAGAAACATAAAACAGCCGCTACAGTTAACGCAAGCCCTACCCATACGGCAATATCATACGGCAAATGGAAGCCAATCGGTGCATAAGCAAGATATGTTGCACTAACCATAGTCATAAAGATAGCTGGGATGGTGCAAATCCAGTGGAATTTACCGTAACGATAGAGATAAGCACCCGCCGTCCATAGCATCACCATAGCCGTGGTTTGGTTTGCCCAACCAAAATAACGCCAAATCACACCAAAATCCACTTTACTGATGATGAAACCAATCACGAACAGAGGAATAGCGATAATTAAACGTTTAATGATGTTACGCTGATCCAGTTTGAAGAATTCAGCGATGATTAACCGTGCTGCACGGAATGATGTATCCCCAGAGGTAATTGGCAATACCACCACGCCAAGCACCGCTAACAAGCCACCAAACATGCCCAACATATGCGTTGCAGAATCATACACAACTTTCGCTGGTGTGCCTGCATCAATAGCTTGTTGCATAAGTGCAGGGCTATCATAGAATGTCAATCCGACCGAACACCAGATTAATGCAATAACTCCTTCGCCAATCATCGCACCGTAGAATACAAAACGCCCTTCTTTTTCATTTTCCATACAACGAGCCATCAACGGTGATTGCGTTGCATGGAAGCCTGAAACAGCACCACAAGCAATTGTTACAAACAATAAAGGCCAAATTGGTAAATCTTTTGGCGAAAAGTTTTGGAAAATTTTATCAAAACTCATGCCTCCAACAGAATGGAATAGAGACTTATCTTCAAACATCAGCGCAAAAAACATGCCGAATGACATAAATAGCAATAATGCACCAAACAACGGATACACACGCCCAATGATTTTATCAATTGGCACTAACGTGGCGATAATGTAATACACAAAAATGATCGCGGTCCAAATCATAAGCACTTGTGGCTGCGCCCAACCTGCACTGGCACCGTAATTATCTTGTGTGATATTAGTTAAAAGTGCGGCTGGACTGACCACAAATACCACGCCCACCAATACGAGCAACAATAATGCCAAGATATTCATGAAGTGTTTTACAGGACGCCCTAAATACTTACCCGATAAATTAGGCACTGACGATCCGCCATTACGAACGCTTAACATACCACTGAAATAATCGTGCACCGCACCTGCAAAAATACAGCCGAATACAATCCACACCATCGCAACAGGTCCATAAAGAGCCCCTAAAATGGGACCAAAAATCGGACCTGTACCTGCGATATTCAACAACTGAATTAACCAAATTTTCCGTTTTGACATCGGCACATAGTCCACGCCATCACGTAATTGGTGTGCCGGTGTTTCCCGTTTTGGATTAATTTTGAAAATACGCTCAACAATCGAGCCATAAATAAAATATCCTGCTAGCAATAAGCCAAGACAGCATAAAAACCACAACATAATATAGACCTCTAAGAAAAGGGAAAATCGCAAGAATTTTAACAGAAATTTTTTTCTGTAAAATAGATGTAAACAAATATGCTAAACTCAAATACTAAAAATGTGAGCTAACACACATTTTTCTTTTATCTCGCCGATAATTTGCCATAAAAAAGTGCGGTTGACCGCACTTTAGTTTTTTTCTGTTTGCGTTTTTTTCACAGGTTCGGGATCTTGCTTAATCACTGGCACACAGCGACGGCATCCCCCATTATCCACGTTAAGATCGCGGCACAATTCATTATATTTGTCTAACAGACGACGCAAAATGCCCCTTTTTTCCCCTGTATTTCCCATACGCACTCCTAATCACGGAAATTATTGAATTGAAATGGCTGCCCAAGCTCGGCGTTTTTTACCAATTGGATCACGGCTTGCAGATCATCGCGTGATTTACCACTCACCCGCACTTGATCTCCTTGAATTTGGGTTTGTACTTTTAATTTGGCATCTTTAATCAATTTGGTCAATTTTTTTGCCATATCAGATTCAATACCTTGCTTTACTTTCACATCTTTACTGTAAATTTTACCGCTATGTTCAAGGTTTTCACTCACATCAAGACTGGCTTGCTCAATTCCCCGTTTCATCATGGCATTACGCAAAATATCCAGCAACTGCTCCACTTGGAAATCCGATTCACTGCTCACTTTAATCAGCAGATCTTTTTCGTTCAAGCTGATAGATGCCTCTACATTTTTAAAATCCCAACGGTTTCCAAGATCTCGATTGGCATTATCGACCGCATTTTTTATTTCGTGGGCAGTCACTTCTGAAACGATGTCAAATGATGGCATAAATGCTCCTTACTTATATTCAATTAAACCTGTGCCATAATGCGTTGCTTGGCGAGTAGCAAAATATAAAGTGCGGTTAAATCGCAAAAATTGATTTGTATGTCCGCCTGTTGTTGCACCTTAGGCTTCGCATGATAAGCGATTCCAACACCCGCTTGCGCCATCATCGCCAAATCGTTCGCACCATCACCAATTGCAATCACTTGCTCTGGTGCAATGCTATATTGCTTACGCAACGCGATTAATGTTTTGGCTTTATAATTTGCGTCTACAATATCGCCTTGAACTTGTCCTGTCAATTTGCCGTCAACAATCTCAAATTGGTTCGATACTGCCGCCACCAAGCCAAATTTATCTTTTAAATAATCCGCAAAATAGGTAAATCCACCCGAGGCAATTGCCGCATGCCAGTGGTGGGTATGCAACCATTCCACGACCAATGCCAACCCAGACATTATCGGTAAAGTTGACCGCACTTTAGCTAAAAGCGATTCGGGCGCACCTTTCAGCGTAGCGACACGCTGGCGTAAACTTTGTGCAAAATCTAGCTCACCACGCATAGCTCGTTCGGTGATTTGTGAAACTTCATCCCCTGTGCCAGCCAGTTTTGCAATTTCATCAATACACTCAATCTCAATCGCGGTAGAATCCATATCCATGACCAACAGTCCTGGTTTTGATATATCAGGTATATGCGTTAAGGGCGCAAAATCAAGCGAAAACTGTTGTAACTGTGTATCCGATGGGGCACCATGCCCACGAACAATGGCGCACTGAAATTCGCCAACAGTGAAGTGATCACACAGCATAATTGCATGTTGTGCATGTGCGAAAAGTGCGGTCAACTGCTCAAGTGTCAGTTGCTTTCCATAAACAACTGAAAACGGTGAAGTTTCTCCCATCTCATTACGATGATTTAGTGAGTAAGGGTATGATAAGTTGGCTTGTGCTAAACTTAGCGAATTGACGTTGGGCATTTTTCACTCCACAATACGACGGGCACGATTCAATCTAGATTACCCGATTCAATTTCGTGTTACAATCCCCTGATAACAGGGAATGTCACAAAAGAGGTGCTATGTTAACATTCACACGATCAAAACTGAACAAAATTGGGCTATTTATCTGCATTATAGTCCTGTGCGCCGTGATTTTGTCGTTGGTATTTTATGGGGTCAAGCAATTTAAAGTCGGCTCACAATTAGCCGGTAACACACAGGTATCACATCTTTCTCATGCGCTCGTGCGTCAACAGGCAAATTTATTATCTGTGCTACTTACCAATCAAGCTAACCAAGAAACGCTCAATGCCAGCCTAACACAATTTTACCAACAAGATTTTGTGCTTGATGCAACACTTTATGCCACTAATGGAACGATTCTTGCCAATGCGGGCGAGACAACGTTTAGTGCAAAATCCCTGCAAGATAACAACCGTACGCAGCAAATTGTCGAGCCGATCAGTAACGACAACGGCATGCAAGGCTACCTACGCGTGACATTTGATACCCAATACACTCATACGCCTTCAGTGAAACTTGATTCACTCTTTCATCAGCTATATGCCCAACTCATTATCGTGTTTTTATGTGGTGGTATTTTTGCCAGCAGTTTACATTTTTGGCATAAAAAGACTCGCCTAAATGAAGATGCCCAACCACTGCTAACGCGTCATCCTCTCAAACTCAAAAGTGCCTCACAGCGTTTTTATTCTAAACGCCGTTTGTTGAAATAAGTCAATAATCCTGACCGTTCAAATAACATAAAAAAACCGCACTTTTAAAAGTGCGGTTTTATCGTTAGATAAAAGAGATTAAGCCGCTAATTTTTTGATTTGCGCGCTTAATTTCGCTTTGTGGTTTGCAGCTTTATTTTTGTGGATTAAGCCTTTAGATGCCATTCTGTCCACAACTTTTTGCATTTCAAGATAAGCAGCTTGCGCAGCTTCTTTTTCACCCGCTTCTACTGCAGCGTAAACTTTTTTAATATAAGTGCGCATCATAGAGCGATGGCTTGCATTGTGTTGACGGCGTTTTTCAGATTGAATCGCACGTTTTTTAGCTGACTTGATATTAGCCAAGGTCAAACTCCCAAGAATTTCTGTAAATAAAAATTAAGACATAAAATAAGGTGGTAAAATATGCCCTTTTTTTATGCGCTTGTCAATGAATTTATTTAAATTGGCATATGCCAATGGTTTGGTTCGGTGAGACACAACCGAAAATCACCTTCAAAACGCAGTAACGTTTATCCATTTTGACGATGTGGGCAACATTTTAACAGTTTTTTGCCTAAGAATATAGCGAAAAGCGAAATTTTCTATACAATTAGCCTCGTTGATATTTAGTTGAGAGTGCAGTTTTGAGTAAAGGACTTTTAAAATCGGGTATGGTTGTTAGCGTGATGACCTTACTCTCACGCGTGTTAGGGCTTATTCGGGATGTCGTGATTGCCAATATTATTGGTGCAGGTGCAACCGCCGATGTCTTTTTATTTGCCAATCGTATTCCTAATTTTTTACGCCGTTTGTTTGCGGAAGGGGCATTTTCGCAGGCGTTTATTCCTGTACTCGCTGAATATCGTAAAGAAGGGAACTTTAGCCAAACACAAGAATTTATTGCCAAAGTCAATGGTACATTAGGGGGCTTAGTCGCAATAGTCACCGCACTTGCGATGATCGGCTCGCCTGTCATCGCCGCTATTTTTGGAACTGGCTGGTTTGTAGAGTGGCTCAACGATGGTGCAGATGGTGAGAAATATGTACAAGCCTCATTTTTGCTGCGTATTACGTTTCCCTATTTATGGTTTATCACGCTTGTAGCCCTGTCTGGGGCAATCTTAAATACCATCGGCAAATTCGGAGTAATGGCATTTTCTCCCGTGTTACTCAATATTGCGATGATCGCCAGTGCCCTCTTTCTTGCACCGCACTTTGACAGCCCTGATACAGCGTTGGCGATCGGGATTTTTTTAGGTGGCTTGCTACAATTTTTATTCCAAATTCCGTTTTTAAAACAAGCCAATTTATTGGTTAAACCGAAATGGGCATGGAATGACCCAGGTGTGAAAAAAATTCGCACATTGATGATCCCAGCACTTTTTGGGGTGTCTGTCAGCCAAATCAATTTATTGCTTGATACCTTCATTGCCAGCTTTTTAATGACTGGCTCAATTAGCTGGTTGTACTACTCTGATCGCCTGCTTGAATTTCCTCTTGGTTTGTTCGGAATTGCCATCTCGACGGTGATTTTGCCAACACTTTCACGCCACCACGTCAATCGTGCAGATAATCAGCACCTGTCCGCCCAACACTTTCGTGCCACGATGGATTGGGGAGTGCGCATGATTTTACTACTCGGTGTACCCGCTATGATCGGCATTGCCGTACTGGCTCAACCAATGTTAATGGTGCTGTTTATGCGTGGTGAATTTGCACTCACCGATGTGCAAGCTGCGTCCTATTCGTTATGGGCGTTCAATGCAGGATTACTCAGTTTTATGCTGATTAAAATCCTTGCCAATGGCTATTATGCACGCCAAGATACCAAAACCCCTGTGCGTTTTGGGATCATTGCAATGGTCAGTAATATGGGCTTTAATCTGCTTGCGATTCCGTTTAGCTATGTTGGATTAGCGATTGCATCCGCGATGTCGGCCACACTCAACGCAGCCCTGCTCTACCGCGGCTTACACCAAACGAATGTCTATCGTTTTTCATCCCAAAGTGCGGTCTTTTTAGTCAAAATCACCGTTGCTGCCTGCACGATGGGCGCAACGATATATTATTTCAGCCCAACGCTGGACATATGGGCGAAAATGTCATTTTTGACACGAGTGCATTGGCTTGCGTGGCTCATTATCGTCGCCGTGTTAACCTATTTTTTCATGCTGGCTGTCTTGCGAATCAAAAAGCGTGATCTCAACGGTGGCGGATGACATGCTCAACAGACAAAGTGCGGTTGAACATCTTCCGCCACGCCGTGAGAATCGGTATAATAGCCCCATTTTTAACTGATTAGGCATGCTATGCAACTGATTCGTGGCTTATACAATCTACCGCACTTTGAAAACGGCTGCGTGCTGACGATTGGCAACTTTGACGGCTGTCATCGTGGTCATCAGGCGATCTTAAGCCAGCTCGTTGCACAAGCAAAACACTTGGACTTGCCCAGCGTTGTGTTGCTATTTGAGCCGCAACCCAACGAATTTTTTGCGCCACTGGAACATACGCCAGCACGCCTGATGCGTTTGCGTGATAAAGTGCGGTTTTTGCAAAGCACCCAAATTGATTATCTGCTCTGCCTGCGCTTCGACCGCACTTTGGCCTCCCTTTCCCCCGATGAGTTTATTCGTACGATTTTAGTAAACCGATTGCACGTCAAACATATTATTATTGGTGACGACTTTCGCTTTGGCGCACATCGCCAAGGCAACTTTGCTACGCTGGCTCAAGCAGGCGAGCATAATGGATTTAAAGTGCAAGACAACACCAGTTTTACCCAAGAAAACCAACGCATTAGTTCCACGCTCATTCGTCAGGCATTAGCACAGGATAACCTAGCCTTCGCGACGAAAATGCTTGGCAGACCTTACGCCATTCATGGGCGTGTAGTGCACGGCAAAAAATTAGGACGCACGATTGGCTTTCCAACCGCAAATGTCTTTTTAAATCGCAAAGTGATTCCTATTCAAGGCGTGTATGCCGTCGAGGTCATTGCACAACAGAATCGGTATTTGGGCGTCGCCAATGTGGGCAATCGTCCCACAGTAGATGGGCTTTCTCGCCCTTTATTAGAAGTGCATCTCTTTGATTTTTCAGGCTCTCTTTATGGGCAGAGCATTGAGGTAATTTTCCACCATAAATTGCGTCCAGAGGTCAAGTTTGCCAACATCACTGAACTCAAAACCCAAATTTTACAGGATGTAGAAAATGCCAAACGCTTTTTTAGAAAAAAAGTCGCTAAAGTGCGGTCAGATGTTTGCATAACGCCTAAAAAAACGCTATAACTAGCCGATTATCTTTTATTCTTTTTAATTTGTTTTAAGTAAGTGGACACCCGACTATGACAACCGATTATAAAAATACGCTCAATTTGCCACACACCGATTTTCCAATGCGTGGCGATTTAGCAAAACGTGAGCCCAAAATGCTCCAAAATTGGTACGACAAACAACTTTATCAAAAAATTCGTGCTAGCCGTAAAGGCAAAAAGAGCTTTATCTTGCACGATGGTCCTCCTTATGCCAATGGTACTATTCATATCGGACACGCTGTAAACAAAATTTTAAAAGACATTATTGTAAAATCCAAAACCGCACTTGGGTATGACAGCCCTTATGTTCCTGGTTGGGATTGCCACGGCTTGCCAATTGAATTAAAAGTAGAAGGTTTGGTGGGCAAACCAGGCGATAAAATCAGTGCAGCCGAATTTCGCCAAGCATGTCGTCAATATGCGAAAGAGCAAGTGGAAGGACAGAAAAAAGACTTTATCCGCTTGGGCGTGTTAGGTGATTGGGAACATCCATACCTCACCATGAATTTTGATACAGAAGCCAATATTATTCGCACACTCGGCAAAGCGGTGGCGAACGGTCATTTATATAAAGGATCAAAGCCCGTTCATTGGTGCTTAGATTGTGGCTCCGCATTGGCAGAAGCTGAAGTGGAATATTATGATAAAACCTCGCCGTCTATCTATGTTGCATTCAAAGCCGTTGATCAAAGTGCGGTTTTAAGTAAGTTTAATACGAATGTGTCAGGCGATGTAAATGCAGTCATTTGGACAACAACCCCGTGGACTATTCCGTCTAACCGCGCAATTGCCGTGAATGCCGAACTGGATTATCAATTAATTGAAAGCCAAGGTAAGTATTTTATTCTCACCGCAAATTTAGTCGATAACGTGATGAAAGCTATTGATGCGGCTGATTATCAAGTGCTTGGTACTGTCAGTGGACGTGAGCTTGAATTGCTGGAATTCCGACATCCATTCTATGACTATACGGTGCCTGTTATTTTAGGTGATCACGTTGGTGATGATGCAGGTACGGGATTAGTACACACTGCGCCTGATCATGGTCAAGATGACTTTGTCGTGGCACAACGCTACAACTTACCGATGTCTGGTTTAATTGGCAATGACGGAAAATTTAACTCGAAAGCGGACTTTTTTGCAGGTCTCGATGTATTTGATGCCAATCCGAAAGTGGTGGAAAAACTCCGTGATGTGGGCGCACTACTCAAGCTCGAAAAAATCAATCATAGCTACCCACATTGCTGGCGACACAAAACCCCTATTATCTTTCGAGCAACGCCACAATGGTTTATTGGCATGGAAACGCAAGGCTTACGGGCTAAAGCATTAACTGAAATTAAAGGCGTGCGTTGGATTCCTGATTGGGGGCAAGCACGAATTGAAATGATGGTGGCTAACCGTCCAGACTGGTGTATCTCACGTCAACGGACATGGGGTGTGCCAATTCCGCTTTTCATCCATAATGAAACAGAACAACTTCACCCACGCACCGATGAATTTATTGAAATTGTCGCACAACACGTGGAAAAAGACGGCATCCAAGCATGGTGGGATCTTGATGCGAATGCGTTGCTCGGTGACGACAGCACTCACTATCATAAGGTGCAAGATACGTTAGATGTGTGGTTTGATTCGGGTTCAACTTACTCATCAGTGGTGGCAAATCGCTCAGAATTTGAAGGTCGTCACGCTGATATGTACTTAGAAGGGTCTGACCAACATCGTGGTTGGTTTATGTCATCGCTGATGCTGTCTACCGCAACAGATAATAAAGCACCTTATACGCAAGTTCTCACTCATGGCTTCACGGTGGATGGTCAGGGACGTAAGATGTCAAAATCCATTGGCAATATTGTGACACCACAAGAAGTGATGGACAAATTCGGAGGCGATATTCTTCGTTTATGGGTTGCTTCGACCGATTACACGGGCGAGATGACCGTTTCTGATGAAATTTTAAAACGGGCTGCCGACAGCTATCGCCGCATTCGCAATACAATGCGCTTTCTATTGGCAAACCTAAATGGCTTTGATCCTGCACACGATAGCGTAGCAAAAGAAGAGATGATCAGCCTCGATCGCTGGGCGGTAGATTGTGCATTACAGGCTCAAGAAGAAATTAAAAATAGCTATGATAACTATCAATTCCACCAAGTGGTACAACGCTTAATGCGCTTCTTCTCTATTGAGATGGGATCGTTTTATCTAGATATTATCAAAGATCGACAATATACCACTAAAGCCGATAGCCTCGCACGTCGCAGTTGCCAGACCGCACTTTATCATATTGCTGAAGCCGCTGTACGCTGGATTGCGCCAATTCTTTCCTTCACGGCTGATGAAGTGTGGCTGCACTTGCCAGGTAATCGCTCAGAATTTGTATTTACCGAAGAATTTTATGACGGTTTATTCGCATTGGATAACAATCAACCGATGAACGATGCTTACTGGCAGAAAATTCTCACCGTACGAGCAGAAGTTAATCGCGTACTAGAGCAAGCACGGAATGATAAAGTGATTGGCTCAGCTCTCGAAGCCGATATTACCGTCTATGCTGACGATAATTTACGTCCATTATTAGCGCAACTTGGCGAGGAATTACGCTTTGTGTTAATCACCTCAAGTGCCCAAGTCAAACCGCTGAATGAAAGTGACATCAGTGAAGGAGAATTACCTGGCTTGGCAGTGGAAGTGGTGCGTTCAAGTGCAGAAAAATGCCCTCGTTGCTGGCACTATTCTGATACTATTGGACAAGATGCGACGCACCCACATCTGTGTGCACGCTGTGTTGAAAATGTCGCAGGACATGGTGAAATCCGCCAATTTGCCTAGCACAAGGGGCTCATGCCCCTTTATTGGACACGATATGACGAAAACAAAAAACGGACTCATTTTTCTTTGGCTAAGTGCGGTAATTATTGTGTTAGACTTAGGGTCAAAATACCTGATTACTCGTACCTTCGAGCTGTATGAGAGCGTGCAACTATTGCCCATATTTAATCTTACCTATGTACGCAACTACGGTGCAGCCTTTAGTTTCTTATCGGATCACAACGGCTGGCAAAAATATTTTTTCATTATTATTGCCATCGTCATTTCGGCTATTTTGATCTATTGGCTTGCTCGCACCCCAGCCAACCGCACTTTAGCCAATTGTGGCTATGCCAGTATCATTGGCGGTGCTTTAGGCAATATGCTTGACCGCACTTATAACGGTTTTGTGGTAGATTTTTTTGATGTGTATTGGGATATTTACCATTACCCCGTATTTAATGT
The DNA here is from genome assembly GCF_014885015.1 of Spirabiliibacterium falconis. Classification (GTDB taxonomy): domain Bacteria; phylum Pseudomonadota; class Gammaproteobacteria; order Enterobacterales; family Pasteurellaceae; genus Spirabiliibacterium; species Spirabiliibacterium falconis. The sequence goes on along the minus strand of NZ_JABMIJ010000001.1, from coordinate 109,322 downwards.
GGCAGATATTGCTGTCACCCTCGGCGCGGCAATGTTGATCTTAGATCACTTCAAACACCCAGAACCCCAAAATAAGGATAAAAATGAAAATCTTACTCGCTAATCCTCGCGGATTCTGTGCTGGTGTTGATCGCGCGATAAGCATTGTGGAACTTGCACTGGAAATTCACAAGCCACCAATTTATGTACGCCACGAAGTCGTACATAATCGTTTTGTCGTAGAAGGCTTAAAACAGCGTGGTGCGGTATTTGTTGAAGAATTAAATGAAGTGCCCGATGGTGCAATTGTCATTTTCTCAGCACATGGTGTTTCTCAAAAAGTACGCCAAGAAGCCAAAAATCGTAACTTAAAAGTCTTCGATGCGACCTGCCCATTGGTGACTAAAGTACATATGCAAGTTGCCAGAGCCAGTCGAAAAGGGACAAAAGCCATCCTTATCGGGCATCAGGGACATCCTGAAGTCGAAGGAACAATGGGGCAATATGATAATCCTGAAGGCGGCATCTATCTAGTTGAATCGATTGACGATGTAGCGACATTACCCGTCAATGACGATGATAATCTGACATTTATGACGCAAACTACGTTGTCTATCAATGACACCAGTGGCATTATTGATGAATTAAAACAGCAATTCCCAAGCATTCAAGGCCCACGCAAAAATGACATCTGTTATGCCACCACAAATCGCCAGAATGCTGTGGCGGAATTGGCAAAGCAATCAGATTTAGTTATCGTCGTCGGTTCTAAAAATTCCTCTAATTCTAATCGGTTAGCTGAGCTCGCATCACGAATGGGCGTGCCATCAAAGTTAATTGATGATGCAGATGATATTGACCCTAATTGGCTTGAAGGGGTTGAAACGATTGGTATTACCGCAGGCGCGTCAGCACCCGAAGTATTAGTGCAATCCGTTGTCAGTCGCCTCCAAGAACTTGGTGCAAACGACGTAGTAGACTTGGAAGGTTGTGAAGAAAATACCGTATTTGAAGTCCCTAAAGAATTACGCATTAAAGAAGTTGAATAATTTTTACGATCTCAATCGTAAAACTTAATTTATTTGATCGCCACATCCTCATATTTCTTACACACTAATAGCGTCGATTATCCGACGCTATTTTTATTTAACGAAAGGAAATACTATGTTTAAAAAAATAAACTTAATGCTAACCGCACTTTGCATTTTATGCTCCAGTGTATTTATCTCCAGTGCCTATGCGAAAGATAAAGTAGCAGAAGCAGAAACACAAACCACTCAACAGACCGAAGTAAAAATTGATAGCTCAAAACTAGAAAAATCAGAGCACAAAAAAGTGCATCTCAATAGCGCAACAGCAGGTGAACTACAACAAATTCTCTCTGGCATCGGTGCGAAAAAGGCACAAGCAATTGTGGATTATCGCGAAAAAAATGGTGATTTTATCAGCATTGATCAACTAGAAGATGTTAAAGGCATCGGAAAAGCCACAGTAGACAAAAACCGCCATTTGTTAGCACTATAAAAAAACCTAGCTGCACTTATAATGCAGCTAGATTAACTGCTTCCAACGCATAATAGACGTATAAAGATCAGCCTCAGAAAATAGTGCACTACCTGAAACAATCCAATCAATGTCATATTGATAGAACGCTTTTGCCATATCTAATGTCATCGAGCCATCAACACTAATGATTTTATTTTCTCTATTTTCAGAAATCATCTGATTAATTAGGCTAATACGCTCAATTATAAAATCAATAGATGCTTTTTCATTGTTTCGTGGATCTAGCGATAATATCTGAATCAGATCCACGTACTGTAGATAAGGTTGTAATGCCTCAATATTTGTTGTTGGACATAAACTTACCCCTGATATAACCTTTTTATTTTCCGAATATTGTGTAGATAACCACTTTAATGTTTTTAGTAGTCCTTGCGTTTTTTCAACTTGCAGAGTAATAATATTAGCTCCCATCTCAAGACACAACGGTACTAATTCACACTGATTATTTGTTAATAAGTGTACATCTTTATAAAAATGATTAGGAAACTTAGGTATTACCATTGGACCTGCTGTAAATAATCGGGAGAAACTACCGTCAGCAATATCAAAGTGCAATAGATTTATACCAGATTGATTTAATAATGATAATGTATCCGCAAAATGAAGCCAATCTGAAGACAATATACCTGCACTAATGCTCTCAAATTTTATTTTTTGAATAAAATCAAACTTATTTTCCATATACTAGTCCAATTTAGGCAAAAGCCAATTAAAAATCTTCTTACTTCTCGGTTTGGACATTAATGGTTCAAGCTCTTTAACACAACGTTTATAATGTTCTGTCATCCTATGTTCTTCCAACGCCTGCTCATTTTTATATACTTCATAAGCATAAAATCGAGTGGGTATCTCTGGATCACGCAATACATCAAAGCGAATATTACCCTTTTCATTGCGAGTTCCATAGTGATTTCGAGAAAAAACGTCTAAAAATTCCTCTTCCCTTCCTTCTTTAATATTGATTTCAACTAACATAGCAAACATAAATTTCACTCCTCTAAAAAATGGAGATAATTAAACCATTATCTCCATAATATATTAGTCAGATTTCAATTCTAAATATAATTGATAAGCTTTTTCTGCTGTTTCATTATCATGTACAATAGAATTGACTGCTTTCAACATCGCAATTGGCGAATCAGATTGGAAAATATTTCTTCCCATATCAACACCTGCAGCTCCCTGATCAATTGCTTTATAACACATCTCTAAAGCTTCTTTCTCTGGAAGTTTTTTCCCCCCAGCAATCACAATAGGCACTGGACATCCCGCTGTAATGCGCTCAAATCCTTGTTCTACATAATAGGTTTTGATCACATGAGCACCCATTTCTGCAGCAATACGTGTAGCTAGTGAGAAATATCGCTGATCCCGAGCCATATCCTTCCCAACGCCTGTCACGGCCATAGTTGGCATTCCAAAACGCATACCATCATCAATCAACTTGATAATATTTTTAATTGATTGATGTTCATACTCAGAACCAATATAGACTTGAGCAGCCATAGCAGATACATTCAATCTCAATGCATCCTCAATTCCAACAGCAACCGCCTCGTTAGATAACTCTGTTAAAATTGAATTAGCACCAGATGCTCTTAACACAACAGGTTTACGTGTTTTAGGTGGAACAATACTGCGTAAAATCCCTCTTGTACACATTAATACATCAGTATATTCAAATAATGGAGCAATATTAAGATCAATACGCTCTAAACCTGTTGTCGGGCCTTGAAAATAACCATGGTCAAACGCAAGCATTACTGTCTTACCTGATTTTGGATTAAAAATATTCGCTAATCGTGATTGCATTCCCCAGTCTAATGCCCCCAATCCTTTCATGTAAAAAGTATCATTTTTTTGAGGCTTATCTAATCCGAAATCTTTGCCATCACGAACATCATCTAAATCAGCCATTTCTTTTCTCCATATAACTTAAAAATTATAATCATCGATATTATCTTTCGTAAAAACTACCCGCTCAGGTAAAACAATAATACCGTTATTATCAGCTTCATAATTATAGCCTTGCACACTATTTGGTGAAATTTCTACTTCACCAATATTTGGCACATTTAACTTGTCTCCTATATTAAATGTCTTACCTTTGAGCATATCATTTGCGATCGCAATGGATAATTTACCCTGTTTAACAACATCCCATAATCCAAATTGTTTCACAGTGCCTCGCTTAACATAAGGTCTCATAACATTTGGCGTACTAAAACCAACAATAACAACATCTTGACGTTTTAAGTTTTCTGCAGCCTGAGCAGCAGCTGGTAATGCATTAGCATCTGGCGCAATAATCGCATCTAAATCTGGATAAGCCTTTAAGATACCTTCCGCAGTTTGTAAGGATTTAATCGCATCATTATAGCCAAATTGAGTGGTAACAATTTCCCATTCGGGATGTTCTTTTTGGATTTTCTCTTTTGCAATATTAACCCACTGATTTTGATCGGTTACTGTTGGGCTTGAATAGAAAAATGCAACTTTTGCTTTTGGTTTACTAATTTGAGATGAAGCCATTTCTACCAACATAGAACCAAGTTGTGTTGGTGTGCCTTGGTTTATATAATAACTTCGACATTCTGGATTAGTATCAGAATCCCATGTAAGTACCTTAACACCTCGCTTCATTGCACGTTTTAACGTTGAGCATAAACCATCTGGTGACACAGCCGCTACTACAATAGAATTATATCCCTGATTAACAAAATTATTAATCAATTGTACTTGATTTGATACGCTAGGTTCTGTTGGACCATCATAGGTTACATCAACCCCAAGCTCTTTTCCCATTGCTTCTGCACCCTGTCCACCACTAGTAAAATATCCCACTCCCACTAATTTAGGAATAAATGCAATTCTATCTTTAGCTAATGCTCCAGTGCTGAGTGTTAATCCTAGACCTAATGCAACAGCTAAAGCAGTTGTTTTAAAGAATGGCTTTTTCATGGTCTTTCTCCTTATGTGTAAAATGCTAATGTGAACATTTACGACTAAACCAAGCAAATATTGAACTTGAATATAAACTCAATGATTTGCCAATTAATACAATGATCAAAAGTGCACCAGATAAAGCGCTCGAAATTTCATTCGGTACACCAACCATTTGTAATCCTTGTTGCAAATAGCCAATTAAAATTGCCGCAATTGCAGTACCGATAACCGATCCTGCTCCACCATAAATATTAGCACCACCGAGTACAACAGCGGTTATCACCGGCATTAATAAAGAGCTGCCTAGATCAGAGCGTGCTGAGCCAAAATACGAGACTAATAAAATACCAACAAACGCAGCGACAATGCCTAAGGCACAATAAATAATAACTAATGTCTTATTCACTGGAACGGCACTATAACGTGCTGTACGTTCACTTTGACCAACCAAGAATGTATTTCGACCAATCGTTGTCTTATGCATTAATAACCAAAAAAGTGCGGTCATTACAGCAAAATAAATGATAGGCATAGGGATTATCCATAGTGTTTGATTGGCAAACTCAAGTAAAAAATCAGGAAAACCACCAATACCCTCATAACCTGTGGCCCCAGCAAAGCCTGACATCAGCAACGCTCCACCACCATATAGATACATTGTTCCAAGGGTAATCACTAACGGGTTTACCTTAGTGTAAATAATCAAAAGTGCATTTAATAATCCACAAAAGCCCCCCAATATAAACGTAAGCGGTATGGCAATCATGAGAGATACATCTAATTTGAATAAAACACCTAAAAATATCGCACATAATCCTACTGTAGAACCAAATGAAATATCAATTCCACCACTAACAATAATGAGTGTTAAAGGAAGGGCAAGCATGCCAATATAGATAAAATCACTTGTGCTATATAGCAATACATTAATATCTAACATCCTAGGATTAAAGATACCGAAGCCTACTATTTCAATCACAATCAAGCATAGTAGAGTCACTTCCCAAGAATATTTTTTTATAATATGCATTTTTCACCTCGTGACCGCACTTTAATCTTTTAAAAAGCGAAGATATTTTTGTGTCTTAATACTCTTTTCGATCATCACTCGAATTCGACCATCAAAAACAAGTACTGCGAGCAATACGATTCCTGCAATAAAATTATTCCAATACGCAGGCACTTTTAACAGTACAAGAACAGTATCAATTTGTATCAAAAAATATGCGCCGAGAATTGCACCTAAGATATTCCCTGAACCACCAAGCAAACTTATTCCACCTAATACACAAGCGGCTATTGCTTTCATCTCTAAACCATTCCCTGTTGAATTAGGTACAAATCCAATTTGAGACGCAAATACAATTCCTGCTAAAGATGCCATCAATCCGTTAATCATAAATGCAGAAATTCGAATATAATTGATATGTACACCTAGTTGTAATGCACCTTGTAAGTTGTCCCCCACCGCATAAAATTGTCTGCCTAATTGTATTTTAGCTAAAAAGAAATAGCTCAATCCGCTAACGAATATAATAAAAATCCCAATAAGAGAAACATTCATGAAATATGGCTCTGATAACAATTTTAGTGATTGCGGGAGACCTTCTATCCATTTCCCTCCCGTAATAAGCAGCATAATGCCTCGATATAAGCCTAGTGTTCCTAAGGTCGCTACAATGGCTGGAATCCGCAAGTTAGTGACTAAAATGCCATTAACAAGCCCCGCTAACAATCCAGTTCCCACCGTTCCGACTAAGGCAACAAAAAAACTGTATCCCTCGTTAAGCATGCTTCCCATTATGACCGCACTTAGCCCCATTATAGAGCCTACCGAAACATCAATATTACGAGTCAATATCACAAACGTTGCGCCAATCGCTAATAAAATAACTATCTGTGAAGAACTAAAAATCATGGTGATTGTTTGCAGACTAAAACCATCTCCTGAAGATAAAAATAAAAATATAAACATCAACATAATGGCAAAAAATATTGTCAGCTCACGATTTCTTTGAATAAATTTCCACATAATTACTGCCCTCCACTAAATGCCATCTGCATGATTCGATCTGATGATATTTGATCGCCAATCAAAGGAGAGCTTATTTTTCCATCGTGCATAACGATAACTCTATTAGACATCAACTCTATTTCTTCTAAATCAGAAGAAATAAATAAAATAGCTACATTTTGTTTAGCAATATTTTTGATCAATTGATAAATATCTGCCCTAGCACCCACATCAACACCACGAGTGGGCTCATCAACAATTAATAATGCAGGATTGGCTTCTAAACATTTTGCAATTAATATCTTTTGTTGATTGCCACCTGAAAGCGTACGTACACTCTGATCAGGGCTGTTGAATTTAATACCTATAGCGCGTTGATAACGCTCAAAAATAGCATTTTCTTTGGCATTATTAATCATTAATCCCATTTTGTTATAAGTTAAACCATTCGTATTCCAAGATAATGGTGCATCTAAATAGAGACCTGAGGCTTGTCTATCCTCAGGCAAATAAACAATACCTTGATCTAATCGCTCACGAATGGATAAATTATTTATTACTTTATCAAGAAATATAATCTCTCCCTCTCTTGCATGACGAAGTCCATAAATAGTTTCCGCAAGCTCTGTACGTCCTGCACCCACTACACCAGCAAGCCCTAAAATTTCTCCTGGGAAAACATCTAAATTAATCTGTTTAAATCCTTCACCACGCAGATTTTGAACTGTCAATACAGGCTTGGCTTTATCTTTTATACGATTATGACCTGGTAACTCCAGCCATAACTTTTGTGTCTCGCTTAATTTTGCATTTTTTGAGCCTGGAGTAATGGCATTAATAACGTCATCTTTATTTAAATCAGACGTGTTACCATGCAAAGCGATATAACCATCTCTCATCACACTAATCTCATCAGCAATTCTATAAACCTCGGGTAACTTATGAGAAATAAAAACTATCCCGACACCTTTTGATAAAAGCTTTTGGATCTGCTTAAATAAATTTTCTGTTTCTACTGGCGTTAAAGATGCGGTAGGCTCGTCTAAAATTAAGATCTTTGCATCCCTCATTAAGCCTCTCATAATTTCAACAAGCTGTTGATCAGCAACCTCAAGTAAACCTGCTTGCGAATCTAGTGATAAACGACAATTTAACTCACCTAATAGTTTTTCAAGTTTTTGGAGGCTATCTTTATGCTGAGCAAGACCGAATAAAATATTTTCTCGCACACTTAAGTTTGGAAACAGTAAAGGCTCTTGTGGAACTAAATAAATACCTAATGTATGTGCCTTATGCGGTGTTAAGTGGTTCGGCACAATCCCATTAATCTTAATTTCTCCGCTATCAGGCATTTCAACCCCTGCTATAATTTTCATCAATGTCGATTTTCCTGCACCATTACCACCAAGTAGAGCATGTACTTTCCCAGCAAGCAGTGCAAAATTAATATTTTTTAATACGCTGACACCAGAAAATGATTTGCTCACCCCATGTACATTGAGTAATGTCATTGGTTCAACTATATTAACCATACCCCACCATTGAACAAAAATATTTTAAAAATTCATATGTTCAAAAAGATAGCATAAAATAAATATTTTTCTGTGATTAAAATCACATAATTCTTAAAAAATTTATTTTTAATCATTTTTACTAACCAAAAAAACAGTTTTTTGAACTCAGTCACAAAAATTACTTTTTTTAAAAAGAACAATTGGTAAAATAATTATCATATGATTATGCTAGAACATATATAGTAGAGGATATCAACATGAATGATCTGGATAGTAATAAGTTTACTTTTAGCTCAGATTGTGAAGAAGAGCTTTTGGCTAGAATTGGTTGGTTTTATTACCATGATAATCTCACTCAAAATGAGATTGGGAAACTGCTTAATATTCCTAGACTAAAGGTATCAAGACTATTAGAAAAAGCACGTCAAATAGGGTTAATCAAGGTAGAGATTCGCTCCCGCTTTACGGGTTGCCTAGAACTAGAAGAAGCTATAAAGCAAACATTTTCTTTAAAATATATTCGAGTGATTCCAGCTTTAGAAGCTCATGAAATTAATTCTCGCCTTGGTATCGCTGCTTCACAGCTACTAAGTACGCTGATGAGTCCAAATGATTTATTGGCAATTGGATTTGGTGAAACCATCATGGAAACCATAAAACACAGTAATGAATTTATTAGCCACAATAATATCAAGCTTATTACACTATCAGGCGGTGTAGGACCTTATATGAAAGGTATTGGACAACTCAGCAGCAATTGCAATGTCAGCATTATTCCAGCACCATTAAGAGCTTCATCACGAGAGGCTGCTAACTTTTTTAAAAAAGAGGCCTCTATCAAAAATATTATGCTTGCAGCAAGTTCTGCTAATGTTGCCATCGTTGGCATTGGCGCAACTTTGCAAAAAGGACAGGCAACATTACTTCGATCAGGTTATATCACAGAAGAAAGTCAACAACAGCTACGCAATGAAGGAGCTATTGGCGATATCTTGGGCTATTTTATGCAAGCTGACGGAAATCTTAAAGACAATGTATCTCTACATGATGAACTGATTAGTGTACCACTTAACAAATTAAAACAAATTTCTACGGTAGTTGGCATTGCAGGTGGTAAGAATAAAGTTGATGCCATATATAGTGCTCTTATGGGTAAATATATCAATTCTCTTGTAACAGAGGAGAATACTGCAAAACAGCTACTTGCCAAACACATTTAGATTAATTCAACTTGTTCGGGGAGTTCTTATGACTAGTCAAAATCAATATTTAATGGCGTTAGATGCTGGTACTGGCAGTGTACGTGCTGTCATATTTGATCTTCAAGGTAATCAAATTGCAACAGCACAAAAAGAATGGACTCACCAAACTGATCCTAATATTCCAGGATCTATGAACTTTAATTTAGAGAAAAATTGGCAACTTGCTCGTTGGTGTATAACAGAGGCTATCAAAAAATCTCAGATTCAGTCTACCAATATCAAAGCAATATCTACCTGTTCTATGCGTGAAGCAATTGTGTTATACGATGTAAACAAGAACCCAATATGGGCCTGTGGCAATGTAGATGCCAGGGCAATAAAAGAAGTTAAACAGCTAAAAAATCGTCATGATGACTACGAAAAAGCGATGTACCATAGCTCTGGACAAACACTATCTCTAAGTGCGGTTCCAAGATTACTGTGGTTGAAAGACAATCAACCAGATGTCTATAATCAAGCTCATTTTATGACAATGCTTAGTGATTGGCTTGGGTTCATGCTAACAGGTGAAATTGCGGTAGAACCCTCCAATGCAGGTACAACAGGATTAATTAATCTCGAAACTAGGCAGTGGGATAAAACGTTACTTGAAAATGTTGGACTTAACTCCAGTATGCTGCCCCAGGTAAAAGAAACGGGTGAACGACTAGGTAATATTACTGAAAGCATTGCTCATCAAACTGGGCTGGCTGTCAATACACCAGTGGTTGTAGGTGGTGGAGATGTACAATTAGGGTGTATTGGATTAGGTATAGTAGCCCCCTCGCAAGCTGCAATTATTGGAGGAACATTTTGGCAACAAGTTGTTAATTTACCCAAAGCTAAAACCGATCCTAGTATGAATGTGAGAATTAATCCTCATGTTATTCCACCTATGGTTCAAGCCGAATCTATCAGTTTTTTTACCGGACTTACAATGCGTTGGTTTAGAGATGCATTCTGCCATGAAGAAATTGTCCAAGCGGAAAAAGAGGGAGTAGATGCTTATAGTTTACTAGAAGCACAAGCAAAACATGTTCCTATCGGTTCAAATGATGTAATACCGATTTTTTCTGATGCTATGCACTATGCCAACTGGTATCATGCTGCACCTTCTTTTATCAACTTATCAATCTCTCCTGAAAAATGTAATAAAGCTGTTCTTTTTAGAGCACTAGAAGAAAATGCTGCTATTGTTTCTGCTTACAATTTAAAACAAGTCGAATATTTTTCTGGTATTAAATTATCTTCTATTATCTTTGCTGGTGGTGGTGCAAAAGGAAAGCTATGGTCACAAATTCTCTCTGACGTAACAGGGCTTATAATTCATGTTCCTATCGTTAAAGAAGCAACAGCTTTAGGCTGTGCTATTGCCGCAGGTGTAGGAGTAGGCTTGTATTCATCAATGCAAGAAGCTGCTAAAAAATTCGTAAAAATTGAACATACATTCTATCCAAATCCTGAAAATAACAAATTATACCAAGTAAATATGCAAAAATGGGAAAAAGTCTATTCAGCTCAACTAGCTCTTGTAAACGATGGGCTCACTAAATCACTTTGGAAAGCACCTGGTATTTAAGCATCTTGAACAAATACTTCAACTGCTTGTTCAAAGCGTGCTATACCTTGGGTAAACTCATCATCCGTCATATTCAAGGCTGGGGCGAGTCGGATTACGTTAGGGCCTGCCAGTAGTAGCATTAAGCCATGTTGATTAGCAAGTGCGTTAATGTCATTTGCTCTGCCGTGATAGTGCATGTGCAGTTCACAACCCAGCAAGAGCCCTTGCCCACGGATTTGATGAAATAACCGCACTTTTTTATTAATGCGATGCAATTCGTCAAATAACTGTTGTGAACGTATGCTAACATGAGATAAAAAGTGCGGTTGACTAATAATATCAATCACTTTATTCGCCACGGCACACGCCAGTGGGTTGCCACCAAATGTTGTTCCATGCACGCCTGGCGCAAAACTGTTGGCAATATGTTCTCGGGCAAGCATTGCGCCAATTGGAAAACCATTTCCAAGGGCTTTAGCGGTCGTTAGAATGTCTGGCTCAACATCCGTGTGCATATAGGCATACAGTTTTCCAGTACGCCCAACGCCAGTTTGTACTTCATCAAAAATCAAGAGCGCGTTGTGCTGATCACAACGTTCACGCAATCCCTTTAAAAAGTGCGGTTCGGCAGGAATAACGCCACCTTCGCCTAAAATAGGTTCAATAATCACAGCACAGGTGTGGTCATCCATCACCGCATCCACTGCATTGAGATCATTATACGGAATATGGACAATATCGGCAGGCTTTGGTCCAAATCCATCGGAATATTTTGGTTGCCCACCGACGCTAACCGTAAACAAGGTACGTCCATGAAAACTTTGTTTAAACGCAATGATTTTACTCTTATATGCGCCAAAATGATCCACCGCATAGCGTCTGGCAAGTTTTAACGCTGCTTCGTTTGCCTCTGCACCTGAATTGCAGAAAAAAGTGCGGTCAGCAAAGGTCAAATCGGCTAATTTCGACGCCAATGCTAATACGGGCTCATTGGTAAACCAATTGCTTGAGTGCCACAAGCGTGTACTTTGTTGCTGCAATACCTCCACTAATTCAGGATAGCAATGCCCAAGCGCATTGACAGCAATGCCACTGGTGAAATCAATATACATTTTGCCAGCCTGATCCCACACGCGAGAACCCTGCCCCCGCACAGGAATAAAGTGGGCGGGTGCATAATTTTGCATTAAAACCTTATCAAATAGATCGCGTGTCAGTTGCATAACCTGTCCTTAATATTGAATGATATACAAAGTGCGGTCAAAACCGCACTTTTGAATAATTATGCAATAATATAGCATTTATTGTCAATTATTATGACGTTCCACCAACAGTCATTTGATCGATTTTCAATGCCGGTTGCCCGACGCCGACAGGTACACTTTGCCCTTCTTTGCCGCATACACCAATCCCAGGATCAAGTTCACTTTCATGCCCCACCATAGAAATCTGCTGCATGGCTTCAATACCTGAACCAATGAGTGTCGCACCAATAATGGGTTTTCCCAGTTTTCCTTTTTCGATTAAATAGGCCTCAGAAGCGGAAAAAACAAATTTACCCGATGTAATATCCACCTGCCCTCCACCAAAGTGCGGAGCATAAATGCCATAATCCACACTGGCGATCATATCCTCTAGCTGACTTTCACCGGCAAGCATATAAGTGTTGGTCATACGAGGCATTGGCAGATGAGCATACGATTCTCGCCGCCCATTTCCCGTTGGTTGCATGCCCATCAAGCGAGCATTCATTTTGTCTTGCATATAGCCTTGCAATACACCCGCTTTAATTAATACATTATGCTGACTTGGTACGCCTTCATCATCAATCGTAAGCGAACCACGACGATCAGGTAATGTGCCATCATCCACAATCGTACACAATGGCGATGTAACCATCTCTCCGATACGATCCGTAAACAACGATGATTTTTTACGATTAAAATCGCCCTCAAGCCCATGCCCAACAGCTTCGTGCAGTAATACGCCGGGCCAGCCAGCTCCGAGAATCACTGGCATCATACCTGCTGGTGCTGGCACTGCACTCAGTTTGACTAAGGCTTGGCGAACGGCTTCTTTAGCAAACCATTCTACTCGGCTAACCCCTTGATAATTTTGCATAAACCACTGTAACGAGAAGCGTCCACCCGCGCCAGCACTACCACTTTCCCGCTTGCCATCTTGTTCAACCAGAACCGAAATCGACAGTCGGACTAGTGGTCGAATATCTGCCGCTAGCGTGCCATCAGTGGCGGCAATCAAAACTTCTTCATGAAGTGCATTAATGCTGGCCGACACACGCACCACGCGAGAATCTTCTGCTCGCGCAGTCCGATCGATTAAGTGTAGCAGTGCAATTTTTTCCTCACGCGTAAGGCTCTCCAGCGGATCAATGGGAGCATAGCGTTGCATTGCATGCACGCCACTAAGTTGCAAACCGCACTTGAGATCACCCTTTGCCTGTGCAATGCCTTTAGTCGCCTTCACACATTGATTCAGTTGTGCAAGCGTAATTTGATCAGCATATGCAAACGCTGTTTTTTCACCGCTGATTGCACGCACGCCAACACCACGATCAATATAAAAACCGCCTTCTTTGATAATGCTATCTTCTAGCACCCAATTTTCATTTTTGCTACTTTGGAAAAAAAGATCGGCATAATCCACTCGGCGATCACTGTATTGATCGAGCAAATTACTGAGATCATCAAACGTTAAATTCTCAGGGCCTAATAGTGCGTTACTCACCTGTGGCAACATAGCTTATTCCTTAAAGTACGGTTAGATCATAACCACATCAAATTGTTCTTGGTGATAAAAAACTTCGGTTTTTATCTGCACTTGTTTGCCGATAAAAACTTCCAATTCGGCTAAAATACCGTGCGCTTCTTCGTTAATCAAATAATCTGCCACGGCACGCGAGGCATACACAAGAAATTGTTCGCAGTCATATTGATGATGAATACGTACGATCTCCCGTACAATTTCGTAGCTGATCGTTTCCACTGTTTTCGCCATACCACGCCCGTGACAGGCGGGACATTCTTGACACAATACATGCTCAAGGCTTTCACGAGTACGCTTACGGGTCATTTCCACTAAACCCAGTTGGGTGAAGCCATTGACGGTTGTTTTCACACGATCTTTCGACAATGCTTCACTTAGCGATTGTAACACGCGCGCACGATGCTCTTCAGTTTGCATATCAATGAAATCAATAATAATAATGCCGCCAAGATTGCGTAATTGTAGCTGCTGAGCAATGGTTTGTGTGGCTTCTATGTTGGTGTTGAAAATGGTTTCTTCTAAATTTCGATGCCCAACAAATGCACCAGTGTTAATATCAATGGTCGTCATCGCTTCCGTTTGTTCGATGATCAAATACCCACCCGATTTGAGATTAACACGTTTATCTAACGCTCGTCCTATCGCCTCTTCTACACCATAAAGATCAAATAATGGCGGATTACCCGTGTATAAACTCACGCGATCTGTCAATTCAGGCATAAATTCTTCGGTAAATGTTTTGACATCTTGGTGTGTCAATTTTGAGTCGATTCGGATCAAATCTAACGGTGTTCCGACAAAATCACGCAACACACGCTGCGCTAACGCCAATTCGCCATATAACATTGAGCGAGTTGGATAACGGCTTTTTCTCTCCATAACTTTACGCCATAGGCGTTTGAGAAATTGTACATCTTGTTTGATCTCATCTTCACTACACCCTTCTGCCGCCGTTCGCACAATGAAACCGCCCAGCTCATCACAATGCGTGCTAACCAATTCCTTTAACCGTAATCGCTCTTCTTCGCTTTCAATCCGTTGCGATACCCCTACATGGCTATTTTCGGGCATAAACACCAAATAACGTGACGGCAATGTGATGTCGGTTGTCAGGCGTGCGCCTTTTGTGCCAAGCGGATCTTTTACCACCTGTACTACAATATCTTGCCCTTCACGCACCAACTCACCAATATCTTTTACAACAAATTGCTGTTTTTCACACTCATCAACACATTCGGTGTGAGATACAATATCCGAGGCATGTAAAAAAGCAGCTTTATCCAACCCAATATCAACAAACGCGGATTGCATACCTGGCAACACACGCATTACGCGCCCTTTATAAATATTGCCAACAATGCCTCGCTTGGCTTCGCGCTCAATATGCACCTCTTTTAACACCCCTGTATCTAACAGTGCAATGCGTGTTTCATTGGGCGTCACATTCACTAACAGTTCAACACTTGAGCTCATATATTTTCCTAATTAATTCAATGGCATTATTCTAACGCAAAGTGCGGTTTTGCAAAATCGACTTTTTAAATAAAAAAGACTAAGTTCACACTTAGTCTTTTAATGTATCTGAATAATGAATAATTAGCCTGCGTTGGCTTGTTTATAGTGCAATTTTGGCGGCTCGTTGTCTTCAATCACGCCTTTGTCGATGATCACTTTGTCTAAGTTTTCGATAGATGGCAGGTCATACATCGTATCTAACAGCACGGCCTCTAAAATTGAACGCAGACCTCGTGCACCTGTTTTACGCGCTAAGGCCTTTTTCGCCATTGCACGCAGTGCATCATCACTGAAATCTAATGCCACATCCTCTAACGCAAATAAGGCTTGGTATTGCTTCGTTAGTGCATTTTTAGGCTCGGTTAAAATTTTCACCAACGCATCTTCGTCTAATTCGCTTAGCGAAGCAACCACAGGTAAACGCCCGATAAATTCTGGAATGAGACCAAATTTAGTCAAATCTTCAGGCTCCACTTTTTGCAACAACTGACTGATGTCTTCTTGCTCTTTTTTACCTTTCACTTCTGCACCAAAGCCGATGCCAACATGTACATTTTCACGTTGCGCAACAATTTTATCCAGCCCAACAAACGCACCACCACAAATAAATAAAATTTTGGAGGTATCAACTTGCAAAAACTCTTGTTGCGGATGCTTTCGCCCACCTTGTGGCGGCACTGAAGCAATCGTACCTTCAATCAGTTTCAATAAGGCTTGTTGCACCCCTTCTCCTGAAACATCACGGGTAATTGACGGATTTTCAGATTTACGCGTAATTTTATCGATTTCATCAATGTAGATAATGCCGCGTTCAGCTTGCTCTGGCTTATAATCACAGCGTTGCAGCAATTTTTGAATGATATTTTCCACATCCTCGCCCACATAACCCGCTTCGGTTAATGTGGTCGCATCCGCCATGGCAAATGGGACATTAAGCATCCGCGCCAAGGTTTCCGCCAATAAGGTTTTGCCACTGCCCGTCGGCCCGATCAGCAAAATATTACTTTTGCCTAATTCCACATCCCCTTTAACTTCATTACGCAGACGTTTATAGTGATTATATACCGCCACAGCCAACACTTTTTTCGCATGATCTTGCCCGATGACATAATCATCAAGATGTTGACGAATTTCGTGTGGGGTAGGTAATTTTTGGGTAGCAAAATCATCACTTGATGTTGTGTCAACCGCACTTTTATCGTCTGCTTCATCCGATAACAAATCGTGGCACAGGTCAATACATTCATTACAAATGTAACCATCAACGCCTGAAATTAAGCGTTCAACTTCATGCTCATCTTTCCCACAAAACGAACAACGATGCGATTTGGATTTATCTTTCTCATCTGCCATAATTATTTACTCACTGCCTCATTACGAGACGTTAACACCTCATCAATCAAACCATACTCTTTCGCTTGTTGTGCGGACATAAAATTATCACGATCGGTATCTTTTTCAACCTGTTCTAGTGCTTTACCGCTATGATAAGCAATACGCTCATTTAAGGTTTTGCGAATTTTTAAAATTTCCTGTGCGTGAATTTGAATGTCACTTGCCTGCCCACGATAGCCGCCTAACGGTTGGTGAATCATTACCCGTGCATGCGGCAATGCAAAACGTTTACCCGCAGCACCGCCCGATAACAAAAATGCTCCCATAGAACAAGCTTGCCCTACGCATAACGTGCTAACATCAGGTTTAATAAATTGCATCGTGTCATAAATTGCCAATCCTGCCGTTACCACACCACCAGGAGAGTTAATATAAAGATGAATATCTTTCTCTGGATCAACTGATTCGAGATAAAGTAATTGGGCAACAATTAAATTTGCCATATTATCTTCCACCTCACCGCTTAAAAAGACGATACGTTCTTTTAATAAACGCGAATAAATATCATAAGAACGCTCGCCACGTGAGGTTTGATCCACCACCATTGGTACTAATGCCATATAATCCTCTTAACTCTTCTTCATAACTGAGGCATATTCTAGCCTAAATCATCATAAAAATCCTAAAAACCGCATATTATTTATGCTACAAACAAAAAGTGCGGTCTTAGACCGCACTTTGATATTCACAATTCGCATTACGCTTGCGGATTCATAATCTCATCAAATGTTGCTGCTTTGTCGCTCACTTGTGCTTTTTCTAACACTTTTTCAACAGCTTGTTCTTCAAGCACAACATTGCGAATATTGTTTAGCAATTCTTTGTTTGAATTGTAATATTCTACCACTTCTTTTGGTTGCTCATACGCTGCTGCGATATCTTGAATCATCGCTTTCACACGCGCTTCATCGGCTTTCAATTCATTGCTAGAGATTACCGCACCTAACAATAAGCCAACTTGTACACGACGACGAGCTTGCTCTTCAAAAATTTCGCGTGGCAATTGGAAATCTTTTGGTGCTTGTCCACCAAAGCGTTGCATTGCTTGCTGTTGCAATACATCAATCTCTTGCTCTACCGCAGATTTTGGCACGTCAATCTCATTTTGTGCTAAAAGACCATCAATCACTTGATTTTTGATTCGAGTCATCACCGCATTTTTCAACTCACGTTCCATATTTTTCTTAATTTCGGCACGCAAATCCGCTACAGTTTTTGTGTTTGGACCAAATTTTTGTACAAACGCATCGGTAACCTCTGGCAATTCCATTTCTTCAACTTTTTTCAAGTTGATATCAAATTTAGCCGCTTTCCCTTTTAAGTTCTCTGCGTGGTAATCTTCAGGGAATGTGACATCAATGGTAAATTGCTCACCCGCTTTATGCCCCACAATCCCGTCTTCAAACCCAGGGATCATACGACCTTGCCCCATCAATAACGCATAATCTTGTGCTTTACCGCCGTCAAATGCTTCGCCATCAACGCTACCATCAAAATCAATCGTAACGCGATCATCAGCTTTTGCAGCTCCATCAATGGTTTTCCATGTCGCTTGTTGTTTACGCAACACATCAACCATTTTATCAATGTCAGCTTCTGTTACATCAACTACAGGTTTTTCAACATTGATTGCCTCTAAACCTTTTAATTCAACTTCAGGGTAAACTTCCACACGGGCTTTAAAGACAAAATCTTTGCCTAATTCATATTGCTCAGGCTCAAATGTTGGACGACCAGCAAAGTTAATTTTGTCTTGCATAACCGCATCAAAAAAACTTTTTTGCATTAAATCACTCAACACATCTTGACGCACAGACGCGCCAAAGCGTTGCTCCAAAATGGCGGGTGGAATTTTGCCTTTGCGGAAACCATCAATACGTGCATTTTTGGCGACACGCTTCATTTCTTCACGCACCGCTGCATCAATATCGGCTGCGGGTACAGTAATGGTGATAAGGCGCTCAAGACCTTGTGTTGTTTCTACAGAAGATTGCATTTTTTACCTCAAAATTCAGATGATCTCGGCGTCACAAAACTGATCGACAAACACCGAATAACTAACAATAGATGCTAGATTATACCGATTCAAACAAATTTCGTCGAGATGTAAACGGTGAAAAGCGCATATTTGTTGATAAATTAAACAAAAACAGCAAAGTGCGGTCTGTTATCATGTGAAAAAGCCTAGATCAATCTAGGCTTTTGGTACGAACGGATGATTATAATCCTTTTGGCAAGCGAATTTTTTGCCCAGGGAAAATTTTATCCGCATCTTTAATCACTTCTTTATTCGCTTCAACGATTGCGGTGTATTTTGCACCATTGCCATAGGTACGCTCAGCAATTTTCCACAATGTATCACCTTTTTGAATGACGTAAAATGCATCGTCAGAATCGTCCACTGTTTCACCACTTGCCACCGTTACGCCATCGGCTTCCACTTTGGTGATTCCCGCGATGTTACCTGCCATTAAAATCGCTTTTTCCAGTGCACTTGCATCTTTGGCTTGCCCTTCTATTTTGGCTACACCATTTTCAACAGTCACGTTCACATTTTCGACCCCAGGATTGTCTTCACTAATGTGCTCGGTTACCGCTTTAGAGGCGTCCTCTTCTTTACTGAATAATTTTTTACCAATATCACTCACAAAATCAAATAGTCCCATTTTTTCATCCTTAGTTAAACGCGTTAAAAGTTCGTGTTATTAATACCGCACTTTATGTTTTAGATCAATCCTTATACCGAAAATGGGTATGCAATAGGTGCATGAGATTGATACCCCTCCACTTTGAAATCTGCCATCGTTACCCACGTTTCCAAATCCTGTAATGTTTTGATCTCTGGGTTAATGATCAGTTTTGGCAGGGGTAATGGCTCACGTTTGAGCTGTACATCACGCATTAATTCCAGCTGATCTTCGTAAATGTGCGCATTGATAATTTTATGATACGCCTTACCTGCCTTATGCCCAGTGATTTGTGCCATTAGGGCCAGAAATACGTACACTTGAATTTGATTAAAATTTAGTCCCAATGGCACATCACATGAGCGTTGATAACTGGTTAAATACAGAGTATCGCCTAATAATGAAAATGTGTGGGTGTGCATACAAGGGCGTAAACACCCTAGGTCAACTTCGCCAGGATTATAAAAAGTGATGATTTCGCCGCGATCATCAATCCCTTGACGTAAATTCGCCACCACTTTCGCAAGCTGATCTACGTGTTCGCCATTAGGTTTACGCCAACGCCGACCTTGCACACCGTAAACCCGCCCCATATCATCTTCCCCTTTGCGATGAGGATTTTTTAGCCAGTCGGGGTTAAGATTCGCGTTCGCATCCCATGTTTTTGTGCCTAGCTTACGAAAATCGGCCGCATTATCAAAACCTCGAATATAGCCCAAAAACTCCGCAATCGCTGCTTTCCAATAACTTTTCCGCGTAGTAATAAGTGGGAACTCACCAGCCCCAACGTCATATTCTAAATCAGCGTTGATTACGGTTAAACAACGTTTTCCTGTCCGTTTATTTTCTACCCATTGCCCTTGGTCAATGATACGTTGGCATAGATCAAGATATTGTCGCATTGCATCTCCTAAACCGCACTTTTAAACCGCACTTTGCCTGCGTCGATAAGCAATAACCATAATCAACGCCCCAATAATAATCATAGGTAATGATAAAATCTGTCCCATCGATACATTTTGTCCAAAAAACAGTCCTAACTGCGCATCTGGCTCACGGAAAAATTCCACGACAAAACGGAAAATGCCGTAGCACAGCAGAAATAATCCTGCAACTGCACCTTGTGGACGCGGCTTTTGGATAAACCAATTTAAAATAATAAACAGCACAACGCCTTCTAAAACTGCTTCATATAATTGTGATGGATGACGTGGCACATATCCCCCAGATGGGAATAATACCGCCCACGGTACATCCGTAACACGTCCCCAAAGTTCATCATTAATAAAATTACCAATCCGTCCTGCACCTAGACCAAATGGAATCAATGGTGCAACAAAATCAGCCATCGCCCAAAACGGGCGTTGTTGCCACTTTGCTGTAAGCCACATGGCAATAATAACGCCCATTAAGCCACCATGAAACGACATTCCCCCTTCCCATACACGGAATAGATAAAGTGGATCTTGCAAAAAAAAGTCGAGGTGGTAAAACAACACATAGCCTATACGACCGCCGAGAAACACCCCTAAAAAACCATTAAAAAGTAAGTTATCAACTTGCTCAACTGTCCAACCACTATGAGGCTTTTTCGCACGTTTCACGGCTAACCAACGCGCAAAAATAAACCCAATTAAATACATTAAACCATACCAACGCAGCCCAATAGGTCCAAATTCAAAAATCACAGGATCAAAATTGGGGAAGGCAATATACGCATTCATAATTTTCCTTAAATATTAGTGCATTAACATGTTTGCGACCATCACCAGCAACAGCACAGCAAAGGCTTTTTTCAAAGTGGCAACGGGTAACGAACTGGCAAGGTGCACACCAAGTTTCGTGGTGATAAATGAGGTCAGTGTTAATAAAATAACCGCAGGTAAATAAACATAGCCAATGGAATAATCAAGCATTAATCCGTGATTCCAGCCACTGATAATAAAACTCATCATCGCTGACATACTCAAAAAAATACCACAGGTTGAAGACGTGCCAATTGCTCGCTTCATCTCCACCCCTCGCGCATTTAAAAATGGTACAATGAAGCTCCCACCAGCGATGCCCGCAAAACTCGACAATACGCCAATCACCCCACCACCAATAAAACATGCTGAGCGTGTCAATGGTTTATTTGCTGGCTTTTGCTTTATTGATACAATCATTTTAATTGCCAAATACAGTACCATCAAGGCGAATAATTTGCTGGTAATTGCCTTTGGCAAATACGCAACAAACTGCCCAGCAATAAAAATCGATATCACAAGCGCAGGAGTCAAATATGTTGCTGCCCGCATATCCACATTGCCAAGGCGGTAATGGCGCAATGCCGATGCAAAAGATGTCATCATAACTGAAGCAAACGTTGTACCTAACGCCACATTCATTAATTGTGCATCAGGCACGCCAACTAACGGCATAATATAGATCATGACGGACACGATAATCACACCGCCACCAATCCCAAATAACCCCGAGAAAAAACCCGCTATTGCCCCCGTTAATAAGCAGGCAATGATTACAGTGGTCATTTATGCCCTCTCCTAATCATGTTGTACATTTTTATGATCATTTCGCCAGCGACGCGGGCGTTTTTTATGCCCTTTTCCTCGGCGGGCAACCGCACTTTGATGTTGCCCCCCTTCACTTTGCTGCTGGGCATATGCCATCACCACAGGGGCAAATTCTTTCATTATCTTACGGTACACATCACGTTTAAACGCAATCACTTGGCGAACGGGATACCAATAACTGACCCATCGCCAACCATCAAACTCCGGGTGTTTCGTCGCATTTAAGTTAATCTGGCTCTCTGCACACGTTAAACGTAATAAAAACCAGCGTTGTTTTTGCCCAATACAGACGGGATTTGTATCGGCTCTCACTAATCTTTTTGGCAACTTATAACGCAACCAGCCTTTAGAGGTCGCTAAGATTTGCACATCCTGGGCACCAAGTCCAACCTCTTCATATAATTCACGAAACATTGCCTGCTCTGGTGTTTCCCCTTCATTAATGCCACCTTGAGGAAATTGCCACGAATTTTGTCCAAAACGCTTTGCCCACAGCACTTGACCATGTCTATTACAGATAATGACCCCAACATTTGGTCTATATCCATCAAAATCGATCACTGTCGAAACCTTTTTATTCAACTCGTATAATGCGTTGATTGTTTCATATTCTGCCAACGCTGACAACCAATTCACACGGTCGCGATCACAAAAAATACAAAGTGAGGTTTAGGATTCCACAATTTCTGTGGATAACGCTGTGTGTTAACGGTATATCCTCTGTGAACCTTTTCACTTTCTTTCGGTCAAATGTGAATAATGATAAGGTTTTTTGGCTTAGCACAGCGCGAGACAAAAATGTGATGATCACCGTGTTCAAAAAAACATCACAGGTGAGAATCCACTCAATTTTGACTTATTTTTTCAACAAAGAAAAAAGATTATAAACGCTTTTTTACAAACCTCACAATGTGCGGTAAGTTATCCCATATTTCTGTGGATAACAGTGTGAGTGAATGATTTATAGATTGTTTATGGTCATTAACCGCACTTTGATATATTGTTTTTTAAAAGTAAAATCAATAAGATAAAACAAAGCACTTGTATCTGTTGTAGGCAATAAAAGATTGATGGAAAAATCGATATGTGACAGACGCCTAAAAAATAAATTGGAATAGTGATGAGTTATACCCCTCAAACAGAACAGGAATTATTAGCAAATGCACAGCGTTTAGCGGGGCTAACCTTGGCAGAGATCGCAGAAGAGCTCGGCATTGTTGTTCCTAGAAACTTACAAAAACATAAAGGTTGGGTAGGCATGTTGCTCGAAACCGCACTTGGGGCAAGTGCAGGAAGCAAAGCGGAGCAAGATTTTCACGCTCTCGGCATTGAGCTTAAAACAATTCCTATTAATGCGGCTGGACAACCTTTAGAGACCACCTTTGTCAGTCTTGCTCCGTTGACACAAAATACGGGAGTACTGTGGGAAAATAGCCATGTACGCAAAAAGTTACAAAAAGTGCTATGGATTCCTGTTGAAGGTGAACGCCAGATTCCGCTAGAGCAAAGACGAGTGGGTGTACCTATTTTATGGCAACCTAGCATAGAACAAGAAAGGCAATTAGCACAAGATTGGGAAGAATTAATGGAGCTGATTGTGCTGGGTGATTACGGCAAAATTAATGCGCGTATTGGGGAAGTTTTACAATTGCGCCCTAAGGGAGCTAATAGCCGATCCCGCACGTTAGGGATTGATGTAAAAGGAAATTCAATTCAAACGCTACCATTGGGATTTTATTTACGTAAAATTTTCACTCAAAAAATCTTGCAGGATTTTCTCAACCGTTAAAGTGTAGTAAGATTATTGTTCAGTAGGCGAGGCTAATGTATTAAACATAAGGAAGTTAGCAATGGCAAAGAAAATTTTACTGGTCGATGATGATATCGAACTGACAGAGCTACTTGCAGAAGTACTGCAATTAGAAGGATTTGAGGTAGAAACAGTGCATAATGGCGTGCAAGCGTTAGATACGCTAAATTCCAGTCATGACGTAATTTTATTGGATATCATGATGCCTGAATTAAATGGGATCGAAACCTTAAAGCGTATCCGCCAATCCTACTCTACACCAATCATTATGCTAACTGCGCGCGGAGATGATATTGATCGCGTATTAGGGCTCGAATTAGGCGCAGATGATTACATTGCTAAGCCGTTTAATGATCGTGAATTGGTTGCGAGAATTAAAGCTATTTTACGTCGCACCGCACTTAATGATGATCTCAGCGATAAAGTCCATCACGACATTGACGAACATACACACATTACCTTTGCAGGTGTTACACTCTATCCTGGTCGTCAGCAAGCCATGCACGGCACACAAGACTTGGATTTAACAGGCACTGAATTTGCATTGCTTTACACGTTAATTAAACATCAAGGTAAAATTTTATCACGCGAATTGCTCAGCCTCGAAATTCTCGGTAAACGCCTTGCGCCATTTGATCGCTCAATTGATATGCACGTATCCAATCTCCGTAAAAAATTACCTAAGCGTAATGATGATCTACCGTGGGTAAAAACCTTGAGAGGGCGGGGTTATTTACTGGTAACCGAAAATTAATCATCGTATAAAAGGGTGTAGATATGGGGCTAAAATGTTACCCTGCAATCAATTCCATTAATGTTAAAATCTTCGCCCTTTTTTGGTTAATTTGGTTTGCTTTCTTTGCACTGATGGGCGTGGCATTTTTTATTCCCAATATGGATGCCCGCAATCTAAGCCTGTTATCAGATGAAGAGATCCATCTTTTCCAAACCAAAGTGATCAAAGCCTCATCTGATAATACCTTGCATGACCTACAATATTTTGACAAAAATGCCATTTCGCATGATGCTATTCTTAAAGAAAAAGACAGTAAAAAATTTACTCGTAACATCGCCCTCGTCAATCCAAATAATTACGATAATATTATCGGTGCATTAGATTCCGACCAGTCATCTATCTTATATCAATTTGTTCGAGAATCAGCCAATCCTTTAGAGCCAAAGAAAAAACGCTTCTCGAACCTGGACGTTGTTGGGCCTTTTGTGTCCTCCTATCCCTTTTCAGATTCTGAACCTTACTTGCTGTACTTTATTGAAACCGTCAATCCACAGCAAGAATTCGTGAATTTTATTTTTGACCACCCGCTTATTATGCTTTCGTTATTAATGATAACGAGTACACCTTTACTGATTCTGCTCATTTTTAGTTTAACGCGACCAATTAAACGCCTGCGTAATGCAGCAAATGACATTAGTCATGGACATCTGCAAGTGATGCCTGAACTTGAATCATCAGGTCCAATGGAGCTGCGCGAAGTGGGTAAAAGTTTCAATCAGATGATCAATTCTGTTGACAATGTGATTCATTCACAACAACGTCTCTTATCCGATATTTCCCATGAATTACGCACGCCATTGACACGCTTACAACTGGCGACATCACTGCTACGTCGTCGTAATGGCGAAACAACGGAAGTGACTCGGATCGAAACAGAAATAGAGCGTATGGATAAAATGATTGCGCAATTATTACAAATGTCACGCCACTATTTCACCATTGAGATTAACCGTACCGCTTTTCCGATAGTTGATATTTGGGAAAGTGTCGTTGAAGATGCCTATTTTGAAAGCCAAGAGCGTAATATCGTTTTTATCTTCTCGCAATTTATACAACACCCCGAAAAGCTCTCAATGATGGGAAATAGTGAAATTTTAGCGCGCGCACTGGAAAATGTCATTCGTAATGCTTTCAAATATGCGAATGGCGAAGTCCATTTAACCACCACCCAGCTACATGGTTCAAAACTGGAAATTTTGGTCGACGATAACGGCGAAGGGGTGCCCGAAAGTGAATATGAGCGTATTTTCAAACCATTCTATCGCACTGATGAAGCTCGCGCACGAACGACTGGTGGAACGGGATTAGGTCTCTCAATTGTCGCTAATGCCATTGAGCAACATGGTGGCAGTGTACAAGCGAGCAAAAGCCCTCTTGGTGGATTGCGTATTCAAATTATCTTGCCATTAAAGCTATAATCAAGTACATAGAAAAACCGCACTTTTATAAAAGTGCGGTTTTCTGTCGAATGTAGAATTATAGAACATCACGACAATTTAGATCGTCAAATGACTGCTCTAAACGTTTAGACATAGACTCTTCCATTTTACGCAACCAAACACGTGGATCGTAATATTTTTTGTTTGGCGCATCTTCACCCGTTGGGTTACCCAACTGACCTTGTAGATAGGCTTCGTTGGCTTTGTAGTATTGTAAAATACCATCCCAAGATGCCCATTGGGTATCGGTGTCGATATTCATTTTTACCACACCATAGCTAACCGCCTCTTGAATTTCTTCATGTGTTGAGCCTGAGCCACCGTGGAATACATAAGACACTGGTTTTTCACTGCTCAAGCCGTGTTTTTCACGGATATAATCTTGACCAGCTTTCAAAATTTTCGGCGTCAATTTCACATTACCAGGTTTATACACACCGTGCACGTTACCAAATGCCGCAGCCACAGTAAAACGTGGGCTAACTTTTGAGAGCTCGGTATATACATAATCAATCTCTTCTGGTTTAGAATACAATTCCATTGGATCACGGTCTGAATTATCCACACCGTCTTCCTCACCACCAGTGATACCTAATTCAATTTCTAATGTCATACCAATTTTAGACATACGCTCAAGGTATTTTTTACAGATTTCCATATTTTCTTCTAATGGCTCTTCAGATAGATCGATCATATGAGAAGAAAAGAGCGGTTTACCCGTTTCAGCAAAGTGTTTTTCACCTGCTTCTAACATGCCATCAATCCATGGCAATAATTTTTTCGCACAGTGGTCTGTATGCAAAATGACTGGCACGCCATAATGTTCAGCCATTTGATGCACATGTTTTGCCCCGGCAATTGCACCTAGCACGTCAGCACGTTGCCCCTCAGGTAATTTAATTCCTTTGCCCGCATAGAAGGCTGCACCACCATTTGAAAACTGCACAATGACAGGTGCTTTTACACGTGCTGCCGTTTCAAGTACCGCATTAATTGAATCCGAACCAACACAGTTAACCGCAGGCAATGCAAATTGGTTTTCTTTTGCAACATTAAATACTTTTTGCACATCATCACCAGTGATAACACCTG
This sequence comes from Spirabiliibacterium falconis, assembly GCF_014885015.1. Taxonomy (GTDB): domain Bacteria; phylum Pseudomonadota; class Gammaproteobacteria; order Enterobacterales; family Pasteurellaceae; genus Spirabiliibacterium; species Spirabiliibacterium falconis. The sequence goes on along the minus strand of NZ_JABMIJ010000001.1, from coordinate 82,407 downwards.
GTTTTACAAAATCGAAAATTTTAGACATAGTCATTTCCTTATATTAAAGGGAAGGCGAGCGACGCTCGCCTTGAGGATTATTACGCTTGTTCTTTTGCACGTTCTTCTAAAATCGCAACGGCTGGTAACACTTTACCTTCCACAAACTCTAAGAATGCACCGCCTCCTGTTGAGATATATGAAATTTGATCTGCAATTCCAAATAGATCAATTGCCGCCAGTGTGTCGCCGCCTCCAGCAATGGAGAACGCATCACTATCTGCGATCGCACGAGCCACAATTTCAGTTCCTTTACGGAAGTTCGGGAACTCGAATACCCCAACCGGGCCATTCCACAAAATGGTTTTCGCACCACGGATAATCTCAGCTAATTTTTCTGCCGATTGATCACCCAAATCCATAATTTCTTCATCATCTTGAACATCGGTTGCTGGTTTCACAGTTGCAGGTGCAGTTTCTGAAAATTCTTTGCCAACGCGTACATCTGTTGGTAATGGAATATCCGATTCGCCAAGTAAACGTTGTGCTTCAGGGATAAGATCAGGTTCATGTAACGATTTACCCACATTCAACCCTTGAGCTGCCACAAATGTATTGGAAATACCACCACCCACGATTAATTGGTCCGCAATTTTAGACAATGAATCCAACACGGTTAATTTCGTTGATACTTTAGACCCGCCCACAATCGCAACCATTGGGCGAGCTGGGTTCTTTAATGCTTTACCCAATGCGTCTAATTCATTCGCAAGCAATGGACCTGCGCAAGCAACAGGCGCAAATTTTGCTACGCCATGTGTAGAGGCTTGTGCACGGTGTGCTGTACCAAATGCGTCCATCACAAATACATCACAAAGTGCGGCATACTGTTTTGCCAACTCATCAGCATCCTTTTTCTCGCCTTTGTTAAAACGTACATTTTCCAACACAACTAATTCGTTAGGTTTTACCTCAACACCATTTAAGTAATCTTTTTCTAAACGCACAGGCACATCTAACGCATTGTTAAGGTAATCCACAACAGGCTGTAAAGAGAACTCGGCATTGTATTCCCCCTCAGTTGGACGACCAAAGTGAGAGGTAACCATCACGCTTGCACCTTGCTCTAAAGCACGCTTAATGGTTGGAATAGATGCTTTAATCCGCGCATCAGATGTTACTTTGCCATCTTTAACAGGCACGTTCAAATCTGAACGAATCAACACACGTTTGCCATTCAGATCTAAATCGGTCATTTTGATTACTGACATAATAAGTCCTCTTTTGGGTTAAAAATAAAAATCAACACGGTTAAATTATAACAAGTTAATCTTTCATCTCAATGTAAAATGCAAGAAAGACGCTATTATTTTAGGCTATTAATTAATTCCTTGATTAACGTCAAACTCAACCGCACTTTACTATTTCATTGGGCAATCCATTGGTTGCCAAGCAAGATCGTAGCAAATTTTCAATTCATTATGTGAAGCATTCATATACTTGCCCGCTAATTGCGGATTGTTTTTACGCATAAAGCGAAATAATTCCCCTTTACTCAATTTTTCTGATGGCAACGTTAAGCTGTTAAATAAACGCTGCGCCTGATCAAAATAGGCTTGCGCTTGATTAAAAGCACAAGCACCGTGTTTTTCCCATTCTCCTTGCAATAACTGCAAGCCTGGCGACATCGATAAATAACGCACTAGCAAAGTGCGGTCAACTGGCGGAAGATCCCCTTGGCAAAAACGAGGGTGCTGATGAATACTGCGTGCATTCGCATTTTGCGGCCAAAGTCCGTGTACAACCCACCCAAATTGTTGTTGGGAATCACATTGATATTGCAATCCTGCTGGAAGATGATTGCCATAGTGCTCACGCTGCTCAGCACAAAAACCAGGCGACCATGACAACACTAACATATAGTAATCAACACTGGCGTGCTTATTTTGTCCAAGTTTATCTTGTGCCAACGACACATCATAATGGGGATTAGCGTCCGTTTTTTGTATGTTTGGCGAGTCTTGCGCTACATCATTTTCAGCCTGTTTATCTTGGCGAGAATAGAAAAGTGCGGTAACGACCACAGAGATAAAAATCACAATAATACGCACAATACGGCGTAATTGAGCGGGAGAATAAGTCATAGTATATCCATAAAATTGGTTTTCAGCGTGCTTTTAGATTATAATCTACGCTTTTTTTAAACACCAACAAGTATTCAGCAATGGCGTTATTAATCACCGAAAAATGTACTAACTGCGATATGTGCGAGCCTGAGTGCCCAAATGAGGCAATCAGTTTCGGGGCAGAGATCTACGTGATTAATCCCGCCCTTTGCACGGAATGCGTGGGGCATTACGATACCCCCACCTGCCAAAAAGTGTGCCCGATCAACAATTGTATTATCACCGACCCCGAACACATTGAATCAGAAGAGACGCTATGGGAACGCTTCGCACTCTTGCATCACAGCGATAAATTATGATTATCGAAAATACCACCGAGAAAGCACAATTCCCGCACTGACTGCACTATTCACGCCATTGGCTAAAGGACTGTCAAATGACAACACAACCTGTTCATCCACTGACGCTGAAAGTGCGGTTGCATTTTCCGTTAAAATCAACGCCACTTTGTCACCAAACCGCACTTTATTTAATGCTGTTGCTTGTTTGTCTTGCGTGAGCGCAATCACTTGATAACCTGCTCGCTGCAGGCGTGCGATCGTCGCATCAAGATGCGTACTAGCAATAAAATTCACATACTCCAACGCCCCTTCTGCCACACGCGCCGCTGCTGGGCTTGGCAGTTTTTCAGGCCGTTGACTAATAACCCCTGTAACGCCATAAAATGCCGCTGTACGCAAAATAGCCCCTATCGTGTGTGCGTTGTGAATATCATGCAAAATCAGTACGCAGTCTTGCAATTTTACCTGTTTAAGATAACGTTCCAAATCCATAGGTAGCGTTTTTTTCACCAATAAACAGATTCCACCATGATGTTCGCTACCACTCACTAACGCCAATTCCTCACTACTGACCACATGATATGCTTTCCGTTGACTGGCTAAAAAACGCAACTGCTCGCCCAATTTATGGCTCATTTCCACTGTCGCCCACAAGCGAACAATACTATCTGGGTGTTGTTTAAAGCGAGCAAGGCAAGCCTCAACCCCATAAATTTTCATCTCTTCATCACGATTTTTGCGAATTTTCTCGGGCGCTCGAGGGGAAAGTGGGCCTGTTTTTTTACCACTCACCTCTCCTTTTATCATCACGCTTACGCTGCCACTTGCGTTTTTTCCTGCTTTTTGTGCCGCCATTTCCGTCTGTTTCCACACAAATCCATCAGCCTCAGCTTTAGTGTTTCTCGCCCCTCGCAGTGTCTGAGTGCGCTCTTTTTGACGATCATTGCGTGGCGATTTCTTCTCGGCAAAACGTTGTTTACCGTTATCGTGTTGAAAGTGGGGTTGCTTTTTAAATTGCTCGCTCATTGCATGCCTTAATTGTTGCAGTTAAATAGAATGGTATGGCTATCAGTATAGCAAATTTTGTGACACAAAGTGCGGTTTTTGATTTTACTGTTAAATAATCTCATTTCAGAGTAAACTAAAGGATTATGAATTTGGCTTTACCATAATACGATATGCAAAATACTCACTATTCTCATGCAATAACACAGCTTAATCGTTTAGCGTTTTTGCCTCAAAAGGCCAGTGATGTTGAATTTATTTATTCCAGTGCTGCGTTCAAACAAACGCTGTTAGCATTAATCAAAAATGCCAAATCACGCATTGTGATGACCGCACTTTATTGGCAAAACGATGCCGCGGGACAAGAGATTTTAGACGCATTATATCACGCCAAGCAGATTTGCCCACAGCTTGATATTACCGTTTTAGTGGATATGCACCGTGCACAACGTGGACGTTTAGGTGAAGAAGAAAGCCAAACCAACGCGCAATGGTATGAACAGCAACGCCTTGCACATAATTTGCCTGCCGAACAGGAAATTCGTTTTTTAGGTGTTCCCATCAACACGCGCGAGCTATTTGGGGTGCTGCATTTAAAAGGTTTTGTGTTCGACGACACCGTGCTTTATAGCGGCGCAAGCATTAATGATGTCTATTTACACCAACATCAGCGTTATCGTTATGACCGCTATCAAAAAATTATCAATCCCGAATTAGCCAATACCATCGTGGCATTCGTGCAGGAGTATATATTGGATGCACCCGTGGTAAAACGCTTAGATCAAGGCGTAACATTTGACCGCACTTTGCGTCCATCAATACGTCAATACCGCAAAATGCTTGCGTCTCAGGGGCAATATCGTGTTGAGAATGCACACACGTTGAGCAATACACAATTACAAATTGCCCCTATTTTTGGTTTAGGGAGCAATAATTTGCTCAATGCGACAATTGAACAGTTATTTGATGCCGTACAGCAAAAGCTGACTATCTGCACCCCTTATTTTAATTTTCCACGCCATTTGCAACACAAAATTAAGCAACGCCTACATGAAGGAAAACAGGTTGAAATTATCGTTGGCGATAAGACCGCTAATGATTTTTATACACCACCTGATGCGCCTTTTCATATGGCATCGGCTCTGCCGTATTTATATGAAATGAACCTACGCAATTTTTGCAAAAAATTCCGTCATGCTATTGATGATAAATTATTAACTATTCGTATATGGCAGCACGGTGAAAATTCCTATCACCTCAAAGGCGTTTGGGTAGATGAAGAGTTTATTTTGTTAACGGGTAACAATCTCAACCCTCGTGCATGGCGTTTAGACGCTGAAAATGGTTTGTTAATTCACGATCCAGAACATACATTGCTGGAGCAAACCACAAAAGAACTTGAAATTATCCGTGAACATACGGCTATTTTACACAATTATCAATGTTTAGATAAATTACAAGACTACCCTACGCAGGTTAAACGTTTGCTTAAGCGGTTTAAACGCATAAAGGCAGATAAAATCGTAAAAATGATATTATAAAAAACGGCGCACTATGCGCCGTTTTGTTAAAAAGTGCGGTTATACATTATAACCCCAGTTTTTTCTCAAGATAGTGAATATTGCTACCGCCACGGTTGAAAGCGTCGTCATCCATAATCATTTCATGGAGTGGAATATTGGTTTTTAGTCCTTCAATAATCACTTCTGAAAGTGCATTACGCATTCGTGTAATCGCCTCTTCACGCGTTTCACCATAACTGATCAGTTTTGCAATCATGGAATCATAATGTGGTGGTACGGTGTAGCCATCATAAATGTGCGAATCCCAGCGAATACCAAAGCCGCCTGGTGTATGTAAACGTGTCACTTTCCCAGGTGATGGCAGGAAGTTACGTGGATCTTCTGCGTTAATACGACACTCAATAGCATGCCCACGTACTTTAATGTCATCTTGTTTCACCGATAACGGCATCCCTGAAGCGATACGTAACTGCTCTTTGACCAAATCAACACCTGTGATCATTTCAGTAACTGGATGCTCAACTTGGATACGGGTATTCATTTCAATGAAATAGAATTCGCCATTCTCATATAAGAATTCAAATGTACCAGCACCACGATAACCGATTTCCACACATGCATTGGCACAACGCTGCCCAATGTCTTTGCGTAATTGATCATCAATCCCTGGTGCAGGAGCTTCTTCCACCACTTTTTGGTGGCGACGTTGCATAGAGCAATCACGCTCGGCAAGATAAACGGCATTTCCATGGGTATCCGCAAGCACTTGAATTTCAACATGACGCGGATTTTCTAAATATTTTTCCATATACACCACGTCATTATTAAATGCCGCTTTTGCTTCAGATTTGGTCATCGCAATTGCTTGCTCCAGCTCATCGGCACTACGCACTACACGCATACCGCGACCACCGCCACCGCCAGAGGCTTTGATAATAACCGGATAGCCAATTTTTTCTGCCATCGCAAGATTTTTCTTAATATCGCTTCCTAAAGGACCATCTGATCCTGGCACACACGGCACACCCGCTGCTTTCATGGCATTAATCGCCGAAACTTTATCTCCCATTAAACGAATAACGTCTGCGGTCGGACCGATAAACACAAAACCTGAACGCTCAACTTGTTCCGCAAAATCCGCATTTTCAGATAAAAACCCATAACCTGGGTGAATGGCATCAGCACCTGTCACTTCCGCAGCTGCAATGAGTGCAGGAATATTTAGATAACTTTTACTTGATGGCGCAGGCCCAATACAAATACTTTCATCGGCTAGCAAAACATGTTTTAAATCTCTATCCGCTGTGGAATGCACCGCCACTGTTTTAATGCCTAACTCTTTGCAGGCTCTCAAAATGCGCAACGCAATTTCTCCGCGGTTAGCGATCACAACTTTTTTTAACATACTCTCAATCCACGCTCGTCAAACCACACCTTAAAAGTGCGGTTAAAAATTATTCAATAATGATTAGAGGCTGATCAAATTCAACCGCATCGCCATCGTCAACAATGATTGCTTTGACCACACCCGCTTTATCAGACTCTATGCGGTTCATCATTTTCATTGCTTCCACGATACAGAGCGGATCACCTACTTTAACTTGGCTGCCAACTTCGACAAACGGTGCAGCTTCTGGGCTTGGTGCGCGGTAGAATGTGCCGACCATTGGGCTACGCACTTCATGTCCTGTTGGGGTTGCTGGTGCTGGTGCTGCTACATTCGCACTTTCATTTACACTCGGTGCAGCAGGGGCTGATTGTACAGGCGCACTGGCAGGTAATGTATATTGCACGGCTTGCGGTGCTGCACTGCCACGACTAATACGAACTGACTCTTCACCTTCGGAAATTTCAATTTCCATAATGCCAGACTCTTCGACTAACTCAATTAGTTTTTTAATTTTACGGATATCCATTACATTCGCTCACTTGTTCATGTATAAAATATTAAGCCAAAATAGTTTCAACTTATAAAAATAACGTTACGGTACTTTATCTAGGTTACCTTAATTTCGGGAAAATTGCGATAAATTTCACTGAAATTAGTGAATATTGCGTCCAATTTACCTTTTTTGTTGCAAATAATCAACGGCAAACCGCAACGCATAGTGGTAACCCTGTGCGCCCAAGCCGCAAATCACGCCCACCGCTTTATCACTTAAATAAGAGTGATGGCGAAAAGGTTCGCGTGCGTGAACATTTGATAAATGCACTTCCACAAAGGGAATTGCCACACTCAATAGTGCATCACGCAAGGCAACACTAGTGTGGGTAAATGCCGCAGGATTGATAATAATAAAGTCAATATGTTGAAAACTTTGGTGAATTTTATCAATTAGCCCGACCTCACTATTACTTTGAAAACAATCCAACGACACGCCTAATGTTTGCGCTTCTTGCGCGACATTTTGCTCAATCTGTGCTAATGTTAATCGCCCATAATGCTCAGGCTCACGCTTGCCTAGCATATTCAGATTAGGTCCATTGAGTAATAAAATCTTCATATCATATCCTTTCCACATCGCAGCCATTATACGCAAGTTTAATCAAATAACCGCACTTTTCTATGCATTTCCCTTATTTTGTGCCTCACTCAACATTAAAGTGCGGTTACAAATTCACTTTCAAGCCCGACTAACGGCAAACTTGCTCCCTGCCAAGGGCGCACCAGTTGCAACTGCATTAAATCTAACGTGTCCAGCCCTGGTGTGGTATTTGGCGTATATTGCGCAGCGATACGCGCCAATTGGGTTAGCCCAAAGCTGGATTCAATCGACGAGCTGATCACCGCGAGCATGCCTTGCGCATGTGCTTGTGCGATTAACGCAATGCAACGCTCAAGGCTGCCAACGAGTGTCGGTTTAATCACAATCGCACGCACATTTTCCGCGTTGCGCACCTCAAAGTGCGGTTCGCGCACACTTTCGTCCCATGCCAGTGCAATGCCTGTTTGACGTGCAAACTCAAGACTCATGTCAGGCGTTTTGCACGGCTCTTCAATAAACTGAATGCGTGCACGATGCTGTGGTTTAACGTATTTAGCGAACTGTAATGCTTTTTCGAGCGTCCATGTGCGATTGGCATCAAGGCGCAGCTTTAGATCAGGAATGGCTTCTAAAAACATATCCGCAATCAATCCATCACGGTTCGCTTCATATAAGCCAACCTTGATTTTCGCCACTTTTTCGCCTTCAATTTTATCCAACTTGGCATAAAGTTCATCAGGATCACCATAACACAGTGGCGCACTGCGCATGTTGCTCGCCTCACCAAGCAATCCTTTCAGTTCTGCCATCGCACAACTTAGCCCGAATGCCACCGATGGATAAAGCCCATCAAACGGCAATTTTTCCCCTTTACAACGTGCTTCATCCCATGCAGAAAGCCAGCTCAACGCCTGTGCTTTGGCTTGTTCCAACGTTTCAACACTATACTCAGGCAATGGGGCAATTTCGCCCCAGCCCTCGTGTTCACCGCACTTGACCTTGACCAAAAGCCCTTCCCGCACTTTCAAAAAACGATTGCGTAACACTACCTGTGAGTCCATCGGGATGGCGTAATGATAAAGTTGATAAGATCGCATTGTCATACCCTCTCCTTTGAATGTGTCATTGTTCGTTGCCACAAGCCTAATACCCCATACGAAAGTGCGGTAAAAATACCCACCACCAGCGACAGTAGTGTGCCTGTGCCAAGTGTGCCTAAAAAGCCATGCCAAAATAAGGGAATAGACTGCCCAAATAAGGTGTCTAGTACTGCAAGTGATACTATGCCACAGTACATTTCAATCATAGGCCAAACTTGTAGTAGCATTTTGATTACCACGCCGAGTAGCAAGGCTTTACGCCACCGCGGACGCTGCCACAAGATAAGTTTGTTATCCAGCCACACATAAAACATGATAAAACAGGCTATGCCTGCCACCATTCCAATGATAAAGGCCGGTGTACTCAACACGCCAAGACCAAATGCAAAACTTACCACCGCACTTAGCCCAACCAATAAACTCCATTTTAACCACAACTTTCGCATTTTCTCTCCTTCACCTTAAAAGTGCGGTCAACCGCACTTTGGCTTACGGGTTACGTTTGAATTTACTGAAATCAGGCTCGCGTTTTTGGTTAAATGCGTTGCGCCCTTCCTGGCCTTCTTCCGTCATATAAAACAGCATAGTCGCATTACCCGCCAGCTCTTGTAGTCCAGCCTGCCCGTCGCAATCTGCATTGAGTGCCGCCTTCAAGCAACGTAGGGCAATTGGGCTGTTTTGTAACATTTCACGACACCAACGCACGGTTTCACGTTCCAGTTCGGCATAAGGCACCACAGTGTTGACCAAGCCCATATCTAACGCCTCTTGTGCATTATATTGACGGCATAAAAACCAAATTTCGCGTGCTTTTTTCTGCCCAACAATACGAGCCATGTAACTTGCACCCCAACCGCCATCAAATGAGCCGACTTTTGGTCCTGTTTGTCCGAAAATAGCATTGTCTGCGGCAATGGTTAAATCACACATCATATGCAACACATGCCCACCGCCAATGGCATATCCTGCCACCATGGCGACCACAGGTTTCGGGCATGTGCGGATATCCCGTTGAAAATCCAGCACATTTAAATGATGCACGCCGCTGTCGTCTTTATATCCGCCGTAATCCCCCCGCACTTTTTGATCGCCCCCTGCACAAAAGGCCTTTTCGCCTTGCCCCGTCAAGACAATCACGCCAATGTTTTCATCAAAACGTGCATCAGCAAACGCATGAATCATTTCTTTCACCGTTTGTGGGCGAAACGCGTTGCGAACGTGTGGGCGATTAATGGTGATTTTAGCGATACCATCGCTGGATTTGTGATACAAAATATCGCTGTAACCGTGGCTGTGGTCATGCCACTCAACAGGGGCATATAACATCTCTTCACTTGGGTATAACATGGTTTTTCCTTATAAAAATGGTTGTAAAAGTGCGGTCAGTGCCGCAGCAAATGCCGCCGGATTTTCACGATGGGCATTATGCCCAGCATGGTCAATAAAATGGGTGCGTAATGCGTACTCCTTTACCAATTGGCGAAATTTTTTATCCCTTTCACCACAGATATAATGCACAGGGAAAGGACTTTGGCGCGCACAGTCAAGTAAATAAGGCTGTTTAGCAAGGCTCGTTGCCAATAACATCTTGGCAATAGCGTGAGGATCATTGCTGCCTCGAGTGGCAATTAAGGCATGACGTTGCGAGTCGGTTAAGTGTGCAAATACCTCTTGTTGATACCACCCCATAAGTGATTGCGTCATGCTATGTTGTCGAAAATAATCTGCCCACTGCTGATCATGTTCCCAGCGCAACTGCCGCTGCGTTGCCTCTGGCAGCCCCATATTTGCACCTTCTAACACCAATAAGTGCGGTTGGCGCGACGTTGGCAAAAAAGCATAACTGTAATAGAGTGCAATACGGGCACCCAATGAGTAGCCAATTAAAATCAATGGGCGGTTGTAATAGGGCTTAAGCGCATTATCTAGCCAGCATGCCACATCAAAAAAACTATCAACATTAATATGACGATGATCGCCATGACCTGGTAAATCCAAACAGATACTGTCTATACGCAAGTGCGCACAGACCGCCTGCCAATCGTGCTTATCACCAAGCAAGCCATGCAAGAATACCGCAACAGGCTTAGTCACCAATCACCGCCTTCGCAATTTGACTTAATAAATTCTGATAAATTTGACTTCCTTCACTCGGTGCTGATTTAATTTCAATAAGCGTTGTTTCTTTGCGTGCGTAGGCTTGTTTCAATATGCTGTTAAGATCCGCCCATGTGTATGGTCGTTGATAATTTAGCCCAAACATTGCTGCCGCTTGCGCAAATTCAAGCCCATGTGGCATTCGATAAAGGGTATTTTTTACCTGTTGATCCACATTGAGCATATCGAAAATAGCCCCACCATTATTATTAATCACAAATAAAATCGTAGGTTGTGGCACTTGACGCAACAGTGCAAGCGAATTGAGATCGTAAAGTGCGCTCACATCACCTAACATGGCAACCAAAGGCTGCCCTGTTGCCTGTCCAATCCCTGCGGCAGTGGCAACTAAACCATCAATGCCACTAGCGCCCCGATTCGTATAAACAGGATACTCTTCGGGCAGAAAACCGAGTGCATCGACCAAACGCACAAATAAACTATTGCCTAAAAATAATACGCCATTGCGTGGCAAAATACGCTCAATAAAATGGGCTAATGACGCCTCATTGAGTTTGCTTCCCACTTGCTGAGCAATAAAATGACGGCAAAATTTTGATAATGCTAATGGTTCAAGTAGCCATTCACGTTGTCGCAGTGGAGGGTGTGCTCGTAGCCAATGATGAACAGGCGCAATAAAACGTGTGCCTTGATGGTGATGCGGATCAAGTGCGGTTGCACTGCTATCTACCTGCCAAAATTCACCGTGGAATGTCGCCAAAAACTGGTGTACCCGCTTGCTGATGATTTGTCGCCCAAACTGAATCACAATATCCGCTTGCAATAATTTTTCACGCACCGCGTCATTTGCCAGCCAAATATCCGCATATGGCAACGACGCACTAATGCCTGATTGAATATCACTGATGAGTACCCAGCCTAGCGTTTGTGCCCATTGTGTCAGCCCCATACATTCACGCGCTGAAAGCTGTCCTACAATAATCACACCCCGTTTCGTACGCCATTCGTCCCACTGTGCATGCACCATAACATCTTGCTGGCCACTCGGATAAACACGCCAACACTGCTTACTTTTCAACCACGTTTGAATCGGGGCAAGCCACGGATGCACATTCACCGCACTTTCATCAACATCATAAAGCGGTTCAGCAAACGGCACATTGAAATGCACTACGCCACCGTTTTGCTGCTTAAATAGTGCATCTGTAGTCACACTTAATAACCATTGCGCACTTAATTGACTATCAGGGCGAGGCAGATTGAGGCTCGCTACGGGATAATTTGCAAAAATCCCAGCCTGATCAATGGCTTGATTAGCACCGCACTGTAATAATTCAATCGGGCGATCAGCGGTAAGCACCACCAATTTTGCCCCCGTTAAAGACGCCTCAATCACCGCAGGATACACATTTGCCACTGCCGTGCCAGAGGTCACAATTATTGCGACGCGTTGCTGTGTTGCTTTTGCAATACCTAACGCATAAAAGCCTAAACCGCGTTCATCAAAATGCGTATGCAGCTGCACGCCTTGCTCTCGCTCCAACCTTGCGGCTTCTAGTGTTAAGGGTGTAGAACGCGATCCTGGCGCAATGCAAATATGCTTCACACCTTGGCGCACAATACTTTCTAAAATCACTCGCGCCCAAACACGATTAAACAGGGCTACTGACATCATTATTCTCCCTTATATTGCGAAACAACGATAATATACCCGCTGTTTTACGCTCAATTTCTTGCCATTCTAACAAGGGATCTGAGCCTCTCACAATCCCTGCACCTGCATACACACTGATTTGATCTTGCTGATAATACGCACTGCGAATTGTCACACAAAATTCACTGTGTTGACGTGCCATCACGCCAAATGTGCCTGCATACCACGCTCGTTCAATATTATGCTGTGCCAGAAATGCCTTGGCTGGTGCGGTTGGTAATCCCCCCACCGCTGCACTAGGATGGATCGCACGCATGCAGTCGCAATCTCCAACCGCACTTTTTAACGTGGCACGAATGGGACGAGCAAGATGTTGTACATAACGCAATTGCCGCCCTTCCAAATCCGCCACGGTAATTTGCTTAGCCAGCGGTGTCAGTTTTTGCACAATATCGTCCACTACTAACGCATTCTCATGGCTGTTTTTCACATCCTTCATCAACCACGCCAGTGCATTCTGATTTTCTTGCGGATGCTGACCGCACTTTACCGTGCCAGCTAAGGCTTCTGTGCATAAATGCTCGCCGTCTCGACAATAAAAACGCTCTGGGCTAATGCCAAAAAAGGCATGGGTTGGGCTATCTGCCCATAAAAAACCATAACACTCACGTTGCTCTGCACTGGCATGGGCAATAAAATCCACGGGATTAAATTCACCCTGCACAGTATAGTATTTCACTTGTGCGGGGACGACTTTCAAAAAATCCCCTGAGGCGATCGCCTGCAACGCACGCTCAACCAATGCACACCACTGCGATTGACTATACGCCTGAGAATGAAACACAAGCTGGGTGTCAAGTGGTGTGATTGAGCGTGGTTCAGCAAGTGCTGTCAACCACGCCATAACCGCACTTTTATCTTCATCTGCGTGCAAACACAGTGTCGCCTGAAGCTCCGTTGCTGAGCAACGAAGCAGTAACCGTGGTAGTAAAAATTGTGCTTGCCCATCAAATTTCATGCCACCAATTAAACGTAACTCATGCTGCTGTGCCAGAAAATGCTGTGCTAACGTGATGTCATCAAAGACGATGACTTGCCCTAATGCCACCACATACTCATTGGTATGACGTGCACGCCAAACACACTGCGGAAAACACGTCTGCCCTTTTAGCCACGCCAATACATTAACATCTTCATTCGTAACAGGCACACGACATGTTAGTGCGTAATAATCCTGATCATGCTGATTTTCTGCCGCAATGATCGCTGTGTTGAACGCTTGTTTTAATAATGCCCAACAAGTTGGCACGCTAAACTCCAAAATACATTCATTTTACTTAAAATGGAAATTTTACCGCACTTTTAGAAAAAGTGCGGAGAAAATCTTTAATTTTTTGCATCAAAAGCGTAAAGTAAGAACACTACTCTCTCATTGTTAAGGATTGCCAATGAACACGTTTCCTAAATCAGATAAATTAGAACACGTTTGCTACGATATTCGTGGCGTGGTGCATAAAGAAGCCCTTCGTCTGGAAGAAGAAGGTCATAAAATTCTCAAACTGAATATTGGCAATCCTGCGCCTTTCGGCTTTGAAGCCCCCGATGAAATTTTGGTCGATGTAATGCGTAATCTGCCAACCGCACAAGGTTATTGCGACTCAAAAGGGCTCTATTCTGCCCGCAAAGCCGTGGTGCAATATTATCAATCCAAAGGCTTGCGTAGCCCATCAGTGAATGATGTGTATATCGGCAATGGCGTATCAGAATTGATCGTAATGTCGATGCAAGCCTTACTCAACGATGGTGATGAAGTACTAGTGCCAATGCCTGACTATCCATTATGGACCGCCGCTGTTACCCTATCAGGCGGTAAAGCCGTGCATTACATCTGCGATGAAAGTGCGGATTGGTTTCCTGATCTTGATGATATTAAAAGCAAAATCACCGAACGCACCAAAGGGATTGTGATCATCAACCCAAATAACCCAACGGGGGCGGTGTATAGTCGTGAATTGCTATTGCAAATTGCCGAAATCGCACGACAAAATAAATTAATCATTTTTGCCGATGAAATTTACGACAAAATTCTCTACGACGGTGCTGTGCATCACCATATCGCCGCCCTAGCCCCCGATTTACTGACCGTAACCTTCAATGGGCTTTCTAAAGCCTACCGTGTGGCGGGTTTTCGCCAAGGATGGATGTTATTACACGGACCAAAACACGCGGCAGCAGGCTACATTGAAGGGTTAGATATGCTTGCCTCCATGCGGCTTTGTGCCAATGTGCCAATGCAACACGCCATTCAAACCGCACTTGGCGGTTATCAAAGCATTAACGAATATATTCTTCCGGGTGGGCGGTTATTGGAGCAACGTAATAAAGCCTATGAAATGCTCAATAGCATTCCAGGCATTAGCTGCGTGAAACCGATGGGTGCAATGTATATGTTCCCCAAAATCGATACCAACATGTACAACATTTACGATGATGAAAAATTTGTGCTTGATCTGTTACTACAAGAAAAAGTGCTGCTCGTACACGGTCGTGGCTTCAACTGGCACCAGCCAGACCACTTCCGCGTGGTGACCCTGCCCCACGTCCAACAGCTCGAAACCGCACTTAAACAGCTAGAAAATTTCCTAAGCACTTACCGTCAATAACGCAAAAAACCGCACTTTATCTAAAAGTGCGGTTTTTGTTTAACGCAGGAAATCGGGAATAGTTTTTTCATAATCGGCAATCGCTTGTTCATGCTGGAGCGTCAAGCCGATGTTGTCTAACCCATTGATTAAACAGTGTTTGCGAAATGGATCAAGCTCAAAGTGATAGACCATTTCACCAACAGATACCGTTTGTTGTTCAAGATCGATGGTGATGGCTTGATGAGGATTTGCCTGCACCCAGTTGAATATTTCATCAACCGCACTTTCACTGAGCCGAATGGGAAGCAGATGATTATTCAAGCTATTACTGTAAAAAATATCCGCAAAACTCGGGGCTATCATCACTTTAATGCCATAATCCGCCAATGCCCACGGCGCATGCTCACGCGAAGAGCCGCAACCAAAATTCTCGCGTGCCAGTAAAATTGTTGCCCCCTGATAATGCGGAAAATTGAGCACAAATTCAGGATTAGGCTGGCTACCTTGCTCGTCGAGGTAACGCCATTCGTGAAATAAATGCTTGCCAAAACCCACTCGGGTAACTGCTTGCAAAAACTGTTTTGGGATGATGGCATCCGTATCCACATTGGCGGCATCTAAGGGCACGACCAATCCTGTATGTTGTTTAAAGCCTGCCATTATGCCTCCTCCAATGTTCTAATATCCGTAAATTTACCAAACACCGCCGCCGCTGCCGCCATCGCGGGGCTGACAAGGTGGGTTCGCCCGTTGCGCCCTTGTCGGCTTTCAAAATTGCGATTACTGGTTGAGGCGCAACGCTCCCATTCCCCAAGGCGGTCGTCATTCATCGCCAAACACATTGAGCAGCCTGGTAAACGCCATTCAAAACCTGCGTCAATAAAAATTTTATCCAAGCCTTCTTGCTCAGCTTGCGCTCGCACTAAACCAGAACCCGGCACCACCAATGCTTGCACGCCTTGCGCTACTTTGCGCCCTTTAGCAATCGCCGCTGCCGCACGCAAATCTTCAATGCGTGAATTGGTGCACGAGCCAATAAAGACTTTATCCACGCTCACATCACAAAGTGCGGTTTCAGGTGCAAGCCCCATATAATCAAGGGCTTTTTGTGCCGATTGGCGTGCAATAGGATCTGTCATTTTGGCGGGATCGGGGACTCGCTGGTCAATGGCAATCACCTGCCCTGGGTTAGTTCCCCATGTTACCTGTGGCGCAATGTCATTCGCCTCAAGCACCACCACCGTATCGAACTGCGCATCATCATCGCTTTTCAATGTTTTCCAGTACGCCACCGCGCGCTCCCACATTTCACCTTTCGGCGCATAAGGGCGATCTTTGAGGTAATCAAACGTGGTTTCATCGGGTGCAATCAAACCTGCTTTCGCCCCCATTTCGATCGCCATATTGCATACAGTCATTCGCCCCTCCATGGAGAGATCACGAATCGCCTGCCCGCAAAACTCCACCACATGACCTGTGCCGCCTGCCATCGTCGTTTTGCCGATGATCGCCAAAATAATGTCTTTCGCTGTGATGCCTGACCGCACTTTGCCACGCACTTCAATTTTCATGGTTTTAGCGCGCGCTTGTTTTAAGGTTTGCGTGGCAAGCACATGTTCCACTTCCGAGGTACCGATGCCAAATGCCAACGCACCAAAGGCACCGTGGGTGGCTGTGTGAGAATCGCCACACACAATGGTCATGCCTGGCAACGTCAAACCCTGTTCAGGCCCCACCACATGCACAATGCCTTGCTTTTCATTTTGCAGATCGTAGAGTGAAATATTGTTCGCTTGACAGTTTTTGTCCAACTCCTGCACCTGAATGCGCGCCTGCTCGCCACAGGCGGCGGGATCACGGCTTTGGGTGGAGATGCTGTGATCCATGGTCGCAAACGTCTTTTCTGGCGACCGCACTTTGCGCCCAGCCACTCGCAAGCCATCAAACGCCTGCGGGCTGGTTACCTCATGCATTAAGTGGCGGTTGATGTACAAAATCGGCGTTTCGCCTTCCACCTCGCGCACCACATGGGCATCAAATAATTTTTCGTATAAGGTTTTTGCCATAACGACTCCTGTAGCCTTAAAGTGCGGTTATTTGTGCAGCAATCAAATCGCCCATTTCGCTGGTGGAAATGGCTTGACTTTGGTCGCTAAGATCAGCGGTACGATGCCCTTGGGCGAGCACGGTTTTGACCGCACTTTCAATATCATTAGCCGCATCATCAAGCCCAAAGCTGTAACGCAACATCATGGCAGCCGATAAAATTTGCGCAATCGGATTGGCAATGCCTTTGCCTGCAATATCAGGGGCTGAGCCACCTGCGGGTTCATAAAGCCCAAAGCCTTTTTCGTTAAGGCTGGCTGACGGCAGCATGCCCATAGAACCTGTGATCATCGCACATTCATCGGAGATGATGTCGCCAAACATATTTGAGCAGAGCAACACATCAAAAAAGTGCGGTTGCTTAATCAGTTGCATGGTGGCGTTATCGATGTAGAGGTGATCGAGCGTCACATCTGGGTACTCTTTCGCCACCTCGCATACCACCTCACGCCAGAGCACGGAACTCGTGAGCACGTTGGCTTTATCGATAGAGGTCACATGTTTGCGGCGTTTGCGGGCACTTTCAAAGGCAATACGAGCAATGCGTTCAATTTCAAAACGGTGATAAATTTCGGTGTCAAAGGCATGCTCTTGTGCGCCCTCGCCTGCACGCCCTTTAGGTTGCCCAAAATAGATGCCCCCCGTCAACTCTCGCACACACGCAATATCAAAGCCTGTAGCGGCAATGTCAGCGCGCAAGGGGCAAAATTTTTCTAAACCTTGATAAAGCGTGGCAGGACGCAGGTTGCAAAACAAGCCAAAGTGCTTGCGTAATGGCAATAATGCACCCCGCTCAGGTTGTTCGGCTGGCGGTAAATGTTCCCACTTTGGCCCCCCCACCGAGCCAAATAGCACTGCCTGGGCTTGCTCACAGCCTTCAATGGTGCCTTGCGGCAGGGCACAGCCGTGGTTATCGATCGCCACACCGCCCACGTCATAATGGTGTAAATCAAACCGCACTTGATATTTTTGTTCAACGGCATGAAGCACTTTTTCTGCTTCACGCATAATTTCAGGACCGATGCCGTCGCCAGGTAATACTGCTACCGTAAACTTGTTCATTATACTGTCTCCAACTGTGATTTTTTATCTTTAAAATCCGCCACTTTCTGTGCTAAATAAATGGCATTAATGCCGTGGATTAACGCACGCGCGGAGGCTTCCACAATGTCCGTTGCCAAACCCACGCCATGAAAACGGCGTGATTGATAATCCACCACGATGTCCACTTGCCCAAGTGCATCTTTGCCCTCGCCTTTGGCACTTAATTTGTAGCTTACTATGTTTAAATCCAGCTCAGTAATCCGCAACAAGCAGTTATACACGGCATCAACTGCCCCATTGCCTGTTGCCGCATCTAACCGCACTTTATCGTCTAAAGTCACTTGGACTGAGGCTGTGGCAGGAAGTTGGCTAACCGATTGCACGGAAATCGATTCCAACCGAAGACGATCGCCCTCTCCTTGCTGCATATCAATGAAGGCTAATGCTTCTAAGTCATAGTCAAATACTTGCCCTTTTTTATCCGCCAGTGCCAAAAATGCAGTGTAAAGTTTGTCCAAGTCGTAATCTTGCTCGCTATAGCCCATATCCTGCATATGACTTTTCACCGCTGCTCGCCCTGAACGTGCAGTTAAATTCAACTTTTCTTTTTTCAACCCAATGCTTTCAGGAGAGAGAATTTCATAGGTGTTGGCATTTTTAAGCATGCCGTCTTGATGAATGCCCGACGAGTGGGCAAACGCATTGCTCCCCACAATGGCTTTGTTCGGTTGAATGGGCATATTGCACATTTGGCTAACCATTTGGCTGATGCGATAAATCTCTTTGGTGTTGATGTTGGTATCCACATTAAATACATCACGGCGCGTTTTTAATGCCATCACCACTTCTTCTAATGAACAGTTGCCCGCACGCTCTCCGATGCCGTTAATCGTACACTCAATTTGGCGTGCCCCTTGCTGTACCGCACTTAATGAATTGGCGGTTGCCATGCCTAAATCATTATGGCAATGCACAGAAATAATGGCCTTATCCACATTAGGCACACGGTTCATCACCTGATGAATAATGTCCCCAAATTGGTTAGGCACGGTATAGCCCACAGTATCAGGAATATTGATAGTGGTTGCCCCCGCATTGATGGCAGCTTCCACAATACGGCAGATGTTATCAATGCCCGTGCGACCTGCATCTTCACACGAAAATTCGACATCATCCGTGTAATTCCGTGCACGCTTAACCGCACTTTGTGCCATGGCGACCACATCCTCAAAACTGCGCTTTAACTTGGTCTCCACATGCAATGCGGAGGTGGCGATGAAAGTGTGAATACGAAACTGCTGTGCCACCCGCAAGGCTTCAAAGGCGGCATCAATGTCTTTATCCACCGCACGCGCCAAGGCCGCAACACGAGCGTTTTTGATGTTTTGTGCAATGGTCTGCACCGATTTGAAGTCTCCCGCTGAAGAAACAGGAAACCCCACTTCCATGACATCCACCCCAAGACGTTCAAGGGCAAAGGCGATCTGTAATTTTTCTTTCACCGTTAAACTGGCACTTAATGCTTGTTCGCCATCGCGCAGTGTTGTATCAAAAATAATCACTTTATCGCTCATAATCGCTCCTTTAGTTAAACACAGTTATAAAAAAACCCGCAATACGTGCGGGTTGTGTGGGCAAAAATTATGTTCTATCCACGCACAAACCGCACATTGGAAATGCGCAAGAGAGCGAGAAGTAGAGAACACACTTGGAATGTAAACATAATTAAACCACGAAAAATAAAAAGTAAAAACTCAATGTCGGAAATCATCATACCTGCACCAGAACCAAAGTCAACTCCCTTTTTAGTATTTTTATCTAAAATAATCATTATCTTACCACAATTAGCAGTGTAATAATTTAAAAATAAAATAAAAATCAAAACAAAAATCTAAAATATAAAACTTGAGCAGTATAAGTCATAACCTATTTTTTATTACGCTAGTCAATCCTACTTTTAGGCAAAAATATGATTTCTATTTGTTTTTATGCCCGCAATCAGGGAAAATAAGCGCATTTAAAATGAACTAAAGTGAATATTATGTCTGAGAAAGCCTATCCAGAGCAGGTGAATAAACGCCGCACCTTTGCGATCATCTCCCATCCCGATGCGGGGAAAACTACCATTACTGAAAAAGTTCTGCTCTACGGGCAAGCGATTCAAACTGCGGGCACGGTAAAAGGGCGTGGCAATGCACAGCACGCCAAATCGGACTGGATGGAAATGGAAAAACAACGGGGGATTTCCATTACCACATCCGTGATGCAATTTCCTTATAACAATTGTCTGGTGAACTTGCTCGATACTCCTGGACACGAAGATTTCTCGGAGGATACCTACCGCACTTTGACCGCAGTGGATAGCTGCCTGATGGTAATCGACTCCGCCAAAGGGGTTGAGGAACGCACCATTAAATTGATGGAAGTGACCCGCTTGCGCGATACACCGATTTTGACCTTTATGAACAAGCTCGACCGTGATATTCGCGACCCGATGGAGCTGCTCGATGAAGTGGAAAGTGTGCTGAAAATCCACTGTGCACCGATCACTTGGCCTATTGGTTGCGGCAAGCTCTTTAAAGGCGTTTATCATCTTTATAACGATGAAACTTATCTCTATCAAAGTGGACAAGGGCATACCATTCAAGATGTAAGAGTGATTAAGGGACTGGATAATCCTGAACTTGAAAGTGCGGTCGGTGAAGACTTAGCGCAACAATTGCGTGATGAGTTAGAACTGGTGCAAGGTGCATCTAATCCATTTGATTTAGAACTATTTTTAAAAGGTGAACTCACCCCTGTCTTTTTCGGCACCGCACTGGGAAATTTTGGGGTTGACCATATGCTTTTGGGCTTAACTGAATGGGCTCCAACTCCACAATCACGCCAAAGCGATGTGCGTGAAGTCTCCCCATTTGAAGAAAAACTCAGCGGCTTTGTGTTTAAAATTCAAGCAAATATGGATCCTAAACACCGTGACCGTGTTGCATTTATGCGTGTGGTGTCAGGCAAATACGAAAAAGGGATGAAGTTTCACCATGTACGGTTAGGAAAGGATGTTGTTATTTCCGATGCGTTAACCTTTATGGCTGGTGATAGGACGCATGCAGATGAAGCATTTGCTGGCGATATTATTGGGTTACATAACCACGGCACCATCCAAATTGGGGATACCTTCACGCAAGGGGAACGCCTGAAATTTAGCGGTATTCCAAACTTTGCCCCTGAGCTATTCCGCCGCATTCGCCTAAAAGATCCGCTCAAGCAAAAACAATTACTCAAAGGACTTGTACAACTGTCTGAAGAAGGTGCCGTGCAAGTTTTCCGTCCGTTAAGCAATAATGATTTGATCGTCGGTGCTGTCGGCATATTGCAATTTGATGTGGTGGTTGCACGGCTAAAAAGTGAGTATAATGTCGAGGCTATTTACGAGTCAGTTAACGTTGCGACAGCACGTTGGGTTGAATGTAGCGATGAGAAAAAATTTGACGAATTTAAGCGAAAAAATGAGCAAAATCTCGCACTTGATGGCAGTGATCATTTAACCTATATTGCGCCAACGATGGTTAACTTGAATTTAACACAAGAGCGGTATCCTGACGTGCAATTTTTCAAAACCAAAGAGCACTGATCCAAAATAAAATTAGATCTTAACGCACATATTACGATGACTTAAATCAAAAATTGTAAAATATAATACATTTTTTATACAACGTTATGTTATAGTCACGTTGCAAAGATGCAATAAATTTTTTACGATGTAAACAACTGTTAACCATTATGAATAAAGCAAATGGACTGATTATGCAAACGCCTAAAATATTAATTGTTGAAGACGAAGCGGTAACACGCAACACGCTAAAAAGCATTTTTGAGGCAGAAGGTTATGATGTGTTAGAAGCAGCCGATGGTAATAAAATGCACGCTATATTAAGCGAAAACACAATCCATTTGGTTATTATGGATATTAATTTGCCAGGCAAAAATGGCTTAATGCTCGCACGTGAATTGCGTGAAAATGCCGATACTGCATTGATGTTTTTAACAGGGCGTGATAATGAAGTGGATAAAATCTTAGGGCTAGAAATTGGTGCCGATGATTATATCACTAAGCCATTTAACCCGCGTGAACTTGCGATTCGTGCACGTAATTTATTACAACGCACGATGGGAGATAAAGAGGTTAGCATCAGTAATGACCATATTGATGCTTATCGCTTTAATGGCTGGACGCTAGATATCAATAGCCGTACATTAATTTCACCAACAGATGAAGCCAATAAACTGCCGCGTAGTGAGTTCCGTGCGTTGTTGCACTTTTGTGAAAATCCGGGCAAAATTCAAACACGTGAAGATTTGCTAAAAAAAATGACAGGGCGAGAGCTTAAACCACATGATCGCACTGTTGATGTTACCATTCGACGCATTCGTAAGCATTTTGAAAGCCACCCTGAAACACCAGAAATCATTGCAACTATTCATGGAGAAGGCTATCGTTTTTGTGGAGAGCTTGAATAAAAAATCACATAACCGCTGAGTTCTGATTTAGCGTTTATTTGGTCACTAAAAAAACCGCCATTAAAGGCGGTTTTTTTAATATAAAGTGCGGTTATTTTTTCAGTCTTAATACCACAGTTTCTCCAACAACGGCTTGACCACTTGCTTTTTCCATACTCGAAATTTCATCCATATTTGAAATCACAACTGGTGTGAGGACTGATTTTGCTTTCTCTTCAAGCAATGCAAGGTCAAATTCAATTACAGTATCCCCTTTTTTAACCTCTTGCCCTTCTTCAGCAATACGAGTGAAACCCTCGCCTTTTAACTCAACAGTATCAATACCAAAGTGAACGAAAAGCTCTACCCCTTCTTTTGATTCCATTGAAAACGCATGATTCGTTTCAAAAATTTTACCAATAACACCATCAATTGGTGCCACAATTTTATTGCCTGTTGGACGGATTGCGATACCATCACCTACGATTTTTTCAGAAAAAACAACATCTGGCACATCTTCAATATTCACAATATCACCAGAAAGGGGGGCATAGATTTCCACCTCTGCGCCTTTATTGTCTTTTGAACCAAAAAGTTTGTCGAATAAACCCATTTTTGCTCTCCTGTTTTAATTCAAATCAGTAGTATATTAACCGAAATTTCTGTGTTTGTATCTAGTTCAATCCATTTTCTGCTAAGAAATCTGCAATTTTGGCTTCAATATCAGCCGCCGTCGGTTGTGCCAATACCTCTTCTGCTAACCGTTGTGCGTCAGCAAAATTCACATTTCGGATCAATTTTTTAATACGTGGTACAGAAATCGCACTCATACTAAATTCATCTAATCCCATACCCAACAATAATAAGGTCGCTCGCTCATCGCCAGCCAACTCACCGCACATTCCCGTCCATTTGCCTTCAGCGTGAGAAGCATCAATCACTTGTTTAATGAGATTTAATACTGATGGCGTCATTGGATTATACAAGTGTGAAATCAACTCATTGCCACGATCCACTGCCAATGTATATTGGGTTAAGTCATTAGTACCAATACTAAAGAAATCAACTTCTTTTGCTAAGAAACGAGCATTTACCGCCGCTGATGGCGTTTCCACCATCACACCTACTTGTATATTTTCATCAAATGCCTTGCCTTCATTACGCAGTTCTTGCTTCAATTCGGCTAACACGGCTTTCAACGTGCGGATCTCTTCAACGGAGATCACCATAGGGAACATCACCGCTAATTGACCAAACGCTGAGGCACGCAATACCGCTCTTAATTGCGCATTTAGAATTTCACGTTTATCCAGTGCGATACGAATAGCACGCCAGCCTAAGAATGGGTTCATCTCTTTTGGCAAATTCAAATATGGCAGTTCTTTATCGCCGCCAATATCCATCGTGCGTAGCACCACCAAACGCCCATCCATCGCTTCAACTACATCTTTATAAGCCTTAAATTGCTCTTCTTCTGTCGGTAGCTGGTCGCGATCCATAAATAAAAACTCTGTACGATAAAGCCCGATGCCCTCTGCACCGTTACGCAGTGCACCGTCCACATCTCGGATGGTACCAATATTTGCACATACTTCAACACGCTGTCCGTCAAGGGAAATCGCAGGCAAATCTTTTAATTTTGCCAATTCCGCCTTCTCTTCTGCCAATGTCTTTTGCAGTGCTTTAATTTTTTCAAGCTCTCTGGCACTTGGATTTATCAACACTTGGTTATTCTCAGCGTCTAACACTAACATATCGCCATTTTTAATCCGCTGAGTCGCCACATTAGTGCCTACAATGGCGGGTAACTCTAATGAACGCGCCATAATGGATGTATGCGATGTACGTCCACCAATATCTGTAATAAAACCAAGCACTTTTTCTAAATTTAACTGTGCGGTTTCTGATGGTGTAAGATCATTGGCAATTAAAATAACTTCATCTTTAATTTCGCCCAAATCAACAATCGTCATCCCTAAAATATTTTTTAGCAACCGATTACCAATATCACGAATATCCCCAGCACGTTCCTTTAAATACTCGTCATCGATTTCAGATAACATCGCAACTTGCTGATCAATGACTGTGCTTGCCGCCATATCGGCTGTGACTAACTCATCTTTAATAAAAGCAACGATCTCTTCTTCCAGCTCTTCATCTTCTAAAATCATCAAATGACCATCAAAAATCGCGCCTTTTTCTTCGCCTAATGTCCGCGTCGCTTTTTCTTTAATCGCCTCAAGCTGTTCAACCGCTTTAGCACGACCATCGTAAAAACGTTGTACTTCGCTTTCAACTTGCGAGGCACTAATAGGCTTGGTGTTAAGCACAATATCTTCTTCTTTTAATACCAATGCTTTTCCACACACAATACCTGGAGATGCTGGGATACCTGAAATCATAATATACCCTTATTTTAGGAGTTAATCACAAACCACATTTAATCAAAAGTGCGGTTATTCCAATGTTGGAATCAAGGCAACCAAATGCTCAACGGCTTTTTCTTCGTCTGCACCCTCGGCACTGATCGTGATAGTTGTGCCTTGCACCAATCCTAAGGTTTGCAATTTAAATAAACTTTTGGCACTGGCACTTTTACCATTTGACGTAACTTCAATTTTTGATTCAAATGCTTTTGCCTCTTTCACAAACTGAGCCGCTGGGCGTGTGTGTAAACCGTTTGGAGCAGTGATAGTAACGTCTTTAGAATACATAGCCTTTTCCTTTTTATGTGTAGTTAATGAAATCGCTCAAGCAACTATTTAAGCCTGCCAAAGCGTCTTATAACAATTTATTCATAATTATTTTACTTGTTAAAATAATTAATTTTTATTAAGTATCATCATTCTCTTGTAAGAATCAAGCACCAAGCAATAGAAATATGATTTACTGCACAGTTTTTCATTCAAAAAGATGGATTTTTAACCATAACCGCCGCACATTGATTTTTTTGTAAACAAAAAAGTGCGGTCGATTGCGTCTTTTATATCCGCCTTTTTGTAACATTTATTCATCTGTGAAAAAATGACGCTGTGCTTTATTTTCCTCTAGTGCGGTAATCAAACGATGATAATTATCATAGCGTTCACGGCTAATTTTACCTTGTTCTACCGCGGCACGAATGGCACATTGAGGATCAGCTAAATGGGTGCAATCACGGAATTTACAACCGCCTAAAAACGGCTGAAATTCACGATAGCCTTGCGTGATCGTAGCAACATCTAAATGCCACACACCAAACTCACGGATACCTGGCGAGTCGATCACCTCTCCCCCACAACGCAAACGCAACAAGCGCGATACAGTGGTGGTATGCTGTCCAAGTTGTGAAGTTTCGCTCACGGCCCCCGTTGCCAGATTAAGCGACGAGTCCACGGCATTTAATAAACTGGATTTCCCCACGCCCGATTGCCCCACCAAAATAGAGCAACCCGCTTGCAAACGCTCTCTAAATTGCGCAATGCCCTCGCCTGTTTCACTGGAAACAAATAATACCTCATAGCCAATCGCTTGATAAATCGCAAATTGTGCCATCAATTCATCACGCTGTTGGGCGGTCGCAAGGTCAATTTTATTCAACACTAAAATCGGGCTAAACCCAATACTTTCGCAAATCACAATATAGCGGTCAATGATATTCGTCGAAAACGTAGGCAATAACGCAGACACCACAAAAATGCGATCAATATTCGCGGCAATAGGTTTGATGCCGTCGTAATAATCAGGGCGAGCTAACACATTTTGGCGCGCTTCAACCGCCTCAATCACGCCACTGATGCCTTGTAATTGCTCAAGCCCTTCACGCCATAGCACATTATCCCCCACAACCAGGCTTGGAATGGTGCGCCGCACATTGCAACGAAACACCTCCCCTGTGCTATCTTCCACATCCGCATGCACCGAATACCGTGACACCACACGCCCCTGACGCATGTCGCCGAGCATATCATCTTGCCACTCAACACTGTCTTTTGCCTTGCGCTTTCTATGAGCACTCAATGTCCGTTGATGATTGGACGTGATCCGCCGCTTTTGATTTTGGGTTAATTTTTTTTTGCCCAACAGTTGCCTCTCTTGCGTTATTTTCAGGTACAATAGTGCTATTTTAATCAGGATAGCCAACGTATGCCAACAGATAAACATAATCTTATTTGGATCGACCTCGAAATGACAGGGCTTGATCCGAACACCGATCGCATTATTGAAATTGCCACCATCGTCACCGACAAAGATCTCAATATTCTTGCCGAAGGGCCCGTATTAGCCATTCATCAGCCTGACGAAGTGCTCAATGCCATGAATGCGTGGTGTGTCAAAACCCATTCAGCGAATGGGCTAACCGAACGTGTTCGCCAAAGTACGCTAACCGAACGGGCGGCTGAACTGCAAACGCTGGATTTTCTCAAACGCTGGGTTGGCAAAAACTGTTCGCCCATTTGTGGCAACAGCGTTGCACAAGACAAACGCTTTTTATTTAACTATATGCCTGAGCTGGCGGACTATTTCCACTACCGCTATCTTGATGTTAGCACCTTAAAAGAGCTTGCCGCTCGCTGGAAGCCCGACATTTTAAGCGGTTTTAGCAAAAAAAATACTCACCTTGCATTAGATGATATTCGCGAATCGATTGCCGAGCTTGCCTATTATCGTCAGCACTTGCTCAATGTGAACCCATAATATCCAAGTGCAGTTGAGCAAAACGCAACCGCACTTTGCTTTAATTTTCAGCAAATAAACATTTATCGCAAATTTTCGCTTGCAGTAGGCAACATTTTTTGTATAATGCCACTCGTTAAATGATTAACACCCTGCGGGAATAGCTCAGTTGGTAGAGCACAACCTTGCCAAGGTTGGGGTCGCGAGTTCGAGTCTCGTTTCCCGCTCCAAATAACACACCAATCGGTGTGTATTTTTTTGCCTAAAATTTACCACCTGCCAACCGCACTTTGCTTTTTTCATGCCCAAAGTGCGGTCGAATAAGGGGAGTGATATGACTGATGGTAATGTGTTGATAAATGCTACCGACAAAAATAAATCCATTGCTCTATATGACTACTTAAAGTGGTTGAAGTGCAATTATCAATTAGGTATAAGCACAAAGAGAGATAAAGACGACTTTATTAGCAATCTAACTGAGCAACAATTATGCAATGGAAAACCCCTGCAATCTTATTTGCCCATTGAAACCAAAAAGCAGGGAGTAAATGGTTGGATTGCATTTTTGATGATGCTTGGATTGTTTGGCTGTGTCAGTTCTAGTAAAATAAATTCACAAAAAACACAATTAGAACTAATATTGCGTTCCCAACAAGGTAATTCTGACAAGGGTATCACACCCATTTTAAAAGTAAGTCCAACTTTAAAGAGTAAATGCGATATAAGTGGCAATAATATTGCTCAATATTTTGGCACAGCCTGCCACAGATTAGAGAATTACGATGCTCTAACAATAGAATACGCTATCATTCCAAGATTGCAAAATCGTCAAGCAGACGAGCAATCTTACATAAATCAACACGCCCAATCCCTCCCACCCTCCGCTTGGCGTACTTATACCATTTACCCTAAGCAGTTGTTGGAGCAAGGCAGAGCAATGCCTGCTAATGGCTCACCTGCCAAAACTTGGGCTCATGGTACAAAAGTAATCATCACTTTATATATAGATAGTAATGGTAATATTAGCCAAACCATAGAACATGAACCAATTAGGAAAAACAAATGGACAACCTAAATATCAATGGCAAATACCGTCTAGAACAAGGCTTTATGGGTGCTCATTCGGATATTGGCGGTGGGTATGAGAGTGGCGATTTATCCAATGTTACCTTGATGTGGATGATTAAACACGCCCAAGAAAAGGGTAACATCAAGTTTAAAGATTATAGCCAATATAATCAAGTAAATAACCCTATTGTTCACGATAGTTTGTGGTCAATGCCTTTATTTAGTGCAGGCGGTCAGTTTAGATGGGCAACTGATGATTCAAAAGATAAAAGTAATGTCAGTATTTATAACAACTTCACCCACCTAGGTCTTAACTGGAAAGACACCAAAGCCTTTGAGAATCCCAATAACAAAAAATTAGATAAAATTGAGAGTGCCACCAAAATCATTGCAAGTAATAAGCAAAAGTATATCACGGTCTCTCCATCATCAATCATATAGATACGATAGCAGGCTATCTATATGACTATCTTGATAAGGTAGATAATCATCCTGATTTGAAAGAAATTTTAAAATCAAGGATAATTTGATTTTGGTTGCAAATGTGAAATCTTAACATCTCAATATTTATGACATGTTTTATAGACCTAGACTATCTTCGTTGCTTGCCATTCCCCAGCCAAATCCATACACAAGCAACAAATGACATACATATTTCATGATGGCAGACGCAGGCTCGTCAATGGTGGGTTTGCCGTTGGCATTGGGTCTGATAACACTAATAGCATAACCATTATAATCAGCTTTGTGGGTAACCTGCCCCTCAAATTTTTTTAGATCTTTTAAAAGTCTTTTGGTGAGTTTTTGTGTGGCATCATGGTTGCACTCTGGGTAAATACTTTCATTACCCAATTGTTTGGGTGTATTTAACTGACAGATGTTGATACGCCAATATTTGCTTGGCAGGATGGCTATGGCAACCTTTAAATAAAACAAGCATTCATCTTTGTGTTTAAAACGAAAGCGAATCTGTGATTTATTGCTACTCACCTTGTTATAAAAAAGTGCCACAAAACGCTCCATCTCTTGAATGCCTTGTTCTGTTTGGCAAAGTTTTTTGATGTTGTCAAAACATAAGGAAACCAATGCTGTTTCTTGATGATAATGTAAGGGTGTGGGAGCTATTAAAGGGTGTGCTGATTTGGGTTTTCTCTGAACACCGATGAGTTTGTGTTTAAGTTTGGGGTCGATAGGGTTAGCTAATGTACAGGCTCTTTGGTACATAAATAAAGCATCATCAAAGACAAATTTGGCATGACTGGCATCAATCAACTCAGCCCCTTGCTCCAAGTCATGTAATAGTTTATCTAATTGGTAACCCCTCTGCCACGCTCTCGGCTTGTTGCAGCACAAACTCCACCGCCTCGTCTTGCATATCGGGCGGGTATTTGTATTTGCGCAAAAGCCGCCGCACAAGAAGGCGCATTCTGGCGCGTACGGCGTCTTTATATTGCCAATCAAGCGTTACGGATTTGCGCAGTTGGGCGGTGATTTCTTGCGCCAGGCGGATCAGTGCCACGTCGCCCATTTCCCTGACCGCACTTTCATTGCGGGCCAGCGCATCGTAAAACGCCAGCTCTGAGGCATTGAGCCCCAATTCGTTGCCACGTGCCAGCTCGGCTTGTACGGCTTTCGCCATTGCCACCAGCTCTTCGATGATTTCCAACACGGTGAGGTTGTGGTTGTGGTAGCGGTTCATCGCCTCTTTGAGCTTGTCTTCAAAGGATTTTTTCACCGCCAGATTTTGTGCTGCTTTGCTGTTGATTTCGCTTTTGAGGTAGCTTTCCAAGGCCAATGCCCACAAATCGGGGCTGTCGGAACGTTTCACCAGCCCGAGAAAATCGTCCGAGAGCAGGCGCACGTCGGGGCGTTCTTGTTCCAACAGCTCGAATAAATCGACGACGCCGTCTGAATGCACGGCTTGGTTGAGCAGTTGTACTAGTTGCAGTTGCCGCTCTTTCGGGCGGTTTGGGCTGTGGTGTTGCGAGGCCTTGACAATGGTGGCACGCACCGCATCGTAAAACGCCAATTCTTGCTTGTATTGCTCACTTTCGGGGCGCATGCCGCACAGTGAAAAGCCTTTTTTAGCTTTACGTATGGCATCTAAAAACGCATTTTTGCGTGGCGTGCCGTCCGTGTTTGGATTGATTCTGTCCAACGCCAAAATATGCGAGGCGGCACGGCGAATGGCAGCGAGCAGTTCGTTAGGCTCGGTCAGCTTTAAGGCTGCCTGAACGTCGATTGTCTTGCCGTCCACAGGCGTGGCGAGTTGCCCTCGGATAATGCCGAGATATTCCTGCATTTTGGCAAACACCGCTTCCACGTCGGTTTTGAGCGTACTCTCACCGCCTGCATTGGTGTAGGTTTGCGTGGCTTCGCGCAAGGCATCGGTCAGCCCCACATAATCGACAATCAGCCCGCCATTTTCACGGCTTTTGTTGGCAAACACACGGTTCACCCGTGCAATCGCCTGCATCAGATTGTGCCCTTTCATCGGCTTGTCGAGATACATAGTATGGCAGCACGGCGCATCAAAGCCTGTGAGCCACATATCGCACACAATCACCATCCGCAAGCTGTCGTCGGGGTCTTTAAAGCGTTTTTCAATGGTTTGTTTTTCTGGTTTGGTGTAAACATGCTGACGCATCGCCTCATCGTCGCTGGCTGAACCTGTCATCATGATTTTCAGACGGCCTTGATGCACATCGTCGCTGTGCCAGTCGGGTTGTAGCGTGATGATTTCATTATACAATTTCACCGCAATGCGGCGGCTCATCACCACCACCATCGCCTTGCCGTCGAAAAGTGCGGTTCGCTCAGCAAAGTGCGCCACAATATCCTTTGCCAGCTGGCGAATGCGAACGTCCGCCCCCATCAGCTGTTCGGCAAGGCTAAAACGCTCGCTGTTTTCGTCTTCGTCCACAATGTCCTGTGCTTGGCGTACGATTTCGTCAAATTCCGCACTTTGGCTAAGGCTAATTTGCCGTGCTTCATAGATAATCGGCACGGTTGCGCCGTCTTCCACCGCATCGTGAATATCGTAAATCGACACATACCGCCCGAACACTTCCTGCGTGTCGCGGTCGTCCAGCGCAATCGGCGTGCCTGTGAAACCGATAAACGACGCCTGCGGCAGCGCATCACGCAAATGCTTGGCATAGCCCACACGGTATTCGCCCTTGTGGTTGATATGCTGGTTGAAGCCATATTGCGAGCGGTGCGCCTCGTCGCTGATCACAATGATATTGTGCCGCGTATTGAGCACAGGAAAACGGCTTTCGCCCTCTGCCAGCCCGAATTTTTGAATGGTGGTGAAAATCACCCCGCCGCTTTCCCGCCGAGCCAGCTCCGCACGCAAAGCCTCCCGCCCGTCCGCCTGCACGGGTTCGGTGCGCAACAACGCCTTGCCAGCACAAAACGTGGCGAACAGCTGCCCGTCGAGGTCGTTGCGATCGGTAACCACCACAATGGTCGGGTTTTGCAATTCGCGCTGGGCGAGCAATTTGCCCGCATAAAACAACATCGACAGCGACTTGCCCGAGCCCTGCGTGTGCCACATCACCCCAATGCGGCGGCTGTTTTCCGCATGCGCCGCAATGGTGCATTCCACCGCCTCATTCACGCCGTAAAACTGATGATACGCCGCAATTTTTTTCACCACCGCACTTTTCTCATTGCTCTCAAAGGTGATGAAATTTTGCACATAATCCAACCATTCAGACGGCCTAAACAGCCCCGCAATCACGCCCGAAAGTTCATCGGCAAATTCAATCCGCTGGCTTTGGTTTTTCTCGTCCACCACCCGCCACGGCGTGAACCGCTCAAACGGCGCAGTGAGCGAGCCAATCAGCGCAGCCGTGCCGTCTGATACCACGCACGCCTGATTAAACACAAACAGCTCCGCCATCTCGTCTTGATAGGTTTGCAACTGCTTGAACGCACGGCGCAAATCGGCTTTCTCATCGAGCGGATTTTTCAGCTCAAACACCGCCAGCGGCAAACCATTGACAAAGGCAATCACATCAGGAATACGCCTGCCCTTTTTTCCCGTGATTTCAAGCTGATTGACAATGTGAAAATCATTATTCGATGCCGTCTGAAAGTCCACCAGCCGCGCAAACTCGTGTTTTTCCTCGCCGTTTTCAACAAAGCTCACCGCCACGCCGTGTTTCAGCCAATCATAAAACGTGCGATTGCGCACCGAAAGCGATTGAATATCAGGGCGGGTAACGGTTTTGATTGCCTCGTCCGCCACCATTTCAGGCAGCCACGGATTGATGCGCAAAAGTGCGGTTTTTAAAAGCGGCAGCAACACCACCTCCGCCGTGGTCTCCCGCCACGGATTCGCCCGCCCCGCCAGAATGCTTTTGCCGTTGACATAACGCCAGCCGAGCTGCTCAAATTGCTTGATGGCGTGCTGTTCGATGGTGGCTTCGTTTATTCGCATTGGGGATCCTGTTTGTTGTTTTTCATTATTTCCGCGTAGGGTGGGCTAAAGCCCACTACGTTGCTACTTCAATATGTTTTGATATTTCATCAATAATGAGGCTTAATTATTCTGTATATATATTGTAATTTTTCCATATATTTCTCTGTTTTATTTATCTTCTTGTAATCATATAATTGTAAGTATTTCTATATTTAATAGCTTCCTCAACCCAGCCCACTAAATTCTCTTTAATTTGTTCATACCATCTTTGGCTCACTTTTTTCTTTTCATTTGTTAAAGTTCCAGTATAAATAAGCGGGTTATAACAATGAACAGGAATATTTAAACTCAATAAATTTTGAGATAATTCAAATGATTCAAAAGGATTGCTACCTCTTACTGAAGTGTTTCCATTTTTATCTTCTAAATTATGAATATAGATTCCCAAAACTCCTTTTCCATTATTCCAGGCTTGTTCAATTTCATAGAGAACCCATTTTCTGCTAGCGGTTTCTTCGCCAATTAGAACCACAAGACAAGAGCAACCCTTTATATTCTCGTCAATCCATTTTTTGATCTCGTTGTCTCTTTTTAGACGAACCTTTTCCCATTCATTAGAGTAAACAGGAATCTGATTATTAACAACGCCTATATTTTTGATGGTTTGAACTCGCCAGTTATCATTTTCATAATGGAAACTAAAAAATACTCGTCTCATAATCAATCTCCTAAAATACAATAAGAAAGAAATAGACTTAACACAATTAGCATTCCATAAAATATCAAAAGGCTTTTTGATATTATTATTTTCCAAATATCTCCATTACCTTGAAATTTTGAAGGATTAAGCTCATATAAATTTTCATTTGTATTTTCTCTGTTTACAATTACCCAATCATATTGTTTTCTATATAACCTTTCTGATTTTAAGAAAAATGCATCTAAATACCAAAAAGCAAGGACTGGTATGATAACAAACCAATTAAATTTCGAATGATTATTGTTTATAGTTAAAATTAAGGAAACAAGTGTGATCGCCCAACCTTTAATCAAAAATGAATTATTTGCCATACGAGTTATGCAGGCTTGCAATAAGTCTATTTCTTTATGAATTATCTCTGTTTTATCTTTCATAATTCAATTTCCCCATTCAGTAGTGTAGGCAATAAAACATCTCTTGTATTTTCAAGTGATGCGTTTTCTTTTTTCACATGTAATGAAAAATCAATATAATCCGTAGAAATTCGGTTAAATTCAGATAAAATTGCTTCAGGTGGGATGCAAATCATCATTCCTGTGAATGTTTTGGAATTTAACGAGCTGCGAGTTGATGCCATAGATGCAGCAGACAAATAGCCTTGTGTTGATTTTTGCATAAAATGCCAACGCAAATATTCAAGCAATTCAGGCTGTTTCGGCTCAATTTTGGCGAGTGCAACATTATATGCACCTCCAATACCAAACCGCACTTTGCCTGCCTCTCCATATTTATCCATTAAAATATCTTTTTCATTGCATAGCTTATTTTTCTTGGAAATAGGGATAAATGTTTTGTGATTTTCATTGGCGTAGTCCCTATTTTGCACAAAACGCACATAACCTTCTTTTTCTTCATAAATATGTTCTGACTTCGGCGGTTGAGCACCACCAATAAAGGTGAAAAGTTCAATTAACGGCACAACCTCCCACCCCTTCGGCACGTCGCCGTGCTCGGTGGTGGTGAGCTCGTCGGGGAAGGCGGCGGCGAGGGTTTGCAGGTCGGTGTAGGCGGTGGGGTTGTCGGTCGCCAGTGCGGCGAGTTCATCGGCGGTTTTGCCGCTCAGGCTCATCATCGCGGCGTGTTCGATGTCAACCGCACTTTTGCCTTGCGCACGGGCTTGTGCCTTAGCACGCACGGGGGCGAAGTCGATAAACCAGTGTTTAAAGATTGCCTGTGCGATTTGCTCTAATGTGCGGTTCGTTTCGGTGTTTAGTTGGATTTTTTTATCAAATGATAAGTATTCTTTCGATAATTTCTCTTGTTCTGATAGTGGCGGAATTAAACACTCATAATTCATAATCGCTTTTTTATCGCCTCTTGGCATTTTCGCACCATTAGATGAAGCAACGGTGAACTGAATAAAATCATCAGAACAAAGAATTAAATAGAGATAATCATTTAACAAAATTGATGTATCGTTAGTCCTAAAAACTAATACATCAGCCGAGCAGCCACCTGAAAACTCGGCTTTCCAAACTTTTTTAAAATAAGTCCTTATGTTAGAAAAAAGAACATCATTTTTTTGAAAATAATTGCAACGATTAGCTTCGGGCAATTTATCAATCAGTTCAATCCCACCTAAATTAGGCAACATATTATCTGTGGAAATATATTGTTCTCTGGTAATACCTGAAACGTCTATTTTTTCAGAAATTAATGAAGCCACTTCACCCAATTTCTTTACTTGCCATTCACTCATTATTTATTCCCCCTTTCAGACGGCATCAATGCCGTCTGAATCATTAAGGCTGCCTGAAAAAACAGCGAGGTTGTGGCGGATTTGGGCTTCGAGCTGCTGCCCTTGGCTGAATTGCTGGTTTAAAAGTGCGGTCAGCTCGCGCATTTTGTCGGCAAAAGGGATGCCGTCGTCTTCCACCTCTGCACTGCCCACGTAGCGGTCGGGGGTGAGGACGAAGTCGTTGGCTTGGATTTCCTCCAGCGTGGCGGCGTAACAAAAGCCTGCTTGGTTTTCATAGCCCTTGCCGCGTTGCCAAGCGTGGTAGGTGTCGGCAAGGTGGGCGATGTCGTCTGGCGTGAAGTCGCGCAAAGTGCGGTCTTTCATGTAGCCGATTTGGCGCGCGTCGAGAAAGAGCACTTGCCCTTTTTGCCGTTTCGCTTTGTTTAAAATCCAGATGCAGGCGGGGATTTGGGTGTTGATGAACAGTTGCCCCGGCAAAGCGACCATGCATTCGACAAGGTCGGCTTCGATGAGTTTTTGGCGGATGCTGCCTTCGCCGCCGCTTTGGCTGCTCATGGAGCCGTTGGCGAGCAATAATGCCATACGCCCCGTGGGGTTGAGGTGGTAAAGCATGTGTTGCAACCAGGCGAAGTTGGCGTTGCCTTGTGGGGGGATGCCGTATGCCCAGCGGGGGTCGTTTGCGAGGTTTTCGCTCCACCAGTCGCTCATGTTGAACGGCGGGTTTGCCATGATGACGTCCATTTTGGCGTCGATGTGTTGTGGGTTGGTGAAGCTGTCGGCGTTGCTTTTGCCGAAGTCGAAGGCGATGCCGCGAATCGCCATGTTCATGGCGGCGAGTTTCCAGGTGGTGGGGTTGTATTCTTGCCCGTAGATGGTGACGTTGTCGATGTTGCCTTGGTGGGCGTGAATAAAGCGTTCGGTTTGCACGAAAAAGCCGCCTGAGCCCATGGCGGGGTCGTAAATCCGCCCTGTAAAGGGCTGGAGCATTTCGACAATCAGGCTAACAATGGATTTTGGGGTGAAATATTGCCCGCCCTTTTTGCCTTCGGCCAGCGCAAATTGTCCGAGAAAGTATTCGTATACGTGCCCTAAGATGTCTTTGGCGGCAAGGTTGATGGGTTTGCCGTCGTGGGTGGGCTTGGTGAAGTTGGTGTCGGAAAAGAGGTCTATCAGCCCGATCAGCGTGGGCTCGCTCACTTGGTAGCCTGAAATGCGTTGGATAATGCCTTTGAGTGGTGCGTTTTCCCGTTCGATGGCAGCGAAGGCGTTGTCGATTAAATTCGCCACACCTTTGAATGTTTGGGTGTCGTCCCACGGCAAGGGGTCGCCGATGTTGAGGTGTGCGGCGTTGTTGATGTTTTCCCAGCGCGCGGCAGGCGGCACCCAGAAGATGTGTGCGGCGGTGTAGTAATCACGGGTTTCCAGCTCGGTTTGAAGCGCTTCAAAGTAGTCGCTCGGGTAGTCGGCGGGGTCGAGGTAGTAGTCGCTTTTGGGGTTTTGCAGCTGCGCTTTCAGCTCGGCTTGAAAGGCGGTGAAGCTGTCGGAGATGTATTTTAAGAAAATGTAGCCGAGAACGATGTGTTTATAATTGGCGGCGTCGAGCTGCTGGCGGAGCTTGTCGGCGGCTTTCCACAGCCGTGTGTCAAGGTCGTTGAGAAAGGCTTGTTGTTCCGCAGACGCTAGTTGAGCGTTGGCTGTTGGCATTATACTCACTCCGCACCTAAAAGTCAATAAATATCTTTAAAATCAATGACTAACCGCACTTTTATTAGACAATACGCACAGATCATCGATGACATGTTCTTTACTATAATAATCCCAAACCTCTCACCTTTCAATCAATACGCCTAAAGTGCGGTTGGTCATGAGTTCATCCGTTTCCTGTTTACTTAGCTAAACGTTTGCGTTTTATTAAAAATTCCGCAATAAGGAATTGTTGTTTTACAATATGAAACTTTGAGATTCATCACATAAATCGCGTTAATAATTCGATAAAGTACCCTCAACACAAGGATTGAGATATGAATGAAACAAAAAGTATTTTAAAAAGCATTGATGTGCTAGAGGCAATTTCGGTGGGGCATCGCACTCTAACGGATATTCAAAAAGCGTTGAATATGCCCAAAACAACTGTGCATAGAACCTTAAAATCACTGGAGACAAAACATTATATTCGACAAGTTGCAGGCATTGGGTATGTGCTGGGCACGGGCATTATCCGTTTAGGTATTATCGCACAGGAGCAAATGCCGTTAAAAGCCATTGCGCACCCTTATTTAGAAAAATTAGCCAGAAGCACGCAAGACACTGTGCATTTAGGCATTCGTGAAGGGGATTATATTTTTTATTTAGACAAAATTTCAGGCTCACGCCAAATTGAAATGCGATCCAGAATCGGTGATCGGCTTCCCTTAGCCATTACAGGCATTGGAAAAGCATTGATGTTGGATTTGCCTATGACTGAAACGCATCGCCTTATTACACAGTACGCAGCTTCTGAGAAGTGGGACAGTTTGAAAGCACGTATGCAAACATACCGTGACGGTGATTTTAGTTTTGATCTTGAGGATAACTGTGAAATTCTCCGTTGTGTTGCGGTGCCTATTCGAAATAAATATGGGCATATTATTGCGGCAATTTCTGTTGCCAGTATCAGTGTTTATATGCCTGAAGAACGAATGTATCGCCTAGTTGATACGTTAAAGCAAACATCTCAAGCCATTTCAAATGAGATTGAACATTTGTCCTCATAATGAACCATGACGTTAAGGAGAAACTATGTTAAGCGATTTAGCCAATAAGAAAGTGATTGTTACAGGCTCCTCTGCTGGCATTGGGCTGGCTGTGGCAAAATTATTTGCAACATTAGGGGCAACAGTTGCGATTACGTCCAGACGCCCACCTAAGGATCTCGACGCATTGTTAAATGACATTACCCAATTAGGTGGCAAAGCCTCTTATTATTGCGTTGATTTAAGCCAAGAAGCCGACTGTCAAAAGCTTGTTACTGCGTTTGTTGAAGAACACGGCGGCATTGATATTCTGGTTAATAACGTCGGTGGCTTAGTCGGGCGAAAACAAATCCCTGATATTGACCAAGAGTTTATTGAGCAGGTTTTTGATCTTAATGTTATTTCAGCCCAATATATGACCAAATACGCCCTGCCTTATTTACAAGCATCAGCCAAACAAGCCAATTGGACCAGTTCCGTGATTAATGTTGGCTCATTTGCTGCCTATATGGGCGGCGGCCCTGGTGCATCGTTATATGCCGCATCAAAAGGGTGGATTCATACGATTACCAAATCATGGGCTATGGCATACGCAAAAGATGGCATTCGTTTTAACGTTGTATCGCCTGGTACGGTGGATACAGATTTTCATGCCGACAAAGATCAAGCCACACGTGAAGCAATTAATAAAACCATTCCATTAGGGCGTTTTGGTAATGCGGAAGAAATGGCTCCAGCATTTGCATTTTTAGCCTCACATTCAGCCGCTGGCTATATTACAGGACAAATTATTAATGTAAACGGTGGGCAATACATGCCTTAGTTCTAGCTTAACTTGATGACTAACAAGGAGATTTTATGAAGAAATTTGCACATCTACTCGGCATTATGGGGCTTTCTTGTCTCATTGCGCCAACAGTAACGTTAGCTGCTGACTATCCAACTCGAAATAT
The DNA here is from genome assembly GCF_014885015.1 of Spirabiliibacterium falconis. Taxonomy (GTDB): domain Bacteria; phylum Pseudomonadota; class Gammaproteobacteria; order Enterobacterales; family Pasteurellaceae; genus Spirabiliibacterium; species Spirabiliibacterium falconis. The sequence goes on along the minus strand of NZ_JABMIJ010000001.1, from coordinate 43,486 downwards.
TGAGGTTATTGTGCCTTATTCTGCTGGGGGCGGTACAGATCTTGTCACAAGAGCTTTTGTTGATGCCGCCAACAAATATTTACCGCACAATATGGGCGTTGTTAATAAAGCGGGTGGCGGTGGTGCCGTGGGCTTAACAGAAATTGTGATGGCTCGCCCAAATGGATATAAAATTGGGACAGGTACGGTTGAATTAACCATGCTCCCTAACTTAGGGTTAGTGAATTGGAAAGCTTCTGATGTAAAACCTATTGCGAGATTAAACGCAGAACCTTCCGCCATTTCCGTTAAAGCGGATTCACAATGGAATTCATTCCAAGAATTTATTGATTACGCTAAGCATAATCCTGACAAAATTCGTATCGGTAACTCTGGAACAGGGGCAATTTGGCATATTGCAGCCGAAGCATTAAGCGATAAAACAGGCGCAAAATTCACGCATATTCCATACGGCGGTGCAAATCCTGCTGTTACCGCACTTTTAGGTGGACACATTGAAGCTGTTACAGTCAGCCCAGCGGAAGTGATTACACATGTACAAAATAATACCATCCGTATTCTTGCTATTATGGCGGATAAACGTTCGGAAAAATTCCCTGATGTGCCAACCTTAAAAGAATTGGGTGTTGATCTCTCAATTGCGACTTGGCGAGGAATTGTTGTTCCGAAAAAAACACCGGATGATGTTGTCAATAAACTCAGTGAAGTTGCATTTAAAGTTAGCCAAAATGATGAGTTTAACCAATCTCTTGAAAAAATGAATCTAACACCTGCTTATTTAAATTCAGAAGAATTTGAAAAAGTTATTGAAAAAGATAATGCGTTTTTTCATGACATTATGACGAAGTTAGGCATGACAAAATAATGAAATTTAGGTGCTAGTTTTTAGCACCTATCCCTTTCAAACTGAGGTTTATTATGTCAAATGAGAACCATAAAGCGTATAAAAAAGATTATATTCTCTTATCCATATATCTTTTTTTATTATTCGTCGCAATATTTGCAATCTATCATGCAAATACATTCCCTGATTTTACAATGGCCAATGATATTGGTGCCGCAAGATTTCCAATCTTTTTTGCAACTGCATTAGCTATACTTTGCCTTATAGGCATCTTCACTTCATTATTTAAAAAAGCCGAGTCATTTGCAATCAGCTCACTGCCACTTAATAGTAGAAGAACAATTATTGCTATTTTACTCAATATTATCACGATTTATTTAATCTCCATTGTTGGATTTTATATTTCTGCTTTCTTATTTTCTTGCTCGTTAATGATTTTATTAGGCGTAAGAAGCAAAACAAAGATTATTTTATCTTCAACTGGTTTAATTCTCTTAATTTATATTGTTTTTCAATTATTACTCAATGTGCCTTTACCTATTGGCATCTTATTTGAGTAAGTATTGAGGAGAATCTTAAAATGGATAATTTAGAACTCTTACTCCATGGTTTTTACAGCCTATTCTCACAACCAATGGCAATATGTTTAGGGCTAATTGGTGTTTGTATTGGGCTAGTGTTAGGGGTCTTGCCTGGACTAACGGCAACAATGGGCGTGGCCATATTATTGCCATTTACTTTCGGCATGGATTCTGTTTCTGCATTATTGATGATTAGTGGTGTCTTTTTTGGTGGTATTTATGGTGGCTCTATTACGGCGGTTTTATTAAATATCCCTGGCACTCCTGCTGCTGCGGCAACCGCACTTGATGGCTATCAATTAACAAGAAAAGGTAAAGCGGGATTAGCTCTTGGCTTTGCGACTATCGGGTCGGTTATTGGGGGAATTGTTAGTGTATTAATGTTAGTCTTTCTCGCGCCATTACTCGCAAAGTTCGCCTTAGAATTCTCGGCTCCTGAAAATTTTGCACTGGCCGTATTTGGCCTTAGCATTATTATCAGTATTTCGGGAAAATCTATCTTAAAAGGGCTAATTACAGGGTTTATTGGATTGCTGATTGCTACTATTGGGCTTGATCCTATGACGGGATATCCACGTTTTACTTTTGGCAATCAAGAGCTGATGATTATTCCGTTTATCCCTGTAATGATTGGACTATTTGCTGGATCTGAAGCATTTAAATCTATATCTGAGCCGAATAAAGTGGAGCGTAATCATATTCAAATTCCAAGCGTGATCCCTAAATTAAAAGAAATCAAAGAGCAAATGCTACTGATGATTCGCTCTGGATTTATTGGTAGTTGTATTGGTTCTGTGCCTGGTGCAGGAGCTGATATTGCTGCTTTTGTGTCTTATAACGAAGCAAAACGTTTTTCTAAACACAAAGAACACTTTGGAACAGGGCGTATTGAAGGTGTCGCTGCTGCAGAAGCAGGTTCCAATGGTTGTACTGGGGGTGCGATGCTACCCATGTTAAGTTTAGGTATTCCTGGTGATGCCGTTACAGCCGTTATGCTTGGTGCATTAACACTACAGGGTTTGCAACCTGGTCCTTTATTATTTAAAGAACATAGCACTATGGTATTCACACTTTTTGCAGGAATGCTCATTTGCTATGTTGCTTTACTGGTTATTGGATTATCTACATTAAAATATTTGGTAAAAGTGTTATCCATGCCAAAATCTTATTTAATTCCAATTATTCTTTGTCTATGTTTAGTCGGGACATTTGCGATCAACAACTCTGTTTTTGATATTAGTATTATGTTAACCGCTGGCATTTTGGGATATGTTTTACGTATGCGTGATTTTCCTGTATCGCCTATTGTCTTAGCAATGATTATGGGACCAATGGCCGAATCAAATTTCAGACGAGCACTAGCATTACATAATGGAAGCATTGAGTTTTTATATACCCGACCAATTACATTAACGCTTTTTTCTATTGCAATGCTTACCATTTTATTTCCAATAATCAAATTAATCTTTAAAGCGATATTTAATACGAATTTGACGAAATAGAGGATAACATATGAATATCAGTATCGATAATATCATTCCCATTCCTATAAGAAATCATGTTGGAGAATCACCATGCTGGGATGAAGCCCTTCAAATATGGTACTGGCTAGATCAAGCTGGAAAAATTTATAGTTACAGCCCTCAAACGCACTTGTATACAGAAATTGAGACAAAACAAAAACTAGGCAGCATGGTGTTACAACAAAATGGAAATCTCCTTGTTGCCGCTCAAGATACTATATTTACTGTAAATAAAGAAAATATGACGGATGTCCTTTCAGTTCATCACCCTCATCAGGGAATCAAATTTGCAGATGGCAAGTGTGATAGACAAGGACGATTTATTGTCTCAACAATGAATGCTGATATTCGTGAAAGAAAATCATGGGGAAATTGGTTTTCATTAAAACAATCATCAGAAGAGTATCACTTAAAACAAATTCATTCATCTCACTATATCATTCCAAATGGCTCTGCATTTAGTCCTGATGGTGAGTTATTCTATTTTTCTGAAACCGACTCACAAGATCGAAAAATATTTCAATGTCGCTATGATATTGATGATGGTGTAATAACCGACATAACACCTTATATTACATTTAAAGATAACAGTTTAGGTCGTCCAGATGGTGCAACAGTGGATGTTGACGGATGCTATTGGAGTTGCTGTTTAGATGAGGGCCTCATTCTCCGCATCACACCACAAGGGAAAATCGATAAAATAATCAAAACGCCAATGAAAAAACCAACAATGTGTATGTTTGGAGGTCGGGATTACAAGACACTATTTATCACATCACTATGTCGTGGTGAGCATGATCTATTAAATGATCCTTATGCTGGTAAGGTGCTTCTTATAGATACACATTATCAAGGCATTCCTGAAACCAGATTTAAAGAGGTGCTATAATGCAGACTACATTACCTAAACCTTATCTTATCGCAATTGACTGGGGAACATCCTCTTTTAGAGCTAGAACAATCAGTTACGAAGGCAAGATTATTGATTGTATCTCAACCAATGACGGTATTCTTAACGCCGCACCGCACTTTGAGAAAGTTCTATTTAAACACATAACACATTTACAGGGGTATTCCGATACACTTCCCATCGTTATGTCAGGCATGATTGGTTCAAAAAATGGCTGGCATGAAATCCCATATATTACATTACCTTGTGATGCCAGCACATTAGCAGCGAATATTCTTTCTATTCCTAACTCACATAATGCCAATATCATTTTAATCCCTGGCGTTTATAAAATCGGGGACGATGCAGATGTTATTCGGGGGGAGGAGACAGAAATTGTGGGTGCGATCAACGCATTAAACCTAACAGACGCTTCAATGATTATTACTGGAACGCATTCTAAAGTTGCTACCATAAAAAATGGAAAATTAGTTGACTTTAAAACATTCCTAACAGGTGAGATGTTTTATGCCCTGCGCCAATCTACTATTCTCGGGGCATTTAAAGGTGAGGTTGATAGTTATTCAATTTGGTTTAAAAAAGGTGTAGAAAAGGGCTTTCATTCTAAACATAGCGGTGAATTATTAAATCATATATTTCTTGCCAGAACGAATGTGCTGTGTGGCGATTTACCACCAGAATGTTCATTAAGTTTTTTAAGTGGAATTCTAATTGGTTCTGAAATCGGTGCATCGGATTATAAACACGACATAATATGGATAATGGGAAATGGCAAACTCCCACAAGCCTATTCTAACGCCCTACAACATTTAGGCTTTACAGTGAAAATCGTGCCTGAAAATACAGTTATTCAAGGCACACTCGCAATATTTAAACACGATCAGGAGCTATCTTATGAAAAATAAATTTGACCTTTATATTCAAGAATGTCCTATTATTGCCATATTACGTGGAATCACACCTGAAGAATGTATTGATGTTGCGAATATACTATATCAAGTGGGCATCAGAATTATTGAAGTGCCATTAAACTCCCCTTCTCCATTTGAAAGCATTGCTTTATTAAGACATCATTTCCAAAATAACGCGCTTATTGGTGCGGGTACTGTATTAAACGTTAATGATGTCATAACATTAAAAGAGATCAGTGCAGAAATCGTTATAGCGCCCAATCTTGATACCGATGTGGGGCTAAAAGCAAAACAACTCGGCATGATTTGGCTACCGGGTGTCATGACACCGTCAGAAGGATTTACTGCATTAAAATACGGCGCCGATGGCTTAAAACTTTTTCCATCAGAAATGATCACACCGCAGGTCATTAGGGCATGGAAAAGTGTTTTTCCTAAAGAGACAAAACTTATCCCTGTGGGCGGTGTGAACACTGAAAATAGTAAAATGTTTATGCGTAATGGCGCTGCTGGGCTAGGGATTGGCGGGAATATTTTTACGGCTGGCGATTCGCTAGAGGTTATCAAGCATAAAGCAACAAGCTTGATTAAATCGCTATAACACATAAACCTGGTTGTATTGTGCCGATAACCGCTCTAAGATAACGGACTTATAGCAAACTGTGCTATCCGTTCATCAACCCCAGCACATAAGGAAAACTATGCAACCTTGGAAAATTGATTGTGCAGACGAAACCGCACTTTTAAATGTCGCGCGAGCATTTGCTCAAGTTATCGGCACGCAAAATACCGCACTTTGTGTTTATTTAAATGGCAATCTAGGGGCAGGCAAAACCACATTTAGCCGTGGTGTTGTGCAGGCTCTTGGGCATAAAGGCAATGTCAAAAGTCCAACTTATACGTTAGTCGAAGAATATCCGCTTTCACCACTGAGCGTGTTTCATTTTGACTTATATCGCCTTGCTGATCCTGAAGAATTGGAATTTATGGGCATTCGTGATTATGCCCAACAACACGCCCTGTGCTTAATTGAGTGGGCACAGAAAGGGCTGGGCTTCATCCCTTCGCCTGATGTAACGTTAGATATTGCCTATCAAACACAAGGGCGTAGGCTAACCTTTACCCCACAAAATCCGCTGGGAGCACAAATTATTTGCCAATTAGCGCAAATTTTCGCACAATAAGCAGTTTTAAATATCAAGAAAAGGGACTTGGCGATTATGGGGAAATTTGCACGCGTTTATAGTGCGATTGCGCTGTTTTTTCTGTTTTGTGCCTCTGCGGTTGCTGGCACGTTAAACGGCGTTAAAGTCGTGGAAAATAACACGAACACTGAAGTGCGGTTTTCTTTTTCATTGCCAAGCAAATACAGCTATTTCAACCTGCACAAGCCTGAACGCTTAGTGATTGATTTTCAACATAGCCAGTTGGAAAATAAAGCCTTGTTGCCGCTCAACGGCAAGGGGGCTGTGAAAAAGGTACGAACCAGCCAGTCTCCTCGTAGTACGACACTGCGTGTTGTGCTGGAATTAGAAAACCAAAGTGCGGTCAAATTTGCCCAAAACGGCAAAACTATCACTGTGAGTGTGCCGAAATCAGGCAATGCCAAAAATACAAAAAACAAAAGTGCGGTCTCCCCGCCGTCAAAGCAAGCCAACCGAAACAAGACTGTAACACCACCTACACCGCCCGTTCGCCGTTCCAGTGTGCTTACCATTGCCATTGATGCAGGACATGGCGGCAAAGATCCTGGTGCAATTGGGGCAAACTCAGGCGTGCGAGAAAAGAATGTTACGCTACAAATTGCAAAAGAATTAAAGGCAATGCTTGATGCGGATCCTCGTTTTCGTAGTGTGTTAACTCGCCGAGGAGATTACTACATTTCTGTTCCAGAACGCTCAGAAATAGCACGTAAAAATAAAGCCAATTACTTGATTTCCATTCATGCCGATTCCAATATGTCTGCCAGCTTCCAAGGTGCGTCAGTGTGGGTTCTGTCGAATAAACGGGCAAATAGTGAAATGGGTCGTTGGCTAGAGGATCACGAAAAACAATCAGAATTACTCGGTGGTGCGGGCAATGTGCTTGCTTCCCATGATGAAAAATACTTAAACCAAACTGTGTTAGACTTGCAATTTGGGCATTCGCAACGGGCGGGTTATCAACTCGGGCAGTCAATTTTACGTCGCATTGGACGGGTGGCCAGTTTAAGCAAAAATCGTCCACAACACGCAAGCCTTGGCGTGTTGCGTTCGCCTGACATTCCTTCTGTGCTGGTGGAAACCGGCTTTTTATCCAATGCCCGTGAAGAGCAACTGCTTTCCACAACCGCACACCGTCGCAAAATTGCCAATGCCATTTATCAAGGTTTAATTGATTACTATAATAATAGCGGTGAGGCGGCAAATTATAAAAGTGCGGTTAGCGCACCCAATAAATCTCAAAATGCCAGCAGTGCTGAACTGCCAAGTGTGCATATCGTGCAATCTGGTGAAAGTCTGGGGCTAATCTCAATTAAATACAATATCAAATTGCGTGAATTGCGTCGTTTAAATGGCTTAAAAGACGATAATGTGCGTGTTGGGCAAAAAATTAAGTTGAAATAATCATGCCGATTCAAATCCTTCCCCCTCAACTCACAAATCAAATCGCCGCAGGTGAAGTGGTGGAACGCCCCGCTTCCGTGGTCAAAGAATTAGTCGAAAATAGCCTTGATGCTGGCGCAACGGATATTCAAATCGACATCGAACAAGGCGGTGCACAATTAATTCGTGTTCGCGACAATGGCGTGGGCATTGCGAAAGATGAACTTGCTCTTGCGCTGGCTCGCCACGCAACCAGTAAGATCAGCAATTTAGATGATCTTGAACATATCTTGAGTTTTGGTTTTCGTGGTGAAGCACTGGCGAGTATCAGCTCCGTTTCTCGTCTCACCCTTACCTCTCGCACTGCCGAGCAAAGTGCCGCATGGCAAGTATATGTGGAAGGGCGAGATATGCTTGCCACAATCAAGCCTGCCGCCCATCCTGTGGGGAGCACCGTTGAGGTAGCGAGCCTATTTTACAATACCCCTGCACGGCGCAAATTTATGCGCACCGAAAAAACAGAATTTAGCCATATTGATGAGGTCATCCGTCGCATTGCATTAGTAAAAAACAACACGAGTTTTACCTTAAGCCATAATGGTAAAACGATCCGTCAATACCCGAAAGCACAAAGCGAAGCACAAAAACGTAAACGGTTAAGTCAAATCTGTGGGGCGGAATTTGTACAGCATGCACTTGAAATCAACTGGCAACATAATGATATGCACTTATATGGTTGGGTGGCGGATACCCAATTTTTACGTAGCCAAAATGATCTCAATTATAGTTACGTCAATGGTCGTATGATGCGTGATAAAACCATTTTACACGCTATTCGCCAAGCTTACGGTGAGCACCTTGATTCGCAACTCTACCCCGCTTTTGTGCTGTTTTTGGATCTCGATCCACGTTTAGTTGATGTCAACGTGCATCCAGCAAAACACGAAGTGCGGTTTCATCAAGTGCGGTTGGTGCACGATTTTATCTATCAAGGAGTGAAAGAGGCACTAAATCAAGCAGAACAATTACCGTTGAATGCGCCTACCGCTACGCCAAATCGAGCAGCTGCAGGCGAAAATAGTTTTACTCCACGCACATACCGCCCTAACACTCAGCGAGGTGTTAGCTTGCAAGAGCGTGCACTTTATCAGCAATTACTATCAACCCCAATGGTGCAAGAACCCCAAGAGCAGTATGCACCCAAACTACAATGTGCGGTTGAAACAGAGCCTGTAACTACACCTGAGCCGAAAAGTGCGGTTTCAGTAGCGTCGAGCCATTTACGCTTATTAACGCTGTTAAGTGATAGCCAGTTATTGTTGCTTCAACGCCAACGACACGTGTTTGTATGCCAAGCCACTGCACTCGGTGCCTGTGCATTTAGATTGGATTTACAACATAATGTTGAACGCCATGCATTGCTTATTCCGCTGGTCTTGAGATTAGATAACCAGCAATTGACTCATTGGCACGCACAAGAGCCATTTTTCACCGCACTTGGTTTTGAGGTTAGTGTATATTCACAAGGGAACTCCCATCGCTTGACGATAACGGCTGTCCCTAACCCATTACGCACACATAATCTACAAGCCTGTATGTTAAGTGCATTGACAGCAAAACATACGACACAAGCAGATATGCTACAGGCCTTATGCCGCCCTATTTCGCACAAAATGACATCACTTGCTGATGCAAGCCAAGCATTAAACTGTGTGGAACGTTATGATGCCGCTGCCTTAACCGCACTTTTAATGCCTCTAGATCTCAGTCAATTTCAGGATGCGCCATGAGCCAAAAACCCCTTGCCGTGTTTTTAATGGGACCCACTGCCTCAGGCAAAACCGATCTCGCCATTCGTTTGCGTGCACATTTGCCTTTTGAACTCATTAGCGTTGACTCAGCCCTGATTTATCGCGGTATGGATATTGGTACTGCCAAACCCAATGCTGATGAGCTCGCACTTGCACCGCACCGCTTAATTGATATTAAAGATCCGAGCGAAAGCTATTCCGCGGCGGATTTCCGTGCTGATGCTCTACGCGAGATGGCAAACATCACCGCACAGGGTAAAATTCCTTTACTCGTGGGTGGCACGATGCTCTATTTTCGGGCCCTATTAGAAGGGCTTTCGCCGTTACCTGCGGCAGATAGCAAAGTGCGATCAAAGATTGAACATCTGGCACAAACACATGGTTGGGCATACTTACATCAAGAACTGGCAAAAGTCGATCCTGTGTCTGCCGCACGCATTCACCCTAACGATCCACAGCGGATCAACCGCGCGTTGGAGGTGTATTATATTTCAGGCAAAAGTTTAACCGAACTCTCACAAACTGTGGATAGCAGCCTGCCCTATACTGTCGTGCAATTTGCCATCGCCCCCACACAGCGTGATATTTTACATCAACGTATTGAGCATCGCTTTGATCTTATGCTCTCATCAGGTTTTGAGCAAGAAGTGCGGTTATTATATCAACGCGGTGATCTGCATTTAAACTTACCATCAATGCGCTGTGTAGGCTACCGCCAAATGTGGGAATATCTGCAAGGTGATTATGACTGGGACGAGATGCGCTATCGCGGAATCTGTGCCACGCGTCAATTGGCGAAACGTCAAATCACGTGGTTGCGTGGCTGGAAACATCCTATAACATGGCTTGATAGCCTACAACCTGAGCAAAATAAAAACTCTGTTTTGCAAAAACTAACACAAAGTGATAATTTACCCACGCTTTCCTAATGACTTTTGTCAAGAAAGTTGCTATATTGAGCGTGGAGACTTATTTTCGTTATTTCTCACATCATTATGTTATTTTTGAATGTAACCTATAACAATTAAGGAATTCATTATGGCAAAAGGACAATCCTTACAAGATCCTTATTTGAACTCACTTCGTCGTGAGCGCATTCCTGTTTCAATTTATTTAGTTAATGGCATCAAATTACAAGGGCAAATTGAATCATTTGACCAGTTCGTAATTTTGCTGAAAAACACCGTTAGCCAAATGGTGTATAAACACGCAATTTCAACAGTTGTACCCGCGCGTGCTATTTCACATCACAGTGGCAATGCAAATCAAGCATCAAACAACGACAGCGTTGAAAATAACTAAGGCTACCGTACTTAATGCCTGAAGTGGATAACAGGGTCAATCCTACCTTCGATATTACTGTCAGTGCGGCGAAAGGAGTACGTGAACATGAGAAAGCCATTCTCGTGCATGTATTTTTTTCACAGCAAAAAGATGTCGAAAATATTGAAGAATGCCGCCTGCTTGCAAATTCTGCTGGTGTTGATGTCGTTGATATTCTCACAACGAGCCGCTCCACGCCACAAGCGAAATATTTTGTCGGATTAGGCAAAGCGGAAGAAATTGCCGCCGCCGTCAAAACGCACGCAGCTGATGTAGTGTTAGTCAATCACACACTAAGTGCGGCACAAAACCGCAACCTTGAGCAGTTATGTGGCTGTCGCGTTATTGATCGCACCACCCTCATTTTAGATATTTTCGCCCTGCGTGCACGCTCGCACGAAGGCAAACTTCAAGTTGAACTCGCCCAGCTCAAACACATCTCTACTCGTCTTGTGCGAGGCTGGACCCACCTTGAGCGGCAAAAAGGTGGTGTGGGGCTAAGAGGCCCGGGAGAAACCCAGCTTGAAACGGATCGTCGCTTGATTAAAGTGCGGTTGAGTCAATTACAAGCAAAACTTGCAAAAGTCAGTGCACAACGCCATTTAAATCGTCGCACGCGACAAAAAGCAGAAATTCCTACCGTTTCCATTGTTGGCTACACCAATGCGGGAAAGTCAACCCTATTTAATGCCTTAACTACGGCTGAGGTATATGCCGCAGATCAACTCTTCGCGACCCTTGATCCCACCTTACGCAAGTTGGAGATCGCACAGGTCGGCACCACCATTTTAGCCGATACCGTCGGTTTTATTCGTCATCTTCCCCATGATTTGGTCGAAGCATTTAAATCCACTTTGCAGGAAACAACACAAGCCACATTGCTATTACATGTGCTTGATGCCAGTGATGAGCGACGCGAAGAAAATATTGATGCTGTGCACACTGTTTTAGAAGAAATTGGAGCCGATGATATTCCGCAGTTATTGGTATTTAACAAAATTGATCAGTGCGAAAACGTGCAGCCGCATATGGAATTTGATGCGCAAGGAAAGCCAAGTGCGGTTTATATTTCAGCACAACAACATCTTGGGCTAGATCTCTTACTTGATGCCATTCAAGCACATTTGAAAAATACGATTTTAACTCTTGAGCTCAGTTTGCCAGTATCTGCGGGGAAACTTAGACATGCCCTATACCAACAAAATGCGGTCACACGAGAACAAATCGACGACATGGGCAATTTTTTGCTTAATGTACAAATTGATAGCACGAAATGGAATCAACTGCTCGCTCACCATCCTGAACTGATGTCTTTTTTGACGCACTCATAACTGCTTTTCTTGTTTAATCCTTTCATTCATATAAAATTTGTGAACTATATCTTGTTTCACTCAATTGCTCCTTTACCCCCATACAAAAGGTTTTCATAATGCTTACAATCATATTGATAAGCTGAGCAAAAAAATCGTTTGGTGCAATGTACATAGAGGAGAACGCTATGCCGAATATTGTACTATGTCGTATTGATGAAAGGTTAATCCACGGACAAGTTGGCATACAATGGGTTGACTTTGTTGGTGCAAATTTGGTCTTGGTTGCCAACGATGAAGTTGCAGAAGATGAAATGCGACAAAATTTAATGGAAATGGTACTCGCTGATGGTATTGATGTCCGTTTTTGGTCGCTACAAAACGTCATTGATAACATCCATAAAGCGGCTGATCGCCAAAAAATTCTATTAGTATGTCAAACACCTGCTGATTGCTTACAACTTATTGAAGGTGGTGTGCCAATTACACGCATTAATGTTGGTAATATGCACTTCACAGAAGGTAAACAACACATTCACAAAACAGGTTCTGTCAACCATGAAGACATTCGAGCATTCAACAGACTTAAAGCGTTAGGTGTGGAGTGCTATGTTCAAGGCGTTCCAACAGAAGAGGCTCACGATCTATTTAAATTACTAAAATGAGTATAGAGTGTTTCTTAAGTGTTTTATCATCACGCTATCGACTGGTAAGCCAGCCGATAATTTTTGAAGGAGTCAAACATGATTAATATGATTGTACTTGGACATGGCGAGTTCGGTTCTGGGCTACAGTATGCAATGCAGCAAATTATTGGTCCACAAGAAAATATCGTCTTTTTAAATTTTCCTGAAAGCAAAAGTCCTGCGGAGCTCAAAGAAGAAATTGAAACCGCACTTAACGATATGGGGCGAGAGAACAACGTACTTTTTTGCTGTGATATTCTAGGCGGCACGCCATTTCGCACTGCGGCAACAGTTGCGCACGAATTAGATTCCGTTGATGTTATCGCTGGTACAAATTTACAAATGATCATTGAATGTGCCATGGAAAAAGACAATGTATCACTCCCTGAGCTGGTCAATTTAGCAGTTGAAAGTGGTATGCGTGGCATTGTCAAACTCAGCGATGAATTGTCGAAAAAAAGTAAGCTCGAAACAACCTGACCGACAATAGCATTTAAACGTGCGGTTAAACCGCACTTTTACCTTGAATAATCAGCGCAGGGAGCTGCGCCATAGACTGAATCTCAAATGTTGGCGTGAGTGTTGAAGATTCAAGTCGTTTAGCGTTAAGCCAGCAGCTCGCCACACCTGCATTGAATGCCCCTTGAATATCTGTTTCAAGGCTATCTCCCACCATTAAAACCGCACTTTTAGGTGGATTATTGGCACACTGCAACGCATAATCAAAAATCTCAACTTGCGGTTTTGCCACACCAACTTGCTCAGAAATCGCCACAAAGGCAAAATGGTGTGCCAATCCTGTACGCTCAAGGCGTAGTTGCTGTAACGCTGTGAAGCCATTCGTAATAATGCCCAATTGGCACCCCAACGCACGCAATGTTTCTAACATCATCACCACATTTGGCAATGGCTGACAAATTTCCGCCATTTTCAAAAGAAATTGATGGTTAAGTTCCTCTGCACTGACACGCAATTTCAACGCAATATCGGCAAAACGTGCCGTTTGCAAATGCTGTGCGCTAATTTGTCCTTGATTATATTGTGCCCATAGTGGCTTATTTAATTGCTGATATTCTGCAAAATCTTGTGCACTAAAACCTACACCATAATCTGCGAGCAATAATTGCAGCCCACGAAACGCGTCAAACGAAAACAGGGTTTCATCGGCATCAAAAAATACCCAATCATATCGCACCATTTCTCTCTCCTCTCGCATAGGTTTGCACCGCACTTTTAAGTTGCTGGCTGTCCATAATCGGTTTAATCATCTCAAATAAGTCATAGGCTTGGTGATACCGCACTTTTAAATAATGCAACCACTGCTTAATGCGAGCGATATGATAAAGTGCGGTAGTATTTGGGCTTTCAAGATCGATATAGTTCACCAGCAACGAAACCACCTCATGCCAGGTTGCCATCGGTGCTCCGTGTTTGATCACATAACTTAAATTCGGCATATTCAACGCACCACGTGCTACCATTAAGTGGGAAGAGCCCGTCATCTCAAGGCAACGCACAGCATCCTCACGATTCCAAATTTCGCCATTGGCAATGACGGGAATACGTAACCGCTGCTGAATCTCGCCAATTTTTGCCCAATCAATTTTCTCTGCCCGATAGCCATCACGTTTCGTACGTCCATGTACCGCAATTTCATCTGCGCCACCACATGCAACAGCATCTGCAATCTCAAACGCATAAGCACTGCTATCCCACCCTAACCGCACTTTAACACTAACACAGTGCGATGCACCAAGTGCTTGCCGAATAGCAAGTGTGGCACGATAAATCAATTCAGGATCTTTTAATAAACTTGCACCACCACAATTGCCATTAACCGTTTTCGACGGGCAACCACAATTAAGATCGATGCCATGAGAGCCCAGCCTAACTGCCAATGCGGCATTTTCCGCTAGATACTGTGGCGATTGTCCCAATAATTGCACACGCACGGGGGTGCCTGAGGCGGTATAGCCTTGATTTTTCAGTTCTGGGCATAAGCGGTAAAAGGCTTTCGCTGGTAAGCGTTGTTCGACCACCCGAACAAATTCCGACACGCATAAATCATAGCAATTCACACGAGTTAGCACATCTCGCATAAGGGGGTCAAGCACCCCCTGCATTGGCGCGAGAATCAACTTGATGTTACGCATGGTGTTTAACATAAAAAAGACAAAGTGCGGTCAGAGCCCCCAGTGTGTCGGCAAGCATATCTTTTTGTGCGTCCCATTCATCACCTTGACTGCCTAAAAATGCTACCCCTTCATCACCGCCTGCTATTACCGCATATTGCCATTCGATCAGTTCATAGCTTGCCGCCAAGCTCATAATAAAAAAGAGCCCAAACAGCATCGCTAACGTGCGGTTACACGCACGATGACGCAGTAAAATTTCCGCCACAGGATAAGCATAAAATCCGATCGCAAAATGCGCCACACGATCAAAATGATTGCGCCCCTCACCTAACCACGGGCTTAACATCGCATTACCCCATGCAAAGGGAACACGTTCAAACGTGTAGTGTGCGCCGATCGTATGCATGATAAGCCAGATACTCATTAAAACATAAGCAGTTTGGCTAAATTGAAATTTGGGATACGTGAATAGCAATAGTGCGAAGACGCCAATAATCGGCAACGCTTCAGCATACCACACAGCGCGCGAATAAGGTGCTATCGCAGACCAAATCAACAATATTGAAATAAGCCCACACAACAGGGCGGGCACATAATGTGGTGTGAGCGAGCGCATTATTTCCAGCCTTTGGCTTTACAAATCATATCGTAAGCGGCTTGAATTTTCTGTGCTTTTTCCTTAGCGATTTCCATCATTTCAGGCGGCAGCCCTTTGGCGACCAATTTGTCGGGATGATATTCATTCATTAATTTACGGTAAGCCCGCTTAACGGTGGTTTTATCGTCATTTTCACTCACCCCTAAAACTTGATAAGCGGAATGTAAGCTACTTTGGCTGGTGTAACTCGCCCCTCCTTGCTCTTGGTATTCATAGCCCCCTTGGTTTTGGCTACGTTGCTGATAACCACCACTGGTGAAGTTTTGCGCTGCAAAAATCATCGCCATCATTTGCTCAAATTGCATTTGGCTCAAGCCGAGTTCTTGGGCAATAACCGCTAGCAACTCACGCTCTGCCGTTTCAAGTTGCCCATCTAAAAGTGCGGTCTGAATTTGAATATCCAGAAACATCCGCAATAAATCAGGTCGCTGCCCACAACTTTGACGAAACTCGCGGATGACTTGACGTACAGGAAAATCACTTTGTTTTCCCTGATTAAACGCCTCTTGTGCCATTTTGCGCCCATTGCTGTCCAAATTAAGGCGATTCATCAATGCCTGCGCCATTTGAATGTCTTCTTCCGTCACTCGCCCTTTAGATTTACTCAAATGTCCCATGACCGCAAATGTCGTCTGTAAAAATAGCTGTTGGCGCGTCAATTTTCGACTAAAAATACTCGAACTAACGGATCCCAACTCATAGAGTTTTTTGTCAGCCATATGCCCTAAAATGACACCCAAAATGGCACCAAAAAAACCACCGTAACGGTAGCCTAGAATAAAGCCTAAAATTTTTCCGATAAAATTCATTTCGATTCCTTGTTGACCGCACTTTATACTAACGATAAAAAGTGTTGACAGTATAACAAAAGTGCGGTTTAAAGCCCAAAGAAAAAGGCAGCCAACGCTGCCTTATACCTACACATTTCCTGTTACGCGTTATCGTTTAGCAATACGGCATCAAGAGCAATTTCAATCATTTCATTAAACGTTAATTGACGTTCCTCTGCGCTGGTTTGCTCACCTGTGCGAATATGATCTGATACAGTACAGATTGTTAATGCTTTTGCACCGTATTCCGCCGCCACGCCGTAGATGCCAGCCGCTTCCATTTCAACCCCTAAAATGCCATATTTTTCCATATAATCAAACATTTCAGCATCTGGCGTATAGAAGAGATCCGCTGAGAACAGATTCCCGACACGCACATTCACACCGCGTGCGCGCGCCGCTTGAACCGCACTTTCAACCAGTGAGTAGTCTGCAATCGCAGCAAAATCATTATCTTTAAAACGGATACGGTTGACCTTGGAATCAGTACATGCCCCCATCCCAATGACGACATCACGCAATTTTACATCTTCTTTCACTGCGCCACATGAACCCACGCGAATGATTTTTTTCACGCCATAATCTTTGATCAATTCGGTCGCATAAATTGAGCACGATGGAATCCCCATGCCATGCCCCATAACGGATACTTTACGCCCTTTATAAGTCCCTGTAAAACCCAGCATATTACGAACATTCGTTACCTGCTCTGGGTTTTCTAAAAATGTTTCTGCAATGTACTTAGCGCGTAGCGGATCGCCTGGCATTAATACAACATCAGCGAATGCACCATCTTTTGCGTTAATATGTGGAGTTGCCATAATTTATCCTTATTTTTCTTGTTTAAAATCAATAATGGTTTTACCGTAATCCATTGGGCTTAGGTCAAAATAATTGGCTAATGTTTGCCCTACATCGGAAAATGTCTCACGTTTACCTAAAAATGTTTTTGGCACATCACTGCCATACATCAACACAGGGATATGCTCACGAGTGTGATCTGTGCCATGCCAAGTTGGATCACAACCGTGATCGGCGGTAATAATTAATAAATCCCCTTCCTCAACCAATTTGAGTACTTCTGGCAAACGAGAATCAAAATACTCTAATGCTTGTGCGTAACCAGCAACATCACGGCGATGACCATAGTCAGAATCAAAATTGACAAAATTCGGGAACACAATGGTGTTATCGCCAGCTGCTTTAATTTCAGCAACTGTTTTATCAAAAATCTCTTCTATCCCTGTCGCTTTAATTTTACGAGTAATACCCGTGTGAGCATAAATGTCGGCAATTTTACCGATAGAGACGACATCACCGCCTTTCTCATCGACCAATTTTTGTAATACCGTTGCTGAAGGTGGCTCAATAGAGTAATCATGACGATTACCTGTGCGTTGGAAATTGCCAGCACGCTCCCCCACAAATGGACGGGCAATAACACGTCCGATGTTATAGCCTTCGAGCTCTTCACGCACGATATGGCATAGCTCATAGAGTTTTTCAAGGCCGTAGGTTTCCTCATGGCAAGCAATTTGGAATACAGAATCGGCGGACGTATAGAAAATCGGTTTGCCCGTTTTCATATGTTCCTCACCCAATTCATCTAAAATGACAGTCCCTGATGAATGGCAATTCCCCAGATAGCCCGGTATGCCTGATTTTTCGACAATACGATCAAGCAGTTCTTGGGGGAAGCTGTTTTGATGATCTTTAAAATAGCCCCACTCAAATAATACGGGTACGCCTGCGATTTCCCAATGCCCTGATGGCGTATCTTTACCAGAGGAAATTTCTTTCGCATAGGCATAACCACCTATAATATCACTGTCTGCGTCCATCCCCGCAGGAACATTACCCGCGGATTCTTTTGCCGCTAATGCTAAACCTAATTTCGTTAAATTTGGCAAACTTAATGGCCCTTGACGGTGTTCATTATCTGCCTTACCTTCAGCACACAGTTGTGCAATATGACCCAATGTATTTGCGCCTGCATCACCGAATTTATCCGCATCATCAGCCGCACCGATTCCAAAGGAATCCATCATTAAAATAAATGCTCTTTTCATTATTTTTCTCCTAGCGTAGTCTAACGCAAAGCACGTTGCCTATTAATACGAGCTATCCGATTTAGACAACGAATCGACGCCTAAAGTTCGCAACAGCGCATTAAGTAGCCCTGATGCACCAAAGCGGAAATGTGAAGCGTCCAGCCATTTCTCGCCTAAAATCTCTGCAGCAAGCTGTAAATAATATTGCGCCTCTTCGCTTGTACGCACACCACCTGCTGCCTTAAATCCCACTCTGTCTTCCACACCCATTTCTTTAATGGTGCTTAACATCACACGCGCTGCCTCTGGTGTCGCATTCACGCTCACTTTTCCTGTTGATGTTTTAATAAAATCAGCTCCCGCGCGAATGGCAATTTCTGATGCCTTTTTAATCAATTCAGGTGTTTTCAACTCACCTGTCTCGATGATGACTTTTAATGTCACGCCTGCATCTGCGCAGACTTTTTTACACTCTTGCACCAAGACAAAACCGCACTTTTCATCACCGTCCATCAACGTGCGGTATGGAAAAACAACATCCACTTCATCTGCGCCTGCTTGCACCGCACTTGCCGTTTCCGCCACCGCGTTGGCAACATCGCTATTTCCATGAGGAAAGTTTGTGACCGTTGCAATTTTGACCTGTTCTAAGCCCAACTTTGCCAGCGTTTCTCGCACAAGCGGCACAAATTGTGGATAAACACATAAGGCGGCAGGCGTACCTTTCGGCGTGTTTGCTTGATGACAAAGTGCGGTTATGCTCGCATCTGTGTCATCATCATGTAAACTGGTTAAATCCATTAATGACAGTGCTAATTCGGCAGCACCTGGCAGGGATTGTAAATTCGACATGGTAGCCTCTCTTTTTTATTATTGTAAAAAGTAACACCACGGCAAGCCGTGGTGTATTGGTGCATAAACTTAACCGAGGACAACCGCACCTGTCAAGCCGATGAATAGACCTGCAATTGTTGCACTCATTAAATTAGATAATGATCCTGCGATTACCGCACGAATACCCAAGCGTGCAATGTCGCTACGACGGTTTGGTGCCATGGTACCTAAACCACCGATTAAGATCGCAATAGAACTAAAGTTAGCAAAACCACATAATGCGAATGTAATAATGGCTTTGGTTTTTTCATCTAACACCATTGGGGCGTTTTCTCCTAAATAGCGTGCAAAATCAACATAGGCCACAAATTCATTAATGACTAGTTTTTGACCTATCATAGCACCCGCTACTTCAGATTGCTCCCATGGTACCCCGATCACCCATGCCAATGGACGGAAAATCCAACCGAGAATTGTTTGAAGATTTAAATCACCATAGCCAAACCAGCCGCCCACACCGCCGATGATACCATTAAGCATTGCAATTAATGCAATAAATGCCAGCAACATCGCACCGATATTAAGTGCTAATTGCATACCCGATGATGCGCCCATTGCCGCAGCATCAAGCACATTTGCTGGTTTTTCCGCTTTATCATCAATATGCAACGAATCATCAACATGCTGCGTTTGTGGGTATAAAATTTTTGCAAATAATAATCCGCCTGGTGCTGCCATAAAGGACGCTGCGATCAAATAAGGAAGAGGTACCCCCATTTGTGCATAACCAATCATCACCGCACCCGCAATTGAGGCGACTCCACCACACATAATGGCGAATAGCTCAGACTCTGTCATAGTTGCAAGGTATGGACGCACTAATAATGGTGCTTCAGTCTGCCCTACGAAAATATTGGCCGCAGCTGACATTGATTCTGTTTTTGAAGTATTAAGCACTTTTTGCAAAAATCCACCAATGAGGCGAATTACAAGTTGCATAATGCCAAGATAATATAAAACAGAGATTAATGAAGCGAAGAAAACAATCGTTGGCAACACACGCAATGCGAACACAAAGCCGCCGCCCCCAAATACTTCAAACATTTTATCGCTCACTAACCCGCCGAATAAAAAATTAATCCCATCGTTACCGTAGTTGATAACTTTATTGACGGCTTCAGAGGCTGCGAGCAATGCTTGACGACCTGGTGGCACATAGAGCACCAGCGCACCAACGCAGAATTGAATTAAAAATGCACCAATTACTGTGCGAATATTGATGGCACGGCGATTATTTGAAAAAATTACCGCAATCCCAATCAAAACAACAATACCGAGAATGCTCATTAACGAGTCCATACATTACCTCTAAAATGAAAAAAGAATGTTATTGATTATGACGTATTTTCAAAAAAAATCTTATAAAAACTAACAAAAAGCGATCAAAGTCAAACTAACCACCGACTTTTTAGCCTAAGTGCGGTTTTTTCAGCCAGATAGTTAATAAATCGTGACCACATTATCTACTGCACACTGTTTGGCAAATTCTGCCAACGCATCAACCTCCTCTTTTGTTGGGATAAAGGGCGCAAGTCCTGTGGCATCACGCACGCCTTTATTGTGAACACGGATTATTTTAAACTGCACATCAGGGTAATCTTTTAATAAACCACACACCGAGTGCACCAGCGTTTTGGCATCATAAAACCCATTAATCAATACCAACCGCACTTCTTCTATTTTTCCCATTGGCAATAAGCATTCCAAATTATGCATATTGCGTGTGAGATTTTTTGTTTTGATATGCGCACGAATCCCTTCCATTGGGGTTGACCGCACTTTACCTTGCCGATTTTGCCGATCAAAGCACAATTGTTGCAATCCCAGCCCACTGCCTTTAATATCAAACAAAAATTTGTCTGTCAGGGCAATCAACTCACTCATTGCCTCAACATCAAAAAAGCCTGAAGTATCCAAATAACATGTTAGCCCAAGCTCATGCAACGCCTGAAATAAGGGCACCAATTTACGATGATGAATCGTGGGCTCACCGCCTGAAATCGTGACGCCACGAATAAATGGCATCGCCTGTTTCACTTCATCCACTAAATACTGCAAACTCACTAATTTTGCGTCAGGATTATGCCGTGCAATAGTTTCTGGATTATGACAATACAAGCAATTCAATTTGCACCCTTGCAAAAAAATGCTCGTACGATTGCCTTTGCCTTCCACATTGGAAAACGGAATAATGCGGTGCAAGGGTACATAAATCTCATTGAGTGATAAAAGTGCGGTCTGACCGCACTTTCTCGTTCTATCAACACGCATTATGCCGCATTCACATCATGTTCATCACGCAACTGGCGATCAAACACATCGGCACATTCGTCTGTGCCTGAGCCATACCATGTGGTATCACGCAATACGGCTTCCCCTTTTCTAAACCGTTCGACTTCACTTTTCTTCACCAGATAACCCGTGACCCGAATCAAATCGGTGTTTTTCAAATAGGTGGTAATGTAACGATAATCCGATGCAAACGCACCATCAATAATATCCACCACCGCATCAAGGTGATCGACATAGGTCTGATCGAACGCAAACAGATCGCCCGTACCCGATGGGAAATACTGATGAAATGGTGCGGATTGTTTCAAATGCGCCAAGAGTGTTGGTTCTTGCCCCACTTTAATACGGTGGGCTGGCGTATTGGCTTTGTCTTCCTCATGGCAACTTGCCCCCACTTGCGCATGCAATAAATAGTGATTATTAGTGCGCTCTACATAGAGCCCTTGATGTGCCTGATTAACTTCATCAAGTTTTTGCATAATAGCGGTGGCAATTTCATCACCGCGCACACTCTGCCCAAAGGTTTCATTAATGCCTTCTTTGGCAAGCAAATGGTTCGTTGCATCCGCCAGCCCCACAATGGCAATCATGCTGGTGAAATTTTCACGCCGAATAAAGCCTTCTTTGACCAAAAAGGATGTGCTGAAAAAGTTGGCTTCTTCAACTAAAAAGCGGTGGCGTTTATCCATAGTAGATAATGCCATTTTCGCGACACGCGGCAGTAAATCATTAACCATCTGATCAACACTGTCGCACGCACGAGCAATAGTGCCTAAACGCAGACGGGTTAAGGTATAGGCGCCACCGCACTCTGGTAATGCGTTATAACAGCTGGCAATCCCATAGTGTTCACCCAGATCATCACGATAATAGGCATCGTTAGCAAATGAAGGTTTTGATACTAACAAACATGCTTTCGCCGCAAGCTCTGCAAACTCTCGGCTGGTTTTAGTTTTGTCATAACGAATAGACATATTCGGTGTCGTATTTTCAAGCTCAATCACAGCTTGCAAAATTAACCGCCCTGCTCGTGTATCATACGGTCCAATATTGGCATGGCAGAACGAATCGGGGATGGTTTTATCAATATGATTTAAAAAGCGTTTAATTTTAATGTAATCCGTTTTTTCATCGGTAATAAATGGCTCAAGCAGCTCATCTAATCGCCCGATATAGACAGGATACGTGGTAATCGACGGCACATTGGCGTATAAAATCAGTAACCCATCAAGCACATCGTCGAGTGTTTGTGGCACGGGTAATTCTAAAAACTCGCAACCTTTTTGAATATACACCGAATAATCAGGCAAAATATAGCGTGGGCGATAAATCGCATAGCCCTCATTGAGATCGCAAATCATCTGATTTTGAATGTGCTGCCACTCTTCTTCGGTATAATGTAACAATTCTCGCGGGTCAAATAACCGCTCCGCAATATTGCCTAAACACATCAATTTTTGCTGTGTGGTCAGATTTTCGGCTTTAACTGTCTCTAAAATATCTTGTAATGTTGCAAGCATTGCCACCCCCTGAAAAAATGTGATCAGTGAATCTTATCGAAATGAAAATTTAAGAACAATTAGATTTTCGCAAATAAATATATGAAGATTAAATTTTGCGAGCTTTCTCACATTTTTGGCACAAAAAAGTAAAAGTGCGGTTCGGTTATTTTTAATACCTAAAAAATAATAAAAACAATGCTTGCATCACAGCACATTTTTCAGTATTGTTATTGCCATTATATAGGAGCTTTACATGAATTTTGTTCGTACCACTCATCATCACCATCATTTCCCTGATTAATCTTTCAGGCGTTTGGTGTTGCTTGGAAGATAACTTCCGAGTGATGTACGACATGGTCAATCTAACCCCTCGGAAGGACACTTTCGAGGGGTTTATTTTTGCTAATTTTAAATGAATGATAAAAGAAAGGATAATACGATGTCAGACAAAAAACGTTTACGCATTGCGATGCAAAAATCAGGTCGTCTAAGCCGCGACTCGCAAGAGTTATTAAAACGTTGCGGGGTAAAAATCAACCTCAATGAGCAACGCCTGATTGCCTATGCCGAAAATATGCCCATTGATATTCTGCGGGTACGCGATGACGATATTCCAGGGCTTGTATTTGATGGCGTAGTTGACCTTGGCATTATCGGTGAGAATGTATTAGAAGAAGAGGAGCTGACTCGCTTAAATTCGGGTGAAGACGTGAAATACCACATGCTACGCCGTCTTGACTTTGGTGATTGTCGCTTATCGCTAGCCGTACCTAATGATGCACAATACAATGGCGAAAAATCCCTAAACAATATGCGTATCGCCACCTCTTATCCACAACTGCTTAAACGCTTTATGGCAGAGCAAAACATCACATTCAAAAGTTGCTTGCTCAATGGCTCTGTTGAAGTTGCGCCTCGTGCAGGGTTGGCTGATGCCATTTGTGATTTGGTCTCCACAGGAGCAACATTAGAAGCCAATGGGTTGCGTGAGGTAGAGGTCATTTATCGTTCCAAAGCCTGCCTAATTCAACGCGATGGCACGCTAGAAGGCGAAAAGCAAGCACTGGTGGATAAACTCCTCACCCGTATGCAAGGGGTCATTCAAGCGCGTGAATCCAAATACATTATGCTACATGCACCCAAAGTGCGGTTAGAAGAGGTAGTAGCATTATTACCTGGCGTAGAAAACCCAACGATTATCCCGCTTGCGCACGACGACGAACGTGTAGCACTGCATATGGTAAGCCAAGAAACGTTATTTTGGGAAACGATGGAGCAGTTAAAAAATATCGGCGCAAGTTCAATTCTGGTATTGCCAATTGAAAAAATGATGGAGTAAATCATGCAAATTTTAAAATGGAATGAACTCAATAAAGCAGAACAGCAAGACGCACTGATTCGCCCTGCCATGTCCGCCTCCAGTAATATCCAAAGTGCGGTTGGCACAATCATGGCGTTAGTACGAGAGCAAGGCGATAAAGCATTACTCTCCTTAACTGAAAAATTCGACAAAGAATTGCTGGAAAGTGTCATTGTCAGCCAGTCTGACATTGATGCTGCGTGCGAACGTGTCAGCGTTGAATTAAAAGCCGCTATTCAAAATGCGTATGATAATATTCGCACGTTTCATCAAGCACAAACGATGCCCACCGTTGATGTCGAGACCCAAGCTGGCGTGCGTTGTCAGGTGCTAACACGCCCAATAAATCGAGTAGGTCTTTATATTCCTGGTGGTAGTGCACCGCTCTTTTCCACTGTGCTCATGCTGGCGATTCCAGCCAAAATTGCAGGTTGTCAAAAAATCGTGCTCTGCTCGCCTCCACCTATTGCCGATGAAATTCTCTATTGTGCCAAACTCTGCGGCGTTGAAACGGTGTATGCTGTGGGTGGTGCACAAGCAATTGTCGCCATGGCATTTGGCACGGAAAGCGTGGCGAAAGTGGATAAAATTTTCGGCCCTGGCAATGCTTATGTAACCGAAGCAAAACGCCAAGTCAGCCAAATGCCAGGCGGTGCCGCAATTGATATGCAAGCGGGGCCATCTGAGGTGTTAGTCATTGCCGATGACATGGCCGACCCCGATTTTGTCGCCTCAGATTTACTTTCTCAAGCTGAACACGGCGCAGATTCGCAAGTCATGCTAGTTACCACCAGTGAAAGTTTCGCACTCGAAGTGGATTTAGCACTAGAAAGCCAGCTCTCCACATTACCGCGTGCAGAAACAGCACGTAAAGCACTTGAACATAGCCGTACCATTATCGCAAGCGATCTCGCCCAATGTGTGGAGATCAGCAATGCTTACGCACCCGAACACTTAATCGTACAAATTGACAACGCACGCAACCTCTTGCCACTATTAGATAACGCAGGCTCAATTTTCTTAGGTGCCTATTCCCCTGAAAGCATGGGCGATTATGCCAGCGGCACCAACCACGTGCTGCCAACCTATGGTTATTCACGCACCAGCTCCAGTTTAGGCTTAGCGGATTTTTCTAAACGCATGACCGTGCAAGAACTCACACCACAAGGGTTTAAAGATTTAGCCAAAACAGTGGAACTCATGGCCAGTGCCGAACAGCTTGAGGCGCACAAAAATGCCGTGAGCATTCGCTTAAAATCATTAAAAGATAAATAGGATTTCTTATGAACATCAATGCTCTTGCTCGTAAAAATATTCAAATTCTCACACCGTATCAATCCGCGCGGCGTTTAGGGGGCAATGGCGATATTTGGCTTAACGCTAATGAATACCACAGCTCGCCTGATATTCAACTGAAAAACCGCACTTTTCATCGCTACCCCGAAGCACAACCTGAAACCCTTATCGCACGCTATGCCCGCTATGCAGGGCTGACACCTGAAAATGTGTTGGTCAGCCGTGGCGGTGATGAGGCGATCGAGCTGATTATTCGTGCATTTTGTGAGCCAGAACACGATGCGGTAATGTACTGTCCGCCGACGTATGGCATGTATTCTGTTAGCAGCGAAACTTGCGGTGTCTCGCTCAAATCCGTGCCGCTAAAGGAGAATTTTCAGCTCGATTTAGCCCAAATTGAGCAAAACCTTGACGGCGTGAAAGTCATTTTTGTCTGCTCACCGAACAACCCAACGGGTACGTTGCTTAACCGTGATGATCTGACCGCACTTTTAGACATGACCGCCGAGCGTGCTATCGTGGTGGTGGACGAGGCGTATATTGAATTTTGTCCAGAACACAGCGTAACCGCACTTTTGCCACGCTACCCACACTTGGCGATTATCCGCACATTGTCCAAAGCCTTTGCGCTGGCAGGACTTCGCTGCGGCTTCACACTGGCAAACCCAGCACTTATTGAGGTGTTACAAAAAGTAATTGCCCCTTACCCCATCCCTGTGCCAGTAAGCGACATCGCCGAACAAGCCCTGAGCGATGAAGGGATAAACGCAATGCGTGTACGCGTGCAAGAGGTGATCGACAACCGCACTTTCGTCATCAACGCCTTGCAAAACTGTCCGATTATTGAACACGTATTTGATAGTGCCACTAACTATGTGCTGTTCCGAGCCAAAGACGGGCAAGCCCTATTTGATTATCTCTGGCACAATGGCATTATTTTACGTAATCAACACAGCCAATTCATGCTCGAAAATTGCATTCGCATGACCATCGGCTCCCAAGATGAAAACGCACGCACACTGGCGGCGATTAATACATTTGCACAACGCTAAGGACACATTATGACACAACAAAACATTCTTTTTATCGACCGTGACGGCACGCTGATTGACGAGCCGAAAACCGATTTTCAAATCGACAGCCTCGAAAAATTAAAACTTGAGCCGAATGTGATCCCGGCATTGTTAAAACTCAAGGACAAAGGCTACCGTTTTGTGATGGTCAGCAATCAAGACGGTTTAGGCACTGACGCTTTCCCTCAGGCAGATTTTGACGCACCACACAACACGATGTTAGAAATTTTTCGCTCCCAAGGTATCACCTTTGACGATATTCTCATCTGCCCACACAAGAGCGAAGATAACTGCGATTGCCGCAAGCCGAAAACCAAATTGTTGAAAAAATACATTGATAAAAAACTGTTCGACCCTGCCCATAGCTTTGTGATTGGCGATCGCGAAACGGATTTGCAACTGGCAGACAATTTAGGCATCACAGGTCTACAATATCACCCTGAGAAATTACCTTGGGAACTGATCGCAGAAAAAATCTTGGCGGAGAAAAAAGTCTATAAAGACCACAAACCACGCCACGCCAGCGTAATCCGAACCACCAAAGAAACCGACATCCACGTGGAAGTGTGGCTTGATGAAACCGGTGTGAACAACATCGCAACGGGGCTGGGCTTTTTCGATCACATGCTCGACCAAATTGCCACCCACGGCGGTTTTAGAATGAATGTAACAGTGAAAGGCGATTTGCACATTGACGATCACCACACCATCGAAGACACCGCACTTGCCCTTGGCGAAGCACTCAAACAAGCTCTTGGCGACAAACGTGGCATTGCCCGCTTTGGCTTTGTGCTACCGATGGACGAATGCGAAGCACAATGTTCACTGGATTTATCAGGTCGCCCCTACCTGAAATTCAAAGCCAAATTTACCCGCGATAAAGTCGGCGATTTCAGCACCGAGATGGTAGAGCACTTTTTCATGTCGCTCACCTACGCGCTCGCCTGCACCTTACATTTAAAAGTCAAAGGCAAAAATGCCCACCATCAAGTGGAAGCCCTCTTCAAATGCTTCGGCCGCACCTTGCGGCAAGCCTTTAAAGTGGAAAGCGACGTACTGCCGAGTTCAAAAGGGGTATTGTAATAGCAAAGTGCGGTTTGACCGCACTTGATTAACGGAGGTGAAATAGTGCAAACATATCAGCTTTTTAAGACATTTTCGCCACAGGATATGTCAGGCTACCAAGATCTCAATATAGGCGGTAGAATCGGCTTTCTGCGACAAATCTTGCTTGATAACTGTCAATTTAAAACGGATGAACAAGGCAACTTTTTTCTTAAATTCTTTGTTGGAAAAAACTATGAGCAGAATATAATTATTACAGAACATTCTAGCACACCACCCGTTCATGCTTTTGAATTATCCAAAGCAAGTATATTAATTCAATCTCAGTTCGACGACAATGAAGCAGCATTATTATCAAAAGAAATTCGAGGCTCAAAAGCCATAAAAAGTAATGATTTCATCTCTTATCCGTCACATCGAGCATATATTGATGGGCGTGGTTTTTGCTTCTACTCTCATATTGATGGACAAAAAGATCATTTTAAAAGACAACTGCTTTTGCAGGCTCTCGCCTATGCTTATCTAGGCGCAATTGAATGTATTGCTGATCGGCTTGCACAAGAAATTAATAGTAAAAATTGTAATATAGAGGAATTAAATCAACTCTATATTGAAGCGACAAAATTCAATGCAATATTGTTTTTTCATCAACCTGTTTTAATGAAAAATCCAAGTTTATGTGAATGTTGGAAGGTTTTTGATAATGCCCTCGAAGTTAGTCAGTCTGCACAAGAGTTATTAACACAATTAGCCAATGTTCACTATATTTTACATTTAGATGCCGACAGTAGGCGCAGAGTTGAAGAAAAAGAGAAACAAAACAAACAAGAAAAGTGGAATTTAGCATTTGTGATTATTGGTATTTTAATCGCTATTATTCAAATAATTGCATAGAGGAAATATGACCAAACTCATTATCATCGACACAGGTTGTGCGAACCTGTCTTCTGTTAAATTTGCGTTTGATCGCTTAGGGATTGCGGCAGAGATTAGCCATGATTTAAATGCGATCCGTTCAGCGGATAAATTGTTATTGCCAGGCGTGGGCACAGCAAATGCAGCGATGGCGAATTTGCGCGATCGCGATTTGATTGACACCATCCAATCTCTCACCCAACCTGTGCTGGGCATTTGCCTTGGCATGCAGCTGATGACAGATTTCTCAGTGGAGGGCAATGTGGCAGCACTGGGCGTGATTGGCGGACAAACCGAAAAACTGCCCGATTATGGATTACCACTGCCGCATATGGGTTGGAATAAAGTGCGGTTTGAGGCGGATCATCCGCTATTTGACGGCCTAGCGCAAGACAGCTACTTCTATTTTGTCCACAGCTTTGCCGTGCGCCCAAATAAACACACCATTGCCACCTGCGACTACGGCGAACCGTTCTCCGCCGCCATTGGACAGGGTAATTTCTACGGCGTGCAGTTCCACCCCGAACGCTCAGGAAAAGCCGGGGCACAATTACTACGCAATTTTGTGGAGAAGGTGTGATGCGTCCTTGGATTAAGAAAGGGCTAAAAAATGTACTCGCCTTAGGGCTAACAGTGCTGATAATATCTCTCATTGTTGACCACTTCCGTCGCCCTGTTGCGCCGCAAAATGCGTTGGAGGCGGAGCTGGTGGATATGAATAACCGCACTTTACAGCTAGGAAAATTGAGTGAAGAAAAGCCTGTGTTGCTCTATTTTTGGGGCAGTTGGTGTTCGATTTGCAAGCTGACCTCGCCTGCGGTGGCAAGCCTTGTGGATGAGGGTGTCCAAGTGGTCAGTGTAGCGTTGCGTTCAGGCGATAAAAGTGCGGTCAAGGCGTATTTGCATGAGCATCATTACCACTTTCGCACCATTAATGACCCTCAAGGTGCGCTTGCCAGTGCATGGCAAGTGCAAGTAACACCAAGCATTATCATTATCAAACAAGGCAAAGTTGTGCATACCACCACAGGACTTGCCAGCAAATGGGGTTTGAAATTACGATTATGGTTAGCGTAAATGCGCTGATTTCAGAGAAAAAAATGAAAGGAACATTATGACAACATCACTTATTATCCCAGCGTTAGATTTAATTGACGGGCACGTGGTACGGTTGCATCAAGGCGATTATGCCAAGCAGACCACCTACAGCGACGACCCGATCACACAATTTGCTGACTATGTAGCACAAGGGGCAAAGCAGTTGCATTTGGTCGATTTAACGGGGGCAAAAGATCCAAACGCCCGCCAAACCGCACTTATTGGCTCGATCATTGAAAAAACGGGCTGTCCTGTGCAAGTGGGCGGAGGTATTCGCACTGAGCAAGATGTGGCGGATTTATTTGCCGTGGGTGCCAACCGTGTGGTGATTGGTTCCACTGCCATCAAGCAACCCGAGATGGTGAAAGGCTGGTTTGAACGCTTTGGTGCGGAAAAATTTGTCCTTGCGCTGGATGTGAATATTACCCATGGGCAAAAATTGATCGCCATTCACGGCTGGCAAGAAACCAGCACGCTCACATTAGAGCATGTGATTGACGATTTCAGCCAAGTGGGCTTACAACATGTGCTATGCACCGACATCTCACGCGACGGCACACTCGCAGGATCGAATGTAGATCTCTACCGCCAAGTGTGCGCGCAATACCCTAAAGTGCGGTTTCAATCCTCAGGCGGCATCGGCTCGCTAGCCGACATTGAAGCCCTCAAAGGCACAGGCGTGGCTGGCGTGATCGTGGGCCGTGCACTGTTGGAAGGCAAATTTAACGTGGCGGAGGCAATTGCATGTTGGCAAAACGGATAATTCCTTGTTTAGATGTGCGCGACGGGCAGGTAGTCAAAGGCGTGCAGTTTCGCAATCATGAAATCATTGGCGATATTGTGCCACTGGCAAAACGCTACGCCGAAGAGGGCGCAGATGAGCTGGTGTTTTACGACATCACCGCCTCGGCACACGGGCGAACCATTGATAAAAGCTGGGTGCAGCGAGTGGCAGAGGTAATCGATATCCCGTTTTGCGTCGCAGGCGGCATTAAAACCGTGGCAGATGCTGAGCAAATTTTCGCCTTTGGCGCAGATAAAATCTCCATCAACTCCCCTGCACTGGCTGATCCTACGCTCATCGAACGCCTTGCCGATCGCTTTGGCGTGCAGGCGATTGTGGTTGGGATCGACACTTGGCATGATGTTGAAACAGATAAATACTGGGTCAACCAATTTACGGGCGATGAAAAACGCACTCGCCAAACCAACTGGCAAACGTTAGATTGGGTGGAAGAAGTGCAACGTCGTGGCGCAGGGGAAATTGTGCTAAATATGATGAATCAAGACGGTGTACGCAATGGCTACGATCTTGTGCAATTACAAAAAGTGCGGTCGGTGTGCCACGTGCCACTGATTGCCTCAGGCGGTGCGGGCGAAATGGTGCATTTTCGTGATGCGTTCATTGAAGCCAACGTCGACGGCGCACTGGCTGCGAGCGTGTTCCACAAACAAATTATTAATATTGGCGAGCTGAAAGCGTACCTCGCCACACAACAGATCGACATTCGTCGTTAAACAGGAAGGTTATTATGACAACATTGCCTGAAATCAATTGGCAAAAAGTAGATGGGCTGCTGCCCGTGATTGTGCAAAGTGCGGTCACCAGTGAAGTGCTAATGCTCGGCTATATGAATCCAGAGGCACTGGAAAAAACGTTGGCTGAGAAAAAAGTCACGTTTTTTTCACGTACCAAACAACGGTTGTGGACAAAAGGCGAAACTTCAGGGCATTTTCTGAATGTGGTGGATATGAGTGTGGATTGTGATAATGATACGCTATTAATCATCGCAAACCCCATCGGAGAAACCTGTCATACGGGGGCAGAAAGTTGCTTTCACCAATTTGCTGAAAGCGACGCACTCAACTGGGTCTTCTTCGCTAAACTCGAACGCCTTCTCAGTGAACGTAAAACTGCCGATCCACAAAGTTCTTATACCGCACAACTTTATGCGAAAGGCACCAAACGCATTGCGCAAAAAGTAGGCGAAGAAGGGGTGGAAACCGCCCTTGCCGCCACTGTGAAAGATCGCGAAGAAACAATTAGTGAAGCCGCAGATTTAGCCTATCACTTAACCGTGTTGCTGCAAGACGCCAACTTAAGCTGGGCGGATGTGATTGGCAAACTGAAAGCGCGGCATAAATAACCGCTGCTTTGTGCATGCCAGACCGCACTTTTACATCAAAGTGCGGTTGCGTGATTAATTGATGCTATTGCCTACAATGCGACTGCGTAGGTAATAGCGTACCATTTCGATCACAATGATCCAAATCGGGGTGCCGATCAGTTCTGAAATCAAGCTGTCCGCTGGCCATTGCCAGATGGGGGCTGTGAGCCCAAGAATAGGCAACACAATGGTGTGAAAGCCGAGCACAGCAACCACTAGCCCAAACACTACCCCACAAGCCATTTTCACTTTTGGGTACACTTCAACTAGGCAGCAATAAAGTATGGCAATAACAATGGAAAAGAGGTAGTGAATGCCATTGCCGCCCCAGTTAACGACCTGCTCTGAGAAGGTGTAGACCATCGAATCAGGCGAAAGCCCAAGATCCGTGATAATACCGATAGGTGGTGGCACTGCACCAGGTGGACGAGGTGGCAAAATATCCTCACAGCCTGATTTGACCATGGCAGAAAGTATCCCGCCGACGATACCTGCTAATGTTGCCACACCATAGTGGCGAGATGAATAAGGTGTTGTGTGTAACCCGCGCATAGAGCCTCCTAATGGATTCACAATAATCTCCTGCTCAAACTACACCCATTTGATTAAGAAAACAACAAAAAAGAGACCTATTTCATCACATTTTGCAATTGAAAATAGTTCTCTAGCACCAAATAGCTCACCAGTTGCTCTTGGCGTTTGTCGAAAAACTGCGCCATCCACGCATTGGCATTCGCAATAATCGCTTTAGCTTTATCAGGATTGGCATTATAAAAGGCAATTTTTTCTGCTAAATCAGAATAGTCACTTTTCAGCTCAACATAGTGCTTGCCCGCCTCAAGCCGCCCTTCCATCAGCCAGGTTTCATACACTGGTTTAACCATAAAACACAGTGAGTTGGATGCCATAATCCATTTCAAATTCGTCGCCACATCATTGCCTTCAATGCTCAACACATAACGATATTGCAATTGCTCAGCAATGCTTAAATAATCACGATGATAAGGGGTTGCTAACGAACGTTTATGCACGCAACCCACATCGCACAATGGATGATCATGAAACATTTCAAGAAATCGTTGACGGTGCGGCTGATGTGAGGCACCACGCCAAACCAGCATCGGCTTTTTGTCTTCAAACCGCACTTTATCAGGATACACATAGAAATGACGCACACTGTCGAGTTTTAACACAACAGAATTTTCATTGTTGGTTGGTTGGTTGGTTGGTTGGTTGGTTGGTTGGTTGGTTGGTTGGTTAAGCATAGTATTCATAATCGGACGACTTTTAACAATACTCGGCTCAGTTGGAACATGTGTTACATCCCCAAATTCATGCAAAAAATAAAAGTGCGGTGAAAACAGTTTCAACAGTGGCTTACTGTCCAGATAATAGGTTGAACCATTATCGGCAAGGCGAAACGAACAAATTTGCTCCCGTGCTGGATTGCAAGAAAGATCAAACGGACGTGTGAGTTTATTATAATAATTGACCCGCGCTAAAATCTGTGTCGCTCGCGTGGGAGCAGAAGATTGAATTGTCTGCCACTGACGCTTCAGGGCGTTTGCTTTCCGCTGGAAATACCACTGAGGAAAAAGCAAAAGTGCGGTTTGACCGAGATAAAAGCGCACTCGCGTGCATGTTTTATGCAACCGATTAAGTAACTTCATGATATTTCTCGGTAAGAAATGAATAACATGATTTTAATGAATTTGGCTGAAATTACAATGAAAAATAATGGTGGGCGATACCGGGCTCGAACCAGTGACCCCCTCCTTGTAAGGGAGGTGCTCTCCCAACTGAGCTAATCGCCCGCAATGCGGAAATCAAGTGGTGGGTGATACCGGGCTCGAACCAGTGACCCCCTCCTTGTAAGGGAGGTGCTCTCCCAACTGAGCTAATCACCCCTTGATTTATTGGGTACAAGATAAGTGGTGGGTGATACCGGGCTCGAACCAGTGACCCCCTCCTTGTAAGGGAGGTGCTCTCCCAACTGAGCTAATCACCCTTATCTTGCGCAACAAGTGACTTTGAAAAAGTGGTGGGCGATACCGGGCTCGAACCAGTGACCCCCTCCTTGTAAGGGAGGTGCTCTCCCAACTGAGCTAATCGCCCACTTGTTGTGAAGGTGCATTATAATTGACGCAGTATTTCAGTCAACGACTTTTTCTTTTTTTATGCTTAACTGGTTTAAAAATAGCCACTAACATTGATTTTTGCTATTCATCACCGCCTCATCCGAGTACAATAAGCCGTAATTTGCTTAACGAATCGAATTTTAAGGTTATATTATGGAAATGAAACCCCTTTTTCCACTAGATCCCGCTGTAAAAGTGCGCACTCGCTTTGCCCCAAGCCCAACAGGCTATTTACACGTTGGCGGTGCACGAACCGCACTTTACTCTTGGCTTTACGCTCGCCACAATCAAGGCGAGTTTGTATTGCGTATTGAAGACACCGATCTCGAACGCTCAACCCAAGCAGCGACCGATGCCATTTTAGACAGTATGGCGTGGCTGGGGCTGAATTGGGAACACGGGCCTTATTACCAAACTAAACGCTTTGAACGCTATAACGACGTGATCGATCAAATGCTTGAGCAAGGGCTCGCCTACCGTTGCTACTGCTCAAAAGAGCGCCTTGAAGAGCTTCGTGAGCGCCAAGAAGCCAACAAAGAAAAACCGCGCTACGACCGTCACTGTTTACACGATCATAGCGAGCATAGCCCTGATGAGCCACACGTGGTGCGCTTTAAAAACCCGCAAGAGGGCTCGGTTGTGTTTGACGACGCAATCCGTGGACGGATTGAAATTAGCAATAGTGAGCTTGATGATCTGATTATTCGCCGTACAGACGGTTCGCCAACATACAATTTTTGCGTGGTGATTGATGATTGGGATATGGGCATCACCCATGTAGTGCGTGGGGAAGATCATATCAACAACACGCCACGCCAAATTAATATCCTCAAAGCACTTGGTGCACCAATCCCTATCTATGCACATGTGTCGATGATCTTGGGCGATGACAGCAAAAAGCTCTCTAAACGCCATGGCGCAGTGAGTGTGATGGAGTACCGTGATGAAGGCATTTTGCCAGAAGCGTTG
Organism: Spirabiliibacterium falconis; assembly: GCF_014885015.1. Taxonomy (GTDB): domain Bacteria; phylum Pseudomonadota; class Gammaproteobacteria; order Enterobacterales; family Pasteurellaceae; genus Spirabiliibacterium; species Spirabiliibacterium falconis. Next base: position 8,558 of record NZ_JABMIJ010000001.1, on the reverse strand, counting down.
ATCAACTACCTTGTGCGACTCGGCTGGGGGCATGGCGATCAAGAAATTTTCAGCCAACAAGAAATGATCGATCTTTTCGATCTTCATTCCGTTAGTCGCTCGGCGAGTGCATTCAACACCGAAAAACTCAAATGGCTCAATCATCACTATATTCGCGAAATGCCTGTTGAGCAGGTTGCCAACGCTCTCGAATGGCAAATGCAACACCATCATATCGACACGACACAAGGTCCAAAATTGACAACGATCGTGGAGATGCTCGGTGAGCGTTGTCAAACATTAAAAGAGATGGCACTTGCCAGTCGCTATTTTTATCAAGACTTCGATCACTACGATGAAGCTGCGGATAAAAAACACTTTAAAGTTGGGGCAATTGCACCGCTTAAATTGGTACTTGAAAAGCTAACCGCACTTTCACAGTGGCAAGCAGTGCCTATTCATCATGTCATTGAACAAACGGCTGCTGAGCTTGAACTCGGTATGGGGAAAGTGGGAATGCCATTGCGTGTAGCAACAACAGGTTCGGGGCAATCGCCATCATTAGATATTACCCTTGAAGCCATCGGGCGTGAGCGGACTCTTACACGACTAAGCAAAGCCATTGCATATCTCGAACAAAAATTTGCTGAGTAGTATCAAATTTAAACAGTTGAGATAAAATCGCGACCAATCTTGTAAAAATGATTGACAGATAAAAGTGCGGTCATTAATATAACCGCACTTTCTAGTTGAAAGCACCTTGTGGGGATATAGCTCAGTTGGGAGAGCGCTTGCATGGCATGCAAGAGGTCGTCGGTTCGATCCCGTCTATCTCCACCAATTCAAAGAAGCACCACGACGCATATAGACGCACAACCCCACTAAATACGCCACTCCAGCCACTTTTAAAGATGTATATAGACGCACTACGACGCATATAAACGCAAAATTATTGTACCCAATAAAGTACCCACGCGTTATAATGCCCTCAAATGTGGGTACTAAAACAGATCAGGGGGTACTATGGCGCGGATTGTCAAAGGCTTAACTAACACGCAGATCGCACAAGCCAAAGCACAGCCAAAAGACTATGAATTAAACGACGGCAAGGGGCTTTTTTTGCATATCCGCCCCACTGGCGCGAAAATTTGGCGTTTTCGATACGATCACCCAATCAGCAAGAAGCGCACCAAAATTTCTTTTGGCGACTACCCTACAATCACACTAGCGCAGGCAAGGGCAAAGCGCGAAGAAATGCGGGCATTATTGCTTAATGACATTGATCCAGCATTGCACCGCCAGCAACAACAAGCGCAGCTCGTGGCTGACAATAAAAACACCTTCAACGCCGTATGTGAACAATGGCGAGAGAAGAAAAAAAACGACATCACCGCCAAAACCCTTGATAAATACTGGCGACAGCTTGAACTTTATGTTTTGCCCTTTATCGGTCATTACCCTATATCCGACATAACCCCGCCGTTGATTGTGGCCACACTTCGCCCGGTGGAAAGCAAAGGAACGCTAGACACGGTCCACCGCCTGATCACCAACATTAACGCCATTTTAAATTTTGCCGTAAATGGCGGGCTAATTCCTTTCAATCCTTGCCTTAAAGTGGGGCAAATGTTCAAGCGACACATGAGAAAACACAATCCAAGCATTAGGTCTGAACAATTACCGCAATTTATGCAAGACCTCGCTAAGTCAAGAGCAACACCACAGACAAAAGCGGCCATCAAATTTAAACTGCTCACCATTGTGCGGTCATCAGAAGCCGTCAATGCAGAGTGGGAAGAAATAGACCTGAAAAACGCCGTTTGGACAATCCCCGCGCATAAAATGAAAATGCGTGTTGATCACTGTGTACCACTATCAAAACAAGCCCTTCAAATACTGGCAATGATGAAACCTATCACGGGCAATAGCCGTTATATATTCCCTAAATCTGGCTCACCGCGCTTGCCTATGGTGCCTGATACACTCAATAACGCCCTGAAAAGAATGGGCTATAAGGGCGTAATGACCGCCCACGGAATGCGAACCCTTGTCAGTGTGCATTTAAACGAACAAGGCGAAAACCCCGACGCGGTAGAAAAATGCCTTGCGCACGACGTGAAAGGCAACAGTGTGCGCCGTGCCTACCTACAATCTAACTTCTTTGAGCAACGCATAGCCATTATGCAACGCTGGGCGGACTATGTCGAACAGTGCGCCACAGCCAACACCCTTTAAGCACTTCACCACGGGCGGACATCTCCGCCCTTTTTTATTTATTTTTTTCTATATAAGCAAAAAGTACTTGGACAACTTGGACAATTACCCTATTTATACATATCAATCACAATAAATTCAATAACTTATATTAAAATCATTGTCCAAGTTATAGCTTAAATTGTCCAAGAAAAATCGCATTTTGTCCAAGTTTTTGGCGAAATTGTCCAAGTTATCCCACCAACCTTGCCGCTCGTCTTTTGTAATATTTTGTAAAAAATTAATCAAAAACAGCGTTAAAACGGCATTTAAATGCGGTTTTTGTTCCTCACAACGGTTTTTGTTAAATCATTATCAGAAACTTAACGACGAAAAAAAAGGGTAAATAACGGCTTTTTTGCTTTTGCCTTGCTTGCCCTACCATTAGAAAGCCTTTAACGAATAGCGCGCCGCTTTAACGGCATTTTAACGGGGTCAAATAAGGTATCTTTGAAGGCTATTTTTGTTTTAATCTTTTTCTCATTTTAATTGTCCAAATTAATCATTTTGACGACATTTGACAACACAATAAAGCATTTTATAAGATTTTCAGCACACGAACACCGACGCATTAAGGAGCATTACGATGAACTACGAAGTAGAACAACACTACACCCGCAAAACACTTTCTGAATTGTTGAAGGTCCACCCGACCACAATCGATCGGCTTGTGCGCGTGGGGAAGTTGAAAAAAGTTAAATTCGGCAAGACGACGCTTTTCCCCGCTAGTGAAATCAAGCGATACATGACGGAGAGCGCCAATGACGAGTAACAGAAACAACGCGGGGCGAGTTGTGCGCCAACACAACACCGCCCCTAGTCATCATTCACAAACACGACGCGAAACAATGACTAACACACATTCTAGCAAAAAACGCTTTACAAGTGCGCCCCTTTTGTCGTATTTTATCCGTGCGGTTGCAAAATCAACCGCCGAGCCTCGAAACTCGAACGATAAAACATTGGCGCATTGCACGCCTCATGCGTGTTTTTTTATGTGTAGCGCACGTACACTTCAAGAACGCCAAGAGCTTCACGAAAGCCGAGAGCGTCTTTCAATGGTAGCGTGTAGCGGGAAAGGTTCCGCCCTTTGCTGTGTTCCAGTGTTCGCAGTTTTCGAGCCCGTTACACGTTACCGCCCAAGCCTCGAAACTTTAGCGGTAACTTCAGAAAAATTTAACATTGGAGTTACAGCCATGATCTATCAATTTCTCGGCGTATCACGCCAACACTACGACCGCACCCGCGCGCAACAATTGCGCATTCAAGCCAACAGCGAACAACACGCCCGCGCCAGCTTTGCGCGTGATTATGTGCTGATTTTGCTAGGACAATTGCCCGACAGTGCAAAGACTGACCGCACTTTGGTGGCAGGAGTGAAAGGGGGGCGTTATGCGTAATTCAAAACCTACCTTGAAAATCATTAAAGGCGGAAAAAAAGCCACCTCAAAATTTGATGAAGCACTTGCAGAAATTGAAACATCAAAAATTATTTTAAGGGGATTTAGTGATCTGTCTACCGTGCTGATTGGAAAATTAAACATCATTGAAAAACAATTAAGGGGGCACCAATGAGCAAGCTTAAAAATGCCCCGTATCTGAAAAAGCAAGGCAACAACTACCGTGAGCAACAATTAATTTTAATCGGTCCAGATGCGTGGGAAGCCTACCACAACGGCGACGGCGTGGGCTGGCGGTTGTTGTGTGATCTTATCAGTCACGAAAAATCAAAACCGCCCGTTATTCTCAATAATGATATTTTGAGCGAGATCAACCTTTACCGCGTGGCTGACGAAAAGCAAGAAGAGATCGCCCTTTATCAATTCGGCGAAGTGGACGAAAAAGCCATCACCGCACTTTGTGTGAACATTGCCCACAACACCCGCGCCAAGGTGCTTTTGCACTGTGACCGCGCAGGGCAAAAGATCGCCAATTTAAGCGGCTATATTGAGCGCATACGCCAAGGCGACGAAATCGCGCAGGCTATCGCCGAGCAAGTCGCCGCAGCCGTGAAAGAGCCCCGCAACACACCCTACATTGACGAACGCACAGAAAACGGCATAAACGGGCTATTTTATGTGGTGCCAAAGATTGACAAGGCCACAGGCGACATCACGGGCGAAAATACAAAATGGCTTTCTAGCCCCGTTGAGGTGGTGGGCGTGGGCAAGAGCGAACAAAACGCCTACGTTGTGCTCCGCTTTACCCCTGAAAACGAAAATAAACCCGTAACAACCGCACTTGCGCTTGAGCTTGTTGGCGAGCGCGAGGGCTGGAAGCAATTACGCAAGCAAGGGCTGAAAATCGCCAGCGACAGCAAAAGCAAGAACCTACTGGCGGACTATTTTCAAACCGCGGGCGAGCGCACGCCGTGGACGATTACTGAGCTGACAGGCTGGCACGGCGGGGCGTACTTATTGCCAAATGGTGAGGTAATCGGCGAACCCGCGCGCCCCGTGTTGTTTGCGGGACAATCAGCCGCAGTGAATGGCTATGACACACGCGGGACGCTGGAGAGCTGGCGCGAAAATGTGGGCGATTATCTCAAGGGTAATCATTCCATGATTTTGGGCGTGGGGGCAAGCCTTGCCGCGCCCCTTTTGGGCTTGCTAGGTGCGGATAACTTCGGCATTCACCTTTATGGCGGCTCAAGCACGGGCAAGACTACAACCGCCAATATTGCTAGCACCATTTACGGACACCCCGACAAAACGCGCTTAACGTGGTATAGCACCGCCCTAGGCGTTGCAAATGAAGCTATGGCGCACAATGACGGCTTTTTGCCACTCGATGAAATCGGGCAAGGCTCACGCGTGCGGGACGTTGAAACAAGTTGCTACACGCTATTTAATGGCGTGGGTAAATTACAGGGCGCAAAAGACGGCGGAAACCGTGAGCTAATGCGCTGGCGAGCGGTGACATTGTCTACCGGTGAAAAAGATGTTGAGACGTTCTTAATGAGCGAGGGAATACGCGTTAAAGCGGGGCAACTGGTGCGCTTGATTAATATCCCTATTCGCAAGGCTGAAAACTTTCACACCTTCGCCAATGCCAAGGCGCACGCCGACCACTTAAACGAGGCGTGCAAGGAGAATTACGGCGTTATCGGGCGCGAGTGGGTCAAGCACCTAAGCACGCACAAAGAGAGCGTGAAAGCCAATTTCAAGATGTACAAAGAGAAATGGCTCAAACGCGTACCGCAGGGCGCAGATGCGCAGATCTACCGCGTAGCGGACAAGTTCGCCTTGATTGACACTGCGCTCAAAATGGCAGCAAACTTCACCGCGTGGGAAAGTGAGATCATCAATGAAGCGTTGATTGTGAGTTTCAACGACTGGCTGAATGTGTTCGGCACACGCAGCAAGGAAGAAGAACAAGTGCTTGAGCAAGTGATCGGCTTTATTGACCGCTACCGCGCCCGTTTTGTGGAGTTCCCCCACAATCCAAGCCAACACCAACCAATGGATGCCGCGGGCTATGTGGAGATAGAAACACCAACAAACAGCACAGAAACGTTTTACATATTCCCCGTTGTGTACAAAAATGAAGTTATAGCAGGTTTTAATGACCGCCAAGCTAGCGAAATTTTATACAACAACGGCATATTGAAAAAAGACAAGTCCAAAAATGCGGGCTACACGCAAAAAATGCCCTACCGCATAGACAAAAAACGCGCGCCCGTTTATGTGATTATGCCCTACTGTGAACCCTGAAAAAATTATCCCGCCTAGTGCGGGATTTTTATTCTTACCGCCATATTTAACATAATATAAAATAGGATTGATTATTTTATAACCTTGTTTGGTCTATTTTTTGAGCATTGCCCAAGTTTTTAGGACAATTGTCCAAGTTTTTTACCCCCTAACTTGGACAATTTTTAAAAATTATTTTCTTAAATTTCAATTGCTTAATTCAAATTGTCCAATTGTCCAAGTTGTCCAAGCACTTTTTGCTTATATAGAAAAAATTTTTTGTTTTGTTGGCCGCGTGTTTTCTTTAAAGCACTTTAAAATCTTTTTTTCTTTAAAGTGTTTTAAAGTTATTCCAAAGCAAACAAGGGAGGGCTTTTGTGGCGAAACGAAATCAAAAATCAAGTGTTCTTTTTGACGGGATTAGGGAAAGCATGAAAGAAGCTATCGCGAAAGGCGGCAGTGCTGTCGAAATCACTGAATATGCGCTAGAAAGGGTGGCGTACTATTGTGGAGGGCTTGTGATCTATGTTCCCAAATCTACGCCGTCATCTATTAAAGCGCGTAATACACGCATTAAGAAAGAGTTTACAGGCAACAATCATTCAGCTTTAGCCAAAAAGTACAATTTGTCTATGTACAAGATTTACACCATTCTCAAGGAAGACGATTAATGAAAACCGCACTTTTTGAAATATTTCGCACTGGCAAGCATAACGGCGGGGGCAAGTGGGCGCGCAAAGTATGGACGGAAAGCGAGTTAAAGCGCATTGCGAATTTATACAATACAGAAATTAAGCCCGCGCCTCTTGTGATTGGCCACCCTGAAAACAACTTGCCCGAATACGGCAAAGTAAATCGTGTTATTTATTGCAATAATGCGTTATTTGCTGAAGCTGAAATCAACAACGATTTAATCGGCAAAATCAAAAGCAATCAAATTAACGGCATTTCAAGTAGTTTTATTCCAATTGAGAATGAGAAAAACCCAACCAAAGGCATTTCATTTTATTTAAATCACGTTGGCTTTTTAGAGAAAGACCAAAAGCCCGCCGTAAAAAATATGTTACCACCTGAAATAAGCCTTGAATATCTTTATTTTAACGATACAGAAGACTTTATTTTTTACTGTGAGAATGAAGATATTTCTTTTGCTGATGATTTAAATAATAAAGCCATTTATTTATCTCAAGCACTAGATATTGATTATAAAACCGCACTGAATTTAATTATCAAATAACGGGGGAATAATGGAACAAACCGAAATTGACCGCTTAAAAGCGGAAAACGAGCAATTAAAAGCGCAGTTAAACCAATCAAAAAATGACGGTAACGCCAATTTTATTGATGACTTAATCGCACAGGGAAAATTAATTCCAAAACACCGCGCCCGCTCACTTGAATTGCTGAATTATGCGAACAACTTCGACAACGGCGAGACCTTAACCTTTTCAGAGGGAGAAAACTTAACACAGAAAATAAAAGACTTTTTTCAAGAGCTACCGCAAGTTATTTGCTTTGAAGAAATTGCCACAACAGAACGCGCAGCAACCATTAACGACAGCGCAAGCCGTGTAACGTATGCAGACGATACACCGCCTGAAATGATTGCGCTAGATCAAGAAATCCGCGCTTATATGGGGCATCATAACACGGACTATTTAACCGCATTTAATATCATCACCAAGAAAGGAGCTTAACCATGTCAACACTTTCACAAAAACGCATCCAAGACCCAATTTTAACCCAGCTTGCATACGGTTATTACAACAATGAGCTAGTATGTGAAACGCTATTCCCTATCGTGGAAATCGAAAAAGAGGGCGGGAAAATCCCCCAATTTGGTCGCCTAGCGTTTCGCCAACAATCCACCGTGCGCCAAGTTCACGGCGACAGCAACCGCTTGACCCCTGAAGACGTGACAGCAATTAGCATTGAGCTTGAAGAACACGATATTGAATACCCTATCGACTACCGCGAAGACCACGAAGCGAGCTACCCACTCAAACAGCACGCCCTTTCAGTGGTACAGGAAATCATTGCGCTAGGGCGTGAAATGGAAGCAGCCAAACTTGCCCAAGATGAAAGCAACTACAATACGCAAAACAAATTTATCTTATCTGGCGACAGTAAATTCTCCAACCTCAAATCAAACCCGTTGCCGATATTTGATACCGCCATTGATGCAGTTATCAGCAACACAGGGCGACGCCCTAACGTGTGCGTAATTGCGCAAGATGTATGGCTAAAACTGAAAGAAAACACCGTGCTACTTGATCGCATTAAATACACCCGCGCAGGCATTTTAACCCCGCAAGTGTTCGCTGAATTGATTGACGTTAAGACGGTCAAAATTGGCGCAGCCATGAAAGAGGAAAGCGGACAATTAAAACCTATTTGGAGTGATTGTGTGATTTTGGCTTATGTACCAACCAAGGGCGAAAATAACAGCATTTATGCGCCGTCATACGGTTACACAATCCGACGCAAAGAGGGGCTATTTGTTGATACCTACACCGAGAAAGGCGGAAAAGTTGAAATCGTGCGTTGCACGGATATTCATAAACCGTGCGTAATGGGCAAATCGGCGGGCGTATTACTAAAAAAATGTATTAGCTTGTTAATGATCATGCAAAA